>JBCBSZ010000024.1:0-66508 GCA_039818945.1 Actinomycetota bacterium
CGCCGTCTGACGAAGTCGGAGCCGAGCACCGCAGCGGCCGCTCCGACGGCCCACAGGACGGCGATTCAGCGACGGCGCCCGGATCCGCTGGCGACCCGTGCTGCTGGCGACGGCCGGCGCGATCGCGATCCTCGCCTGGACCGGCCTGCAGCCGACGGCGCAGGCCGACCTGCGCATCGAGATCGGGCAGTGGGTCGGTTCGACCGTCGCGGTCATCCTGGCGGCGCCGTGGGCGCTGGCGCTCACCGGCGCCGCGTGGACGAAGGTCACCGTCGACGATCGCGATCTCGGCGGACGTACCCGGGTGATCGGTCGCCTCGGTCAGTCCTCGCTGGTCTCGGCTGGGGTGATCGCGCTGCTCGCCTCGATCGGGGTCTTCACCACCGCCTTCGCCGGCGCCGTCGTCGACCGGACAGGGCTCGGCGAGGCGCTGCGCGTCATCGGACAGGGCGCGCTCTACACCGCGCTGCTCATCGCAGCGCTCACGTGGGGCCGGACGCGGCTCGAACGGCTCTCCGTCGAGCTCGCCGCCGACCTCGCCGAGCTGCCGCCGACCTACCGGCGCCACGCCGAGCCGCTGCTCGTCACCGAACCGTTCGACCGCCGGGCGCGCTGGATCGTGCCGATGCTGACCGTGCCCCTGGTGGCTGGCATGATCGCAGCGCTGACCATCGCCGGCTGATCGCCGGAGAGAGGACGCCCATGGCCTCGCAGCTGACCCCCGGCGACACGATGCCGCCGATCCACGGCAAGGACGCCGAGGGCAACGAGGTCGATCTCGTCGCCTCCGTCGCCGGCAAGTGGGCCGTCGTGCAGCTCTACCGGGGTCACTGGTGACCGTACTGCCGTCAACAGTTGGTTGACTTCGCCACCCACGCCGGTCCGATGATCGAGTCCGAGATCAAGGTCATCGCCGGTTCGGTCGACAGCGTCGAACAGACCGCCGAGCTGAAGGACGGGCTGCGGGTCGGGTTCCCGATGTATGCCGAGCTCGACGCCCACGCGATCGCCGACGCCACCGGCGCCTTCATCCAGACCGGCGACCGCACGTTCCTGCACTCGACCGGCTTCCTGCTCCGGCCCGACGGCACCGTCGCGACCGCCGTGTACGCGACCGGGCCCGTCGGCCGGCTCACGCCGAGCGACGTCCTGCGCATCACCTCGTTCCTGCGCCGCCAGGCGTAGGCGAAACGGCTGAGCCGCCAGCGCCCACCGCAGTACCCTCGACCCGTTCGTCGGGAAAGGGAACGACCGTGAGCCTCGAGGACCGCATCCGCGCCGACCTCACCACCGCCATGCGTGAGCGCGACAAGGGTCGCACCAGCGCGCTCCGCATGCTGATCGCCGCCATCGGCGAGGAGAAGGTCGCGGGCGAGGCCGCGCGCGAGCTGACCGACGACGACGTCGAGGGCATCGTGCGTCGGCTCGCCAAGCAGCGCTCCGAGGCCGCCGAGGCGTATCGCGAGGCCGGCCGCGACGAGCAGGCGGCGTCCGAGCTGGCCGAGCGCGAGGTGCTGGCCGTCTACCTCCCCCAGCAGCTGGGCGAGGACGAGCTGGCCGCGCTGGTCGCCGAGACGCTCGACGCCGAGGGCATCACCGATGCGTCGCAGATGGGCCCGGCGATGAAGGCCGTGCAGCCCAAGGTCGCCGGCCGCGCCGAGGGCAAGGCCGTCGCCGCCGCCGTGCGGGCCCACCTCGCCGGCGGCTGACGTGCGCGCAGCCGAGCCCGACGGCGCGGCGGCGCCGTCGATCGGTGAGGTGCGCCGCCGGCTCCGTGACCTGACCGTCCGCGACGCCCACGAGTTGCGCCGTCGGCTCGATCGGTCCGGGTCGGTCGACGCCGAGATCCTGGAACGCCTAGAGCGGGCCGAGGCCCACGTCGCAGAACGTCGGGCCTCGGTCCCGAGGCTGTCCTACCCGGCCGAGCTGCCGATCTCCGAACGGCGTGACGATCTGCTCCAGGTCCTGCGGGAGCACCAAGTGGTGGTGGTCGCCGGCGAGACCGGCTCGGGCAAGAGCACCCAGCTCCCCAAGCTCTGCCTCGAGAGCGGGCGCGGCGTCCGGGGCATGATCGGCCACACGCAGCCGCGGCGGCTCGCGGCGCGCTCGGTCGCGGAGCGGATCGCGTCGGAGGTCGGCGTCGAGCTCGGCGGCGCGGTGGGGTACTCGGTGCGGTTCAACGACCGGGTGGGCGACGACACGCTCGTCAAGGTCATGACCGACGGCATCCTCCTGGCGGAGATCCAGCACGATCCGATGCTGCGGCGCTACGACTCGATCATCATCGACGAGGCCCACGAGCGCAGCCTCAACATCGACTTCCTGCTCGGCTACCTGCACCGGCTCCTCCCCCGACGCCGCGACCTCCAGGTCGTCGTGACGTCGGCGACGATCGACACCGAGCGCTTCGCCGAGCACTTCGACGCTCCGGTCGTCGAGGTCACCGGGCGCACCTATCCGGTCGAGGTCCGCTACCAGCCGTTCGGCATCGACGACGACCGCGATCAGGTCCAGGCCATCGGCGACGCCGTCACCGAGCTCTGGACCGAGGGCTCTGGCGACGTCCTGGTCTTCTGCAGCGGCGAGCGCGAGATCCACGATGCCGCCGATCACCTCCGCCGCATGGAGCTGCCGAACACCGAGATCCTCCCGCTCTACGCCCGGCTGTCGGCCAACGAGCAGCACCGCATCTTCCGTCCTCACCGGGGCCGCCGGGTGATCGTGTCGACCAACGTCGCCGAGACCTCGTTGACCGTGCCCGGCATCGAGTACGTGGTCGACACCGGGACGGCCCGGATCTCGCGCTACAGCCGCCGACTCAAGGTGCAACGCCTGCCGATCGAGCCGATCTCACAGGCCTCGGCCGACCAGCGGGCCGGCCGGTGCGGCCGGATCGCCCCGGGCACCTGCATCCGCCTCTACGACGAGGAGGACTTCGAGGCCCGACCGGAGTTCACGGAACCGGAGATCCTCCGCACCAACCTCGCGTCGGTGGTGCTCCAGATGGCGGCGCTGAAGCTGGGCGAGGTCGGTGACTTCCCCTTCGTCGACCCGCCGGACGGGCGGGCGGTCACCGACGCCGTCCGGCTCCTCGAGGAGCTGGGCGCCTTCGACCCGGGCGAGCGCGATCCCCGCCGCCGCATCACCCGGCTCGGACGGACCCTGGCCCGCCTGCCGCTCGATCCGCGCCTCGGCCGGATGGTCGTCGAGGCGGCCGACGAGGGCTGCACGCGCGAGGTGTTGATCATCGCGACCGCGCTCTCGATCCAGGATCCTCGCGAACGGCCCTCCGATCGCGCCGGTGAGGCGGCCGAGCTCCACCGACGGTTCGACGTCGACGGGTCGGACTTCCTCGCGTTCCTCCGGCTCTGGGACCACCTCCGCGAGCGGCAGCGGTCGCTCTCGGGCAACCAGTTCCGCAAGCTCTGCAAGGCCGAGCACCTGCACTACCTGCGCATCCGGGAGTGGCAGGACCTCGAACGGCAGCTTCGCCGGGTCGTGAGCGACCTGGGTCTGCGCGGCTCGTCGGCACCCGACGACCACGATGCGATCCACCGCTCGTTGCTGGCCGGGCTCCTCTCCCAGATCGGCATGCTCGACACCGAGCAGCGCGACTACCGGGGTGCCCGCAACGCCCGCTTCTCGCTCGGCCGCGGCTCACCCCTGGCCAACCAGCGGCCGAAGTGGGTCATGGTCGGTGAGCTGGTCGAGACCAACCGTCTCTGGGGTCGCGTGGCGGCACCGATCGCACCGGAGTGGGCCGAACGCCTCGGCGCCCACCTCGTGAAGCGCAGCTACGGCGACCCGACGTGGGACCCGAAGCGGGGTCGAGCGGTCGCCGCCGAGCGCGTGACCCTCTACGGGCTGCCCATCGTGGCGGCCCGCACGATCGGCTACGACCGCGTCGACCCGGGACTGGCCCGCGACCTCTTCATCCAGCACGCGCTGGTCGAGGGTGAGACCGAGGTGCCGCACCGTCAGGTCGACGCCAACCGCGAGCTGTTCCTGGAGCTTCGGGCGCGAGCCGACCGGGCTCGTCGTGGGCAGCACCTCGTGCCGGACGAGGCCCTGTTCGACTTCTACGACCGGCGCGTCGGCGACGAAGTCGCCTCGCAGGGCGACTTCGATCGCTGGTGGCGTGACCATGGTGGCGCAGACTCGGACCTCCTCCGGCTCACCGAGCAGGACCTGCTCGACCCCGACGACGACCTCGACTCCGACGACTACCCCGACGTGTGGGTCCAGGGCGACGTCGCGCTGCAGATGACCTACGAGTTCGACCCGGGCTCGCCCACCGACGGCGCCACGGTCCACGTCCCGCTGGAAGCGCTGAACCAGGTCACCGACGCCGGGTTCGACTGGCAGGTCCCGGGCCTGCGGGACGAGCTGGTCGTCGCCTGGTTGCGGTCGTTGCCGAAGGTCGTCCGCCGCCGGCTCCTCCCGATGGCCGACCGGGCCGAGGAGTTCCGCCGCTTCGCGACGCCGGACGACGGGCCGCTGCTCGCCGCGCTCGGGCGCTACGTCGCCTCGGTCACCGGCGCGACCGTCGGGCCCGACGACTGGCGACCCGACCAGGTCCCCGACCACCTCCTCGTCACCTTCAGCGTCGACCGCGACGACGGCACCGCCCTGCGCTCCAAGGACCTCGAGACGCTCCGCGACGAGCTGCGGGGCGACGTCCGAACGGCGCTCTCCCAGTCGGCGGGTGGGATCGAGCGCACCGGGCTCACCGACTGGGCGATCGGGAAGCTGCCGCCGACCGTGGAGGCCGACCGGGGTGGGCGCACCATGGTCGGCTACCCGGCGCTCGTCGACGAGGGCTCGTCCGTCGGCGTCGCGGTCTTCGACGATCCGCTCTCACAGGCTGCGTCGATGCGCATCGGCACCCGCCGGCTCCTCCTGCTCAACCTGCCCGCCCCGCGCAAGGCCGTGGCGAGCCTCCTCGATCGCACGACCCAGCTCCAGCTCGCACGAGGCGTCACCGGCCGTCTCACCGACCTCCTCGACGACGCGGTCGCCGTCTCCCTCGACGCGCTCGTCGAGGAGCGCGGCGGCCCGGCCTGGGACGAGGAGGGGTTCGAGCGGCTCCTCGCCGCCGTGCGGCCCGACGTCGTGGAGCGCGCCGTGGACCTCCTCGTGACCGCTGCGCCGGCGCTCGACTCGGCCAGCCGGTTCCGCGAGCAGCTCGCCGCCCTGTCGGACCCGCTCATCGCACCGAGCGTCGTCGATCTCGAAGGACAGCTCGAGCGCCTCACCGGCGCCGGCTTCCTGGCCCGGGCGGGCACCGACCACCTGCCCCACCTCCCCCGGTACCTCGCCGCCGTCGAGCACCGCGTCGACCGGCTCCGGACCGCACCGAGGCGCGACCTGGAACACGTCACCGAGCTCGCCGGGCTCATGGCCGAGATCGACCGAGCGGCCGCCTCGCTGCCTCGCGAGCGGGCCGGCGAGATCGAGCGGATCCGCTGGATGGTCGAGGAGCTGCGGGTCAGCACCTTCGCCCAGCAACTCGGCACCGCTCACCCGGTGAGCGCCAAGCGCATCCGCCGGGCCCTCGCCGACGTCGTAGCCGGCGAGCGAGGATGACCTGATGGTGCGGATCGACGTCGTCTTCGACGCCTCCTCGGGGAGCCCGTACCGCGCGCCCACGCTGCGGGCGGTCACCGACGCCGCCGCGCACCTGGGAGTCCACGTCACCGTCGACGTCGTGCCGACGGTGACCGTCGACGATCGCTACCTCGCCGCGCTCCCGGACGCCGTCGTCATCGGACCCGGGACGCCCTACGACGCCCCCGACCGTGCCGAGGAGGTGATCAGGACCGCCCGCGAGCGGGGCGTGCCCTTGGTCGGCACCGCTTCTCTCCCGCTCTGAGCGAAGCTTCCTCGATGCTCCCCGCCCCTCCCGGGGCAGTCCGCATCCGCTCGCTCGCCGGGCCGCTCGGGCCCCGGTCTCGCCCTCGGAGGCGGGTTCCAACATGTTCTGGTAGAGCATGCTCGATCCCAGCTCGGCATCGCCGATGCGACCCACGCCGAGTACGGCGGCGGGGGCACGCCGGTCGTGTCGCTGCTGACCTGCTCGATCAACGGCCACGACATCTCCGTCTCACCGACGCCGGGTTCGCTGCTGGCCCGCCTCCACGACGGTGCGGGCTCGATCACCGAACGAACCACCTGCAGCTACGGCCTGAACGTCGAGCTCGACCGGGTGGCAGCCGCGGGCGGGATGCGGGTCGCGGCGGTCGACGAGCTCGGCGAGGTCCGGGCGATCGAGCGGGTCGACCACCCCTTCTTCCTCGGCACGCTCTACCAGCCGCAGCTCGGTTCCAGCCCGGACCGACCCCACCCGGTCTTCGTCGGTCTGGTCGAGGCCGCCGTCAGGAGCTGAGTCGGGCGAGGCGCGAGACCGGCTCGTCGCCACCTCGGCGGTCGAGCAGCCGGACCAGGATGATCGAGGCCATCACCGTGCCACCGCCGCCGCCGACGAGCAGCGCCGCGTCGCCGGCGTCGAGGCCGTAGACGAACCAGATGGCTGCCTCCGCCCAGGCCATGACCCACGTGGCCGGCGAGATCCCGTCGAGGCGCTCGGAGCGCACCGCCGACCAGGCCGCCGGCGCGAACTGCACGCCATACGAGAGGCCGATGATCAGCCCCGCCACCAACCAACCGCCGGTGACCAGGCCGACCGCGGGACCGACGCTCGCCGCCGCGACACCTCCCAGCAGACCGCGGACCAGTACAGGGCCACCGATCCCCACGGCGAGCCGGGCCATCCAGAGGTAGAGGAGGAACCCACCGATCGAGACCGGGACGACGCCCCAACGCGCCTGGGCGACGCCGTACCCGATCCACCACGCGTTGAGCGCCAGGCTGATGCCGATCCAGGGCACGGACACGCCGGCCAGCGAGCGAACCCGTGCGAGGCGAATCGCCTGCGGGACGATCATGCCCACGCCGAGCACGTTGGCGAGCACGAGCAGCACGGTGACGACGGACATGACCACCTCCTCGAGAAGTCAGGAGCTAGAGCGCACGATGCACCTGACAGGAGTGAGTAGTGAAACATGAGGTAGCCCCTGACGCAAGCATCGAGGATGTGACGTCCGTCCGGCGGTACGCTCATGACATGCTCACGTCGGTCACCCGTTCCGAGCTGCGGCTGACGATCGAGGCGACCGTCGCCCTGCACAACCAGCTCCGACCCGAGAGCGACACGGAGGGCGACACCCGTGCGACCCTCTGGGAGCGCGGCTTCGCACGAGCCCAGACGGCCTCGAAGGCATCGATCGAGCGGATCGAGCGGCGCATCCTCGAGCTCGGCGATCTGCTCCAGGCCCTCCCCGACCTCGAGGTCGACGAGGCGATCGCCCAGGTCAACGAGCAGCTCACCGAGCTGCCCGTCTCGCCGTCGGTCCTGGCTCACGACGGGGTCGGCCCCCACCTGCACTGGACCCCGCCGACTGCCCGCTTCGACGACCAGGTGATGACGGACATCTGCATGGCACTCGCGTTCGAGCTCTGTGACGACGGCGTCGACCGCTTCGGCCACTGCGGTGCCGTCGACTGCGACGACCTCTTCCACGACGCCACCCGCAACCGGTCGCGCCGGTTCTGCGACGACGCCCGGTGCGCCAGCCGGACCCACACCGCCGACCACCGGGCCCGCAAGCGGGCGGCCGGAGAGGGTTAGGCGACGCCGAGCCGTCGGGCAGCCTGCTCGGCGGCGTCGGGTCCGGCGAGCTGGCGGACCAGGAGGAGGCCATCGATCAGCGCGATCGAGGCGAGCGCCTCGGTGCGCTGTCGCTCGGGCGGGCCCTCGACGAAGCCCGCCGCCCACGTGATCCACGCCTCCACCAGTTGGGGCACCAGGGTCCGGTACGGCTCACGACCCGTGGCGGCGAGACCGTTGGCCTCGAAGAAGAGCGCGAAGACCGGGTCGACGTCGTCTCGGGCGAGCACCGGCCAGGCCGCAGCGGTCAGCTCGAGGTGGTCGCCCGCAGGGGTGGCGAAGGCGTCGGCCAGGGCGACCTGCAGCTGCGCACCCATCGAGCCGATGATCTCGGCGATCAGCTCGTCCTTGGTCGGGAAGTAGTAGACGACCGTGCGATCGCTGATCCCCAGCCGCTTGGCCACACGACCGAAGGTGACCTGGCTCAGGCCGTCGTCGAACGCTGTCGCCAGCGCCCCGGCCAGCAGCTCGTCCTTGGTGTGCTTGTGCCCCATCGTCGCCCCGAGCGTACCGAGCCGCCCGCCGAGGACCGGGTCGACGGACCTCACCCGGCGAGGCGAGCGAGCCGACCCGGCGGTCTCAGCCCGGTCCGGGCTCGGCGACGAGGCGGCGGAGTCCGCCCGGGCCGATGTGGTGGGCGAGGACGTAGAGGCCGCTGAGATACGGGTCGACGCGGAAGCCGGTGATCGCCGTCCGGGCGAGCGTGCGGTCGAGACGCTCGAACGTGACGTCATCGCCCAGCTCGGCAGCGATCACCAGCGCCCACGCCGTGGCGTACTCGACGCTGGCCAGCTCGGCCGGGGTCTCCCGACGCTCGTCCACGGGCACCCACGCCCGGTCGCCGTCGATGCGGAGCTTGGCTCGCCACGCCGGGTACCAGGCGGCGACATCGGTCGGCGCCACAGCACTGAGGAGGGCGAGCGCCCAGGCGTCCATGCCGAGCGAGGCCTTGACGGGGTTCGCCGCGGGTCCGCCGGGTTCGGTGCCGTAGAAGAAGACGGTGGGCGCATCGGCCGGACGCACCAGCTCGTCGCGAACGGTGCGCATCCAGGTCTCGTTGAGGTCGGCGTACCGGGTGCCCGCCAGACGGTCGTGGACGACGTTGTTGATCATCAGCGCGGCGTTGCACATGACCATCGACTCGTGGTGGTAGCAACTGACGCCACACGACGGTGACGTCGCCATCTGCTCTGCCAGGCGCGCTGAGAGCTCGTGGTAGCCCACCCGGTCGCCATCGACGTCGATCGTCGGTGACGGCGTGTCGCCGAAGGCGTCGAGGTAGAGGCCGACGAACACGGCCAATCGTCCGGCGTAGGTGAGGTTGCGCTCGACGATCGCTCCGCTGCGCTCGTACAGCTCGGTGTGCCAGTACCTCCAGCACCGCTCGTCGACGAGTCCCTCGTACATCACGTCGAGCACGGCGCGCAGCTCCCGGGCGCGCTCGGGCCGGCGTCGCAGCACCGAGAACAACGCGATCGCCGGGTAGACCACGTGGTAGCGGCTGGCGAAGTTGGCTCGCTCGAAGCGGGCCGTGAAGCAGCGCGCCCAGTCGCAGCCCTCGGGTGGGAACGAGGCCAGGACCCGGGCTTCGGCCGCCTCGACGGCGTCGATGCCGAGCCTCACCGTCGTGCTCGTCGGGTGGAGAGGTCGGAGATCGGGCGGTCAGTCATCGAGATCCGTCCCGACGACGGTCATGATCGTGCCGGTCATGGTGGCCAGCGGTCGAGCGTCACCCTCGGCCGTGGCCTCTGCCGAGCAGACCGTGAGGGTGCGGCCGGCGCGCACCACCCAGCCGCAGGCCCGGTACCGATCGGCCCGTGCCGGTCGCAGCAGGTTCACCTTGTACTCGACGGTGAGGACCGCGGTCCCGGCCGGCATGAGCGACAGGGCCGCGTAGCCGCAGGCGGAGTCGAGCGCTGTGGCGATCGACCCGGCATGGGCGAATCCGTGCTGCTGGGTGAAGCGCTCGTCGTGGGCGAAGACCAACTCGATCCGTCCCGGGTGCACCACCTCGATCTCGACGCCCAGCGTCCGCATCATCGTCTGACGGGCGAAGCTGGCTCGGACCCGCGTCTCGAACTCCGCGTCGGCGGGGGTGAAGCGCTGCTCGTCCATGAAGCCATGGTCGGCGCGCCGGCGTCGCCGAGTCTTGGATCAGATGGCCACGGGTTCGTCGAGGCCGGCGGACCACGCTCCGACGTGGCGCTGCCAGGCACCCGGCGTGTACCCGCACCACCGACCGAACTCGCGGGAGAGGTGGCCCTGGTCCACGTAGCCGAACCGTGCCGCGACCGCCGCCGGGCGTTCACCGGAGCCGAGGGCGCGCTGCGCGCGCTTGGCCAGCGACAGTCGACGCAGCTCGTCCGGCCCCAACCCGACCAGCGCCCGGAGGCGCCGACGAAGGGTCCGCGTCGACCAACCCACCTCGCGGGCGATGCCCGAGACCGCGGCACGGTCGGCGTCGGCCATCAGCCGCGCCATGGCTGCCACCGTCCGCTGATCGCCGTCGCCGGCGACGCTCGACGAGCCGGGGAGACCTGCGAGCCGCACCGGCCCACCGCCGTCGACGTGGCGACCCAGCTCGGCCGTCGTCTCGGCCAGCCGCGGTGCCATCCACGGCCACCACTCGACCGTGAGGACCACCGAACCCTGCGATGCCGATGCGCACCGACCCGCCGGGAGCGCTCGGGCCTCGGTCGTCCCGTCCGGCTGCCAGGCCACCGAGGCAGCCGGCTGGGCCCGGGCGACGCGGAAGGCGGCGCTCCCCACACCCTGGAGCAGGCTGACCGATCGCACCGCGCCCTCGTGGGGACCCCGGAGCCGCCACCGCCGGTACCTGGCTCCGGGCCGGGTCCACCCGGCGACGAGCTCGGCGCGACCCTCACCGACCAGCACGGCTCGCGAGGAGTCCGGCTCGCCCAGCGACAACCCCCAGCCCTCCGGCACGTTGGTGACGCTACCCCGCACCGCGCGCCGTCGTCCCGGGCCGAGAGGTCGGAAGCCTCCGGCGGGCCCGGTGCTACCGTCGTCACATGACTCCGTGCCGCTGAACCTGCGCCGGTGCCGTGCGATCGCCCGCCGGCTCGGCCCCCAATCGACGCCCAGCACGAACCCACTCACACGACGGAGTCACCCCATGCTCTTCGAGCACCTCGAAGCCATCCAGGCGCGACCAGCGCCCTTCTCCCACACCACGGTGGCGGACCTCTGGACCGACCCCCACATCTCCGAGCGGATGCTCGAGCTCCACCTCGACGGCGACGTCGCCATGGCCTCGCGCACCACGTCGTTCATCGAGCGGTCGGTTCGCTGGCTCACGGAGCTCGCCGCCTCGGCGCCGCACCCGGCTGCCAGGGTCCTCGACCTGGGCTGCGGTCCCGGCCTCTACGCGAACCGTCTCGCCCGCGTCGGAGCCGAGGTGGTCGGGGTCGACTTCTCGGAACGGTCGATCCGTCACGCCGCTCGCACCGCCGACGCGTCGACGAACCCCACCTACGTCCTCGGCGACTACCTCGACGTGGAGATCGCCGGCTCCTTCGACCTGGTCCTGCTCGCGATGTGCGACTACTGCGCGCTCGGCCCGACGCAGCGGCGCAGGCTCCTGCGGCGAGTTCGCACGTGGCTGCGACCGGACGGCCGGTTCGTGTTCGACGTCTACGGCCTCCGCTCACTGCGCGACCGCGGGGAGGGGACCGTGTACGAGCCCGACCTGATGGATGGCTTCTGGTCCGCGGCCCCCTACCACGGGTTCCGGCGAACCTTCGTCTACCCGGACGACGCCGTGCTGCTCGACCGCTACGACATCATCGAGGCGAACCGGTCGCGCACGATCTTCAACTGGCTCCAGCACTTCGACGTCGCCTCGATCACCACCGAGCTCGAAGCGGCCGACCTCGTCGTCGACGGCCTGTACGGCGACCTCACCGGAGCCGACGCCATCGCCGACCCGGAGGAGTTCTGCGTCGTCGCGACACCCAGCCGCACCGGCGGCGACCCCACCGGCCTCGACGCAGCGCGCTCGGTCCGACCTCCGGCCACGGTCGAGTCCACCAGCGGGTGAGCGGGCGCAGCCGCTCCATCCGGCCGGTCCGCCAGCACCTCCGGATACGCTGCGTGGCCGTGACGGCGATCCGGTACGACCAGTTGGCTGGTTGAGGGATGGTCCGGCGGCCGCCTCCGTGGGCGCTCGTCAAGGAGCTGGGCGCGCGCGGTCAGATGCGGCGCCTGGCGCTCGCCGCTCCTCGACTCCAGCGGGCACCGCGAGGCGACGGCGGCCCCGTGCTCCTGGTCGCCGGCTTCGGGTCGACCGCACCGAGCCTGCTCCCACTCCAGACCTGGCTCCGATCGCTCGGCCACGATGCCCACACGGCCGAGCTCGGAGCGGTGGGCCGAGATCTTCCCGCCGAGGTCAGCGCGCTGTGCGAGCAGGCCGCGGAGCGGGCCGATTCGTCGGGCCGGGGGCTCGCGCTCGTGGGTTGGAGCCTGGGAGGTGTGGTGGCCCGCGAGGCGGCTCGCGAGAGCGGGGTGTTGATCCGGCGGGTGGTCACCTTCGGGGCTCCGACCATGGGTGGACCGGCGGCGATGGCGCTCGCCGCCTTCTACGGCGAGGCCCGACTGGCCGAGATCGAGTCGTGGCTCGACGCGCGCCGCCACGACCCGATCCTGGTGCCGCTCACGACGATCTGGTCAGCCCGGGACGGTGTCGTCGCCGACGAGGCCCGCCACGACGAGCTCACCCCGTCGGCGGACCACGTCGAGGTCCACAGCGCCCACGTCGCGATGGCGCTCGATCCCGACGTGTGGTTGGTGATCGCCGACCGCCTGGCCAGCGACGGCCGGGCCATCGACTCCTACGTCGGGTGAGGTGATCCCGGGTCCGGACGACGCCGTCGGGTCGGCGTGCGACACGAAGCCGGGACCGGTTCGCGAGGCTGGGCTGATGGTCTACGTCATCGCGCAGCTCTCCGACGTCCACGTCGGAGGGCCCCACGCCGGCAGCGACGAGAACTTCTCGGCAGCCATCGCCGAGATCAACGCCATGCGACGACAGCCCGACCTCGTCCTGCTCACGGGCGATCACACGCACAACGGCTCCTCCGCAGGGTGGGACCACTTCGAGCAGCGGCTCGCAGCGCTCGACGCACCGTGGGAAGCGATCCGAGGGAACCACGATCGGAGCTGGCGACCCGGCCCGACGCCGAGACCGTCATCGCGATCCATCACCCGCCGTTCGAGACCGGCATCTGGTGGATGGACTGCGTCGGCCTCCAGGGTGCCGATCGATTCGAGGAGATCGTTCGACGCCACCCCCAGGTCATCAAGGTGCTGTCGGGGCACGACCAGCGAACCATCCAGACGAACTGGGCCGGATGCTCGTTGTGGGTGAGCCCATCGACGTCGGTCGCGGTGGCGCCCGACCTCCACCCCGACCACCCGCCCGCCGAGACGGCCGAGCCACCCGCGTTCAGCCTGCACGCCTACACCGGCCGAGGAATCGTGTCGCACGTCGTGCCGGTCGGGGCGTCAGCGCGCCGCTCACCGATCGAGCCCCACGCAGCCGACTTCGTTCGGTGGGCGAGGTCCGTGCAGGGCACCAGAGTCAGCCTGTTCAGCTAGGTCGGAACACTCCTCCGCGCGGACACCAGGCCTACCGTGTCCCGATGCGCTGGTCTCGTCGCCTCGTGGGTTTCGCGCTGATCGCGTCGGTGATGGCCGCATGCTCGTCGACTTCCTCGACCGGGGACGATGCCGAGCCGGTCACGTCTGACACCCAAGGAGCCGAGCAGTCGCTCCCGGTCGTCGAGCTCGTCGAACAGGACGGGTGGGGCGAGCTCTTCGAGGACGAGAACGTCGTCGGAACGTTCGCCGTTCGCGAGGTCGGCAGCGGGCAGACGCTGGTGTGGGACCGCGACCGTGCCGAACGCGCACGGCTCCCGGCGTCGACCTTCAAGATCCTCAACTCGATGGTCATCCTGCAGACCGGGGTCATCGGTGACGTCGACGAGCTGGTTCCCTGGGATGGCGTCGAGCGCGAGGTCGAGGTCTGGAACCAGGATCACAGCCTGCGATCGGGCATCGAGGTGTCAGCCGTCTGGATGTACCAGGCCCTCGCCCGCAGGGTCGGTGCCGCCCGCATGGCGGAGCGGGTCGCAGCCGCCGACTACGGCAACACGGACATCGGGGGCGGGATCGACGAGTTCTGGCTCCGCGGCGACCTGCGCATCTCGGCCGTGGAGCAGCTCGACTTCCTCGAGCGGATGGTCACCGGCGGTCTCCCCTTCGACGACGACGTCGTGACCGACGTGCGGGAGATCATCGTGCGGGAGCAGGGGGACGATTGGTCGTGGTCGCACAAGACCGGGACGGCGCTGGCCGCCGAGCCCACGCTCGGCTGGCTCGTCGGGACCACCGACGTCGGCGGCCGCACCTGGGTCTTCGCGATGAACGTCGACCTCGACGGGCCGGAGCTGGCGACCCAGATCGACCCACAGGTCAGACAGACCCTGACGCGCCGCAGCCTCGAAGACGTCGGAGCGCTCCCTCCAACCTGACGCTTCCGCCGACCGCTCACCGGCGCTGGCTCGTGCCCGAAGGTTGCGGCCAACGCGAGGTGAGAGGTGAGATTGCGGCGTGCGAGAGCGGACACTCACGGTGCGGTCCGGAGAGGTGGTGCTCGGGGCGACGCTCGCGCTCCCGAACGGGGACGGCCCGTTCCGGGGTTGCCTGCTGCTCAGCGGCAGCGGTCCGCTCGACCGGGACTCCAACCTGCCCGGACAGCGGCTCGACATCGCCAACTCGCTCGCGGCCGCGTTGGCCGATGCTGGGGTGGCGTCGCTGCGCTTCGACAAGCGCGGCGTCGGGGAGTCGACCGGCGACTTCCTCACGGCGAGCTTCGACGACGAGGTCGCGGACGCCAGCGCTGCGTTGGACGCGCTTCGCTCGCGCGACGAGACGACGGAGCGTGTCGCCGTGATCGGCCACTCGGTCGGGGCCACGATCGCCGTGCGGCTCGCCCGCCACGCCCCGCCCCCCGATGCGTACGTCCTGCTCGCCGGAGCCGCCCAGCCCGGCGAGCGGGTCATGACGTGGCAGACACGGCGAATCGGAGAGACCCAGCCGATCCCCGCTCGGTGGTTCCGGTCGCTCGTCGAACGCCGACAGGCCACCGATCGGCGGCGGCTCCTGGCGTCCACGACGCCGACGCTCCGACTCCGCCGACAGACGCTCCCGGCGGCGTGGTTCCGGGGCTACATGGCCCACGACCCTGGGGCCGACCTCTCCACCATCGACCGGCCGGTGCTCGCGATCACGGGTCGCAAGGACGTCCAGGTCGATCCGGCCGATGTGGCGGCGATCGGACAGCTCGTCGCCGGCCCCTTCGACGCCGACACGCCGGCCGACCTCACGCACCTCCTGCGCTGCGACGACGGTCCACCGGGCCTGCGCAGCTACCCGGCCCAGCTGCAGCGACCTCCCGATCAGACCATCGTCGATCGCGTCGCGATCTGGACCGCTGCACACCTCGGCTGACACCCGAGGGGGCGCGGCGCCTCAACCGGAAGGGCCACACGCAGAGCCTCGTCACCAGAGCTGGTGTCGATGTGACGGTGTACGTCCGTCGTCACGTCGCAGTCGGCGGGATGCGAAGTGCGTCGAGGAGCTCTGGTCGGAACTGCTCGAGGTAGAGCCGGTAGTAGAAGCCGCGGGAGGCCATGAGGTCGTCGTGCGAGCCGATCTCCTGGATCCGGCCGGCATCGAGGACGATGATCTGGTCGGCGTCGCGGATGGTCGAGAGCCGATGCGCGATCACGAAGCTCGTCCGCTGGGCGAGGAGGGCTTCGAGGGCGGCCTGGATCCGCAGCTCGGTTCGCGTGTCCACGCTCGAGGTCGCCTCGTCCAGCACGAGCACGTCGGGGTCCGAGACGATCGCCCGAGCGATCGTCAGCAGCTGCCGCTGCCCCTGCGAGAGGCTCTCGCCCCGCTCGAGCACGGTGTCGTAGCCGTCCGGGAGACGCTGGATGAACTCGTGGGCGTTGGCCTGCTTCGCCGCCGCCACGCACTCGTCGCGGGTCGCTCCCTCCCGGCCGTACTGCAGGTTGTACATGACCGTCTCGCTGAAGAGGAACGGCACTTGCAGCACCACCCCGCATCGATGGCGGAGGTCATCGAGTCGGATGTCGGCGATGTCCACCTCGTCGATCGTGATCGAGCCCGAGTCGATGTCGTAGAAGCGGGTGAGCAGGTTGATGATCGTCGACTTGCCGGCTCCGGTCGGTCCGACGAGCCCGACCTTCTGGCCGGCCGGGACGTGGAACGTGTTCTCGAACAGGATCTGCTTGTCCGGCGCGTAGCTGAAGTCGACGCGGTCAAAGTCCACCTCGCCGTCGGCCGTCGACATCGGGCGCGCCTCGGGTGAGTCGACGAGGTCGGGCTCGGCGTCGACCACCTCGAAGACCCGCCGCCCACCGGCGACGGCCGAACCGACCTGGCTGACGACCTGCGACAGCTGCATCATCTGACCGCCGAACTGCTGGCCGTAACCGACGAAGGACACCACCTCGCCGACGGTGATCGAACCGTTGACCGCACGGACGCCGCCGATCAGCGCGACCAAGGCGATGTCGAGGTTGTTCACCAGCCTGACCGCCGGCTGCATCAGGTAGGACAGGAACTGCGAGCTCCGATCGACCTTGCGCGCCTCCTCCGACAGGGCGCGGACGTGCGTCGCGCTCCCACCCTGTCGGGCGAAGGCCTGCACGGTCTTCTGCCCCTGGATGACCTCTTCGACGTAGCCGTTGAGCTCGCCGACGTTCTGTTGGAACGTCGAGAAGTCGCTCTGCACGCGACGCCCGAGGATCCCGATGACGACCACCGCCATCGGCACGATGAACAGCACGACGCCGGTCATCAGCGGATCGAGCGTGAACATGATGACGAGCATCGTGGCGAGCGTCATCGAGGCCGCGATCATGCGGGCGATCGCCGCGGAGAAGAACTGGTTGATCGCCTCGATGTCGGAGGTGATGCGGGCGTCGAGATCGCCGGCGCTCTGTGAGTCGTAGTACCGCAACGACAGCGTCTGCATGCTCTCGAACAGGTCGTTGCGGAGGTCCTCCATCGCCCGTTGAGCCAGCACGGCGAGCTCACGGTTCGACACGAAGCTGAACAGCGCGGACACGACGGCGAGCCCGACGATGATCGCCGCGCTGCGCCCCACCCCGGAGGAGTCACCCGCCGCGAGATCGTCGACCACCCCGCCGAACACCACCGGCTGGAAGGACATGATCACGGAACCGGCGACCAGCGTGACCATGGCGAACACGAGGCGCAGCCGCTGCCGGGCGAAGTAGCCGAACAGACGGACGAGGGTGCCGGACCCTCCCGACCTCATCGGTGCTCCAAGAGGTCGATGACCTCGTCGATCGAGCCGAGCTGGGACTCGACGATCTCGGCGTATGCCGCCGAGGTCGCCATCAGCTCGGCGTGCGTACCGATCGCATCGACCCTGCCGTCGTCGAGCAGCACGATCTTGTCCGCTCCGATCGCCGTCGAGATGCGCTGGGCGACGATCACGACCGTTCGACCTGCCAGCTCCTCTCGCAGCCGCTGCTGGATGCGGGCCTCGGTTGCTACGTCGACGGCCGACGTCGTGTCGTCGAGCAGCAGGATCCGAGGGTCGGAGTTGATCGCCCGGGCGAGGCTGAGCCGCTGCCGCTGACCGCCCGAGAGGTTGTTGCCCTGCTCGGCGAGCAGCGAGTCGTACCCGGCGACCTGAGTGCTGATGAACTCGTGGGCGTCGGCGATCTCGGCGGCGCGCTGCACGTCGGCGAACGAGCTCTCGACGTTGCCGTAGCGGAGGTTCTCGATGATCGAGCCCGCGAACAGCTGCGCCTGCTGCGGGGCGATCCCGATCTGTTGCCGCAGCACATCGAGGTCGAGGTCCCGGACGTCCTGCCCGTCGATCAGCACCGCCCCCTCGGTCACGTCGTAGAAGCGGGGGATCAGGTTGATGAGCGAGGTCTTCCCCGAACCGGTCTGGCCGAGGATGGCCACGGTCTCGCCCGGCTCGATCGTGACGTCGAGGTCGGCGAGCACGGGCAGCGATCCGGGCTGCCCGTCGTCGTCGAGATAGGACATCGACACCTCGCGGAACTCGATCCGACCGGCGATCGGACCGGGATCGATCGGGTTGGCCGGTTGCTGGACGTCGGGCTCGGTCTCGAAGACCTCGATCGCGCGTTCCAGCGACGCCTGGAACTTGCTGAGCTCGGGCAGCACGAAGGCGACGATCATGATCGGGATCATCGCCGTGAGCAGGTAGTTGAAGAACGTCGTCAGCTCGCCCGGCGTCACCGCATCGGGATCCGCTGCGACCACGCCGTCGGCGATGTCGGGTCCGACGACCACCACGGCCAGGCCGACGGCCCCGTAGAGGAGCCCGAAGAGCACCGGTTGGAACGACGCCACACGGAACGCCGGGCGGAGCTGGGCGTCGTAGAGGTCATGGTTCCGTTCGTGGAAGCGCTCGGTCTCGAGCTCGTCCCGGTTGAAGGCCTTGACCACCCGGATGCCGGCGATGTTCTCCCGGAAGACGACGTTCAGCCGGTCGAGACGCTGCTGTGCCTTGGCGTAGAGCGGCCCGAGCGCAGGGGCGACCGCGAGCACGAACCCTGCGGTGACCACCACCACGATGCCCATGACCCAGAGGAGCTCCGGGGTCTGCCACCAGACCAGCGCGACCGCCCCGAGCAGCAGCCACGGGGCCTGGAAGAGCATGAACATCGTCATCATGAACGACGTCCGCATGATGTTGACGTCACTGGTCATCCGCACCAGGAGTCCGCCCGAGGACAGGCGGTCGATGTTGCCGTAGCTGAGTGTCGTGATCTTGTCGTAGAGATGCGTGCGGATCGCGTGGGCGAAGTTCGTCGCCGTCGCCGCCGACAGGTAGGCGACCCCACCTGCGACGGCGAGGTTGGCGACCGACCAAGAGATCATGGCGAAGGCCGTCCGCGAGATCGATCCCAGGTCCTCCGCGAGGATTCCCTCGTCGATGATGTCCTGGATCAGGAGCGGGATGACCAGCTGCGCGATCACCATCAGGACGACCCCGACCTGCGCGAGCACGAAGTTCCGTTGCTGGGACCGGGGCATGATGCCCACGACGCGGAAGAACGCGGCGATGCCGCTCATCGGCCAGCCCCCTTCCTGTCCTCCAGATGTTGAAGCGTCAAGCACTCCACGAGTCGACCGTAGCCGTCGGCCGGGCCGCCCACCATGCCCGATCGACGCGACGGTGCCCGACCAGAGCTCCCCGAAGGCCGGCGTCAGAGCTCCGTGGGCCCGCGGCGCACCTGCAGGGCGAACCGGTGGATCGTGAGCCGGAGCGGCTCGGGTCGGTCGTGCAGGGACAACAGCACCTCCCGATAACGACGCACGCTGAAGTCGGCCGGCGCCTCCCACGGCACGGCCTTGAGGAAGTACACGAGCGCGCCGACATCGCTGAACTCCGCCGACCCTCGCCACTCCTGTGCGAACTCGACGTGCAGACCGGCATCGGTGAGATGGCGTCGGTGGTTCGCCAGCGTCACGTCCAAGAAGCGGGGGCGCATCCCGAAGAGGTCGCGGAGCTCGGCGAGGTTGTCGGCGCCGACCTGCTGGGTCAGGAAGCGGCCACCCGGCGACAGCACGCGACCGATCTCGGCGGCGTCGAAGGACTCGTGTCGATTGAGCAGCAGCGGGAAGACCGCGTCGCCGAACGGCATCCGCTGTCCTGACTCGCTGTCGTACTCGACCACGGCGATGCCTTGCGGCTCGAGGTTGGCGCGGGCCACGGCGACGTTCGGTGGGTGTCCCTCGGTGGCGGTCGTCTGCGCTGGCAACGAGTCTGCGAGCTCGAGGAGCTTCTCGCCTCCGCCGGTCCCCATGTCGAGCACGGCCGAGACGCCGCGCAGCGCGCTGATCGCCATGGCGTCGTAGGACCAGGGCGGAGCTTCCTCCTGGTAGCGGCCTCGGAGGTACGAGAAGTCCCAGCCCGAGAACGGCTGCGACGCCTCCCGTTCCCACAGCTCGATGAGGTGGTCGGCGGCCATCGAGGGACCCTACGCCCGCTCCGACGAGCCTGAACACGGACGGAACGCGCGAAGGACGCCGTCGCTGGACGACCGCTCGGTGAGGTCCGGATCGCGTCGGCGCGCACCTCACTCAGCAGCTGCCACGTCGATCCTCATCATCGGCTTGTGATCGGCGCGACGTTGCACCACCTCGAATCCCAGACGAGCGAACGTCGACGCCAGTCCGGTGTAGACGACGGAGTCGGCCTTCACCTGGTCGGTGTCCCACGGATAGCTCTCGAGGATCACTCCCCCGTTCGCCCGGACGAACTCGATCGCAGCCTTGGTCAGCACCGTCGTCAGCCCTCTGCCCCGATGCGATCTCCGCACCACGAAGCACGCCAGCGACCACACACCCTCGATGTCGAGATCCGTCTTGAAGTAGCGAGAGTTGGCCAGACCGGGAAGCGCCGTCCGGGGCATGACCTTGCACCACCCCACCGGATCACTGCCGTCATAGGCCAGCAAACCAGGGGGTGGCCCGACCTCGACCAGCTCGCGGAACACCCGACGGTTCGGTGCTGAACTGCCGCCCTTGCACCCTTCGCCCCACGCGGCGCTGGTCGGGCACGTCCAATACATGCACCAGCATCCGCCGACACCACCCCGACCGACCACCGCCACGAAGTCGTCGAACCGGTCCGGAACGAGTGGTTCAACGACGTAGCCATCGACAAGCACGCTGGACCTCCGTCGACGACGCTACGAACACGACCTGCCGCGTGGAAGAGGCGGACGTCCGTCGGCGACTGGTCTGCACCGCCGTCTTCATGTCGATGGAGGGCTTGATCGTCTGCGTCTCCGGGCTGATGCCACCGACGGGACGTCCATGTCAGACGTTCCGTGATACGTCTGGCGCTTGGCGCAAGCGATCTCGGTACGGCTCGACCACGAAGCGCGACTCGCTCTGCGGAGCCTCGAAGCCACGGGAATGACCCGATCCGAGGCGATCCGTACCGCCTTGATCTCCGAAGCGCAGCGCCGCAACCAACAGCGAGCGCTCGCCGACGAGGTCGCCCAGCTCGAAGCAGACGGCGGCGATCGCGACGAGATGCGCGCCGTGGCCGAGCTCATGGAGGCACTACGTGCTCCGCGGTGACATCTACCGCTTCAACCTGCCTTGCGGCATCGGTCACGAACAGCACGGCGAGCGCTTCGGTGTCATCGTGCCGGCGGATGCCTTCCTCCCCCGCTCGACGGTCATCGTCGCCCCCACATCGGTGAGCGCACGACCCGCCTCGTTCCGGCCCGAGATCGACCTCGACGGCGCGCGGTCACGACGGGGCCTCGGCGCCGAGGAGGTCGTCGAGGGCGTCGTAGCCCTCGCGGATGCCGACCTCCATGCCGCTGGCGACCATGGCGTCGCGGGCCTCGAAGCTGTCGACCAACGAGGTCGCGACGAGTCGGGTGCGACCGTCGTCGAGGTCGCTGAAGGTGGCCCGCTCGAGGGTGACGCCGTCGGGGAACCCGGCGAAGGTGAAGGTCTGGACGATGAGCTCGTCGGGGCGGATCTCGTGGAACGAGCCGTAGAAGCTCAGGGTGTCGTCGCCGACGAACTGGTCGAAGCTCCACGAGCCACCCGTGCGGCAGTCCCACCCGGTGATGGTGGTGCTGATGTCGTGGGGGCCGCACCAGCGGGCGTAGAGGTCGGGATCGGTGTGGGCTCGGAACACCCGCTCGACGGGAGCGGCGAACTCGCGGGTGAGGGTGATCATGGGCACGTCGTCGTGCACGGTGATGGTGGTCTCGGGATGGGTGCTGGTCGTCATCGATCGGCTCCTGGTTCGGGTCGGGTCTCGGATTCGTCGGCGAGGTCGGCGAGCACCGCGTCGAGGCGGCGGTAGCGCTGCTCGGCCCGTTCGCGGTAGCGCTCGATCCAGGTGGTCATCAGGTCGAAGACCTCCGCCTCGAGATGGGCCGGTCGGCGGGGCCCGCTCCCGGGCCGCGTCACCAGCCCGGCGCCTTCGAGCACCTTGAGGTGCTTGGCCACCGCTTGGAGGCTCATGTCGTAGGGAGCGGCGAGCTCGGCCACCGCGGCGTCACCGTCGGTGAGGCGGGCCACGATGTCGCGCCGCGTGGGATCAGCCAACGCGGCGAACACGCTCGACAACCCGTCCTCGGCCGGCAGCCCCATCGACACCCCTCAACTCAACTGATCGGTTGAGTAGCAACCTAGGATGCCGCGCCTGGGGATGTCAACCATCTGGTTGAGTTCGGTGTCGTGCCGGACCATCGTCGGGCGCGTCGACGTGGCGTGGATGCCCCAGACGTCACGCTCGACGCCGCACGGCTCCGATTCCCGGAGCTCGACCTCGTCGCCGAGCAGCAGTCGCATGGGCGCTGCGGATCAGTGGTCGCTCCGCTCTTCGTCGCTCCGGACGATGCAGAACTGATTGCCCGCGGGGTCGGCCAGCGCGACCCAGCCGGTCCCGTCGGCGTTGCGGCGGTCGACGACCAGGGTGGCGCCCAGGCCGAGCACACGGTCGACCTCGTGGTCGCGGCTCCGGTCGGACGGTGCGAGGTCGAGGTGGATGCGCCCCACCGCCGCCTGGAGCTCATCGACCTCGACGAACAACAGGCGATGACCGACTGACCATGGCCCGACGAGAGGCGGCCTCGTGCCATCACCACCGGCCGATTCCGTGCGAGCGACGTCGGATCTCGCGTCACACACACTGAGGTCTTGACCTAAGCATCATCCTTCGCGATGGTTAGGCCCGTGCCTAACGAACGGGAGCGGGTCGACCAGGTCTTCAAGGCCCTGGCGGATCCGACCCGCCGTGAGGTCATCGAGCGGCTGGTGTCGGGTCCGGCGTCCACGTCGGAGCTGGCCGAACCGTTCGCCATGGCGTTGCCCTCGTTCACCCAGCACCTCGGGGTACTGGAACGGGCGGGCCTGGTGACCTCGGCCAAACAGGGCCGCACCCGCACCTATCAGCTCGCACCAGCAGGCCTCGACACCGCCGAGGGCTGGCTCGCCGGCCAACGCCGCGAGTGGGTTCAGCGACTCGATCAACTCGACCAGTTCCTCATCGACAACAAGGAATCCCGATGACCTTCACCCCCCACCCCATCGACGCCGACCTCGATCTCGAGCTCGTCCGCGACGTCCCCGTGTCCCCCCAGGCCGTCTTCGACGCCTGGACCAACCCGGACTCGGTCAAGCACTGGTTCGCGCCGAAGCCCTTCACGGTCTCCCAGTGCGAGATCGATCTGCGACCCGGCGGTGGGTTCCGCACCGTGATGCTCGACCCCGACGGCAACCAGCTCATGGACGGCACCAGCTGCTACCTCGAGATCGTGCCCGGCGAACGCCTCGTGTGGACCAGCGCACTCACCACCGACTACCGACCCCAATCCGGCGACATGCCCTTCACCGCCATCCTCGAGTTCGCCGACAACGGCACCGGCGGCTGTACCTACCGCGCCATCGCCGTCCACCAGGACCCCGACGGCGCCAAGGCCCACACCGAGATGGGCTTCCACGACGGCTGGAGCACCGTCGTCGACCAACTCGTCGATCACATCCAGTCGACCTGACCGACCAGCTCGTCGACGCTCACAGAGCGAAGCGGGCTCGCAGTTGGTCAGCCCTCCCGAGCGATCGAGAAGACCAACGTCAGCTCGAGTCGGCGCCCGAATCGGTGGGTCAGTAGGTGTCGCGGAGGGCGCCGGCGATGCGGTCGAGGGCGTCGACGAGCCTCCCCGACGGGTCGGCGTCGGTCCGCGCCGACCAGCGAGCGCAGATCGCATCCCACCGGGCCCGCTCGTCGTCGTCGAGCGTGTCCTGCATCGCGCCCAACGCCAGCAGGTTCTGCTCGGCCCGGTCGGTGAGGGTCTGGGCCTCCGAGGCGTAGTGCTCGTCGACGACGGTGTCGAGCTCGTCGTCGGTCATCGCCGGCACGACCTGGGCGGCGATTCGGGCCATGTTCCGGTACGACCCCTGCAGCAGGAACGGCGGCGCGACCCGGTCCTCGTCGGACATCGCCGCGGAGCGCACGTACGCCTCGTTGACGTCCATGAGCACCGCCTGCGCCCGTCGCACCAGGCGCAGCGTCCGCACGCTCTCGTCGAGCTCCGCACCGGACCAGCGGTGCACGAGCCCGTCGGTCGTGGCGGCTCGCCGCCCGTCGGCCATCGCCACGAGCGCCTCGACGTCGTCGAGCAACCGGGCGGCGTGCTCGGCGAGCACCGGCGTCGCGGTGAGGCTGTTCTCGACGTACGACAGGCCGAACTCCTCGGCGTACTCGTCGGCCACGTCGCCGAGGTTGTGGACGTCGGCACGGTTCACGAGCATGTCCGGCAGCTCGAAGCGGGCGCCGCCCGTCGAGTACGGGTTGCCCGCCATCACCACGGCGAAGCGCCGACCCCGGAGGTCGAACGTGTGCGAGTCCCCCTCGACCACGCCCTCGATGCGGCGGGTGGCGTCGGCGAGCGGGATGAACCGCGACAGCAGGTCGGGGCTCGTGAACTGGATGTCGTCGATGAAGAGCACGACGTTGCGGCCCATGCGCAACGCCAGGTTGACCTTCTCGACCTCGGCCGTCTCAGGGACGTTCGGCGCGTCGGCCGGATCCAGGGACGTCGTGGCGGTTCCCAGCGCCGGGCCGTTGACCTTCACCATCAGCATCCCGAGGCGGTCGGCGATCCACGACATGAGCGTCGTCTTGCCGTAGCCCGGAGGTGACGTGAGCACGAGGAGGCCGGAGCGGGCGAGGTCGGTCGAGTCGACCGTCCCGATCTGGCGGGCCAGGTTCGTCCCGACGAGCGGCAGCAGCGCCCGGTCGATCAACCGGTTCCGGACGAAGCCGGCCATCACCTTCGGCCGATGCTCGTCGAGATCGACCACCTCCCGGATCTCCTCGACCACCGCACGCCGGGCAGCGGTGTACGCCGGCCAGCGCTGCGACATGTCGTCGAGCGCGCCGCCGACCCGGTCGGCCAACTCGTCGAGGCGCACCCGGAGGGTGCCGGCATCGAGGCGCGAGTGCTCGCCGACCAGACCGTCGACGGTGACGGTGCCGGGGTGGCGGATGGCGCGCACCGGCACCTCGGGCACGGCCAGGAGCGCAGCCGCCTCGTCGACATCGAACGAGAGCTCGGCCAAGCCGGCATCGGCCTCGACCGACCCGCCGACCCAGTCGAGCGCGACCTGGAACCGGCCCGCCGGCATGGTCGGCGCCGCCAGGGCGGCGGCGAGGTCACCGCGCCCGCCCTCGCCGAGGCGATCGTTGAGTCGCCCGACGAGATCCGACGCCGTCGACGCAGCTGCCACCGAGTCGGCGTCGACGCCGAGCTCCTCGACCAGGAACGCCGCCACCCGGACGGCGTCTCGCTCGCCGGCGACCGCGGCGAGACGCTCGCCGACCAACCCGGCCAGCTCGTCGCGCAGCCGCTCGACCGACGCCACGGAACCGACCCGCTCGCGAGCGGCCCGCGCCGCCCGGGCCCGCGCCGTGAGCTGCTCGCGCTCGACGCCGCTCAGCCCGGCGACCAGCACGCGCCCCAGCGCCCGGGCTCGACCGGCGTGTTGCAGCACCGGATCGGACGCGCCCCGGGGCAGGACCGCGGCGAGGATCCTCGCCGCATCGTGGTCGTGCACCCCGACCTCGTACCCCTCGCCGTGGCGGTGCTCGGCGACGGCGCGACACCGCTGGGCGATGTCGCTGGGGACGGCGGCAGCCGACACGAGCTCGCCGAGACCGTCGGCGCCCGCGGCCTGGACGACCGCCCAGGCCAGGTACTCGCCGCGGTAGATGTCGGCGGTCTCCGACGGGTAGGAGCGGTCCAACAGGTCGGCGTGGTCGGCCAGCCGGTCGGTCACGTCGGTGCGGAAGTCGGTTCCGGTCACACCGACCTCGACACCACCACCCGAGGCGGGGGTGAGCACCAGCTCGAACGGCTGGGCGTTGGGAGCGAAGCGCGACGAGCCGAAGGCGATCGAGCCGTCGTCGGCCATGAGCTGGGACGTGTCGCGGACCCGACGGCGGGCCTCCTCGGCGGCGGCGGCCAGGGCACCGCGCACCTCGGCCGCCTGGCCGGTCTCGCCCAGCTCGTCGAGGTCGTCGGCCAGCCCCCGCACCCGGGTGACCATCTGATCGGCGGCGAAGAAGCCGGCGATCCCCGCCTCGTCACCCGCCTCGGCGGCTCGGCGCGTGATGGTCACGAGCAGCCGCTCGGCCGCCTCGCTGACCCGCCGGGCACGACGGCTGCGCTCGTCGACCAGCTCGGACCGGCGGGCGCCGAAGGTCTCGTTGATCCGATCGCGCAGCTCGGCGACCCGGGCGAGCCGCTCCGGGTCGTCGGCGTAACGGGCGTCGATCCGCTCGGCGTTGACCAAGAGCCGCGCCAGCTCCGCGTCGCAGTCCTCCGGGGTCGTCGCCGCGACCACGGCGCCGGAGAGGGTCTGCTCGATGAGCGCGAGCTCGGCGTCGAAGGCCTCGGCCGACTCGGCGTCGCGGAGTCGGCGGGAGTGGCCCTCGAGCACGGCGCGGGCTCGGTTGGCCTCGGCCGACACGTCGGCGACCCGCCGAACGATGCGCGTGCGGGCGGTCGGGTCGCCACCGTCGAGCGCGGAGACGGCGTCGACGACCGCATCGAGATCGTTGGTCACCTCGCTCAGCCGCTCGGCGATCTCGCCGACCTCGGCCGACGTCGCGGCCCGCTCGCCCTCCCCCACCAGCTCGCCGAGGCGGGAGGAGAACTGGGCGAACGCCGCCTCGCTGTCGAGCACGGTCGATGCCCGCTCGGCGAGCGAGGCGATCGCCTCGTCGAGCTCGGTCAGCGACGCGCTGACCCGCTCCTCGTCGACCTGCGGCACGTCGAGCAGCAACGCCGCCTCACCCCGGGCGCGGCGCAGCTCCCCCAACGAGGACACGACATCGGTCGGCGAGGCGGCCTGGGCCGCCGCGTCGACGACCCGACGCCCGCTGCGCTCGGCCTCCTCGACGGCCGCCGCAGCCTCTTCGCGCTGCCGACGGACCTTGGCGTACTCGTCGACGATCTGGCCAGCGGTCTGCACGACCGAGCGCAACCCGTCGCGCACCGGCGCGGCCTCGTCGTCGGCGAACCACAGGTGGACGTCGAGCGCACGCCGAGCGGCGGCGATGATCGCCTCCCAGGTGCGCTCGGACGGCTCGGCCTCCTCGACCAACCGGGCGACGTCGTACGCATCGGCGAGACCGCCGACGAGATCGGCGTTGCCGATGCGTTGCGCCCACGGATCACCGTCCGGGGCGGCGACCGGCTCGGCGTCGGGATCGGCGAACGGCGTGTCCCACCACTGCACCGGGTGCACCGTCGACGGCTCGGCGTCGTGGGGTGCGGCCCGGAAGAGCACCGTCGCACCGTCGCCGAAGCTGGCGAAGCCGTGGCACGGGATCACCTGGGCGATCTCCTTGCGCACCAGGTTGTAGGGCGCCAGGAGGTAGTCGCTCGTCTCCCGAGAGTGGAACACGTACATGACGTCCTCGCCGTTGGGGGCGACGACGGCCTCCTCGAAGACCATCGAGTCGGCCTCGACGTCAAAGAGGCGCGTCCCGGTGGTCGCCAGGTGGTAGCCGCCGGGGAACACGACGCCGTCGTCGCCCGGGAGCACCCGGCACGCCGTCCGCACCGCGTCGACCCGCGTCACCTCGCGGCTGCGGCGACCCATGATGTAGCAGCGCTCGGGCTCGTTGTAGAGCGCCACCTTCACCAGCAGCACCTCGCCGAGCGGCGCGTACGAGACGCCGACGTCGGCCAGCGACTGGCCGGGCACCTCGACGGCCT
Organism: Actinomycetota bacterium; assembly: GCA_039818945.1. GTDB lineage: Bacteria > Actinomycetota > Acidimicrobiia > Acidimicrobiales > Poriferisodalaceae > JBCBSZ01. The sequence continues at coordinate 27,610 of JBCBSZ010000024.1, forward strand.
CGTCGATCTCGATGCGGCCCTCGGGGCGACCGTCGTCGACCCGAAGCTGCAACCGTCCGCCCCGGAAGCCGACGAACAGCTCGCCGTCGACCTGGACCACCGGGTGGGCGCCGGCGATCTGGTCCTCGCGGGTGCAGGCCACCCAGGCGAAATCCTGCGCGTCGGGCCACGAGTAGTCGCGGTCGCCGCGGCCGTCGACGAACGACACGGCACCCGACGGGTCGACCGACCACCGCAGCACCGAGAGGTCGTCGACCCGGTCGCCGATCTGGAACGCGGCGAGGAGCTGGCCGCCGGCGACGCGCATGTCGACGAAGCGGGCCTTGCCGAAGAAGCGATAGAGCTTGTCGAACTCCTCGCGGAACGCCGGGTCGGCGAGGAAGTTCCCGGGATCGTCCTCGGTGAGCGGGGTCAGGGTCGGCACGCCGCCGTTCTCGTCGCCCCGTCGGTACAGCGAGAACACGTGCTCGGGTGTGATGGCGGCGAGGTCGAGCGAGACGTTGTAGCCCAGCACGAGCACGTCGCCGACCCGCACCAGGTCGCGGGCCCGACACGCCACCTCGGTCTGGAGGCGGTCGGAGCCCAGCAGCGCGAGCCGCGAGGCGCCGAACGTCGCGGTGCGGCGCTCGTCGATCGCCGCGGCTGCGTCGCCGAGCTCCCGCGCGGTGGTGACCAGCCGCCGCCGCAGCAGGTCGTAGGACCCGCCGGACGGCGCTCCGCCGTCGTCGTCAGTGGTGTCGCTCACGCGGTGCCCGGATCAGCGATCGTCGTCGAGCAGGTCGGCCACCGAGCGATCGCCCAATCCGCCCTGCCCGACCGCCTCGCTGAGCCGGCTGGCCAGATCACCTCCCGCCGAACCGAGGCTGGCGCTCAACCGGCGGACGAGGTCGGCGACCGTGAGATCCCTGAGCCCCGCCGCCCCGAGCCCGCCGAGCCCCTGGGTGACGTCCTCGACGATGTTGTCGTCGCCCTCCAGGTAGGGGGCGAGCAGCTGGCGGCCGGTCGTGCCGTTCTCGACGAAGCCGTCGAAGGCCTGCCCGTGGCCGGCCGCCGACAGGATCCGTTCGACGATGCCCTCGTCGGAGACGATCTTCATGTCGGCGCTGGCGAGCGACTCGCCCAGCGCGGCTGCGGCGGATTTCGCGATGTCGGCCCGTGCCTCGATGCCGGCGAGATCGATCGTCCGCTCGGCGTCGAGGCGGAGGCGGAACTCCTCGTGGTCCTGTCCGGCCGCGGTCATCGCACCCACACCCTCGGACTTGGCCTTGAGACCCTCACCCTCACCCTCGAGGCGGGACTTGGTGGCCTCGCCCTCGGCGACGCCGAGCTCCCGGACGGCGTCCGCCTCGGCGCGCTGCACCTCGACCGCAGCGAGCCCGGTGGCCCGGATCGCGTCGGCCCGCTCCTTCTCCACCTCGACCTCGGCGAGCCCGGTGGCCGCGGACTCGGCCTGGGCGCCCTCGGCCCGGCGCTTCGCCGCGTCCATCTCCTGCGCCGCGGCGTCGGCCTCGGCGCGGGCGAGGATCGTCCGGCGCTCGGCCTCCGCGCCCGCCGCCTGCTTGTCGGCGTCGGCCTCCTTCACCCGGGCGATGAACGCCGCCTCGGCGGTGCCCTCGGCCGAGCGGACCTCGGCGGTGGCGAGCCGCTGGGCGTCCTCGACGACCCGCAGCGTCGCGATCTCCTCTTCCTTCTGGGCCACGCCGAGATCGGCCTCGACCCGGCCTCGGGCCACCTCGGCCAGCTCCCGGCCCCGCAGCTCCTTCTCCTTGCCGGCCTCGGACACGGCGGTCTCGCGGCCGACGATGGCGAGCAGCCGGTCGCGCTCGATCTCCTCGGTCTGCACCGCGATCACCCGCTGGCGGTTGGCGTCGGCGAGCGCGACCTCGCGGTCCTTGTTCTGCTCGGCGACGCCGAGGCCCTGGTCGGTGGTGATCCGGGCCGTCTCGGCCTGCTGACGGGACTCCGCCTCGGCCTCGGCCGCCGCCGCATCCGAGCGGGCCTGCACGGTGCGGATCTCCTGCTGCTGGCGGGCCTCGGCCTCGGCCCGGTCGCGCTCCATCTCGAAGACGGCCTTGTCGGCGTCGGTGGTGCGGCGGGTGGTCTCCTCGCGCTCGCGCTCGCGGGCGTCGTTGGTCCGGATGTGCTGGTCGGCGGTCCGCTCGGTGATCTTCCTGATGCCGTCGGCGTCGAGGATGTTGTCGGGGTCCAACGACTCGATCGGTGTCTGCTCCAGGTAGTCGATGGCGACGTCCTCGAGCACGTAGCCGTTGAGGTCCTGACCGATGATCTCGATGATGGCGTCCTTGAACGCCTGCCGCGAGATGTACAGCTCCTCGAAGTCGAACTGCTTGCCCGCGGTCTTCAACGCCTCCGAGAACTTCGCGGCGAAGAGATCGCGCATGGTCGCGATGTCCGAGGCCCGCTCACAGCCCACCTGCTGGGCGACCCGGATGACGGCCGCCTCGGTCTTGTCGACCTTCACGTAGAACTCGACGGCGATGTCGGCCCGCACGTTGTCCTTGCAGACGAGGCCGTCCTTGCCCCGCCGGTCGATCTGGATGTTCTTCACCGAGATGTCCATGGTCTCGGCCTTGTGGATCACCGGGACCACGACCTGACCGGTGAAGGTGACGACGACCGTCCGCCACTTCGAGACCACGAGTGCCTGACCCTGCGGGACCTTGCGGAAGAGCCGGGTGACGATCAGCGCGAGGCCGAGCGCCACGACGATGGCGATCGCGATCGCGATGCCAGCGGCGGTGAGGATGCCATCCATGGGTTGGTCAGTCTCCTGAGTCGGGGAAGAAGTCGCGCTCTCGGGCGACGGTGAAGTGCTCGTGATCGCGGTCGTACTCGACGAGGCGGATCTGCTCACCCGGAGCGAGACCCCGATCGCGGTCGTCGCGGATCTCGACTCGGGACTGCGAGCCGTCGGGCCAGTCCGCGTCGGCGTACCCGAACGACTCGTCGACGCGGCCGGAGCGGACAACGGCGGGCTGGCCGGCGAGCTCGGAGGGATCGGGCGCCCGGGCGGTCACCATCGCCGCGCCGAGCGGGCGGGCCAGCCGGGCCCCGCCGAAGATGCCGGCGACGAGCGCGACGGCGACCACCACCACGCCCACCGCGACGGCGGCGACGCCGTCGACCGGGTCGACCACGACGATCTGCCCGACGATCGCCACGAACCAGGCGATCAGCGACACCATCGACGCGACGACGAGCGGGGGCACGCCGGCGATCCCGAGCGAGTCGAACGCCTCGCCGAGCACGCCCTCACCGGCATCGGTGTCGACATCGACGTCGAGGTCGAGGAATCCGATGATCGACACGGCCCACAGGACGAGGCACAGGGCGAGCGGCACGCCGAACACGAGCCCGACCGGGCTCGTCGCTGCGTCCAGGAACTCGCTCACGTCGCCACCGGGCTCATACGAGGCCGAAGATACCGAGCCCGGAGCACCGTGTTCGCCGGGGACCACCACCCATTGCGTCGCGGCCGTCGCTGCGCTTCAGCGGGGCAGGTCCCGCTCGTAGACGGCGCCGTAGGCCTGCAGCTCGAACCCGAGCCGGGTGTAGAGGTGGAAGGCGCCGCCCGGGCTGTCGGTGTCGGCCCCCAGCGCCGCCTGCTCCAGCCCGCGGTCGCGCAGCTCGCGGAGGCTCATGGCGAGCAGCGCCCCGGCGATGCCCCGCCCCCGCCAGTCGGCGTGGGTCGAGATGTTCTCGGTGTAGCCCCGGAGGTAGCCCCGGCCCTCGTTCTCCTCGTCGTTCACGAAGGACTTGACCTGACCGACCACCTCGTCGCCGCTCCAGGCGATCTTCCACAGCGACGTGTCGCGAAGCGGGTCGTCGACGAACTCGACGTACTCCTCCTCCGTCGGCTCGTGCCAGTCCCACTCGCCCCGGAACGCCTCCTGATGGGCTTCCCAGATCGGGCGGAGGTGCTGCTCCTCCACCGGCCGCACCTCGACGCCGTCGGGCAGCGGGAGGTCCGGGACGTCGTCGAGGTGGGGTCGGACCAGCGAGGCCCAGAAGTGGGCAGCGACGTACCCGCGCTCCTCCCACCAGCGAGCCTCTCCCGCCGCCTCCTCCCCGGGACCGGGGTGCGGCGAGTAGCCGCGGAAGCGGGCCCGACTCAGGCCCTCGGCCCACGGCAGCATGTGCCGCTCGGACCCGTCCACCAGCGCCTCGAACAACGGCTCCGCGATGTGGTCGGGGTCGGTCGGGGCGAAGACGACGAGGTCTCGCGTGCCGTCGCCGACGTCCTCGTAGCTCGCCCGCACGTAGCTCACGAGCCGACCCTCGGCGTCGTGGACGAGTGCGATGTCCCGGTCCGGGTCGCAGTTGACGAGGTTGGCGTAGCCGACGTCGAGCTGGGCCGCGGTCGGTTGCTCCGGCTCGCCCTCATACTCCCGGTAGGCGCCGAGCACGCGGGCCATCTCCGGATGGTCCGGTCGACCGCGGTAGGGCCGGGCCGTGTACGGCGCTGGCAGCTCGAGCTCCACGGGGGCGACGCTACGCCCCACCGCCCCCGCGGCCCAGGGGGTTCGCTTTGGTCAGTCGGCCTCGATGAAGCGCCGGTGGTCATCGGAGCGCTCGGCGACCTCGCCGATCGTCTGCTTGCGACGATGCTCGCCCCGGAGCGCGGCGAGCGGGTCCTCCTGGTCGCCGACGTAGCCGAGCGCGAAGGCGCCCTCGGCGTAGCCCATGACCCGGAGCAGGTCGTCGTCGAGCGTCCGGGCGACCTCGGGCGGGCAGGCCAGGTACTGGTTCTCCTCCTGGCGCACCCAGCCCACCGCGTAGGTGAGGTTGACCCCCCGGCGGTCGCCGTCGCTGCGGTTGGCCGCGCCGCCGTGCAGGACCTTGCCGTCGTAGAACAGCACGCTGCCCCGCCGCATCTCGACCTGACCGGCCGGCATCGACGCGGCCTCGGCGTCGTCGACGCCGGAGGAGCCCGGACGGACCCGCGTGCCGCCGTTCTCGGCGGTGAAGTCGGTGAGCGCCCACATGGTGTTGCACTGCACGTGGTAGTCGGGCGGGAACGGGAACAGGTCGAAGGCCATCTGGTCTCGGTGCAGCTGCTGGTCGGTCTCGCCGGGCCCGAGCGAGATGATCTGCGTGAGGTGGAGCTGGAAGGCGGTGGCGTGCCCGAGGAAGTCACCGACCACGCCCAGCGCCATCGGGTGCATGATGAGCTCACGGCTCGTCGGGCAGCGGGCGATGAGGCGGCCGGTGCGGCGGGTGTGGCGCCCGTCGTAGTCGTCGGTGCCGGCGGCGGACCGCTCGATGAACGGTGCCGCCTCGTCGGCGAGGCGATCCATCGTCGCTGCGTCGACGGCGTCGTCGACGATCGCGTACCCCCACCGCCGGAGGTGGGCGGCGACCTCGGCCGGGTCGGCATCGGGATCGAAGTGCGTCAGCTCCACGTCGGGATCGTAGGGCGCGACGCTTCAGTCGAGGCGGCTCCGGAAGCTGCCCGCGCCGACGATCGCAGCCTCCTCGGGGAGGCGGTCCCGCAGGCCGCGATCGGAGGTCACCACGACGAGGTCGTCGTCGCCGGGTGCGATGGCCAGCTCGACGATCCGGTCGTCGGCCGCATCGCGGCCTGGCCTGGTCGCGAAGTCGACGGTGAGGTTGCCCCCGGCCAGCCGTTGCAGGCGTCCCTCCGGACGACCGTCGTAGACCACCACGACCTCGTCGTCATGGGTTCGGCACCACTCGGCGATCGACTGGGTCAACCGCTCCGCCGCGCCGAGCGGATCGTTCCACCAGCCGTCGGGGCGCGAGCCCATCACGTTGTTGCCGTCGATCAGCCACCGGGTCACGACCCGCTCACCGCAGGACGTAGTCGTCCGGATCGGCCCGCCGCGTCTGCTCCCAGTACTCGAGCACGCTGTGGGGCCAGTTCTGGGCGCTGCGGCCGGTGTCGTTCTTGTACCAGCTGCTCACCGACGAGAACCCCCACGTGCGGAGCTGGTTCGCGGCGTCGATCCGCTCGTTGTAGGCGTCGTGCACGTCCGGGCGGCACTCGATTGACCGGGTCCCGGTGTCGAGCAGCAGTCGGAGGCAGTCGAGGACGTAGTGCACCTCGCACTCGGAGAAGTAGATGATCGACCCGTTCACGACGATGTTGGTGTTGGGGCCGTAGAGGAAGAACAGGTTCGGGAAGCCCGGGGCCACGATGCCGAGGTAGGCGCGGGCGTCGCCGGCCCATCGCTCGTGGAGGTCCACGCCGTCGCGGCCCGTCACCCGCATGGGGGTGAGGAAGTCGGCGGCCTGGAATCCCGTGCCGTAGATCAGGACATCGGCCTCGTGCAGGACGCCGTCGGTCGTCCGCACTCCGGTCGGCTCGATGCGCTCGATGCCGGTCGTGACGAGCGAGACGTGCTCCTCGCGCATCGTCGCCGGCCACACGCCGTTGTCGAGGACGAAGCGCTTCGACAGCGGCGGGTAGTCCGGCACCATCTGCTCGAAGAGCTCGTCGTCGCCGCCGGCCATCGCCCGCAGGTACTCGGTCAGCAGCGCCCGCATCTCGTCGTTGCGGTCGCTCACCGCACGTTCGGTCGGCGGGTAGTCCGGGTCGACGGTCGCCGCGGGCAACATGCCCTCGGCCCCGCGCCAGAACAGCCAGAACCGGTACCACTGGGCGTAGAAGGGCACGTGGCCGAGGAGCCACGCGAAGCCGTCGGCGACGTCCTGGTGGATCCGCTCGGCCGGGATGAGCCACGGCGCCGTCCGCTGGATCACGGTCAGGTGGGCCACCTCGCGGGCGATCACCGGGACGAACTGGCACGCGCTCGCGCCCGTGCCGATCACCACGACCCGCTTGCCCGCGAGGTCGACGTCGTGGTCCCAGCGCGCCGAATGGAAGGCCACGCCGGCGAACTCGTCGCGACCCTCGATCTCGGGCAGCTTCGGACGGTTCAGCTGGCCGACCGCGGAGACGACCGCGTCGAATCGCTCGATCCGCTCGCCCGCGTCGGACCGGACGACCAGCTCCCAGACCGCATCGTCCTCCCGCCAGGTGCACGAGACGACCTCGGTCCGCAACTCGATGCGGTCGGACACGCCGAGGTCGTCGGCGACCCGCCGGAAGTAGTCGGCGAGGACGTGGCGGTCGCTGAAGTACTGCGGCCAGTCGTGCCGTTGGGCGAAGCTGAAGCTGTACATGTGGTTCTGCACGTCGACCCGGCACCCCGGGTAGCTGTTCTCGAACCACGTGCCGCCGACGTCGTCGTTCTTCTCGAAGATCGTGTGCTCCACGCCCGCCTGGGCCAGCCGGTGCCCGGCCGCGATGCCCGACATGCCGGCGCCGATCACGGCGATCCGCAGCGACCGCGTCCCGTCGATCCGGTCGACGTGCCAGGCCGGCGCCCGGAGGTCGCGCCCCTCGACGGCGAGCTCCTCCTCGAGGAGCGGCAGGTACCGGTCGTCGAGGTCCTGGCCGACGATGAATTCCATGATCCGCCGGAGGTGGGCGTGGTCGGGTCGGGTCGGTTCGCCGCCGCCGTCGCGGAAGCGGCGGAGCGCGGCGAGGCACAGCTGCTTCGCCTCGGCGACCTGTCCCGGGTCGAGGCCGCCCTGCGGCTCGCGCAGACGGAGCGGGTCGGGACGGAGGTGCTCGCGCAGGATCGACGCATCACCGGTCACGTGGGCGCACGCTCCGAGCAGGGCCAGCAGCTCGGCCCCGTCGAGCGCCGACCCGATCGCCGCGTCGTCGTCGGGGAGCGGCAGGATCGGCGGCGAGAGCGACATCGGCGCCGACTGTAGGCGTCGTCCGGTGGCGCTCGTGAGGTCCGGCCCGCGCGAGGGTGGTCCCATGCTCGTCACGATCCTGATCGCCGTCGGCCTGGCGCTGCTCGTGCTGGTGTTCCTCGGCGGGCGGTGGCTCCGTCAGGCCCGCGCCGGGGCGATCTCGGCCGGCGAACGGGTCCTGGAGGGCCGGGAGGTCGTCGTCGAGGACCGGGCGGCCAACTGCTTCGGGCTGCAGTCGGCGGGCCCGGGGCAGATCCGCGGCAACGGCTACCTGGCGGCCACGGCGGACGAGATCGTATTCGTGATGTGGGTGCCGCGGCGGGTCGTGCACGTCCGCCGGCCGCTGCTCGTCGAGGCCGACACGACCCGCTCCCACCTGGGCAAGACCGTGGGCCGCGACCTCCTGCGCCTCCGTTGGATCAACGACGAGGGCGACGAGGAGGTCGCGGCGTTCGCGGTCCGCAACCTGCCGGCCTGGACGGCGGAGTTGGTCGAGAGCTAGCAGGGCCTGAGCTCGTCCCGAGCGCTACTCGCCCGCCGGCGGCTCCTCGCCCGGCGGCTCGTCGCCGGGGCAGGGGGCGGCGAAGAGGTGGGCGCCCGGGGTCGGGTCGGTCCACCGGCAGCCGAAGTCCGGCGCGGCCACGGCGGCGGGATCGAGCACGTCGTCACCCTCGGGGCGCACCCCGTCCTCGACCCACCGGACGAGATCGGCGAAGCCCTGCTCGTACTCCGCCTCGGTGAACCCGCAGTGGCCCGAGCCTCGGATCGCGCGCTGCACGAGCAGGTGCTCACGGCCCCAGGAGGCGACGTCCTCGGCATAGTCGATCTGCATGCCGAAGGGCACGAACAGGTCGCCCAGGTTGTGCAGCGTGAGGACCGGGTCCGAGATGCGGCCCGAGATCGGCTCGAAGACCCGAGCCCGGCGGGTCTGCTCGACCCGGACGATCCCGTCGTTCAGCGCCTGCTCGTCGGCGGAGATCGCCGGGTCGAGATCGAGCTGGTACACGGTGTCGGTGTTGTCGATCGTCACCCGGCCACGGGAGTTGACCGTCGTGCCGTCGCCGATGCCGAGATCGAAGAGGAAGTTGCCCGGGCCGGTGGCGAAGTCGGGGAAGCTGTTCCAGAACACCCACGCCTCGTCGAAGTTGGGGCGGTCGCCGCCGCTGGCCAGCTCGACGAGCTGCTTGAACTGCTCGCCGGTCTCGTTGAGGGCCACGGGCCAACCTCCGGGCACGGCCTCGAGGTTGGCCTTGATGGCCGGCACGGTCTGGGTGACGTACTCCAGCGGATCGACCGGGAACGTCGAGGACCCGGTCCCGAGCTGCTGCGCGGCGACGTTGAAGTCGAGGAAGAAGTCGAACAGCTCGTAGTCGCCCATCACGCCGCACACGGGCATGGCGCCGTCGTAGAGCCAGCGGTAGCGCTCCATCGAGTAGCCGGTGACGTGGCCGCCCATCGACGCACCCGTCAGGTAGATGTTGTGCGGCCGGTCGTCGAGCACGCGTCGCGACAGGTACGACGTCAGGATCTTCGTCGAGCGCGCGCCCGACAGCACGTCGTAGCCGTTGCGGTCGTAGCTCGACGCACCCCAGGCGTACCCGTTCTCGAGGAGGTACTCGCGGAACGGCGGTGAATCGGCGGTCAGCTCCGGGCCCTCGCCGCGGAAGCCGTGGGCCCACATGACCAGGTCGCCGTTCCAGTTCTCCGGGATCTCGTACCGATAGCCGGCGCCGCGCCAGACGCCCCAGCCCCGTTCGGAGCTCTCGTACCCCTCGACCGCCTCGAACGGCAGCTGCTCCTCGACCACGAAGAACTCGGGCCCGTCGGAGGACTGTGCCCCCGAGGTCCCGGTGGCGAGCACCGTGGCCAACAGCAGCACGGGCACGATGAGCAGCAACGACCTTCGACGCATGGATCCCCCTCGCAGATGAACGGCGTTCATCTGGGACGCTAACCCACGGTGACCAGGGCTGAGGACGACGCCGCCGATCGGCGCGCGATCAGTGGTCGGCGGCGATGCAGAACTCGTTGCCCTCGGGGTCGTGCATGACCGTCCACGACACGCCCCACTCGTCCTTGTCGGCGACGAAGGTGGCGCCGAGCCCGACGAGCCGCTCGATCTCGGCCCGGCGGTCGTCGGCGATCAGGTCGAGGTGGACCCGGTTCTTGACCGACTTCGGCTCGGGCACGGCGATGAAGAACATCGCAGGCCCCGCGGACTCCCGTCCGATGGAGACGAAGAACGGGTTGCCCCCCTCGTCCACGGGGCGCTCGAGCGCGGCCGACCAGAAGGCGGCCACCTTCGGCGCATCGGTGCAGTCCATGGTCACGTTGCCCAATCGCAGGGTCATGCTCGCTCCTTCGGTTCGGCCAGCGGCCAGCAGATCTCGGTCCGGAAGTCGCCCGGGTCGGAGGACTCGCCCGGGCTCACCAGGTACAACTCGCGGATCCACGCCTCGAGATCGGGCTCGGCGTGCTCGACCACCCAGGCACCGAGGACGCCGTAGGTGACGTCGACGTCGTCGTAGCCACCGGCGTGGACGAGCACGGCGACCCGCCGGGCCGGGATCTCGATCAGCTCGACGGCGCCGTGCGCCGCGACCGGCACCGGCGCCGCGATCGGCAGGAACGCGACCACCTCACCGATGCCGTCCGGGGTCTCGGGCGGGTAGAGCGCTCCGGCCGGCCCGGCGGGCTGAGCGCCCGAGCGGTAGAACGCCGCCCCGAGCTGCGCGTAGGCCTCGCCGAGGAAGGTGCCGAAGTCCTCCGGCTCAGCCCGGCCACGGATCCCGAGGGCGTAGCGGTGCGGCTCGTCGCGGACGTGCACCGGGGTGTGCACGGTGGGCCGCTCGCGACCGGTCTGCAGGTCGGTCACGATCTGCTGCGCCTCGACGAGCCGCTCCCGCATCACCTCTTCGTGGGCCGCCAGCTCCCGCCGGGTCACCTCCGGGTCGCGGGCGTCCATGATCCGCTTGATGGCCGCGAGCGGCACGTCGAGGCGGCGCAGTCGTGACACGACGGCGGCGTCGCCGAGCTGGTCGACGCCGTAGGACCGGTAGCCGGTCCGCGGGTCCACGACGGCCGGCACGAGGATGCCGGCCTCGTGGTACGCCCGCAGCGCCTTCACCGAGAGCAGGCTCGCCCGTGAGAACACCCCGATGGTCATCAGTCCGTCGGCCATGACGTCATCGTCGACCCTCCCCCGGAGGGAGAGTCAAGAGGCGTTCGCCGGAGGGAGCGCAGTACGGTCGGCGTCCGTGAGCTCGATCGACACCGAACGCCTCCGCGTGGCGATCGAGCAGGACGCCGACCTGCGGGTCCTGCTCATGTGCCTCGTCCACCTCACCGGCGACACCCGGTGGATCGAGCCGCCCTTCACGCCCCGCCGCGACGTCCGCCTCGTCTCGGACCCGGCGGCCGGCCTGCCCGACGAGGTCCAGGCCGAGATCCGCGCTGCGATCCTCGACCTGCTCGCCGACGGAGTGCCCGAACCGGCGATCACCGACCCCGGCGACGAGCTGATGGTCCGGATGATGCGGACGTGCCTCGGCGAGCGGGTCGGCGAGGAGTACTCGCTAATGATGCGTGAGGACCTCGGCTTCGTCAGCCGTGCGGTCGAGTGGCCGGCACCGCCCGACCCCGACCGGCTGGCCGAGCACGACGTGCTGATCGTCGGCGCCGGCGTATCCGGCCTCGCCCTCGGCGCGACGCTGCGCGACCTCGGCATCGACTACCGCATCGTCGAGCAGAGCGACCAGGTCGGTGGCACCTGGTACGACAACCGGTACCCGGGTTGCGGCGTCGACACCCCCAACCACGCCTACTCCTTCTCCCACGGCGAGCGGAACGACTGGACCCGCTACTTCTCGCCCCGCGACGAGATCCAGGCGTACCTCGAGCGGTGCGCCGACGATTTTGGCGTGCGGTCCCACATCTCGTTCGGCACGACGGTCGTGGGCGCCACCTGGGACGAGGTCGCGGAGCGGTGGCGGGTCCGGCTGCGCACCGCCGACGGCGAGCACACGACCGACGCCAAGGTGCTCGTCAGCGCCGTCGGGGTGCTGAACGTGCCGAAGCTCCCGGCGATCGACGGCGTCGACGACTTCGCCGGGCCGAGCTTCCACACCGCCCGGTGGCCCGACGACGCCGATCTCGCCGGCACGCACGTCGCGGTGGTCGGCACCGGCGCGACGTCGATGCAGCTCGTGCCGAGCATCGCCGACGACGTGGCCTCCCTGACGATCTACCAGCGCAGCCCCCAGTGGGCCCGCCCGACCCCGGGCTACGGCGAGGCCATCCCCGAGGGCGGGCGCTGGCTGCTCCGGCACGTGCCCTTCTACGCCGAGTGGTTCCGCTTCACGATGTTCTGGCGCTACGGCGACGGGCTCCTCCCCCACCTGCGCCGCGACCCGGAGTGGCCCCACCCCGAGCGGGCGATGAACCGCACCAACGATCGCCACCGCCAGGAGATGACCGACCACCTCCTCGCCGAGCTCGACGGCAGACCCGACCTGGTCGAGCGCTGCCTGCCGGACTACCCGCCCTTCGGCAAGCGGATCCTGCTCGACAACGGGTGGTACCGGACGATCCGGCGCGATCACGTCGAGCTCGTCACCGACCCGATCGACCGCATCGTCGAGGACGGCGTCACCACCGTGGACGGGCGCCACCGACCGGCCGACGTGGTCGTGTTCGCGACCGGCTTCCAGACCACGCAGCTCACCGCGCGCCTCGGGGTGACCGGTCGCGGTGGGCGGGACCTCGCCGACGCGTGGGCCGACGACGACCCGAGGGCGCACCTCGGCATCACCGTGCCGGGCTTCCCGAACCTGTTCCTGATGCTCGGACCCAACACCGGCCTGGGCCACGGCGGCAGCACGATCTTCATGTCGGAGTGCCAGGCCCGCTACATCACCGGCTGTATCGTCTCGATGGTGAGCGACGGGACGGGCCCGCTGGAGGTCCGCCGTGACGTGCACGACGAGTACGTCGACCGCGTCGACGCCGAGCACGCCGAGCTGATCTGGACCCATCCGGGCATGACGAACTGGTATCGCAACCCGGCGGGCCGCATCACCGCCCTGCTCCCCTGGCGGCTGGTCGACTACTGGGCCATGACCCACGACCCCGATCCGGCCGATTTCATCGCCGAGCGGGCGCCGAGCCGGCCCGGCAGCCACTGAGGCCGCCGGAGCCGGGTGACGAGGCGCACCGCATCGGTGATCGCCTCGCCGAAGACCTCCGGCTCGCCGACGCACACCAGGTGGCCGGCGTCGATCGAGCGCACCCGTGCCCCGGGGAGGCGGGCGGCGAGCTCGTGCTGGCGCGACGGTTCGACGATGGCGTCGCGGGCCGTGACGACCACGGCCGACGGCACGTCGACGTCGCCGATCCACGCCGTCGAGCGATACCGGCCGATCGCCCAGCCGGCCTGGCGGATCGCCCGCTCGTCCTGCTGGTCGAAGTCGTCGAGCAACATCGAACGACGATGGTCGTCGGCCGCCACGCGCGACGCGACGACCCGCATGCCGGCGGTGCGGACCGCACGCGGCATCGAGTGGAACGCGGCTTCGAGATCCTGCGCGGCAGCGATCAGCGCCGGGTGGGCGACGCGGAAGTCGTTCGTGGTGGCGCAGAAGACGAGCCCGGCGACGAGGGAGCGGTGGCGCTGCCAGAGCAGCTGGGCGATGGGGCCGCCCATCGAGTAGCCGGCGACGACCGCCCGGTCGACGCGCAGCTCGCGGAGCAGCGCGGCGGCGTCGTCGGCGCAGTCCTCGAGCACGAAGCGGTCGCGCGAGCGGATGCCGCGGCCGTGGCCCCGGTGGTCGAGTGCGATGACCCGATGGGTGCGGGAGAGCTCGTCGAGGACCGGGTCCCAGTTGGACGCTGCGGTCGCCCGCCAGCCGTGCAGGAGCAGGGCCACGGGGGCACGCCGGCGCGGGCCGGGCCGGTCGAGCACCCACGTGGTGCCGCGACCGGGCAGCTCGATGAAGCGGTCATGGGGTGGTTCGTCGAGTCGGCGGAACATCGTCGTCCCTCCAGGAGTCGGTCGCCCGAGCGCTCGCGAAGGTTAGCGACTCGCTAACTCCAGCAAGCGGCAGGTGGTCGAACGTCACGGCCTGCGCCACGGGGTGCGGCGGTCCGGTTCCGTGGCGGTGTGCCGGCCTGCGATGATCTGGCACCTGCCGGTCGACGCCGACACGGCGGGGAACTCGGTGAGAGGGAGGACATGCTCGACATCGTGCTGGTGGTGGTCTTCATCGCCCTGGTCGCGCTGGCATCGTTCCTCTCCCTCGCCGAGGTCTCGCTGCTGCGGGTCCAGCGGGTCAGCCTCGAGGCCGACGCGGAGCCCGGCGACACCACCGTGCGACGGGTGCTGCGACTGCTCGACGAGCTGCCGCTGGTGCTCAACACCGTCCTGCTGGTCGTGCTCTTCACCCAGGTCACCGCCGCGGCGGTCAGTGGTGCCCTCGCCTCCCGCTGGTTCGGCGGGCTCGGCGTCACGATCGCCACCTTCGTCGTCACGATGGTGCTGTTCGTCTACGCCGAGGTGATCCCGAAGACGCTGGCGCTGCGGGCGCCCGACCGATCGGTGCGGATCGTGGCGCTCCCCCTCCAGATCCTGGTCGCCGTCGCCCGGCCGGTCACCCGGGCGCTGCTCTTCATCGCCAACGCCCACATGCCCGGCGCCCAGGACGACGAGGCGACGGTCTTCACCGAGCGCGAGCTCCGCATGCTCACCGCCGAGGCGGCGAAGGCCGGTGAGATCGACCCGACCGACCTCGAGTTCGTCGAGCGCTCCTTCGACTTCGGCGACAAGCGGGCCCGCGACGTGCTGGTGCCCCGCGACGACGTCATCGTCGCCGAGCGCACGATGCCCGTCGACGACGCGCTCGAGCTCGCCCTGGCCCACGGCCACCGCCGTCTCCCGGTGTGCGAAGGCGGTCTCCAGGGGATCCTCGGCGTGGTCCGGGTCCGAGAGCTGATGCAGGCGGTCCGCTCCGACGAGCCCGTCGACCTCGAGTCGTTGCTGCGCGAGGTGCTCAGGGTCCGCACCGACGAGCCGCTCGTGTCGATCCTCAACCGCATGCAGACCAGCGGCGCCCGGTTCGCGGTCGTGATTGCCGTGAACGGTGAGGCCGAGGGCATCGCGACCGTCGAGGACGTGGTGGCGGAGCTCGTCGGCGAGATCGAAGAGGACGACTGACCGGGCCCTCGACGACGCCGACGACCTACTCGGCCCAGGCCTTCACCTTGGAGATGACGTCCAGCGGGTCCTCGGTGCCCTCGGGGATGCTGATGTCCAGATGGGTCACGCCGACCTCACGGTAGATCTCGATGCGCTCGCGCACCCGACCATCGTCGCCGGTGAGGCTGGCACGATCGATGTAGTCCTCGGGGACCGCGGCCATCGCCTCCGCCTTCTTGCCGCTGAGGAACAGGTCCTGGATGTCGGTCGCCTCCTGCTCGTAGCCGTACCGCTTGAACAGGTCGTTGTAGAAGTTCTTCTCCCGCGAGCCCATGCCCCCGACGTAGAAGCCGATGTTGCCCCTGACCTGGGCGCGGGCGTCATCGACCATCGGGCCGGAGCCGAGCGCCACGGTGCCGCCGGCCACGATCTGCAGCGGACCCAGCTCGGCGTCGCGCTTGGCCGCGCCGGCCCGCAGGGACTCGCCCCACACGTCCTGGAACTTCTCGGGGAGGAAGTGGATCGGCTGCCACAGGTTCGCGATCTCGGCAGCCATCTCGACGTTCTTCGGACCGATCGCAGCGATCGCGATCGGGATGTCTCGGCGGTACGGCTTGCTCATCAGCCGCAGCGCCTTGGCGTTGCCGGTGCCCTGGCCCTCGGGGAGCGGCAGGCTCACCACTCGACCCTCGTGACGGACGACGTCACCGGACCACACCTTGCGGCAGATCTCGATCACGTCGCGGGTCATGCCCAGCGGCTTGGTGAAGGGCACGCCGTGCCAGCCCTCGATCACCTGCGGGCCGGACGAGCCGAGCCCGAGCGTGAAGCGACCCTGCGACAGCGTGTCGATCGTCATCGCCGTCTGGGCGATGAGTGCGGGTGACCGGCTGTAGATCGGGAGGATGCCGGTCATCAGCTCGATCGAGCTCGTCTGCCCGGCCGCGTAGGCGAGTGTCGACACGAGGTCGAACCCGTAGATCTCCCCGCCCCAGACCAGGTCGACCCCGGCACGCTCCAGGTCCTGGACCTGGCGGGTGAGGCTCACCGGGTCGAGGCTGGCCCCCGCTCCCAACGCCATCGAGATCTTCATCGGCCACTCCCTCGTCGTCGCTGCCTGCTCGGCTCGGCCAACCTACTGGCCGTTGCGGAGGGCGGCGGTGGCTACGCTCCCGCGCATGTCCGAGCTGCCGCTGCCGAACGCCTCACTCGATCTCTCCGGCCGGGTGGCCATGGTCACCGGGGCGACGTCGGGCCTGGGCTGGCGATTCGCCCGGGTGCTGGCGGCGGCCGGTGCCTCGGTCGTCGCCACCGGACGACGCGAGGAGCGCCTCGCCGAGCTGCGCGCCGAGGTCGAGGCCGACGGCGGCTCGCTGTTGGGCGTCCCGATGGACATGACCGACAACGAGGGCATCCTCGCCGCGGTCGATCACGCCACCGAGGCGGTCGGCGTCATCGACATCCTGGTCAACAACGCCGGCATCCCCGACGCGCAGCGGGCGCACAAGATGTCGCTCGACCTGATCGACCGCGTCTTCGACACCAACCTGCGCGGCCCCTACGTGCTCTCGTGCGAGATCGCGCGGCGGCTCATCGCCGCCGAGCGGCCGGGTCGCATCGTCAACATCTCGAGCGCCTCCGGCTTCCACTACGACGGCCACGGCGCGGCGCTGTACTCGGTCACCAAGGCCGGCATCGCCCGGATGAGCGAGGTGCTCGCGGTCGAGTGGTCGCGCTACGGCATCAACGTCAACGCCATCGCCCCCGGCGCCTTCCACTCCGAGATGATGGACGGGATGATCGAGCGGATCGGCGACATCAGCCAGGTCTTCCCCCGCAAGCGCATCGGCGACCCCGCCCAGCTCGACTCCACGCTCCTCTACCTGTGCTCGCCGGCCTCCGACGCCGTCACCGGCGCAGTGATCCGCGTCGACGACGGCCAGGGGCCTCGCTGAGCCGGCGTCAGAAGACGGTGTAGCCGCCGTCGACGCAGACCTCCTGGCCGGTGTGGAAGGTCTGGGAGGGGTCGGCGAGGAACGCCCCCACCGCCCGGAACTCCTCCGGATCGGCCCAGCGCCGGACCGGGGTCCGCTTGGTGGTGACGGTGCGGAAGACGTCGTTCTCGTAGCCTCCCGAGGCCAGCTCGGTGATCGTCCAACCGGGCAGCAGCGAGTTCACGCGGATGCCGTAGCGGGCGAGACCCACCGCCAGCGCCCGCACCAGGCCGTTGAGCGCGGTCTTGGCCGTGCCATAGGCCTCGTTGCCCGCCGCGCCGTGGATGGCCGAGGTCGACGAGACCGCGACGAGGCTGCCGCCCTCGCCCTGATCGACGAGCCGCCGGGCGGCCTCCCGCAGCGAGAGGAACACACCGTCGAGGTTGACCTCCATCACGGCACGCCACTCCTCCAGCGGCAATTCGAGGAACGGGGTGCCCGTACCGCTGCGGCCGGCGTTGGCGAAGAGCCCGTCGAGGCGGCCCAGATCCGCGATGGTGCGGTCGAGCGTCTCCGACGTCTGCTCCTCGTCGGCCACGTCGCAGACGTAAGCGGCGACGGTGCCGCCGAGGGACTCCAACCGCTCGGTCGCCGCCGCGTTCTTCTCCTCGTTGCGACCCCAGATCGAGACCGCGCCGCCGGCGAGCACGATCCCCTCGGCCATGCCGAGGCCGATGCCCCCGTTGCCTCCGGTCACGACGAACACCTTGCCGCTCAGGTCGATCATGGCGGCCGATCGTTGCACATCCCACCCGCGACCACCGCGGTCACCGCAGGCGGATCACGTTGCCGGTGACGATGCGGCCGGCGTCGGCGCAGAGCCACGCGATCACCTGTGCGACCTCGTCCGGCGCTGCGATGTGGTGGTGGTCGTGGTCGCGAGCCACGAACGCCCGCACCTCGTCGGTGATCCAGCCCGTGTCGGTCACCGGCGGGTAGATGACGTTGGCGGTGATGCCGTCGCCGGCCAGCTCGGCGGCTGCCGACAACGTGTAGCTGATCAGCGCCGCCTTCGCCGCGCCGTACGACACCTCGCCGGGGAAGGCCCGCCCCTCGCCGGACGTCATCGTCACGATCCGCCCCCAGTCAGCGCCCCGCACGCGGTGACGCTCGGCGTGATGCGCGATCAGGAGGGCACCGGCGCGGGCATCCACGTGGAGCTGGACGTCCACGCTGGCCGCGGTCACGGCGTGGTTGGGTCGGCCGATCGCATCGACGCCGCCGTCGGCGAAGCTGTCCTTGCGCCAGGCGCTGGCGTTGTGGACGAGGACCGAGACCGGGCCCAGCTCGGCCTCGGCGCGGTCGTAGAGCAGCGTCGGCGTCTCGGGGTCGCTGAGGTCGGCCTCGACGGAGCAGCAGCGACGCCCGACCGCCTCCACGGCAGCCACGGTCGCCGAACCATCTGCGGCGCGGGCCCGGTCGTACTCGCTGTCGCCGTCGGGACCGCGGAGGTGGGTGATGACCACATCGGCGCCACGCTCGGCGAGGGCGATCGCCGCAGCCGCGCCGATCCCGTGGTTCGCCCCGGTCACGAGCGCGATCCGACCGTCCAGGGTCTGCTCCATCGCCCCAGGCTCGCAGAGCCACGTCCCGGTGCACGCCCGAAAATCGCTCGGCCGGTCGGTCCGGGTCGCCGATCATCGGGGCGTCGCTCCGAGAGCCGGAGCGCGGCGCACCCGAGGAGGGACGCATGGCCATCCACCTGACCGACGACGTGCTGTCCTGGGCCACCGACCTCGACGAGCGCACCGAGCAGCAGGCTCGCACCACCGCCTCGATGCCGTTCGTCCGATCGCCCCTCGCGCTGATGGCGGACGCCCACCTCGGCCTCGGCGCCACCGTCGGTTCGGTCATCGCGACCGAGGGGGCGATCATCCCGGCCGCGGTCGGCGTCGACATCGGCTGCGGCATGGCCGCGGTCGACACCGGCGTGCGGGCCGAGCAGCTGCCCGACGATCTCGCACCGCTGCACCACTCGATCGGTCGCGCCGTGCCCGCCGGCGTGCCGTCACGGCGTCGCAGCCGCCAGGGGTCGCACTCGTCGACCCGGGCGGCCGACCTGCCGGCCGGCCTGGCCGAGCGCGCCCCGGAGCAGGCGCGCACGAAGGCCGACAAGGTGCGATCCCAGTTCGGCACGCTCGGCTCCGGCAACCACTTCGTCGAGCTCTGCCTGGACGAGCAGGACCGGGTGTGGGTGGTGCTCCACTCGGGGTCGCGCGGCATCGGCAACGAGATCGCTCGCCGCCACATCGAGCGGGCGAAGGGTCTGATGGCTCGCTACTTCATCGACCTGCCCGACCCGGACCTCGCGTACCTGGTCGAGCAGACGCCGGAGTTCGGTGAGTACATCGACGCGATGACGTGGGCGCAGGACTACGCCCTCGGCAACCGCGACGCCATGCTCACGGCCATCCTCGACCAGCTGCGCCACCACGGCCTGCCGGTCGAGCCCGGCGATCGGGTCCAGTGCCACCACAACTACACCCAGCGGGAGCACCACCACGGACGCGACGTCTGGGTGACCCGCAAGGGTGCGATCCGGGCCCGGGTCGGCGACCGCGGCGTCATCCCCGGTTCGATGGCGACCGGGTCGTTCATCGTGGAGGGCCTGGGCTCGCCGGCGTCCTACACGTCGGCCTCGCACGGGGCCGGGCGGCGCCTCTCACGCCGCGCGGCGAAGCAGGAGCTCACCCCGGACTCACTCGTCGAGCGGATGGACGGCATCACCTGGAACGACGATGCCCGGGGGCTGCTCGACGAGCACCCGGAGGCCTACAAGGACCTCGGTGAGGTCATGGCCAACCAGCAGGACCTGGTGCGGCCGGTGCACCGGCTGCGCTGCGTCCTGAACTACAAGGGCACCTGAACCGGTACCGGCTGCGCTGCGTCCTGAACTACAAGGGCACCTGAACCGGTACCGGCTGCGCTGCGTCCTCGCAACAACCAGGGCACGTGACGGCGGAGGTGGCCGGCTCCCGATCCGGGGGCCGGCCACCGCTCAGCTCGGGTCGGTCATGGGCAGCGACTCGTCGGCGGCCCACTCCATGAGGCTGCCGTCGTAGACACCGACGTCGTCGTGGCCGAGCATCGCCAGGACGAACGCCGGCACGGTCGCAGCGATGGCGCCCCCGCAGTAGGTGACGACCCGTTCGTGATCGAGCAGCCCGAGCGCGTCGACCCGCTCGCGCAACACGTCGGCGTCGGGGAAGGCCGCCGTCTCGCGCTCGACCAGCCCGCGGAAGGGCAGGTTCACCGCACCGGTGATGTGACCGCGGCGCGGGCCGTACCCACCGTCGGTGCCGTCGAAGCTGGACGCGGGCAGGGCGTCGAGCACGCACGAGCGGCCCGACTCGAGCGCGGCCAGCACGTCCTCCTTCGAGGCGCACGCCCCCGCCGCCGCCTCGCTCGTGCGGACCGAGCCGGGCGAGACGGCGGTCGGCTCGTCGGTGAGTGGCCGCCCTTCTGCTTCCCAGCGCTCGAGACCGCCGCGCAGGATCCGGCAGTCGACGCCCATGTGGTGCAGGGTCCACCACGCTCGGGTGCACCACATCGTTCCCGAGTCGATGCCCTCCCGCGGTGTGCGGGCGACGAGCACGACGGTCGTGTCGTCGGCGACGCCCGCCTCGGCCAGGCGCTCGTCGACCCAGGAGCTCCTCGGCCACGTCCACGGCAGCTCCGCGTGCGGATCGGAGAGCGCTCCCCGCGCCGACGAGACGTCGAAGAAGACCGATCCGGGGAGGTGCGCCGCGTCGAAGCAGGCCGCCTTCGCGTGGTTGACCAGCTCGCGGTCCAACTGGGCGGTCACGTCGAGCACTCGGACGGTGGGGTCGTCGAGCCGGTCGGCGAGCCACTCCGGCTCGACGAGGTACTCGGGGTGGGCGGCTCCCATGGGGGCTCCTTCGTCCGGGGTCGCCCTCAGCATCGCACCACCGGCGCTCCGGGTGAGCGCCCGTCGCTCCAGCGGTCGCGATGCGCTGACATCGGCCCGCCCCCGGCCGTACCCTCGACCGGATGGCCAGCGAACGCAGCGGGACGACGTCCTCCGGCACCGTCGATCAGCTGATCGACTCGATCCGGAGCGCCGTGATCGGGCGCGGCGACCTCGTCGCCGGTCCGTTCGGGCTGCGGCCCGTGGTCTACGCCGACTACACGGCCTCGGGCCGATCGCTGGACTTCATCGAGGACTACCTCCGCGATGCGGTCCTGCCGCTGTACGCGAACACCCACAGCGAGTCGTCGGGCACCGGCCTGCAGACCACCCGCTTCCGCGAGGACGCCCGAGCGATCGTCGGGCGCTGCCTCGGCGCCACGGACGAGCACGCCGTGCTGTTCTGCGGCAGCGGCTCGACCTACGCCATCGCGAAGCTCATTGGCGTGCTCGGACTGAGGATCCCGTCCGAGCTCGACGACCGCTACCGCTTCACCGAGCAGATCCCCGACGACGAGCGTCCCGTCGTGTTCATCGGCCCGTTCGAGCACCACTCCAACGAGATCCCGTGGCGCGAGTCGATCGCCGACGTCGTGACCATCGACGAGGACGCCGACGGCCACGTCGACCTCGTCCAGCTCGAGGCCGAGCTGGAGCGCCACGCCGAGCGACCCCTGCTCATCGGGTCGTTCTCGGCGGCCTCCAACGTCACCGGGATCATCACCGACACCGCCGCGGTGTCCTCGCTCCTGCACCGGTACGACGCGCTCGCCTGCTGGGACTTCGCTGCCGCCGCTCCCTACGTGGGCATCGACATGGGCTCGGCGGACGATCCCGACGGTGCCTACCTCGACGCGGTGTTCGTCTCGCCCCACAAGCTCATCGGCGGGCCCGGTACCCCCGGTGTCCTCGTCGCCCGTCGGGAGCTGTTCCGCAACCGGGTGCCCGTGGTCCCCGGCGGCGGCACGGTGGCCTACGTCAACCCCGAGGACCACGACTACCTCGACGACATCGAGCACCGCGAGGAGGGCGGCACGCCCGCCATCGTCGAGTCGATCCGCGCCGGACTGGTCTTCCAGCTGAAGGAGGCGGTCGGCGTCGACGAGATCCGCCGCCGGGAGGAACGCTTCGTCCGCCGCGCCATCGAGCGGTGGGAGCAGCACCCGAACATCGAGATCCTCGGCAGTCGCGAGGCCGAGCGGCTCTCGATCGTGTCGTTCGTGATCCGGCACGGCGACCGACACCTGCACCACAACTTCGTGGTCGCCGTGCTCAACGATCTCTTCGGCATCCAGAGCCGCGGCGGTTGCTCCTGCGCCGGGCCGTACGGCCATCGGCTCCTCGGCATCGATCTCGATCGCTCGCTCGCCTTCGAGCGCGAGATCACCCGGGGGTGCGAGGGGGTCAAGCCGGGGTGGGTGCGCCTCAACTTCAACTACTTCATCGACGAGGACACCTTCGAGTACCTCCTCGATGCGGTCGAGCTCGTGGCGACCGAGGGTGCGTCCCTGCTGCCGCTCTACCGGTTCGAGCCCGATGTCGGCACCTGGCGGCACCGGGACGGTCTGGCCGAGCCGCCGATGAGCCTGCACGACGTCGAGTACGGACCCGACGGGCTGCTCCACACCGATCGGCGCCATCGGGGAGGGAGCGTCCGCCTCGAGCAGTACCTGGAGGACGCCCGCCGCCTGTGCGCCTCGGCCCGGGCCGAGCCGCCGGCTCCCCTCGCCCCACCCGACACCACCGGGGACTTCGAGCAACTGCGCTGGTTCCCCTACCCCGTCGAGGCGGTCGAGCCCCGGAGCTGATCCGGTTCAGCCCTCGGCGTCGAGCTGGCGGACGAGTTTCTTCGGCGCCTTGAGCCGGTAGCTGTCCTCCAGCCAGTCGGCGAGGTCGTCGAGGCCGACGTCGGCCAGGCGCACCAGCATCGCTCCGTAGCCCTCGTAGTGGGGCGTCTCGAAGAGCGCCTCGTGGGCGTCGAGCAGCATCGGCTTGGCGTCGAGCTCGCAGAACACGACGAGCACCTCGGTGTCGTGCACGTCGTCGCGGTCGTGCTCACGGTCGCTCCACATGCGGCAGAAGCTCTTCGAACGCACCTTCAACGCCGGCGTCCCGTAGGACACCGACTCGGTCACCTCGGGCAGCTCGGTCCCGAGCCGCCGGACATCCTCGAACGTGGCCATCGCGCCCCCTTCGCCCCGTGGCCAGCCTGGCACGTCGCCGCCCTCTCCCACACCGAGCGTGGCCAGCTCCGCGAGCCGGGCCCCAGCCGCCTCGCTACCGTGCGGGCGGGGGCCGAGCGACGGAGCGGGAACCGTCGCCTCGGCGAATCGTCCGTCGCCCCGACGGACCGGGGCGGTGAGGGTGATGCGGTGGGTCGTCGCGTGCTGCGGGATCGTGATGGCGGTCGTCGGGTTCGGCACCGGCGCTGCGGCGCAGGGAACGATCCCACCGAACCCGGGCGACGTCGTCAACTGCGGCGACTTCGCGACCTGGGACGAGGCGAACGACTGGTTCTGGACCCACCACCCCCACCACGGCGACGTCGCCCGACTCGACGGTGACGGCGACCTGATCCCCTGCTCGGCGTTGCCGGGAGCACCGGACGAGCCTCGCCCGCCGACGCCGACCCGCTGCCGCGACGACGCCGAGCTCGTGCCCTCGCCGACCGGCGACCTCGTCCCCGACCTCCGCCGCGGCTTCGTCGGCGGGTACGTGCTCCTCGAGGCCAACGGCACCGCGCACGTCTTCGGGCCGGGCCTCGAGCACGGCATGGCCGGCGTCGACGCGATCGATCTGGCCCTGTTGCCGAGCGGCGGTCAACTCGTGCTCGCGTGCGATGGCCGGGTCATCGCCGTCGGCGATGCGACCGCTCGCGGCGATCTGGACCCGGTCACGCTCGCCGACGACGAACACCCTGCGGCGATCATGGCGACACCGGATGGTGACGGCTACTGGGTCGTCAGCGACCGCGGACGCGTGACCCCGTTCGGGACCGCGGGCGACCACGGCGACCTGTGGTCGGTGGCGCCGGGTTCGATCGCGCTCGCCGACGTGCTCAACGAGCCGATCATCGCTGCCACCCCGACGCCCTCCGGCGACGGGTACTACCTGGTCGGCGCGGACGGTGGGGTCTTCACCTTCGGTGACGCCGGGTTCCACGGCTCGACCGGCGGCCTGACCCTCAACGAGCCGGTCGTGGCCGTCGCCGCCGATCCGGACGGCTCCGGCTACTGGTTGTTCGCGGCCGACGGCGGCGTGTTCGCGTTCGACGCCCCGTTCCGCGGCTCGGTGCCCGGCGCGCTCGCTCCGAGCACGGCGCTCAACGCCCCGGTCGTCGGTGGCATCGGGTTCGGGGACGGCTACCTGCTGGTGGCGAGCGACGGCGGCGCCTTCACGTTCTCCGACCAGCCGTTCCTCGGCTCGCTCGGGGGCACACCCACCGCCGAACCGATCGTGGCCGTCGCCGCGCTGACGCCCTTCGACGCGCTCGTCGCCGGGCTCGTGGTCGACGGGTCCGAGCCCGACGAGCCGTACCAGCGCAGCGACTGGCCGCACTGGTCCGACGCTGACGGCGACTGCCAGACGACCCGCTTCGAGGTGCTGATCGAGGAGTCCACCGTCGAGCCCACGTTGTCCGACGACGGCTGCACGGTGGTGGCGGGTCGTTGGGTCGATCCGTTCACCGGGATCGTCGTGACCGACCCCGGTGGCCTCGACGTGGACCATCTCGTCCCGCTCGCCGACGCGCACGCCTCCGGAGGTTGGGCGTGGGACCGCGAGATGCGGCGGGCCTTCGCGAACGACCTCGATCACGACGAGGCCCTCGTCGCGGTCACGAGGTCGGCGAACCGGTCGAAGGGATCGCGGGGACCCGACGAGTGGCGACCGCCGGCGACCGAGTTCTGGTGCGAGTACGGGACCGGCTGGGCCGAGGTGAAGTCCCGCTGGGCGCTGTCGGTCACCGAGGCCGAGCGGATCGCGCTGCTGGAGCTGCGGGCGACCTGCTGACGGACCGGGGACAACGCCAAGGGGCCACTCTGATCGAGCGGCCCCTGGTGATGATTCCTCTGGTTGTCGTCTCGCCGGATCAGGTCCAGCTGTTGCCCTCGTACATCTCTCCCACCTCCTGTCCCTCTCTGGTGCTCTGCTCACTTCCGGTCACTCGCTCTGGATCAGGTCCAGCTGTTGCCCTCGTACATCTCGCACCTCCTCTCCCACTCAGCCCGCTGCTCGGTCACTCGCTCTGGATCAGGTCCAGCTGTTGCCCTCGAAGATCACCGCACACCTCCTTCCCGCTCTCGACTCGCACTCGCTTCCGACACCGCTGCTGGATCAGGTCCAGCTGTTGCCCTCGTACATCTCGCACCTCCTTTCCGTCTCGCTGCCGGGTGGCTCGTTCGTTCTGAGGTCATCCTCTGACGGATCCGCGATCTGCGGATCGGTCAGATGACGTATTCGCCGAGACGGCGATGACGTACGTCGCCGACGTACGTCATCCGCGGCCGTGCCGGGCCCGCGGCGCGGGGACGGGCGCGATCGATGCGCAGCCCCGGCTGGTACCGTCCGGCCCCGCAGACGGGTGACGCGGACCGAGGAGGTGTCGCCGTTGTTGAGGCTGACGCCCAGCCGCGACTTCCGCCTCATCTGGACCGCCAGCATCGCCTCGCAGCTCGGGGACTGGTCGGCACGCCTGGCGATCGCCCTCCTCGTGCTCGAACGGGGCGGTGGAGCCACCACGGTGGGCATCGTCGGCATGCTCTTCGTGGTGCCGTGGCTCGGGCCCGGCCAGCTCCTCACGTCGTTCGCGGCCCGTTTCGGCCGCCGGATCGTGCTGTTGACCTGCGACAGCCTCCGCGGCCTGGCGTTCGTCGCCATCGGCGTCTGGAGCCCGCCGACCCCGGCGCTGCTCGTCATCGTCGGCGCGGCGGCCCTGATCGACCCGGTCTTCGAGGCCACGAAGTCGGCGTTCGTCACCGAGATCGTGTCGAAGGAGGACTACTCCGAGGCCATCCAGGTCACCCACGCCGCCAACCAGGCGTCGTCGCTCGCCGGCTACGCCCTCGGTGGCGTCACCGTGGGGTACCTGGGAGCCGAGTTCACGCTCCTGTTGAACGGCGCCTCGTTCCTCGTGTCCGCCCTGCTGATCTCCCAGGTGAAGCGGAGCGGACGGCGCGACGAGACCGAGTCCTCCAAACCGAGCCTCGCCGCCGCGCTGCGCTACCTGCGCGCCGACCGGGTCTCGGCGCTCGCGTTCGCCACGACGGTGGTCGTCGTGACCGCGGCGATGTCGGTCGAGAGCCAGGTCGCCGTGTACGGCACGGCCGTCGCCTCGTTCAACGAGCAGACGGTCGGTCTGCTGAGCGCCATGTCGCCCGCGGCCACGTTGGTGGCCGTCGCGCTCCTGAGGACCTCGGGCGACGACATCACCCTGTTGCGACGCGCCATGTTCCTGTCCGGACTGGCCGGGGCGGCGGGGGCGGCACTGCTCTTCGCCGGGGTCGGCGGGTTCCTCGCGTTCGTCGCCTTCGGGTTGATCGGTGTGGTGTTCAGCTTCGCATCACCGACGAACATCGTGGTCGGACGCCGGCTGCCGGAGGACAACCGGGTGGCGATCTTCTCGATCCTGCAGACCGGCGTGTTCCTCGGGCTGTCCGTGGGCTCGCTCGGCGGCGGTTTCTTCTCCGAGGCCACGAGCCCGGAGTTCGCCGCCGGGGTGGCGTTGACTGTGACAGCCGTCACACTATTGGCGGCGACCACCCTGCGTGGTCAAGACTGACGGCATGGCGGGCGCAGCGGGAGGGGACGAACCCCCGGTCGAGGTGCTCATCGGGCGAGACGACGAGTTGGCGCGACTGCGAGAGATCGCCGACCTGGCCGTCGAGCAGGGTGGGCAGATGGTGCTCGCCTCGGGCGAGGCCGGGATCGGCAAGAGCACCCTGACCCGGGCGTTCGAACGCCAGCTCGCCAGCACCGGATGGGGCACCCACATCGGGTACTGCATCGAGTTCGCCGATCGACCCTCCCCGTTCGGCCCCGTCGTGAGCATCCTGCGTTCGCTGCTCCTGGAACACCTCGACGACGTCGATGCCGTCATCGGCCACCACCGTCGTGACCTCGCTGCGTTGCTCCCCGAGCTGGCCGACCCCGATGCGGCCGGCGCGTCGTTCGCCGGCGACGTCGATCGGCTCTTCGACGCCATCGCTGCCACCCTCGCCGCGGCCGCCGAGCACCGCCCCCTCGCCATCATCGTCGAGGACATCCACTGGGCCGATGCCGCGACGCGCGATCTGCTCGCGGCGCTCGTCCGCGGTCTCGACCGGTCCCGCGTCCTCCTGTTGACCACGGAACGTAGTGGCGCCACGTCGAGATCTCACCCCCTGCGGACCTGGGTCGCCGAGCACCGCCGACTCGCCAACGTGCACGATCTCCCGCTCCACGGGCTGCGGCGCCAGGAGCTGGCGGCCCAGGCCCACCACCTCCTGGACGAGGAGCCCGACGATGCGCTCGTCGACGAGCTGCTCGAGCGGACGCACGGCAACCCGTACTTCGCCCACGAGCTCCTCGTCGCCCGACGCGACGGCGACCTCGCGCTGCCGATCTCACTGGTCGACTTCCTGTCGAGCCGCATCGCCCGCCTCGACGATCGCGAGCGGGAGATCCTCCGCGCCCTCGCCGTCGTCGGTGGTGTCGCCGACCACCGGATGCTCGACGCCATGCTCCCCGACCTCGACGTGGGGCCGGGGCTGAGGACGCTCTTCGACGGCTCGACGCTCGAGGTCGACGGCAACGATCTGGTCTTCGGCCACGCCCTGCTCCGAGAGGCGATCCTGCGCGACGTGCTCCCGTTCGAGGCCGAGGAGCTGCACCGCCGGGCCGCCGAGGTGCTCCAGGCCGACCCTCGACGCGGCAACTCGCTCTCCGACCTCACCAGCCTGGCGGTCCACTGGCGGGAGGCCGGCGACGCCGAGCAGAGCCTCGCGGCGGCGAGCAAGGCGGCGTTGGCGGCCGCCGGTGTCGCCGCCTACGAGGCCGCGGCGGACATGTCGCTCCAGGCGTTGCACGAGTGGCCGGCCGTGGCCGAGCCGGAGGAGGCAGCGGGCATGACCCGCGACCGGCTCCTGGGCCGCGCCGCGGAGTGGCTGACGAGTTGCTACCGGAGCGAGGAGGCCGTCGAGCTGCTCGACGGCGCCCTCGGGAGCTGGGGCCGCGAGCTGCCCGATGCGAAGCAGGCCCGGCTGCTCGCCGCGCTCGCCCCCATCAACTGGCACCTGGGCCACCCGGAGGAGACCGCCCGGGTCCTCGCCGCGGCCGCGCGCCTCGTCGGCGACGACCGCTCGCCGGAAGCGGCGATCGTGCACCACCGGATCTCGAAGCAGGCGCTGGCCGATGGGCAGATCCACCCGGCGCTGCACGCCGCCGAGCGGGCCATCGAGATCGCCGCCGAGCACGGTCCGGAGGTCGTACTGATCGAGGCGCTGACCACCAAGGCGCTCGCCGTCGGGGTGACCCTCGACCTCGACGACGGGGTCGCGCTGGCCCGCGAGGCCCGCCAGCGCGCCCTCGACGCCCGTCTGGTGTCGCAGGTCGCGAACACGTACCACACCGAGATGTTGATCATCGTCTTCCGCGACGGGCGCACCGCGGCCTGCCTCGATGCCAGCCGCGCCGGGCTGGCGTACGCCGAGCAGCACTGCGGGCCACGGTGGCGGGCCGAGTTCCGCCTCGATCTGTGCCTCGGGCTCGTGGAGGCCGGGCGACTGATCGAGGCCGAGCCGCTCCTCGAGGTCCTGCTCGGCAGCGAGCTCGACGACCTCCGCCGGCTCACGGTCCTGCAGGCGGCCGGCCTGCACGCCCTCGCATCAGACGAACCCGACCTGGCCGCGGCCTTCCTCGACGACGCCGACGAGATCGCCGAGCGCTTCCAGTCCGCCCAGGAGACCGGGTTCCAGTCGCGGCTCCGCGCCGAGCTGTCACGACGCCAGGGCGACCTCGACGCCGCGTCCGACCACATCGACCAGGCCCTGACCCTCCAGCTCGCCGGCGACAACCTCAGCTACACCCGGGAGTCGATCGTCGAGCGACTCCGCATCGTGCGCGCCGGCGACGATCCATCGGCCCACCTGGACGAGGCCACCGCGTTGGTCGAGGGCTTCGAGGGGCCGGGCCTCGCCAACCGAGCCATGCGGGCGTTGATGGACGTCGAGCTCGCTGCGATCGCCGGCACGTTCGCGCACGAGGGCGCCGGCCGGGCCATCGAGCTCCTCGACGAGTCCGGGTTCCTCCACGAGGCGGCACAGGCGAGGCTCCTGCTCCTCGAGCACCAGATCGCGGCCGGTGCCGCTCATCGCGACGAGGTCGAGACCGGCCTGCACGAGCTGCACGACCTGACGACGACGCACGGCATGACCTGGCTGACCCGACAGGTCGTCGCGATCGCCGAGGCCGAGCACGTGCCGGGGATCGGCCACGACGAGCCCACCGCGTCGGCCGAACCGCCGCCCAGGGAGCTCCCCCACCACCTCACCGCCCGCGAGGTCGAGGTGATGTCGCTGCTCGCCGACGGTCTGACCAACAAGGGCATCGGCGAGCGCCTCTTCGTGAGCCCGCGGACGGTCAGCACCCACATCTCCAACCTCCTCGCCAAGCTGGGTGTCTCCAATCGCGGCGAGGCCGCCGCGGCGTACCACCGCCTCGGTCTGGCCGACGTGATCGACCTGCGCGACGCCGCGGACCAGACGCCGGCCGCCGGCTGAGGCGCGCCCTCACCGGTCCGGTCTCGCTCCCGCGGGTAGCGTTCCCTCCGGGCGCCTCACCGGGGAGAGGAGCTGGCACGGTGCGGATCGAGCGGCTCTCCGACCACACCAACGAGCTGCTGACCGACACCGAGGGGCAGCGGCGCGACGTCGCAGCGCGACAGGCCGAGGCGACCGCGCTGGTCGACGAGGCCGCGGCGGGATACGGCGACGCCTACCGCCGCAAGTCGCTCTGGCAACGCCTCCGCGGCGTCGAGACCGACGAGGAGGCGGCCGCTCGACAGCGACTCGAGGAGGCCCACGCCCGCCGGCGTGCCGCCGACAACACCCAGCTCGACCTCACCGACGGGGCCAACCAGCGGTGGGCCGGGGTGCAGGGCGAGCAGTCCATCGACGATCGGTTCCGCGACGAGCTGGACGACGACTGGCTCCTGCTGCGGGGCTACCGCAACCGGGCCGGCACCGTCGACGCCGTGCTCATCGGCCCTGCCGGTGTGTGGACGATCGAGGTGAAGAACCGGAGCATCGCGCTGCGCATCGACGGTGACGACTGGCGCTACGACAAGATCGACAAGTGGGGCAACATCCGCAGCGACGGCCGGGCCACCGATCGCAGCGGCCGGAGCTGGGGGCGCATCGTCCGCGAGGTCGCCACCGACCTCGCGGAGTGGCTCCACCGCAACGATCTGACCGTTCGGGTCCACACGGCGGTGGTGCTGGTGCACACCAGGTCCCAGCTCGGACCGGTCCGCGCCCCGGGCGTCGATCACGTGACCAACGACCTCCGCGACCTCCTCCGCGTGATCCGGTCGACCCCCGTGACGTTGCACCCGGCCGACCGGCGCACGATCGCCAAACTCGTGCGCCGCGACCACCGCTTCCACGAGGAGCGGCGCGCCCGCAGCGAGGCGCGCCGCCGGACCTGAGCCACAGCGACTCGTGGTCACGGACCTGCCGCCCGGCTCGCTACCGTGCGGGTGCGCCCCGTCCGACGAGCAGGTCGTTCCCCATGCCAGGCCCCCGTCGCAGCTCCCCCACCGCGCGTCCTCCAGCGGGCGGCCGATGATCCCGTCCGAGCTCGACGGGCTCCTGCCCAACCTCCGCGACGTCGGCGGGCTCCCGGCAGCCGGCGGACGTCGGGTGCTGCACGGTCGGCTCTATCGCAGCGACGGCCTCCAGCGCCTCGACCCCGACCAGCGCGCCTCGATCGTGACCGGTCTCGGGGTCCGGACCCTGATCGACCTGCGATCCGAGCTCGAGCGCGGGCGCACCGGTGAGGTCGACGCACCCGGTGGCGCCGTCATCCACCGCGTCCCGATCCTCGACGGCTCCTACATGCAGGCCGCGGCCGACGGGCTCACGCTGGTCGACATGTTCGACGCCATCGCCTTCCGTGAGACGGCGGCGCTCGCCGAGGCCGTGGCGCTGCTCGCCCGACCTGACGCCGGCCCGACCCTGGTGTTCTGCACCGCGGGCAAGGACCGCACCGGCGTCCTCGTCGCCCTCGTCCTCGATCTGCTCGGCGTCGACCGCGACGCGATCGCGGCGGACTTCACCGCCTCGGCGGACGGGGTCGCCCGCATCATCGAGGCGTTCCTCGCCAACTTCGACGACGGTGAGCTGCCCGACATCCCGCCCGACGTCCTCTCCGCACCACCCGAGGTCATCGTCGACCTCCTCGAAGCGGTCGACGAGCGGGCCGGCGGGGCGAGGTCGTTGCTCACCGGCGCCGGGCTCGACCCGTCCGCCGCCGACCGTCTCGCTTCGGTGCTGCTCGAGCCTCGGTCCTGAGCGGGCTCAGCCCTCGTCGCAGCCGAGCACGGTGAGGCTGAACGGCCGTCCGAGCAACTCGTCGGGACCGCTGTCGAAGCTCCCGTCGAAGAGCACGCCGTTGGCCGTCTCGCTCGTGGCGGTGATGGCACCCCCGGCCTCGACCGTTCCGGTCCAGACGACGGTGTCGACGTCGGTGCCGTTCGTGAAGGTCACGACGACCCGTTGCTCGTCGTCGTCGGCGTACTCGAGCTCGGCGTCCAGGCGATTAGCCGTCGCCACGCACTGCACCGTCGTGAGCGAGGTCAGGTCACCGTTCGCAGCCGTCGAACCCTCCTCCGGCGCGACCGCCAGCCAGCCGGTCCCCTCGGAGCTCCGGCCGAGGTCGACGGCGTACTCGACCGGGCCCTCCCCCGTTGCTGCGACCTGGACGATGCGATCACCGGTCGACTCGAACACCTGGAGCGCAGCGCCGGATCCTTCCGCTGCCACCTGGTTGCCACCGTCGTCGAGCACCAGGACCCCGACGCCGGCGACTGGCCCGGGCACGACGAGCGACTCGCCGTCGCCGATGGACGTCCGCCACTGCTCGGCTCGCCCGTCGAGCGTCCCGTCCAGCGTCGCCGCGCCATCGGAGAACGACGCATCCCCACGATCGATCGGCCCGGTGTCCGGCGCCTCCGTCGTCGTCGGCACCGCGGTGGTCGTGGGAGCAGCCGTGGTGGTCGGGGCCGGGGCCGTGGTGGTGGTCTCCGGTAGCCCGCTCGTCGTCGTCGACGCGACCGTCGTCGAGGTCGGTGCGACGGCCTCGGTCGTGCTGGTCACGATGGCCACGATCTCGTCGTCTCCGTCGTCGTCACCGGCGAGGATCAATGCCAGCCCGGCGATGAGGACGACCGCGATGGCGCCGACCACGACCCACACCCACGTGGGCGTCCGCCGGGGCGGCGGCACGGCGGCGCCCATCGCCTCGCGCTCCACGCCGTCCCAGAACGGTGGCGAGGCCGGGGCGATCGGGAGATCCCTCACCCGCGCCACGAGCGAGGGATCATCGACGCCCGCCAGTGTGGGGACCCGCTCGCGCAGCGACCGCGCGGCACCGTTGCTCAGGTCGACCACCCGCTCCGGAGCGACGCTCAGCACGCTCGCTGCGTCGGTCACCGACAGACCCTCGACCCCGACGAGCAGCAGCGCTGCCCGCTCGTTCGCCGGAAGTGCGTGGAAGGCGGTGGCGAGCTCGTCGTCGGCGGATGCCGACGCGAGCGAGGTCGTGCGCAGCGCCAGGCTGCTCGCCCGCACCTCCCAGAACATCCGAACCGACGGGCGGTCGCCCTCGAGCACCGGCAGCTGCTGGGTGACCGCCGTGGAGTAGGCGCGGCGGAGTGCCTCGTCGGCCCGCCCCGGGACGAGATGGGAGGCGAACCGCCGGAGGGCCGGGTCGGCGAAGCGGAGGTCGCGGACGATCTGGTCTGGGGTCATGTCACTCCCTGCTCGTCGCCCGCTCGTTCGTTCGCGACGCGGAACCAGGCGCCGTCGGGTTCCGGCACGTCGACCACCTCGACCTCCGGGCCCAGGCCGGCACCGACCAGCTCGAGCCGGTCGCCGCTCCAGAACCGCCCGGGGTCGTACCAGTTGGGCGGCCGCTCCTCGCCGAGGAGCCCCATCCGCTCGTAGGTCACGGCGACGAGCTCGGCGCAGTAGAGGTCGCTCAGGGGCACGTCGCGCCGGACCCGGCCCTTCAACCAGCGGCTGGCCAGCGACGCCATCCCGGGGAAGTGCCGGCCGTTCAGGTCGTCGACGGCGCCGAGCGCGAGGTCCTCCATTTCGGGCGTCACGACGATGTCGATCTGCCGGAACAGCGCCCGCTGGCCGTAGCGGTGGGTCCACACGCTCACGGCGTGGAGCAGCCGGTGGAGCTGGGCGCCCCGCTGGCGACGACCGGTCCAGACGTCCGGGATGCGGCCGGCCAGCTCGGCGTGCCACAGCAGCGGCGGCAGATCCTCGAGCGCGAGGACCATCGACACGTGGTTGACCGGGCTGTTCGTGAACGCTCGGATGGCACGGTCGGCCGGCGTCTTGCCCTGAAAGAGCCAGATGTCTCCGGACGCCGCGACCTCGATCGCCTCGTCGAACGGGATGGTCGTCCTCATCGATGCCCTACCGTTCGCACCGTGAACAGGTGGAAGCTGATCGGCCTCGCCGGGATCGTCGGCGCCGTCGGCGTGACCGGGGCGACGGTCATCCGGCGCCGTCGGGCGTTCGACGACATCGAGCCCGACGAGCTGCGCGAACGCCTCCACGAGCGGCTGCGAGCGGCGCAGGCGCGGGGCTGAGCTCCGGGGGCGCGCGCATCCGTCGTCACGCCGGAGGATGGTAGGACGGCCGGCCCGACGAGTGGTCCCGGCTCACCGGATCACGCAGCGGGCTGCACCGAACGCAGCCAGCCCTTGAGCACGTGATGGAGCTCGATCGCGCCGACGATCTCGTCGCTCGGCGCCTCCCACTCGGCGGGGTGCAGCACGAACGGACGGGTCTGCGCCCCACCGAGCCCGCCATGGAAGCCGATGAGCTCCTCGAAGGCTGCGCCCTCCTCGGTGACCGGATCGAACCAGCCGTTCACGATCAGGTCGGGGGCGTTGGAGAAGCCGTCGGTGCGGAGGAGGTGCCGGGCCGCTCGCGGCCCGAAGGGGGCCAGCGGGTCGGTGCCGTCCACCTCGCCGGTCGCGAGGACGTGCGTGCCGTCGGCGCCGATGGCGACGGCGCCGCGGTCGGCCGACCGGACCATGACGAACCCGACTCCCGGATGCGCGGCCAGCCCTGGGATGAGCGCCGGGGCGATCTCGGTGAGCTGCTCGTGGGAGACGCGACCCGGTAGGTGACGCAGATAGACCAGGCCGAGGTTGCCCGAGGCCAACACGATCAGGTCCTCGTCGAGGATCGACTCGCCCGGCGGCCCCGGCCCGAGGACGACCTCGCCGTCGACGACCCGGTTGCGGACCACACGCCGTAGCGCGGCCGCAGCGCGCCCCTCGCGAGCGGCGAGGTCGGTGACGAGGCCCGACACGTTGCCCCAGCCCTCGCCGACGGGCTCCGGGGCGCCGACGCCCAGATTGGCGGTCACCAGCTCGCCGACCACGTCGGGGAGCCCGCGGCCGTACCGCTGCAGGAAGGTCGAGCCCTGGGTCTGGCCGTGATCGGAGAGGACTACGATCCGGTAGGGACGTGGTGCGTGGTCGACCGCCCGCTCCAGCCGACCGATCTCGACGTCGGTGCGCCGCAGCACCTCGAGCGCGTCCGGCCGTCGGATGCCGGAGTGGTGCGCGACCTCGTCGTACCCCACGAAGTCGGCGTAGGCCGACGGCACGCCGCGGTAGATGTCGCTCAGCAGCGTGTGCACCGCCAGCTCTCGCAGCACCACCGTCGTCGCGGCGCGCAGGAACGGGTAGACGCCGCCGCGGTGGTCGAGCCGGGGCATGACCCCCTCGCGCCGATCGCGCCGGGCGGCTCGGAGCTCGCTGGCGATGTCGGCGATCGACAGCACGACGATCCGGGCGAAGTTGTACGGGTCGGTGAAGAAGAACCGGTAGCGGCCGGGTTGGCGCCGCGCCCGGTCACCGACCGTCGAGAACGTGAACATCGAGTCGGGCGCGTCACCGGAGAACACGTTGCCGCGCGAGACGCCACCGGCCGCCAGGAGCCCGTCGCCGGTCGAGCGAGCCGCCTCGATCGCCGCCGCGTCGCCGGGATGGTTGGACACCATGATCCGGCCGGTCTCCTTGTCGAACCACCGGAACGCGGGCATGTCGTCGTTGTCGCCGAGGAGGATCCCCGCCTGCATCGCGCCGGTCTGCGACGACAGGTCGCACTCCCAGCGCAGCAGGGCGTGCGACCCCTCGGACAGCCATCGCGCCAGGGTCGGGGCGTGTCCGCCGTCGATCGCCTCGAGCAGGACGTCATGCGACAGACCGTCGATCTGGAGGAAGAGCACCCCGGGCTCTTCGGTGCGCTCCGTCGCGGCGTTGCGCCTCGCCGCTCGCCTCACGGCATGGCGCGACCACGAGGCGTCCTCGTCGAGCGAGAGCGCCGCACCGACGATCGTCGAGGTCGTGGTGAGGGCGAGGATCACGACGATGCCCGACCCGACGCCGGAGATCTCGAAGCCGGCGACGACCTCCGATGCGACGAGGACGACGAGGCCGTTCAACACCAGCGCGAGCAGTCCACCGGTCAGGAAGATCGCCCGGATCGCCACCCGCACCACCATCGGCCACACCAGCGCGTTCACGACGCCGATCACCGCGATCGCCAGGATCGCCGAGCCGAGCGAGTCGACCGAGACGCCGCGGAGCAGCCAGGCCAGGACGATGATCGTCGCCACCCCGACGGCCCAGATGACCGCGAGGCGAGCGGTCCACGCAGCGAGCTCTCGACGTCCGATGGACGTCAGTCTGCTGTGGCGGCGGGTGCGGTGCGAGCCGGCCGACCCCAGGGCGTCCGCGGCCTAGGGTGACCGCCCGGGCGGAGGGGAGGCACGCCATGGATCTGCATCAGCGGTTCCGGCTCGACGGCAAGGTGGCGTTGGTGACCGGGGGCGGACGGGGCATCGGCCGAGGCATCGCCCTCGGGCTGGCGGAGTGCGGAGCCGACGTGGCGGTGCTCGCCCGCCGTCAGGACGACGTCGACGCCGTGACCGCGGAGATCGAGGACCGGGGACGACGAGGGCTCGGCATCTCCGCCGACGTCATGGACTGGGAGGCGGTGCCGGCCGCGCTGGACCGCGTGGTCGACGAGCTCGGCGGCCTCGACGTCATGGTCAACAACGCCGGCGGGAACCTCGATCGGAAGACCTGGTCGCTCCCCGACATCGAGCTGGAGAAGTTCCACGAGCAACTCGACCTCAACCTGACGACGAAGTGGTGGGGATCCAAGCAGGCCGCGGAGCGGATGCCCGACGGTGGCCGGATCATCAACATCATCTCGATCGCGGCGCACAAGCCGTCGCCGGGATTCGGCACCTACTCCGCGGCCAACCTCGGCATGATCTCGCTGACCCGCACGCTCGCCGTGGAGCTCGGACCCCGGCGCATCACGGTCAACTGCATCGCGCCGGGCGTGATCGTCACCGACATGCTGACCGAGACCATGCACGTCTCCGATGCCGACGCCCGCGAGCGCTTCGGTCGGGTCATCCCCCTCGGCCGCACCGGTGAGCCCGAGGACTGCGCGGCCGCGGCGGTGTTCTTCGCATCGCCGGCCGCCGAGTGGATCACCGGCCAGTTCCTCGACGTCGCCGGCGGCCAGCCGAACTAGACGAGGCGCGCCCAGATCGGTCGGTGATCGCTGGCGGCGGTCGTCGGGACGGCACCTGCCGCGCTCGCGGTGAGGCCGGCGACGAAGACGTGATCGAGCGGCACCTCGCGCCCGGCGCGCCGGAACGTCGGATCGGCCACGGCCGACGCACGGCGCAGACCGGCCGACGCCATCGTGCGGGTCAGGGCCTCCACGCCGCGGGCGGTCACGGTGTTGAAGTCGCCGCCGACCACGACCCGATCGGCTCCCTCGTGCTCGACGTCGGCGGCGATCCGTCGGAACTGCTCGACGCGCCGACGGAGCCGGAGCGCGGGAGTCTCGGTGTGCGTGCTGTAGACGAGCAGCTCGCGATCACCGACGTGCACCCGCGCCCGGGCCGCGGCGCGTGGGTGGCCGCTGACCGGTGCGACGTGGGGCAGCGGGACCGACGCCGGATCCGACAGTGGCCACCGGCTCACGATCGCGTTGCCGAAGTCGCGCCCGCTCTGCCGATGGATGGCGACCGAGCTGAAGACGTGCTCCGCGCCGAGCGCCTCGGCGATGCGAGCGACCCCGGTCTCGTCCATCTCCTGGAGCAGCAGGAGGTCGGCGTCGACGAGGTCGTCGACCCCGAGCAGCTCCCCGATCGCGGTGTCGACCTCGATCCCGAAGCGGATGTTCCACGACACGACACGGATGACCGTCTCGCCCGGCGAGCGCTCGTCGCGCATCCCGCTGACGGTCAGCTCTCGGGCGGTTCGAAGCCGGCGAAGATGGCAACGTTGCTCGTTGTCGCCGCCTGACGGTGCCGGGCGAGCTGCTGGTACTCCTCGCTGCGGTACCAGGTGGTGGCGGCCTCCAGGCTCTCGAACTCCAGCACCACGGTGATCTCGCCGTGCCACTCGCCCTCGACGACCTCGGAGGCCGGGCCGGCCACGAGCGCGGTCCCGCCGGCGGCCACGACGGTGGCTCCGGCCGGACCGACGTAGGCATCGAGCGCGGCGGGATCGTGGACGGCTTCGGTGAAGACGACGTAGCCC
This sequence comes from Actinomycetota bacterium, assembly GCA_039818945.1. Lineage (GTDB taxonomy): Bacteria > Actinomycetota > Acidimicrobiia > Acidimicrobiales > Poriferisodalaceae > JBCBSZ01. Next base: position 65,328 of record JBCBSZ010000024.1, read on the forward strand.
TTGGTCATGTCGGAGGTCCTCCTCGTGTCGGTGTCGGGGCGGTCAGGACGCCGGAGCGAATCGGTCGACCAGCGCGACCGTGCGATCGACGAGCTCGTCGAGATCGAGCTCGGGGACCCCGGCCAGGGAGAAGCCCACCCGGCCCCGCCACGGCGCGGTCCAGGCCGCCGGAATCTCGCCGCGGTGCAGTCCCCACAGCGCGCCGACCGTGGCACCGTTGCAGTCGGTGTCGAGTCCGGCGGCGACGACCTCACCGATCGCGGCACCGAAGTCGTCGGGATGGCTGAGCAGCGACCACACGACGAGCGCCAGGTTGTTCACCGTGTGCACCGGCGACAGCTCGGCGTATCGGTCGCGGATGGCTTCGCCGCCGGACGGATCGCCGGCGAGCTCCTGTCCGAGCCGGACCGCCTCGGCGGCAGCGCCGCCGGCTGGCAGCAGCGACAACGCCTCGTCGACGGCGGGGACGAGTGGGCTCACGGCGAGCGCAGCACCCAGGGCCGCGACGAAGCGAGCACCGTCGACGCCGGCGTCTCGGTGCGAGAGGCGGGCGTCGCGCTCGGCCAACGCCGCGGCCTCGGCCGGCCTGCCGGGCAGGACCCAGCCGTAGAAGTCGGCCCGGATCTGGGCGCCGATCCACTCGCGATACGGGTTGGCGGCGCACTCGTCGAGGTCGAAGCCCGGTTCGGCTCCCTCCGGGAACCACTCGGCGCCCTTGGCGAGCAGCGTCGTGTAGGCCGCCCGCTCGGCGGTGTAGGTGCGGCCGGCCGGCATCCGCCGCAGCCAGGCCCGGGCCACGTCGACGGTGTCGAGGTCGAGGCCGTGCTCCTCGAGCAGCTCGAGGGCGAGGAGCGAGTAGTCGAGGTCGTCGTCCGCCTCCGCCCGGACCAGCCGATCCCGGCAGCACCGCCCGTCGATCCGCTCGTCTCCGAGGTCCGGGACGTAGTCCCGCAGTGGCAGCGCTCCGGCGCGACGCAGGTAGCCGGTCAGCTCCTCGTGGCCGTGCCGCATCGACAGCAGCTCCACGGGCTTGCCGAGCTGGCAACCGGAGACCCGCCCCTCCCAGGCGGCTCGGATGCGGGTGTCGGCGCTCACCGCGGCGAGCCTAGGTGTAGGAGCCGGTGACGTTGTCGACGCGGGTGGCGGGTGGGCCGCCGATGGCGGTGTGGTTGCGATGGAGG
>JBCBSZ010000025.1:0-63905 GCA_039818945.1 Actinomycetota bacterium
CACCCCCCGGCGGCGCCGACATCCCCCTCGACCCCGAACCCGGACCGCCCGACCTCGAGGCCATCACCACCGCCCAGTTCGAGTCCGGCGACGACCCCGGAGCCCCACCCCCCGGCGGCGCCGACATCCCCCTCGACCCCGAACCCGGGCCGATCGGCATCGGCGAACCCGTCGCCATCACCACCGCCGACTTCGAGTCCGGCGACGACCCCGGAGCCGTGCAGGAGATCATCGGGAGCGGGCTGGACGTCCCGCTCGATCCCGAGCCCATGGAACCGACCGGCCCCGGCGGCGCCACGGAGATCGTCGAGGGTGCGCTCGACGTCCCGCCCGAGCCGGTGGAGCCGACCGACGCCGGAGGGGACGTGATCGAGTGACCGAGCCGATCCTCGTCCTGGGCCCGCCCGACGACGCCCAGGTGCTCGCCGTCGAGCGAGCTGCCGCCGCCCGCGGCGTCCCGGCCGAGGTGCTGCGGCTCTCGACCACACGCACCGACCGGTGGACGTGGACGACCGACCGCATCGAGACCTCGGAGGGCGACCGGCTCGACCGGGTCAGGGGCATCTACGTGCGGTCGATGCCGACGCCGGCTCCGGACCACCGGACCGAGCACGTCCACCCCAGCGACGAGGCGGCCTGGCTCGAGCGGGCAGAACGGCGGCGCCGTCAGCTCGGCTTCTTCAAGTCCGCCCAGCTCGCGCTCGACGAGCGCGGCGTCCCGATCCTCAACTCGCTGTGGGGGTACCGGCACCACCGCTCCAAGCCCGGTGCCGATGCCGAGCTCGCCGCCGCCGGCCTGCCGGTCCCGCGCGGGGTCGCGACCAGCGATCCGGCCTCGGTGGAGGATCTCCTCGACGAGGTGGGCGACGTCGTCTACAAGCCGGTGGCGGGCGGCGGGCGCTGCCGCGTGCTCGATCCGTCGATGCTGCGCACCGCCCGCGCCCGACTCGAGGTGGCGCCGGTGTACTTCCAGGAGCTCGTGCCCGGCAGGAACCTGCGGATCTACGCGATCGACGACCGGGTCGTCGCGGCGTTCGACATCGAGGCGGACGATGTCGACTTCCGTGGCGCCGAGACCGCGATCACCGTCATCGAGGTCGACGACGAGGTGGCGGGGCTCGCGGTCGAGGCCGCGAAGGTCCTCGGGTTGCGCTTCAGCGGCTCCGACATCAAGCGCACGCCCGACGGCCGCCTCGTCGTGCTCGACGTGAACCCGTCGCCGATGTTCGCCGGCATCGATCACCGCGTCGGCGGTGCCATCGCCGGTTCGATCGTCGACACCCTGGCGGTCGCACGATGACCGAACTCCTCATCGTCCACGACGGCGGCGACCCGAGCGCCCAGCTGCTCGCCGCCGCCGGTCGACGGCTCGGCTGGACCGTCGACGATGCCGACCTCCGGGTCGACCGCTTCGAGCTGACGGTCGGAGCCTCCGGTTCGGTGGTGCGCCTCCGCGGCCTGGAGGTGCAGCCCCGCCTCGTGTTGAACCGCAGCTCGGTGACCGGCCTCGGCCTCGCTGGACCTGCTGCGCTGCGGCGCCAGCGCGGCGCGGCCTGGCGCGAACGCCACGCCGCCGCCCGCGAGGAGCAGGCCTTGCTGCTCGCCGTCCTCGACGGGTTCGAGCGAGCCGGTGCCGAGGTGGTCAACGCGGCGACGGCCGCCGACCTCGCGCTCATGCCCAACGCCGTGACCGAGCGGTTGCACCGCCGCGGCGTCCGGGTCGTCCGCCGTGACACCGAGCACCTCGAGGTGCTCGTCGCGGCCGGGCGGGGCGTCGCCTACCGGTCGCTCGACGCCACCGAGCGGATCGCCACGCAGCGCCACCTCGACCTCGCCACCGTCGTGGCCGAGGCCGCCGGCTGCAGCGTCACCGCCGTGCGGTTCGTCGACGAGGGCGAGGCGAGTGCCGTGTCGGGCTGGGACCACCGCCCGGACCTCCTCGCCTGGCCGGACCCCGACCACTGCGCGCTGGGTCTCCTGCTGCAGCTCGGCGGGGTCGATCGGCCGGCGCTGGTGGTGCCCGCACCGACCTTCTTCGTCGACGAGCTCGGCCGGCCGACCACCGACTGACCCGGCCCGCTACCCCCTGGCCAGCGCCTCGTCGACCTCGTCCTCCGGCGGGAAGAGGTGGGCGAGCTCGTCGAGCAGCATCGGGTGGTCGCTCAGCTCCGGATCGTCGCCGACCACGAGCTCGGCCGCCTCGCGAGCCCGTTCGACCCAGGCGAGGTCGCGCTGGAGGGAGGCGAGCCGCAGGTCGTTGCGTCCGCTCTGGCGAGTGCTCATCAGCGTGCCCTCACCCCGGAGCTCCAGGTCCTTCTCGGCGAGCTCGAAGCCGTCGGTGCTCGCCTCGAGGGCCTGGAGGCGGGCCTCGGCGTCGTCGGTGACCGCCTCGCCGAGCAGGTAGCACGACGAGGGGTGCTGCCCCCGTCCGACCCGGCCCCGGAGCTGGTGGAGCTGCGCCATGCCGAACCGTCCGGCGTCGAGGATGACCATGACGGTGGCGTTCGGGACGTCGACGCCGACCTCGATGACCGTCGTCGAGACCAGCACGTCGAGCTCGCCGCGACGAAAGGCGTCCATCGTCAGCTCCTTCTCGCGGGCCGGCTGCCGGCCGTGGAGCAGGCCCAGCCGCAACCCCGCCAGCTCGCCCGACTCGAGGTCGGCGTGCACCTGCTGGGCGGCCTTGGCCTCCGAGGCGCCCTCGTCGATGAGCGGGCACACCACGTATGCCTGGCGACCGTCGGCGATCTCGGAGCGGACGTGCTCCCAGACCTGCTCCTCGTCGAGCGGGCCGCGGGCCCACGTGGTGACGATGGGCTGGCGTCCCGGCGGCAGCTCGTCGAGCACGGTCACGTCGAGGTCGCCGTAGACGGTCATCGCCGCCGTCCGGGGTATCGGGGTCGCCGTCATGACGAGCAGGTCGGGCTCGGACCGCTGCTGCTCCCGGACCCGCTGACGGAGCAGGTCCCGCTGGTCGACGCCGAAGCGGTGTTGCTCGTCGACGATCACCGCGCCCAACGACAGGAACGTCACCCCCTCGGACAGCAGCGCCTGGGTGCCCACCACGATGTCGACCTCGCCGGCGACGAGGCCGTTCAGCACCTTGCGCCGCTCGGCGACGGGCAGCCGCCCGGTGAGCAACACCACCGAGAGGGGGCGCACCCCCTCGAGCCTCGTCGGGTCGGGCACCTCGATGCCGTCGACCAGCTCCCGGATCGAGGCATGGTGCTGCTCGGCGAGCACCTCGGTCGGCGCCATCAGCGCTCCCTGGTGCCGCCCCTCGACGGCGGTCAGCATCGTCGCGACCGCGACGACCGTCTTGCCGGCGCCCACGTCGCCCTGGAGCAGTCGCTGCATCGGCACCGAGCCGGCGAGATCGCCGCGGATGGCCTCGACGGCTCGCCGCTGGGCACCGGTCAGCTCGTAGGGCAGCCCGGCGAGGAAGGAGCCGACGATCGGCCCGTCGACATCGTGCTCGATGCCGCCGCCGGCGAGCTGGATGCGCCGCTTGCGCCGCACGAGCAGCAGCTGGATCCGGAGCAGCTCGTCGAACACCAACCGGTCGCGGGCCCGACCGCGGTGGGCCATCGACTCGGGCTGGTGGATCTGGGCCAGCGCCTCCCAGCGATCGACCAGCCCGTGGCGTCGGAGCAGCTCCTCGGGGACCGGGTCGACCACCCCGCGAGGGTTCGCCCGTCGCAGGCTCTCCTGGACCGCCCGCGACAGGTCCTGGGAGGTGATCCGGGCCTTCTCCGACTGGGGGTAGATCGACACGATCCGCCCGGTCTGGTCGCCGATGAGGTCGACGACCGGGTTGGTCATCTGCGGCCGGCCCCGGTAGTCCTCGATCCGGCCGAAGAACGCCGCCGAGGTGCCGACCGGGAGCTGCTTGGAGCGCCACGCCTGGTTGAAGAAGGTGACCCGGAGCCGGCCGGAGGCGTCGGCGATGTCGGCGGTGACCATCGAGCGCCGACCCCGCAGGCGGCGCGACTCGATCCGCTTGACCTCGCCGATCACGAGGACCTCCTCGCCCGGGAGGAGCTCGGCGATCGATGCCTCCCGGGTGCGGTCGATGTAGCGCCGCGGGTAGTGCCACAGCAGGTCGAGCACGGTCGTGATGCCGAGCTCGCGCAGACCCTTCTCGCGCTCGGGTCCGACCCCGTTGAGCCGGGCGATGCCGATGTCGTCGAGGTCGGCGAGCGTCAGCGGCGCAGCGCTCATCGTGCGCCGACCGTCTCCGCGCGCCTCATCGCCCACCGTTCGGCTTCTGGCCGGCCCTGCGGGCCGTCTCCGTGCGCCTCACTCCACGCCGACGAGGTACGGGTAGTGGGGCTGCCCGCCGGGGTGGATCTCGACCTCGACGCCGGGGCGCTGCTCGGTCAGCCACACCCGCAGGTGGCGGGTCGTGGCGTCGGTGGCGCCCTCACCCTCGATCAGGGTGACGAGCTCGTGCTCCTCGCCGACGAGGACGTTGAGCAACCGGACCGCGGCCTCCTCGAGCGATGGCGCGATCGCTCGGATCCCCTCGCCGTCGACGATGCCCAACCAGTCGCCGACCTCGACCGGCCCGGCCGGCGAGCTCGTCTCGCGGATCGCCTGCACGACCTCGCCGGTGGCGACCGCCTCGACCGCTCCGGCCATGGCCTCGGTGTTGACGTCGCCCGGCTGGAACGGGTCGTACTCGAGCAGCGCGGCGAAGCCCTCGACGACGCTCCGGGTGGGCACGACGCTGACCGACTTCGAGGTCAGCTCGTCGACCTGTCGGGCCACGGCGATGATGTTCGAGTTGTTCGGCAGCACCACCACCTCGGGCGCCGAGACGGCCTCGACGGCGGCGAGGAGCTGCTCGGTCGACGGGTTCATCGTCTGGCCGCCCGACACCAGCCGCTGGACGCGCAGCGAGTGGAAGATCCGATCGATGCCCTCGGCCGGTGACACGGCGACGACGGCGCAGTCGACCGGGTCGGGCTGCGACTCGGGCTCGGCGTTGGCGGCCCCCTCCAGCACCCAGGGCAGCTCCTCGACCTGCTCGGCGAGGTCGGTCACCCGGATCTCGCGGGGCCGACCGATGTCGAGCGCGGCCTCGATGGAGGCGCCGATGTCGTCGGTGTGGATGTGGCAGTTGAAGAGCCCCTCACCGCCGACCACCACGATCGAGTCACCGATGCCGGCCCAGACGTCCTTGAAGGCGTCGATGGCGTCGTCGGGGGCCTCCAGGAGGTACATCACCTCGTAGCGGAGGTCGCTGACGTCGGGCTCGCCGTGCACGTCGGGTCGAGGTGCCGCCGCCTGCGGGAGGTCGTCGACCTCCGGTGGCTCGGGCAGCTCGCGCCCGTCGAGCACGTGGAGGGCCGAGTCGAACAGCAGCACCAGACCGGACCCGCCGGCATCGACGACCCCGGCCTCGGCCAGCACCGGCAGCATCTCGGGCGTGCGGGCGAGCGCGTCGCGGCCCTGCGCCGCGGAGCGTTCGAGGACCTCGACCAGGTCGCCGGCCTCCTCGGCCGCCGCGACCGCCGCCTCCGAGGCCTCGCGCACGACGGTGAGGATCGTGCCCTCGACCGGCTTGCCGACTGCGCCGTACGCCGCGGTCGATGCCGAGGCGAGCGCCTCGGCGAAGATCTTGCCGTCGACCTCGTCGTGGGCGCTCAGCACCCCGGTCAGCCCCCGGAGGATCTGCGAGAGGATCACCCCGCTGTTCCCGCGGGCGCCCATCAGGGAGCCGTGGCCGACGGCGCGAGCGACCGACGCCATGTCGTCGCCGGCACCCTCGAGCTCGTCGACGACCGAACCGAGGGTCAACGCCATGTTGGACCCGGTGTCGCCGTCGGGGACCGGGTAGACGTTCAGCCGGTTGAGCGCCTCACGATGGTCGTCGAGCGACGAGCGGAACACGTGGACGATCCGGCGCAGGGTGGTGGCATCGAGGCGGGCGGACATCGGCGACGAGGCTACTGGAGGGCACCAGTCGGTCGGCGAGCCGCTCACCGCGCCGCGCCGGCCAGGCCGGACTCCGTTCCCGGTGAGGCGGACCGCCGCTGCTACCGTCGGGGCCTCACCGAGCCGCCGCGACGGCCAGCACAGGAGCTCCGATGCAAGGCGTCATCAAGTCGTTCGACCCGCGGACCATCACCGGCTCGCTGCTCGCCGATCACGACCGCAGCGAGTACGAGCTCGCCGCCGACGCCCTGGAGGGCTCGCTGTTCCGCATGCTGCGCCAGGGCCAGCGGGTCGTGTTCGAGCTCGACGCCGACGGCCGGGCGACGAAGCTGTCGCTGGGCTCGGAGGTCGACCTGGGCGAGCCGCTGTTCCCCGGCGACCTCCCCCCGGCGACCAGCCTGCGCCCCGAGTAGGGCGCAGGTCCGGCCCGAGCGGCCCGTCGACCGAGCGGATGCGGCGCGTCACGGACGTGACGCAGAGCATCGAGGAAGGTCGACCAGAGCGGGACAACACAGCCTGCGCCCCGAGTAGGGCGCAGGTCCGGCCCGAGGGGCGCAGGGTCACATCGCCGCGGCGATGCCGAGCTCGGAGAAGCCCTTCGCGTCGTAGTTGTCCCGGAACATCCCGCGGAGGCGAACCGCGGCGTCGTCGTACGCGTCCGGGTCCTCCCAGGTCTCGCGCGGGTTGAGCACCTCGTCGGGCACACCCGGGCACGACACCGGCATCCGCAGACCGAGCGTCGGGTGCACGACGGTCTCGACGTCGTCGAGCTCGCCGGCCAGCGCCGCGTCGAGCAGGGCGCGGGTGTGCTGGATCGAGATGCGGTGGCCCTTGCCGTACGGGCCGCCCGACCAGCCGGTGTTGAGCAGCACGCAGCGGGTCTCGTGCTCGGACATCCGCTTGGAGAGCAGCTCGGCGTAGACCGACGGCGGGCGTGACATGAACGGCGAGCCGAAGCAGGCGGAGAACGCCGCCTGGGGCTCGGTCACGCCGACCTCGGTGCCGGCCAACTTCGACGTGTAGCCGGTGACGAAGTGGTACATGACCTCGTCGGCGTCGAGGATCGACACCGGCGGCAGGACGCCGAACGCGTCGGCGGTGAGCAGCACGATCGTGCGCGGGTGCGGGCCGGCCGCACCCTCGGCGACGTGCGGGTTCGCGGCGAGCGGGTAGGCGAATCGGGTGTTCTCGGTGATCGAGCCGTCGGTGAGGTCGAGGTCCTGAGGATCGGTCTCGGCCAGCGGCGAGCCCGTCAGCGCCGGGACGTTCTCGATGAGCGTCCCGGGCTTCGACAGCGCGGCGGCGATCACCGGCTCGGCCTCCTTGTCGAGGTCGATGAGCTTGGCGTAGCAGCCGTCCTCGAAGTTGCAGACACCGCCGTCGGTCCACACGTGCTCGTCGTCGCCGATGAGGTCGCGATCGGGGTCGGCCGACAACGTCGTCTTGCCGGTTCCGGAGAGCCCGAAGAGTATCGCGCTGCCCTCGTCGCCGATGTTGGCCGAGCAGTGCATCGAGAGCTGCCCCTGGGCCGGCAGCGCGAAGTTCATGACCGTGAACATCGTCTTCTTGACGACGCCGCAGTAGTCGGCGCGGCCGAGCACGAGGCCGATCCGGTTCTGCAGGTCCATGATCACGGCCCGCTCGGTCAGCGTGCCGTCGCGCTCGGGATCGCACCGGAAGGACGGGACGTTGATCATCGTCCAGCCGTGCTCGTCGCGATCGACGACGCTGTCGATGCCCTTGGGGAACATGATGTTGGCGAAGTAGGCGTGCGTGGCGTACTCGCCGACGAAGCGGTACGGGATGGCGAAGGCCGGGTCCCAGCCGCAGTGGACGTCGGCCACGTAGAGGTGCCGGTTCCGCTCGTTGAGGTGGCCGATCACGCGCTCGAGGAGGCCCTCGTACTTCGTGGGATCGAAGCGCTGGAAGTCGGGCTTCCACCAGATCTGGTCGTCCAGCTCGGGCCAGGCGACGGCGAAGGTGTCCTGGACGGGCCGCCCGGTGCAGGTCGGGTCGGAGTAGTAGACGAGGGGACCGTCGACCCCCAGCGCGGTGGCGTAGGCCTTCTGCTCGTCGTCGGGCCCGTCGGCCCGGATCCGACCCCGATCGTTGGCGATCGCCTCGTGGAAGAGCTCGGCCTGGGTGAGGCCGCATCGCAGCTCGGGTCCCTTGAGGCCGAAGCGCTCGGCGAGCTCGTTGGAGATCGCCGCGGTCATGGTCTCGGTCATGTCGATCCTTCCGACGCCGTTGTCAGTCAGTCATCGACAACGAACGACGTCCGGTCCGACGCCGCTCGTTGCGCTCAGTTGTGACGGCGCCGCCGGTCGGTCTCCGGCGTCACCGATGGGTGACGAGGGTAACCGGCGGCCGCGGACCGGACCTAAACCTCCCTCCGCGCTGGCCCGGGCGGGACCGAACCCCCTCATCATGAAGTGAGAAGATCTGAGTTGTATCGACTCAGGTTTTCTGTATCCTCGGATCCGTCGGCGACGAGACGCCGGCATCGACCCTGGAGGAGCCCCATGCTGATGCGATTCGACCCCTTCCGTGAGCTCGACCGCCTCTCCGACGAGATGGGCCGGCGCAGTTCCACCTCTCCCCTGCCGATGGACGCCCACCGCGACGACGAGACCGTCGTGCTGCGCTTCGACGTGCCCGGCGCGGCGACCGACGACATCGACCTCAGCGTCGAGCAGGACACCCTCACCCTCACCGTCGAGCGCGGCGCCGACGGCGCTGGCGACGCGATCGTGCGCGAGCGCCCGACCGGTCGCTTCAGCCGCCGCCTCCGCCTCGGCGACACCCTCGACAGCGAGCGCCTCGAGGCCGATCACGTCGACGGCGTGCTGACCGTGCGCATCCCGCTGCGGGAGAAGATGGTCGCCCGCAAGGTCGCCATCGGCACCGGCGGCGCCGTCGAGACCACCGCCTCCTGACGATCCCGCCGACGCCGAGCCGGGCCGAAACCGCTGCGGTCCGGCGGCGGCGTCTGCGGCTACGCTCCGCCCCATGTCGGTGCGCGCGTATGTCCTGATCCAGACCGAGGTCGGCAAGGCCGCCGACGTCGCCCGCGAGGTGGGAGCCATCGACGGCATCACCGCCGCCGACGACGTGGTCGGTCCCTACGACGTGATCGCCCAGGCCGAGGCCGCCTCGGTGGACGATCTCGGCCGCATGGTGGTGGCCCGCATCCAGATGATCGACGGCATCACTCGCACGTCGACCTGCCCCGTCGTCGACCTCGGCTGACGGCCGAGCCGTCCCCTCAGATCACCTCGAGCGCGACGAGGAAGCCCAGGAAGACCCCGAAGAGTCCCAGGCCGATCCCGGTGTCGGCGATGCGCCGGTACCGGCGACTGCGCTCGTCCGGCCACCGGTCGAGCTCGATGCGCGCCGGCACGCCGGCGACGAGCGCGAGCAACGACACCAGCCCGAAGCCCCACACGAGGGCGAGCACGAGCGAGGCGACGGCGAAGCGGCGAGCCGGGCGGCGGTGGTCGCCGCCGAAGTCCTCGCCCCGATCGTCGGGCACATCGGCCAGCTCGGACTCGCTCATGTCGGCGGCAGGATGATCGCCCGGAGCCCCAGCCCGGCGAGGAACAGCCCGCCGAAGCCGTAGAGCAGGTAGATCCGGTGGGCGAGCTGGCTGCGATACGAGTAGATGATCCCGACGGTGATGCCGGCGACGAAGCCGTAGAAGAGGTGGAGGTCGTCGACCTCGATGTCGTCGACGGCCACGATCCACACGCCGATCGCGATCTGCACGAAGATCGTGATCTGCACCACGGCCGTCGCCCACCACAGGGCCCTCGATCGGAAGCGCTCGTCGACGTGGGCGCCCAGGGCCCAGAACCCGGCGAGCGCGTTGCCGATGACCATCACCCACGACCACCAGGCGTGGACGTCAGACATGGTGGTGCGGCTCACCCATCGGCGTCGCCGTCGAGGTGGCCGGTGAGCAGGTGCACGAACATGAAGAGGTTCTGCGCATCGGCGTGGCCCTGGGCGAGGTCGATCTCGCCCGGGCGGCGACCGTGCTGCTCGGAGAGGCCGATGACGTCGAGCGCCCGGAGCACCGACGGCACCGTCCCCGCGACCGTGTCGAGGTCGCGGCGGAGATCCCGGCCGGGCCGACCCCGCTCGACCAGCATCGCCCTGAGCAGCAGGCGGACCAGCGCGCACGCCGAGGCCGGGCTGGCGTCGGCGATCGCCCGGCCCTCGTCGTAGAGCGGTGCCAGTCCGGCGCCGAGGGTCGGCGGTGGATCGGGGATCGTGAGGCCGGTCACGGGCCGAGCACCGACGATTCGAAGGGCGCACCGTCGGCGCGCGATGCGCCGACCCGGATGTAGTGCTCGAAGCCGAAGGCCATGGCGAAGGCCTCCTCCGGGAGCTGCAGGAAGAACGAGTCGTCGCCGATCTGCGAGGCGTGGGCCGCCATCGCCGCCTTCTTCGCCGCCAGGTGCGCGGTGACGTCGACCTCGGTGGTGATCACCGACTCCGGCGAACCGAAGGAGTCCAGGTCGAAGTCGTCGTCGTCCTGGTCGGGCCCGAACTCGATGCCCTCCTGGCGGGCCGCCTCCTGCAGCGCCAGGATGCGGTCCCGGTTCATGGTCGACTCGTAGAGCCGGGGTGTGCCGGCCAGCTCCGCGGCCCGATGGCCGACCCGGTGCACCTGGATGTGATCGGGATGGCCGTAGCCGCCGTGATCGTCGTAGCAGGTGAGCACGTCGGCCGACTCCTCGTCGAGCAGCGCGGCCAGCTTCGCCGCCGCCTCGTCGACGTCCGCCTGCCAGAAGCAGTCGGGGTGGTCGTTGGTGCCCTCACCCATCATCCCGGAGTCCCGGTAGCCGAGGAACTCGACCCGCTGCACCCCGAGGTGCTCGGCGGCGGCGAGCGTCTCGACCCGACGCCGATCGCCCAAGGTCTCGCCCTCGTCGAGGAAGCCCTCGTCGACCTCACCCACCTCGCCCCCGGTGGCGACGACGAGCACGACGCGGTGGCCCTCGGCGACGGCGGCGGCCATGGTGCCGCCGGTCGCGATGGCCTCGTCGTCGGGATGGGCGTGGAAGGTCACGAGCGTCGCCACGCCGCGCAGGCTATCCATCCGACGGGCGAGGCAGAACGGTGTGGAACCCGCCCCGTTCGGCCTCAGGCGATGGCGCCGGCGTCGCGGAGCTTCGCGATGTCGGCGGCCGACAGCCCGGCCTCGGTGAGGATCTCGTCGGTGTGCTGCCCGGCGTGGGCCGGCGGACCCTGCACCTCGGCACCCGTGCGCGAGAACCGCGGCGACGGCCCCGGCTGGGTCACGCCGGCCACCTCGACGAAGGTCGAACGGGCCACGTTGTGGGGGTGCTGCGGTGCCTCGGCCAGGGTGAGCACCGGTGCGAAGCACACGTCGGAGCCCTCCATGATCTCGACCCACTCGTCGCGAGTCTTGCTCAGGAAGACCTCGGTGAGGCGCCCCTTCAGCGCCGGCCAGTTGGACCGGTCCATCTGCTTGGGCAGCTCGGCGTCGGCCAACCCGGTGAGGCGGAGCAGCTCGGCGTAGAACTGCGGCTCGATCGAACCGATCGCCACGTAGCGGCCGTCGCTGCACTCGTAGGTGTCGTAGAAGTGGGCGCCGCCGTCGAGGAGGTTGACGCCCCGCTCGTCCTGCCACACCCCCATGGCGGTCATCGAGAAGAACATGGCCATCAACGAGGCGGCGCCGTCGACCATGGCGGCGTCGACCACCTGCCCCTGACCGGTGCGCTGCGCTTCGAGGACCGCGCACACGATGCCGTAGGCGAGGAGCATGCCGCCCCCGCCGAAGTCGCCGACGAGGTTGAGCGGCGGGACGGGCCGCTCCCCCTCACGACCGATGCCGTGGAGGGCACCGGCGAGCGCGATGTAGTTGATGTCGTGGCCGGCGGCGTGCGAGATCGGCCCCTCCTGGCCCCAGCCCGTCATCCGGCCGTAGACGAGCTTCGGGTTGCGGGCGGCGCACTCGTCCGGCCCGATGCCGAGCCGCTCGGCGACGCCGGGACGGAAGCCCTCGAAGAGCACGTCGGCGGTCTCGACCAGTCCGAGCACGGTGTCGACGCCGTCGGGGTGCTTCAGGTCGACACCGATCGAGCGGCGACCGCGGGCGAGCACGTCGACCGGCGGCGTGGACGGGTCTCCGCCGCGCACCGAGGCCGCCCGATCGATGCGGATCACCTCCGCGCCCATGTCGGACAGCATCATCCCGCAGAACGGCCCCGGGCCGATCCCCTGGATCTCGATCACCCGCACACCCGTCAGTGGCCCCACGCCACCCCTCCCTCGTCGAAGCTGCCCTGGAACCTAGTGGTGCGCTGCGTCACGCAGCCCGTCGAGCGACGCCCTCGATGCGGTCCGCGATCTCCGGCCAGAGCTTCTGGGGCATGTCGTGGCCCATGTCGGCGAAGCGCACCAGCTCGGCGCCCGGGATGGCCGCTGCGGTGGCCTCACCGCCGGAGATCGTCACGAGCGGGTCGACCTCGCCGTGGATCACGACCGTCGGGACGTCGAGGCCCTGGAGCCGCTCGGTCCGGTTCCCGGAGGCGATGATGGCGGCCATCTGGTGGGCGACCCCGATCGGGTGGAAGCACCGGTCGTAGTGGAAGGCCGCCAGCTCGCGGGAGCGGACCTCGTCCCACAGCGGACCGGCGATCAACTGGCTGATCTTGACGTTGCGCTCGATCGCGGCGTCGCGATCGTCGGGCACCGGCGCCATCAGCTGCATCAGGGTGTCGCCCTCGGCCTGCCCGACGTCCGGCGATCCGGTGGTCGACATGATCGACGTGAGGCTGGCCACCCGGTCGGGGTGCTCGATCGCCATCGTCTGCACGATCATCCCGCCCATGGAGGCCCCGACGATGTGCGCCCGGTCGACGCCGAGGTGGTCGAGCACGGCGACCGCATCGGCGGCCATGTCGGACAGCGTGTAGGCGGCGCCGCTGGGCTCCTGCCCTGCGAACGCGGCCATGAGCATCGCCATGATGTCCGGCATCGGCGCGTCGGTCTTCGACGACAGGCCGACGTCGCGGTTGTCGAAGCGCACGACGTGGTACCCGCGGCCGACCAGCTCCTCGACGAAGCCCAGGTCCCACAGGGTCATCTGGGCACCGAGGCCCATCACGAGCAACACCGTCGGATCGGCGGCGTCGCCGTGGGTGTCGTAGTGGAGCGTGAGGTCCTGCGCAACGAGCTCGGGCATGCCCTCAGCTTCCCGGGGCTCAGGCCCCTCGGGCAACTTGGGCGGCCGTCTCCGCATGCCGTGCGAGCGCGTCGACGATCCGCGGCCACAGCGGCTCGGGCAGGTCGTGGCCCATGCCGCGCAGCACCATCAGCCGTGCGCTGGGCACCGCCATGGCCGTGGCCTCACCTCCGTCCAGACCGATCAGCGTGTCCTCGCGACCGTGGATCACGAGCATCGGGACCTCCACGTCGTGGAGCCGCTCCGTGCGGTCGCCCGAGGCCCAGACCGCTGCGAGCTGATAGGTCGCGGCGTCGGGTCGGTGGGCGCGGTCGTAGGCCTCCTCGGCCCGGCGCCGGGCCTGCGCCGGATCGAAGTGCTCCCCCGCGAACACCTCGCCGGTCCGGACGCTGTGGTCGACGTACCCGGCCCGATCCGACGGCGGCATCGACGTGAGCGCCGCCCACGCCTCCTCGGTCGGCTGGCCGACGCGTCGGTCGCCGGTCGTCGACATGATCGAGGTGGCGGACAGCAGCCGATCGGGGTGCTCGATGGCGAGGTGCTGCACGACCATGCCGCCCATCGACACGCCCGACACGTGGGCCCGATCGACACCGAGGTGGTCGAGCAGCCCGACGGCGTCGGCGGCGAGGTCGGACAGCGTGTATGGCACCTCCGGTGCCTCGCCCCGCTTCAGGGCGGCGCGCACCGCGCCGAGCCGCGGTGGATCGACGGCCGACCGCGTGCTCAGGCCGACGTCGCGGTGGTCGTAGCGCACGACGTGGAAGCCCTCGGCGGCGAGCAGCTCGCAGAAGCCCGTCGGCGAGGCGATCAGCTGGCTGCCCAGGCCGTTGACGAGGACGAAGGTGGGCCGCGACGGGTCGCCGAACGTCTCGTACTCGAGCTCGTGCTCACCGATCGGGGCGCGCATCAGCTCGCCTCGCGCTGCGGTGCCGCCCGCACCACGACGCCCAGCCGCTCGATGGCCCCGGGGGTGCGCGCCCCCCACCAGAAGAGGTCCTTGCCGTCGACGAACACGACCGGAGCCACGACCTCCAGCTCGGCGCGGTGGCGCTCGGCGAACGCGTACGGCTCGTCGGGCACCAGCACGACGTCGGGTTCGAGCGCCGCGAGCTCGTCGAGCTCGACCGTCGGGTAGTCGCCCCGGTCGGCCGGCACGAGCTCGACGCCCAGCGAGCCCAGCAGCGAGGCGCCGTAGGTGTTCGGCCCGATCGTCATCCACGGTCGACGCCAGATCGGCACGACGGCGCGTCGGGTCGGCCCGACCGGCGTCGCCGGTGCCGCCGCCGGCGGCGGCGCTGCGCCGAGGGCGCGCGCGAGGTCGGGCAGCTGCTCGTCGACATCGGCGAGGGATCGGATGTGCAGCGCGTGGACGGGCACCCCGGCGGCCGCGAGCGCCTCGGCGTCCTCGCGCCGGTTCTCCTCGGCGTCGACCACCACCAGGTCGGGCTCGAGCGCCACGATGGCCGCAACGTCCGGGTTCTTCGTACCGCCGACGTGGGGCAGGTCGTCCCGCTCGCAGAACCGGGTGCACGCGACCGCCTCGCGTCCCCAGGCGCTCAGCGTCTCGGTGACCGACGGGACGAGGCTGACCACCCTCGCAGCGGGTGTCACATCCGACCCAGCAGATCTCGCTTCTTCGCCTCGAACTCGTCCTGGGTGAGCACGCCCTCGTCGCGCAGCCGGGCGAGCTGGGCGATCTGGTCGGGGATCGACTCCTCGGCCGGTGCCGGCGCCGCCGCCTGCGGGTGCAGCCGGTCTCGTTCGAGCTCCTCCATCTGGTGGTAGATCTCGTTCTGCACCGCGTTGGGCTTGCGCACGTTCTCGAAGTGCTGCTGCCCGCTCTCACCGGCCGACTCGATCATGAGATCGCCGGCGCCGAGCACCCGCTCGAACAGGGTCTGGCGGAAGATCACGTTGTTGACCCGGTCGAGGGGGATCTCGATGCCCTCCTTCGAGACCACTCCGCTGCGGTAGATCAGGCGCCGGTTGGTCACGACGAACGCAGTGGTCGTCCACTGGGCGTAGCGGACCGCGATCCAGCCGACGACGGCGACGATGCCGATCCCGACCACGACGTTGAGCGCCACCTGGTCGAAGGCCACCCACACGAGGATCAGCAGGACCAGGAGCCCGAGGAGCGAACCCCCGGGCAGGGCGAAGACCCACCAGTGGGGTTTCAGGTCGAGGGCGATCTCCTCGCCTTCGTTGAGGTTTCGCTCGGGGAAGGACATCGCCGCGATCGTAGTCACGCGTACCCTGCCGGGCGTGCTGGACGTGTCGCGGGAGCGCTTCGAGGAGCTGGTCGGCCTCGCGCTCGACGAGATCCCCGACGAGCTGTGGGAGCGGATGGACAACGTGGCGGTCACCGTCGTCGAGCGCCCGCCGGAGCCCGGCCTCCTCGGGCTGTACGAGGGCGTCCCGCTGACCGAGCGCGACGGCGGCTACCACGGCGTGCTCCCGGACCGCATCAGCATCTACCGGTCGTCGCTGCTCGACTTCTGCTCCAGCGAGGACGAGATCGTCGAGCAGGTCCGCATCACGGTGATCCACGAGGTCGCGCACCACTTCGGCATCGACGACGACCGCCTCGACGAGCTCGGCTGGGCCTGAGCTGTTGGCCCGGGCGGGACGCTGCAGGAGGGCCGTCTCCGCTCTGGCCCGGGCGGGGACCCTGCAGGAGGGCGGTCCGCGGGTGTGCCACAGCCCGTCGGTACGTTGGCGCCATGACGTCGGACCACGCCTCGCCGCCCGCCGGGCCCGGTCTCGACGATGCCCAGGCGGCAGCGGTCACCCACGGCGGCCGGCTGCTGCGCATCCTCGCTCCACCCGGGTCGGGCAAGACGCGGGTCCTCACCCGGAGGGTGGCGTGGCGGGTGGCCGGCGGGGTGTCGCCGACCCGCACCGTCGTCGTCACGTTCACCCGACGCGCCGCCGGCGAGCTGAGCCGGCGACTGGCGGCGCTGGGCGTGCAGGGCGCGGCCGTCGGCACGTTCCACGGGCTGGCGATGCGCCAACTCCGTCAACGTGCGGCCGACCACCGCCGTCCCGAGCCGAAGGTCCTGACCGACCCGATGGTCGCGCTCGACGAGCTCGCACCAGACCTCGACCGATCCGTGCGACCGGCGATCCTCGCCGAGTGGGCCTGGGCGGGGGCACGACGGCTGCACCCGGAGGAGTACGCGCCGACGGCGACCGAGGCCGGTCGGACCTCACCGGTCGATCCCGACCGCATCGCCGACCTCCTCGGCGCCTACGCCGACTGGAAGACACGGCGCGGTGTGCTCGACTTCGACGATCTCCTCGCCGCCTGGGTCGCCGCGCTGCGCGACGACCCCGACTTCGGTCGTGCCCAGCGATGGCGCTTCCGCGAGGTCTTCGTCGACGAGTTCCAGGACGTCAACCCCGGTCAGCTCGCCGTCGTCGAGACCCTGCTCGACGACGACACCTCCTTGACCGTCGTCGGCGACCCGGATCAGTCCATCTACGGCTGGAACGGTGCCGAGCGGAGCGTGCTCGTCGACCTCGACGCCCGCCTCCCCGAGCTCGAGACCGTCGAGCTGCACACCACCTATCGGTGTCCGAGGCCGATCGCCGAGGCGGCGGCCGCGATGCTCGGTCGCGAGGTGCCGGTCGCCGTCCGCGGCGGCGACGAACCGACGATCCACGAGTTCGACGACGACGACGACGAACGGGCCGGCGTCGTCTCGATCCTCACCGCCGCCCGAGCGGCGGGCCGCGACCACGGCGACCTCGCCGTCCTCACCCGTACCCGGGCGCACGCCGACGACCTGCGCAGCGCGTGTGAGCGCGCCGGGCTACCGGTGGCGATGCTCGGCTCCGACGACGACGGCGTGGTCATCGGGACCTTCCACGCCGCCAAGGGCCTGGAGTGGCCGGAGGTCGTGCTCGCCGGCGTCGAGGACGGTCGGGTCCCCCATCGCAACGCCGGTTCCGCCGAGGAGCTGGCCGAGGAGCAGCGCCTCCTCTACGTCGCCATGACCCGAGCCATCGATCGGCTCCACCTGTCGTGGACGCAGGTTCGACGGTCGGCGAGCAGCGTCGTCGAGACCGGGCCATCGCCGTTCGTCTCCGGCATCCGGTCCGCCACCACGCCCGACGCGCCGGCACCGTGGCGGGTCGAGCTCGAGCGCTGCCGGTCAGCGCTCCATGTGCACCACGAGCCGTCGATCCGACGCCGCCACACCGCCGTGCTGGCCTGGCGAGCCGAGCTGGCCGAGCGCGCCCGCTGCCTGCCCGAGCTCATCGCCGACGATGCGCTCCTTCGCGCCCTCGCCACCGACCCGCCGGCCGACCTCGCCGAGCTCGGCGTGCGGACCGGTTGGGGCCCGGCGTCACTCGACCGCTACGGCCCCACCCTGGCCCGGGCCCTCGAGCTGCCCCACCCCGACGTCTGCTCGCGCTGAGCTGCCGGTCGAGCGCTCAGCTCTCGCCCGTCGACGTCGAGCGCTCCTCGGCCAGGGCGACCATGCGGGCACGGTCGATCGAGACGAAGACGCCCTCGGCCTCCGCCGTCAACCGGTCGCCGGCGTACATCCGGCCCGACGTGAAGATCTTGCGCCCCTCGACCCGATCGACGGAGCCGACGAGACGCAGCTCCTCGTGCAACGGGGTCGGGGTCCGGTAGCGGACGGTCAACGTCCCGGTCATGCCCGGGTTGCCCGTCAGGCTCTGCGCCATGCCGAGCAGCTCGTCGAACGCCGCCGCGATGTAGCCGCCGTGCACGTGACCGGGCGGGCCCTCGTAGGCGTTGCCGAAGCGGCCGACGCAGTGCACGACGTCGTCGTCGACGCGCATCGTCAGCGGCGGCGCGAGTGGATTGGCACGTCCGATGATCGGGCTGAACTCGAAGAAGGCCGTCGGCGCCCCGGCGGTCGACGCCTCGGCGAAGCCCTCGTAGAGACGCCCCTGCGGGTGGGCCTCGACGAGTCGGGCCATGCCGGAGATGGCGGTGGCGAGTCCGTCGAGCACCTCGAGCGGCGCCTCGGTCGCGTGGAGGCGGTGCACCAGTCGGCGAGTCGCGTCGGCGACCGCGAGGAGCGCCTCGTCGCGCTCCGTCCCGGCGTCGTCGCGGCGCTCGAGCCAGCCGGCGACGATCTGCGCTGGGTCCGGAGCGTGCTCGCCGTCGTCGGCGGCGCCGCTCATGCCGCGAGGTCGATCACGACCGGAGCGTGATCCGAGGGTTGCTTGCCCTTGCGGGCGTTGCGGTCGACCACGACGAACTCGGTGCGCTCGGCCACCGACGCCGACGCCAGCGCGTAGTCGATGCGCAGCCCACGCCGCTGATGGAAGTCACCGCGGCGGTAGTCCCACCACGAGTAGATCCCGTCCTCGGGATGGTGCTGGCGGAAGACGTCGACGAGCCCCCACGCTCGGAGCGCGTCGACGGCGTCGCGCTCGGGTGCGGTCACGTGGGTCGAGCCCTCCATCTTCGTGCGGCTCCACACGTCGTCGTCGGTCGGCGCGACGTTCCAGTCGCCGAGCACGACGACATCGTCGGTCGGCTCGGAGGTCGCGTCGAGGTGATCCCGCAGCCGCTCCAGCCACGAGAGCTTGTACCGGTAGTGGTCGTCGTCGACGTCTCGCCCGTTCGGCACGTAGACCGACGTGATGCGGACACCACCGCAGGTCGCGGTGACGAGCCGGGCGTCGGTGTCGGGCTCGATGCCGTCGGCGAAGCCGCTCACCACGTCGTCGATCCCGACGCGGGAGAGGATGGCCACGCCGTTCCACCTCCCTTCGCCGTGGTGGACGCAGTCGTAGCCCAGCGCCTGGAACGCCATGGCCGGGACGGCGTCGTCGGCGAGCTTGGTCTCCTGCAGGCAGAGGACGTCGGGTCGAGCACTGGCCAGCCAGTGCTCGACCCGGTCCAGGCGAGCCTGCAAGGAGTTCACGTTCCAGGTGGCGATGCGCACCTGGCCGACGTTAGACGTCAGCGACGAGCTGACCGCTTCTTCGCTGCGGCCTTCTTCTTCGCCGGAGCCTTCTTCGCTGCCGACTTCTTCTTCGCTGCGGCCTTCTTCTTCGCCGGGGCCTTCTTGGCGGCGGCCTTCTTCTTCGAGGGTGCCTTCTTCTTGGCCGGCGCCCGCTTCGCAGGTGCCTTCTTCTTCGCCGGTGCGCGCTTGGCCGCGGCCTTCTTCTTGGTCGCGGTGCGCTTCTTGGCCGGGGCCTTCTTCGCCGCCACCTTCTTCTTGGCGGCGACCTTCTTCTTCGCCGGGGCCTTCTTGGCCGCAGCCTTCTTCTTGGCGGCGGCCTTCTTGGCCGACGCCTTCTTCTTCGCAGGTGCCATGGTTGCTGTGCTCCCAGTGTCAGGGGACTCGGAGGGCGCGCCGTCGACGGCGTCGTCGGCGTCGCCCAGATCAAGATCGTCCGGTCCGTCGTCGGATTGACGGAATCCGGGAAGAGCGAGATCGACGCCCCGTTGGGGTGCGTCGATGCGGTCGACCACGAAGCGACGCACGTCGCCCTTGGTCAGGAGGTCGCGGGCCCGGTTGGGTGGCGGGTCGCCGAGCGACTTGAGCGGGATGTAGCAGAGCAGTCCGTCGACGAGCACGTAGGCGCCGTGCGACGAGAACCGATCGACCTCACCGTCGACCTCGGTGCCGGGCGGGTTGGCGCCGGCGAACTCGAGGAACGGCAGGACCTCGTTGAGGGGCTCGCTCGTGGCAGCGGTCCGGCGCGATCGCGACCGACCGCGACGTTCGCTGCGTTCGTCACCCGCGTCGGCAGACACTGTCGTGCTGTCCGCGGTCTCGACGTCAGCCGGGCGCGTGCGCCGGCGCCGTCGACGACGCGATCCGCTGGGCGCGTCGGCGTCCTCGGAGGACGTCTCCTCGACCTGCGCCTCGACGGCGATCTCGGGGGCGGCCTTCTTGCGCCGCGACCGACGCTTGCGCCGGCGCGGCTGCTCGTCGCCCGCGTCGGCTGCGCTCGCGTCGGCTGCGCTCGCGTCGCTCGTCGCAGCACGCTTCGCCGCGGCCGCCTTCTTCGCCGGCGCCTTCTTCGGTGTGGTGTCGTCGCCCTTCTGCTTCGCCTCGCGAACGGCTCGCCGGCTGCGCGGGCCGCGCACCGGTGTGCGCTCGACGAACACCCAGCCGACGCCGGGCACGGGCTTGCCGCCGATCAGGCGACCATCGCTGAAGAGCCATCGGTAGTCACCGTGGAACTCTTGGAACGAGTCGTTCGACAAGACGACCGCGTCGGCCTTGTCCGCGATCTGCAGCACGAAGGCGTCGCCGCGGCCGACGGCTCCGGCGGGCGGCGTCAGGAGCTCGTTGTCGTCGATGGCGCGCTGGTAGTCCTTGGCCTCGCTCGCGTCGATGCGGTTGGGGAACGTGGCGTCGACGATGACCGTGCACTGCTCGGGCCCGAACTCGGCACGGAACTCGGCGACGGCGTCGCGGAGCTGGGCGAGGCTCGGGACCTTGCGGCCCTCGGTGGCGAGGTTCGATCCGTCGACGACGACGTGAGAGACCATGACGGCAAGTAAGTGAACCACGTGACGCGCTGCGTGCAACGGATACCGCTCGGAGAACCACCGCGAGATGTCGGCCGTCGGCGACCACGACCTACCCTGCGTCGCCATGCACCGCGCTCGACCGACGACCGTCTTCTGGGACTTCGGTGGCGTCGTCACGACGAGTCCGTTCGAAGCCTTCCGTCGTTACGAGGACGAGGCCGGGCTGCCGCAGGACCTGATCCGCA
The DNA here is from genome assembly GCA_039818945.1 of Actinomycetota bacterium. GTDB lineage: Bacteria > Actinomycetota > Acidimicrobiia > Acidimicrobiales > Poriferisodalaceae > JBCBSZ01. Next base: position 20,885 of record JBCBSZ010000025.1, read on the forward strand.
CCATCAACGCGACGAACCCCGACACCAACGCGTGGGCCGGGCTCGAGCGCAGCGAGCTCACCGTCGAGGAGTTCGTCGTCGCCTTCGAGCGCGAGGCTGCGGAGCTCGGTCACGAGGTCAGCGGTCAGCGCGTCCTCGACTGCCTGTCGGGCGACCTGCGGCCGGCGATGGTCGAGGCGCTCCGCCGATGCCGCGACGACCTCACCTGTGTCTGCGTGACCAACAACGTGCGATCGGGCAGCGGACACGGGATGGCGACGACGACCGAACGCGCGGAAGCGATCGAACAGGTGATGGAGCTCTTCCACGTGGTGGTCGAGTCGAGCGTGGTCGGCGTGCGCAAGCCCGAGCGACGCTTCTACGAGCTGGCGCTCGACGCGGCGGGCTGCGACGCGAACGAGGTGGTCTACCTCGACGACCTCGGCATCAACCTCAAGCCGGCGAAGGCGATGGGGATGCGGACCATCAAGGTCGTCGACCCCGACGACGCTCGCGCCGAGCTCGCGATGATCACCGGCATCGATCTCTGACGGCGCCCGGCGTCAGCCGAAGAGCTCGGCCATGAGCCGCTCGGCCTCCTGCGCGTGCACGACGGCACTACCGCACGCCGGGCTGCCCGACTCGGGACGGCTCGCGATGCGGACCCGGTACTCGCCGGCGAAGTCGTTGAAGAGCCGTGCGCCCACGAAGCTCGCCGCGCCCATGTTCGCCGGCTCCTCCTGCAGCCAGACGACCTCCTCGGCGTTCGGGTAGCTGGCAACGATCGCCGCGATCTCCTCCTGCGGCCACGGGTACAGCTGCTCGACCCGAGCGATCGCGAACGGCGCACCGAGCCGGTTGCGGCGATCCATCGCCTCGTAGGCGATCTTGCCGGTGCAGAGCGCGACCGACCGCACGGCGTCGCGATCCTCGACGCCGGGATCGTCGATCGTCTCCTGGAAGCTGCCCGTCGTGAAGTGCTCGATCGGCGAGCGCGCCTGCCGGGCTCGCAGCAGCGACTTCGGGGTGAAGATCACGAGCGGACGCTGGAGATCGCCGACCATCTGTCGTCGGAGCAGGTGGAAGAACTGCGCCGACGTCGTCGCGTTGGCGACGCACATGTTGTTCTCGGCGCAGAGGATGAGGAACCGCTCGACGCGGGCCGAGCTGTGCTCGGGACCCTGACCTTCGTAGCCGTGGGGCAGGAGCATCACCAGACCGGAGCGCTGCTCCCACTTGTCCTCGGACGCGGCGATGAACTGGTCGATGATGATCTGCGCGCCGTTGACGAAGTCGCCGAACTGCGCCTCCCACAGGACCAGCGTCTCGGGCCGCTGCGTCGAGTAGCCGAACTCGAAGCCGAGCGCGGCGTACTCCGAGAGCATGGAGTCGTAGATCCAGAACGTCGCCTGGTCGTCGGACAGCGACTGCAACGGCGTGTACTCGTCCTCGGTGTGGTAGTCGCGGTAGGTCGCGTGGCGGTGGGCGAAGGTGCCGCGGCGCGAGTCCTGTCCGGCGAGGCGGACCGGGGTGCCCTCGAGCAGCAACGAGCCGTAGGCGAACGCCTCGCCGAGGCCGAAGTCGACCTCGCCCGACTCGAACATCGCGGTGCGTCCGGTGAACTGCTTGGCCAGCTTCGGGTGGAGCGTGAACCCCTCGGGTAGGTCGTTGAGCGCGGTGTGGATCCGATCGAGCACGGCGCGGTCGACGCCGGTGGGCACGTCCGGCGGCGCAGGTGGGTGGGTGCCCGCCGCCGCGACCGGTGGCTGCTCCGGCGCGGACGCACGGGTCTCGTCCAGCGCGGCCTGGAGCCGGCTCTCGTAGTCGGCCTCGAACTCGGTCACCATCTCCGGAGTGAGATCGCCCCGATCGAGCAGCGCCTCGGTGTAGATCTCGCGGACCGACTGCATCTCGTCGATGCGCTGGTACATGAGCGGTTGGGTGTAGCTCGGATCGTCGCCCTCGTTGTGGCCGTGGCGGCGGTAGCAGAGCATGTCGATGACGACGTCCTTGTGGAACGTCTGGCGGTAGTCGTAGGCCAGCCGAGCGACCCGGACGCAGGCCTCGGGGTCGTTGCCGTTCACGTGCAGGATCGGCGCCTGGACCATCTTCGCCACGTCGGTCGCGTACTCCGACGAGCGGGCCTGGCTCGGCGGCGTGGTGTAGCCGACCTGGTTGTTGATGACGACGTGCACGGTGCCGCCGACGCGGTAGCCCGGGATCTTCGAGAGGTTGAGCGACTCGGCCACGACACCCTGGCCGGCGAACGCGGCGTCGCCGTGGATGAGGAGCGGGAGCACGGGGAACGACCCGGCCGGCGGCGTGACGTCCTCACGAGCGCGCGCCATGCCGATCACGACCGGGTCGACCGCCTCGAGGTGGCTCGGGTTGGCCGCGAGCTCGATGTCGAGCTCGGCACCGTCGCGACCGACGAAGGTGCCCCGCTGACCGACGTGGTACTTCACGTCGCCCGAGCCCTGCACCGTGTTCGGGTCGACGCCGCCCTCGAACTGCAGGAACATCTCGCCCAGCGACTTGCCGACGATGTTCGACAGCACGTTGAGGCGGCCGCGGTGGGCCATGCCGATGACCGACGCGGTCACGACGGGGTCGGTCGCCGCCTCGGCGAGGATCGCGTCGACGAGCGGGATGACCGCCTCGCCGCCGTCGACGCCGAAGCGCTTGTGCCCGACGTAGCGCTTGTGGAGGAACTTCTCGAACGCATCGGCGGCGTTGAGCCGCTTCATGATGTGGACCACCTCGTCGGAGCTGAACTCCGACTGCGGGCCCTCGACGCGCTGCTGGATCCAGGACTTCTCCTTCGGATCCGAGATGTGCATGTACTCCACGCCGATCGTGCGGCAGTAGGCGTCGCGCAACAGGTGGAGGATGTCGCCGAACTTCATGCGGTCGGGGCCGGGGAGGTCGTCGGTGAGGAACTCCCGGTCGTTGTCCCAGATCGTCAGCCCGTAGGTGGCCGGGTCGAGCTCGGCGTGCAGGCTCGGCGGGCGCATCCGCAGCGGGTCGAGGTCGGCGATGAGGTGACCGCGCACCCGGTACATCTGGATGATCTTGCGCACCTGCATCTGCTTCTGCAGCAGCGTGCCCTCGCGGTCGATCGGGTTGACGTCGCGGCGCCAGCGGACGGGCTCGTAGGGCACGTCGAGCGTGGCGAACAGGTCGTCGTAGAAGCCGTCCTGGCCGAGCAGCAGCTCCTCGACCCGCTTGAGGAAGAGCCCGGACTCCGCGCCCTGGATCACGCGGTGGTCGTAGGTGTTCGAGACCGTGATGACCTTCGAGATGCCGAACTCGGCCAGCTTCACCGGATCGCTGCCGCGGAACTCGGCCGGGAAGTCGATCGCGCCCACGCCGATGATCGCGGCCTGGCCGGGCATCAGCCGCGGCACCGATTGCAGCGTGCCGATGGTGCCGACGTTGGTCAGGCTGTGCGTGGCGCCCTGGAAGTCGTCGACGGAGAGCTTGTTGTCGCGCACCTTGCGGATGAGCGACTCGTACTCCTGCCAGTACTCCTTGAAGTCCATGGCGCCGGCGGCCTTGATCGCCGGGACCAGGAGGGTGCGGCTGCCATCGGCCTTCTCGACGTCGACGGCGAGGCCGAGGCCGACGTGCTCGTGCCGGATGACGCGCGGCTTGCCGTCGGGACCCTCGACGTAGGTCTGGCGCATGCCGGGGATCTCGTCCATCGCCCGGATGACGGCGTAGCCGATGAGGTGGGTGTAGGAGACCTTCCCGCCGCGGATCCGACCGAGGTAGGAGTTGATGACGGCGCGGTTGACCTCGAGCAGGCGGCTGGGGATCTGCCGGTAGCTCGTGGCGGTCGGGACCTCGAGGCTGGCCTCCATGTTGGCGACGATGCGGGCCGCGGCACCCCGCAGCGGCTCACCCTCGGGCTCGGCGGCCGCCGCTGCCGGAGCCGGCGCCGGCGCCGGGGCGGCTGCCGGGGCCGGCGCGGGCTCGGGTGCTGACCGCGGGGGCGCGGTCGGTGGCGGGGCCGGGGCCTCGGCCGGAGCAGCGGGCGCTTCGGGGGCCGGCGGGGCGCCGTTGGTCGCGGTCCCGCCGTTGGTCGTCGGGGTCGCCAGCTCGGTCTCGATGGCCGGAGCTCCGCCGTTGGCGAACAGCTCCTGCCACTCGGTGCTCACCGAGGACGGGTTCTCCCGCCACCGGTCGTACATCTCGTCGACGAGCCAGGAGTTCGGCCCGAGCAGGGACTCATCGGAAAGCGCCACGGGCTGAGCGTACCGGGCGCCGCAGGCTCGATCCGGGCTGCTCGCCGGCTACGTTTCGGCCATGGCACGGGTGACGGGCATCGGCGGGGTCTTCTTCCGTTCCCCGGATCGGGACGCGACGGTCGCGTGGTACCGGGACCACCTGGGGATCGAGCCCGAACCGGACTTCCCGTGCGCGGTCCTGCGCTCCGGCGGCGGGGAGACGCTGGTGTGGTCGCCGTTCCCCGCCGACACCGACTACTTCGGTGACCGCGGCCAGGAGCTGATGGTCAACTACCGCGTCGACGACCTCCCCGGCCTGCTGGAGCAGCTGCGCGCCGAGGGTGTCGAGATCGCCGGCGGGATCGAGCACCTCTCGAACGGCGACTTCGCGTGGGTGATCGACGGCGACGGTCGCCGGGTCGAGCTGTGGCAGCCGGCGCCCGGAAACTGACCGCCCACACCACCGATTCCCCGCGGCGCCCCGGATACCCTCACGGGCTGCGAATCCGGACCGGAGGTCCCAGGTGTCGAACGCGCAGTTCATCTACACGATGCGTCGGGTGTCGAAGTTCCATCCGCCCGACAAGGACATCCTCAAAGACGTCACCCTCGCCTTCTACCCCGGGGCGAAGATCGGTGTGCTCGGCCACAACGGCGCCGGCAAGTCGTCGGTGCTGCGGATCATGGCCGGCATCGACGACGAGTACACCGGCGATGCCCGCCTGACGCCGGAGTTCAGCGTCGGCCACCTCCCCCAGGAGCCGACGCTCGACCCCGAGCGCGACGTGATGGGCAACGTCATGCAGGGCGTCGCCGAGATCGAGGCGCTGCGGAAGCGGTACGACGAGGTCCTCGCCATGTGGGGTGACCCGGACGCCGACTTCGACGAGGTGGGCAAGCTCCAGGCGGACCTCGAGGACAAGCTCAACGCCGTCGACGCCTGGGAGCTCGAGCGCAAGGTCGAGATCGCCATGGACGCGCTCCGGCTGCCACCGGCCGAGGCCTCGGTCGAGAACCTCTCGGGCGGCGAGCGTCGCCGGGTCGCGCTGTGCAAGCTCCTGCTCTCGCATCACGATCTGCTCCTGCTCGACGAGCCCACCAACCACCTCGACGCCGAGTCGGTGGCGTGGCTCGAGCGCACGCTGCAGGACTACACCGGCACCGTCATCGCCATCACGCACGACCGGTACTTCCTCGACAACGTCGCGCAGTGGATCCTCGAGCTCGACCACGGCAACGCCTACCCGTTCGAGGGCAACTACTCGGGGTGGCTCGACCAGAAGCAGGCCCGGCTCGCTGCCGAGGAGCAGAAGTCGTCGGCCCGCCAGCGCACCCTGCAGCAGGAGCTCGAGTGGGTCCGCATGTCGCCCAAGGGTCGGCGGTCGAAGTCGAAGGCCCGTCTGGCGGCCTACGACCAGCTCGTGTCGGAGGCCCGCGAGGACGCCAAGCAGCGCGAGAAGCTCGAGATCGTCATCCCGGCCGAGCAGCGACTCGGCGACAAGGTGATCGTCTTCGATCAGGTCTCCAAGGGCTTCGACGACCGCCTCCTCATCGACGAGCTGTCGTTCTTGTTGCCACCGGCCGGCATCGTCGGCGTGATCGGGCCCAACGGCGCCGGCAAGACGACGCTGTTCAGGATGATCACGGGGCAGGAACAGCCCGACTCCGGCACGATCGAGATCGGCGACACCGTCGATCTCGCCTACGTCGACCAGAGCCGCGACTCGCTCGACGCGAACACGTCGGTCTACGACGAGATCTCCGAGGGCTACGAGGTCCTGAAGGTCGGCAACCGCGAGATCAACGCCCGCGCCTACGTCGCCAGCTTCGGGTTCAAGGGCTCCGACCAGCAGAAGTCGGTCGGCGTGCTCTCCGGCGGCGAGCGCAACCGGGTCCACCTCGCCAAGACGCTCAAGCAGGGTGGCAACGTCCTGCTCCTCGACGAGCCGACCAACGACCTCGACGTCGACACGCTCCGAGCGCTCGAGGAGGGCCTGCTGGCCTACCCGGGCTGCGCCGTCGTCATCAGCCACGATCGGTGGTTCCTCGACCGCATCGCGACGCACGTGCTCGCGTTCGAGGGTGACTCCCAGGTGCGATGGTTCGAGGGCAACTTCTCCGAGTACGAGGAGATGCGCCACGCCGAGCTCGGCACCGACGCCGACCAGCCCCATCGCATCAACTACCGGCCGCTGGTCCGGGACTGAATCCCCGAGCCGGAGCCAAGACGTAGCGTCTCTGCTCCACCACGCTCTGAGAGAGTCCCAGCCGGTCCATCACTCAAAGTGAAACGTTCCCCACGCCTTGCGAAGTTGTGACTAGTGTGCGGAGGGAAGTCGGTGGGCGGCCTCGTCGTCGGACGACTTCAGCCGAGAGGCCAACGGACGACAGGACCTGCGATGGCTGCAGCGAAGACCACGAAGACGACCACCGCCAAGCGGCAGCGCTGGACGAGCCGGGCGGTCATCCGCCTGATCGACGCCGGCAACTCCGCGTACTGCGCCCACTGCGGCGAGCCCATCAAGTTCCGGGCCCGCATCCGTGCGTACCAGGTGATCTGCAACGTCTACGTCAAGAACCGGTGGGACCGGGTCGAGCACTACCACGAGCAGTGCTACGAGGAAGCGGGCACCCCCTACGGCGACCCGCCCCAGGACTGAGCTCCTGACCCGGGCGGGGACCCCGACCCCGCCCGACGACCGAACCCAGGACGCGCACGGGGCGGACGCCCTCGGTCACTCGGACCGATGACGTCCGCCCCTGCCGCGTCTCCGGGGTGAGCTTCAGCTCACTTGGCGATGGCTCGCGGCCTGCCGTCGCCGAACCAGGGCTTGTCGGAGAACTCCCGGATGTTCACCGACGTCGCACGGGGCTCGTAGGTGCGCCACGCGACCTTGTGGTCCTCCTCGTTCCCGATCGCGACGCCGGCATAGCGGGCCTCGCCGCCGAAGGCGAAGCCGACGAACTCCGCCGGTGAGAAGCGGTTGTCGAGATCGCGGTTCTCCTGGAGCTTCGTGAAGCTCCCCCGGTTCTCGGTCGTGCCGTAGTAGACGTCGATCTGCCCGGCCGGGTTGGCGCCGACGATCACGAACCGATCGTTGTCGCCGTCCCACTCGACCGCGAGGCACGACGCCAGGCCGTCGATCACCTGCGGGGTGTAGTCGCCGAACCACGGCTTGCCCGAGAAGCTCCGGGCGTTGGTGTAGACGCACCGCTGCTGCAGATCGACGTTGGCGCTGCCGTTCAGGGGGTTCACGTCGACGATGCGGTTGCCGACGACGATGCCCGCGTACGGATCCGCACCGAGGGCCATGTCCACGAACTCGTCAGCGGCGAAGCGCCCGCCGATGTCGCGGTTGTCGGCGAGCTTCGTCCAGTCGTCGTGGAAGCCGTGGTACACGTCGATCTCACCCGAGGTGTTGACGCCGACCAGCACGTAGAGGTCGTTGGCCGCGTCGTACTCGACGTCGAGGCACTCGGCGAGGGTGTCGGCGATGACCGTCGGCCTGCCGTCACCGAAGTACGCCTTGTCCGAGAACTCACGTGCGTTGATCGAGGTGCAGCGAGGCTGCAGGTCGACGTTGTTGCTCCCGTTCAACGGGTTGACGTCGACGACCACCGTCCCGACGCCGACACCGAACCGCGGGTGCTCGCCGCCGAACGCGATGCCCACGAACTCGTCCGGCGAGTACCGGTTGTCGATGTCGCGGTTCTCCGCCAGCTTCGACCAGTTGCGGTTCGCGCCGTAGTAGACGTCGATCTCACCCGACTCGTTGACGCCCACGACGTAGCTCACCCCGTGTGCGTGGTCGTACTCGACGTCGAGCGCCGCGACCAGCGGCTCGCCGTCGGCGCCGGCCGGACCGGCCACCGCCAACCCACTCGCCAGCACCGCCAGCGCGGTCAACCACTTCCACCTCGTCATCGCCCACTCTCCTCTGGTGTTGTCGTTGCGAGCCGAGGGTACGAACGGGAACGATTCTCCGCGTTGGACGACGCGCGGATCGTGGTCGGCGGCGCGAACGACCACGGAGCGATGCGCCCGAGCCGTCAGGACGGCCCCGCGCTGGCGCGGAGCGTCGATCAGCGGCTGGCGCGGAGCAGGTGCAGCTCGCCCAGGTTCTTCATCAGCTCGACGTCGACCCACCCGAGCGTCTGCAGCAGCGGACGATCGTCGGCGTAGGGCCAGGCGCTCCGGTCACCGCGCAGCAGGTCGGCCGCGGTGAGGCCGTCCAGCACCCTCTGCCATCGGTCGTGCAGGTCGGTGATGCTCGCCCTCGCCCGACCGGGCCCTGGCCACGGCACCTCGTCGTGCTCGAGCGGTGGTCGCCCGTCGAGCGAGCGGTGGACGTTGGTCCACCACCAGATGACGTGCCACTCGTGCCAGGCGATCGACGGCGTGCCGATGCCGTCGGGCTCGGGGAGGACGAGCTCCGCCCGCCAGCGTCCGTCGACCTCGTGCACCGTCCAACCGCCGGCCCCCCGAGGCCGCACCAGCTCCTCCACATCGAGCGGCTCGGAGTCGGGCAGGCTGACGTCCAACATCGACCACGCGACGCTGAGCTGATGCCGGAGCGCGTCGACCACCACGTCGACGTCGATCGATGCCGGGGTCGTCACTGCTCGATCGATCGTGCGCCGGACATGGCGTCGCGGGCGATCGTCACGAGGGTCTGCGCCACCTCCGCCGGTGTGCGTCGACCGTCGCGGAACCACAGCTGCGTCGAGTTGGCCGCACCGAGCAGGAGCAGTCGGAAGAGGGTGGCGTCGACGGGCAGCGCCAGCTCGTCGACCAGGGCCCGCCAGCGGCCCTCGTAGCGCTCGCGGGCGTCGCGGAGCTCGTCGGCGAGCTCGGGCACGTTCTCGGGCAGGACGCTCACGATCACGCGGGCGTACGGCGACGGCGCGAGCACCGCCTCGACGTGGCCGACCATGGCGGCCTCGATGCGGTCCCACGGATCGTCCGACGCCTCCGCCAGGCGCCGTTCGACCGAAGCGTCCACCTCGGCGACGCCCCGCTCGTAGACGGCGAGCAGGAGATCGGCCTTCGTCTTGAAGTGGTAGTACGACGAGCCGGGCCCCATGCCGACGGCTCCGGTGACGTCGCGGACCGTCGTCGCCTTGTAGCCCCGCCCAGCGAAGAGCTCCGCGGCGGCGTCGAGCAGCTGGCGGCTCCGGTTGTTCTCACGGGTGGGACGGGCCACGCGACCCATTCTCCCCGCTGCCGGAGCCGGGCGGGTCGATCACCGGCGGGCCGTCAGCCCGCGCTCGAGCGGATGCGATCGGGCCGGAGCACGACGACGACGAAGGCCTCGGCCGGCGCCTCCCGCCAGCTGTCGACGGTCGCCGCCAGCTCGGGCTGGGTGAGATCCCAGTACCGCGGCGCGAGCAGCTCGGTGGCGAACGACCTCGCGTCGGCCCCGCGGTCGATCTCGGCGGTGCCCTCGAAACGCACCCAGGCCGGGGCTTCGTCGAGGTCGTTGACGACGAGGAGGCCGATGCGCGGATCCCGGCCGATGGCGCGGATCTTCGGCGCCGACGCGTCGGAGAAGAACCGGACGGCCTCGCCATCCCAGTCGAACCACACCGGCGCGCCGTGGGCGGTGCCGTCGGAGCGCGAGCGCAGCAGGATCCCCTGACGGGTCCTCCCCAGGAACTCGGTCATCTGGGCGGTGGTCATCTCCGGCATCGCGCTCCTCCCATCGTGGTCCAGGGCTCGTCAGTCGAGTCGTTCGAGCAGGAGCGCCATCCCCTGACCGGCGCCCTGGCACATCGAGATGATGGCGGTCCGGTCGCCGGTTAGCTCCATGTGGTGCATGGCGGTCAGCGACATGCGGACGCCGGTCGCACCGGGCGGATGCCCGATGGAGATGCCGCCGCCGTAGAGGTTGCACGACTCGCGCGACACGCCCAGCTCGCGCTCGGCGTGCAGGTTCACGACCGCGAACGCCTCGTTGATCTCGTAGTAGTCGATGTCGCCGACCCGCAGCCCACGCCGATCCAGCAGCCGGCCGATGGCGGGCACCGGTCCGCACCCCATGATCCGCGGCGGCACGCCGACGACCTCCCAGTCGACGACGCGCGCCCGCGGTGCGAGGCCGAGCTGCTCCGCGCGGTCGCGACGGGCGACGATGACGAAGGCCGCGCCGTCGGTCATGCCGCTGGCGTTCCCCGCCGTGACGCGACCGCCCTCGCGGAACACCGGACGGAGCCGGCCGAGGGCCTCGAGGGTCGTGCTCGGTCGCGGGAACTCGTCGACCTCCATGCGGCGGATCGCTCCCCGCCCGGCCGGGACGTCGATCGGCGCGATCTGCTCGGCGAGGAACCCGCTCTCGATCGCCTTGCCCGCCCGTTGCTGGCTCTCGAGCGCGTACAGGTCCATGTCGGTCCGCTCGTAGCCGAAGTCGTCGGCCAGGTTCTCGGCGGTCTCGCCCATGAGCGAGAGGTCGAAGGGATCGCGGTAGCCGTAGTCGATCGTGTCGACGACCTCGCCGGCGCCGCGCCGCATCCCCCACCGCGCGTCGACGAGGGCGTAGGGCGCCCGGGACGCGTTCTCGTAGCCACCGGCGAGCGCCACCTTGGAGTGACCGGTGATGACCTGCTGGGTGGCGCTGACGATCGCCTGCGTGCCGGACCCGCAGGCCCGGGACACGTCGAGCGCGCACGACTCCTCGACCAGACCGGCGCCGAGGCCGATGACCCGGCTCGCGAAGTAGCCACCCTGGTCGACCGGCATGACGTTCCCGCAGACGAGGTGGTCGACCTCGCCGGCGTCGAGGCCGGCTGCGTCGAGCGTGGCGACCGCGGCGTGGACACCGAGGTCGGTCCCGGCGACGTCCTTGAGCGACTTGCCGAAGTCGCCGAAGGGCGTGCGCTTGCCCCCGCAGAGCACGACCTCGGTCGGTGTGTGATCGGTCATCCGATGTCCCCTCTCGTCTGCCGGGCGACCCGCTCGATCAGTTGGTCCACGGCCTCGCCGAGCGTCCGCTCCCCGCGGTGGAGCTCGTGGCCGAGACGATCGAGCTCGCCGTCGTCGCCGACGCGTCGAGCCAGCTCGGCGATGCATGTCTGGCGCAACGACTCCGTCGCCCGCCGTCGCGGCCCGTCGGACGCCGAGCCCGCCGCGAGGTGGGCGGCATCGATCGCGGCGGCGAGGTCCGGCACACCACCGTCGTCGAGCGCGGTCGTCAGCAGCACCGGTGGGGTCCGGTCGCCGGCGCGCAGCTCGAGCATCGACTCGAGGTGGCGCGCCGTCTCTCCCGCGAGCGGCAGGTCGGCCTTGTTGACGACGAGGACGTCGGCGACCTCGAGCAGGCCCGCCTTGCTCGCCTGCACGTCGTCGCCGAGGCCCGGCGCGTTGAGCACCACGGTCGTGTCGGCGAAGCGGCTGATCTCGATCTCGGACTGCCCGGTACCGACCGCCTCGAGCACGATGTCGTCGAAGCCCGCGGCATCGAGCACGTCGAGCATCGACGGCACCGCCAGCGCGAGACCGCCGAGGTGGCCACGGGCGGCGACCGAACGGACGAAGACCCCGGGATCGCCGGTGTGGCGTCCCATCCGGATGCGATCGCCGAGGATGGCGCCGCCGGAGATCGGACTGGACGGATCGACGGCCAGCACGGCGACGGTCCGGTCGGCCGACCGCAACCGGGCGACGTAGGCGTCGACGAGGCTGGACTTGCCCACGCCCGGTGGACCGGCGAAGCCGACCACCCGAGCCGAGCCGACGAGCGAGTGGAGCCGGCGCCGAAGGGCGTCGGCCTCCTCCCCACCCGCCTCGAGCGCGGTGAGCGCCCGGGCCACCATCGCCCGATCCCCGCGGCGCAGGCGATCGAACGGCGACCGCACCGCGGTGTCGACGGAGCCGGAGCCGGTGGTCGTCACGCGACCACCAGCGGATCGCCGAAGCCGAGCTCGTCCCGGAGCGCTGCGACGATCTCGCCGTGGGTCACGCCGGCCTCGGCGGCGTCGACGACGCGGGCGAACACGTTCTCGTCCTCGCCCTGCGCAGCGCGGCGCAGCGCCGTCACGGCCCGATCGACGTCCGCCGTGCTGCGGGCGGCCTTCGCCGCGACGAACGCCTCGACGTGGGCGCGCATGGCGTCGGCGCCCGGCCGCATCGGCGGTGGCGCGGCACCATCGTCGTGCTGCTGGTAGCAGTTCACGCCGACGACCCGCTCCTCGCCGGCATCGATCCGCTCCTGTGCCGCCAGGGCGGAGTGGCCGATCATCCTCTGGACCAGACCCGAGCCGACGGCCTCGTACATGCCCCCGGCGGCGTCGATCCGGTCCATGACGGCGAGGATCTCGGCCTCCATCTGATCGGTGAGGGTCTCGACGTAGTAGGAGCCGCCCAGTGGGTCGATCACGTCGCAGAGGTGGGCCTCCTCCCGGAGGATGTTCTGCGTGGCGACCGCGATCCGGGCCGTCTCCTCGGTGGGGCAGGTGATGGCCTCGTCGTAGGCATCGGTGTGCATGGACTGCAGCCCGCTGAGGATGCCGCCCACCGCCTGGACGGCGACGCGGGCGATGTTGTTCAGGGGCTGCTGGGCGGTGAGGTCGACGCCGCTCGTCTGGCCGTGGAACTTGAACCGCCACGAACGGGGATCCTCCGCTCCGAGGCGCTCCCTCGCGACGCGAGCCCAGATGCGTCGACCGGCGCGGAACTTGGCGACCTCCTCGAACAGCGAGATCGAGACGTCGAAGAAGAAGGTGAACCGGGGCAGCACCTCGTCGGGGCCCATGCCGCGAGCTCGGCAGTCCTCGGCGTACTGGATCGCCGTCGACAGCGTGAGTCCCATCGTCTCGGCCGGCGTGGCCCCGGCCTGCTGCATGTGCTGGCCGACCACCGAGACCGGGTTCCAGTTCGGCACGACCTCCTTGCAGTACTCGACGTGGTCGACGAGCAGCCGGCGCGAGCCCGGCTGGGACAGTCGGTAGAACATGTGGTTCGCGACGTAGTGGGAGATGTAGTCCGACTGGTTCGACGTGCCGGTGATCCGGTCGAAGGGCACCCCTCGCCGCTTGGCGACACCGAGCACGAACGCGAGGAGCGTGAACGGCGTCGGGTCGTTCATCGCGGTCGAGATCTCGCCGAGCCGCACGCCGTCGAGGGCGACGTCCATGTCGTCGACGTGGTTGACGACCGTCCCGCAGGTGCCGAGGAGCGGGAGCGGCACCTCGTCGCAGTCGAGGCCTCGGAAGCCGGAGTTGCACGGCAGCAGCGAGATCGCCGTCGCGCCGTGGTCCAGCAGGGTGCGGATGCGCTCGTTGTAGTCGGCCGGTGTCCCGAGGCCGATCAGTTGCCGCTGCGTCCAGGTGCGGCCCCGATACATCGTGGGGTAGATGCCGCGGGTGAACGGCGCCTCGCCCGGGAAGCCGAGCCGATCGACGTACCCGGAGCCGTCCCAGTCGTCGGGGCCGTAGAGGGGCTTGATCTCGATGCCGGACCGGTTGCGGATCACCTTCGGCGTCGGCAGCGCCTGGTCGTAGGCGCCCTCCCATCGCTGCTTCGCCGCGCCGAACCCGGGCAGGGCGAGCTGGGTCGGTTCCACGACGGTCATGATGCGAACCCCTCCCGATCGAGCTTGCGTCGCTGCGCCTCGCGGCCCAGCGCGCCGACGGCACGCACGATCCGCTCCCGCGACGACCCCGGGCCGAACACCTCGCGGACACCGGCGTCGACGAGCGCCGACACCTCGGACTCGGGCACGATCCCGCCGACGACGACCGCCACGTGGTCGAGGCCGGCCGCCCGCAGTGCGTCCATGAGGTCCGGGACGATGAGGTGGTCGGTCGCCAGCGAGGAGATGCCGATCACGTCGACGTCCTCCTCGAGCACCAGCTCGACCACCGCGGCGATCTCCTGCCAGGGCGGCGTGTAGATGACCTCGTGCCCGGCGTCGCGCAGGAAGGCGGCGACGAGCCGTGATCCCCGATCGTGTCCGTCGAACCCGATCTTGGTGACGAGCACCCGCAGCGGGGCGTCGTGACCTGGTCGAGCCGGAGCGGCGGTGTGGTGCATGTCCCCTCCCCGAGAGCTGCTGCCCGCAGTTCTACCCGCGATCTCTCAGTTAGACAAGCGCTTGTTCAGTTAGAGGCATCGGTCTGCTCGGCGCAGCAGCTGCCCGACCTCGCACCACCGCCGTCGGACGTGACGCCTACCCCGACGTCTGGACCAAGGCAGCCGCGCTGCTGCACTCGATCGTGAAGCACCATCCGCTCGTCGACGGCAACAAGCGCCTCGGCTGGCTCGCCTGCGCGGTGTTCCTCGACCTCAACGGCATCGACCCGACCACCGCGACCAACGACGACGTCGTCGAGTTCGTCGTGAGCCTCGCCGCGACCGACCACGAGGTCGACGACCTGGCCGGCCGACTTCGCTCGACCGTCGAGGGTGAGCGTGCTCCGGACTGATCGATCCCTCGCCCCGCCGAGCGAGCCACTCGATCACTGTCGACGGCGGACTCGTCGGACCGCGAACTCCGACGCGACGAGGAGCACACCGATGACGTACAGATCCGTCACCCGCTGGTGCGGCGTGCGACCGCAGACCGCTCGCTCAGCCGAGCAGCGAGCGAACCATCTGCACGGCGTCCTCGACCGCCGTCTCGGCGGTGGGGATGCGGAGCTCCGGTGACTCCGGGGCCTCGTAGGGATCGTCGATCCCGGTGAAGCCGCGGATCTCGCCGGCGCGGGCCTTGACGTAGAGGCCCTTCGGGTCCCGCTGCTCGCACACCTCGAGCGGCGTGTCGACGAACACCTCGTGGAACGGCAGCCCGGCGGCGGCGTGGATCTCACGGGCCCGGTCGCGATCAACCCGGTACGGGCTGATCACCGGGACGAGCGCCACGACCCCGGCGTCGGCGAACAGGCGTGCCACCTCGCTCACCCGGCGCACGTTCTCGGTGCGGTCCTCGGCCGAGAAGCCGAGGTCGCCGTTGAGCCCATGGCGCAGGTTGTCGCCGTCGAGCAGGTAGGAGGGCTGGCCGTCGTCGAGCAGCGAGCGCTGCACCGCCGTAGCGATCGTCGACTTGCCCGAGCCGGACAACCCGGTGAACCAGACGGTCGCACCGGAGATCGACGACGCCGCCCAGCGCTCCGAGCGGGACAACCCGACGTCGTGCCAGACGACATCAGGCGAAGAGGCACCGCTCACGCGACCACCCGGTTCGCCTTCGGGCCGGCCGGGGCGGCCGGCTCCGTGCGGCTCACGTGGCCTCGCCGAGGATCATCCCCGCGCCGACGGTGTTGTTCGTCGCCTCGTCGACGAGGATGAACGAGCCGGTCTGGCGGTTCCGGCGGTACTCGTCGATGAACAACGGCGCCGTGCACCGCAGCTGCACGCGGCCGATCTCGTTGAGCTTGAGCTCGGTGGCGTGCTCGTCGCGGTGCAGCGTGTTGATGTCGAGCCGGTACTGCAGGTCCTTGATCAGCACCCGGGCGTTGCGGGTCGTGTGCTTGATCGCCAGCTTGCGGCGCTGCGTGAGCGTCGAGCCCTCGTCCATCCAGCAGATCATGGCGTCGAGGTCCTGGGTGACCGTCGGCTGGTTGTGGGGCCGGGCGATCATGTCGCCGCGGCTCACGTCGATGTCGTCGGCGAGCCGGATCACGACCGACATCGGCGGGTACGCCTCGTCGACCTCGCCGAAGGGGGTCTCGATGTGGCTGATCGTGGAGGTGAAGCCGGACGGCAGCACCACGACCTCGTCGCCGGGCTTGAAGGTGCCACCGGCGATCGTGCCGGCGTACCCCCGGTAGTCGTGGTACGCCTCGGCCATCGGCCGGATCACGTACTGCACCGGGAAGCGGGCGTCGATGAGGTTGCGGTCCGACGCGATGTGCACCTCTTCGAGGTGGTGCAGCAGCGAGGTCCCCTCGTACCACGGCATGTTGGGCGAGCGGTTGACGACGTTGTCGCCCTTGAGCGCCGACACCGGGATGAACGTCAGGTCGGTGACGTCGAGCTTCGACGCGAACTGCCGGAAGTCGTCCTTGATCGAGTCGAAGACGTCGCGGTCGTAGTCGACCAGGTCCATCTTGTTGACCGCGAGCACCACGTGGGGCACCCGCAGGAGCGACGCGAGGAACGCATGCCGCTTCGTCTGCTCGACCACGCCGTGGCGGGCGTCGACCAGCACGATGGCCAGGTCGGCGGTCGAGGCGCCGGTGACCATGTTGCGGGTGTACTGGATGTGGCCCGGCGTGTCGCCGAGGATGAACTTGCGCTTCGGGGTGGCGAAGTAGCGGTAGGCGACGTCGATCGTGATGCCCTGCTCCCGCTCGGCCCGCAGGCCGTCGGTCAGCAGCGCCAGGTTCACGTACTCCTCGCCCCGAGCCTCGCTCGTGCGCTCGACGGACTCGAGCTGGTCCTCGAAGATCGTCTTCGTGTCGTAGAGCAGGCGGCCGATCAGCGTCGACTTGCCGTCGTCGACCGACCCTGCGGTGGCCAAACGGAGCAACTCCATTAGAAGTAGCCCTCCTTCTTCCGGTCTTCCATCGCCGCTTCGGAGCGACGGTCGTCCGCCCGACTGGCCCCGCGCTCGGTGATCCGCGCCGCAGCCACCTCGGCGATGATGTCATCGACGTTGGACGCGCCGGACGCGACCGCCGCCGTGCAGGTCATGTCGCCGACCGTCCGGTACCGGACGGTGGCGGTGTAGGTGTCCTCGCCCTCGAGCTGCTCGAGGTACGGCGAGACCGACATCTGCATGCCGTCCCGGTCGAAGACCTCGCGCTCGTGGGCGAAGTAGATGTTCGGGATCTCGATGTCGTGCTCGCCGAGGTACTGCCAGATGTCCATCTCGGTCCAGTTGGAGATGGGGAAGATCCGCAGGTGCTCGCCGATGTTGTACCGGCCGTTGTAGAGGCGCCACAGCTCGGGTCGCTGGTTCTTCGGGTCCCACTGGCCGAACTCGTCGCGGTGGGAGAACACCCGCTCCTTGGCCCGGGCCTTCTCCTCGTCGCGGCGGCCGCCGCCGAACACCGCGTCGAAGCGCTGGTCCTCGATGGCCTCGAGCAGGGGCACGGTCTGGAGCAGGTTCCGGGATGCCCGGGCGCCCTTCTCCTCGGTGACCTTGCCCTGATCGATGGCGTCCTGCACGGAGGCCACGATCAGGCGCAGGCCGTACTCCTCGACGGTGCGATCGCGGAACTCGATCACCTCGGGGAAGTTGTGGCCCGTATCGACGTGCATGATCGGGAAGGGGAGGTTGGCGGGGGCGAACGCCCGCAGCGCCAGGTGGAGCATCACCACGGAGTCCTTGCCACCCGAGAAGAGCATCACCGGCCGCTCGAACTCGGCGGCCACCTCCCGGATGATGTGGATCGACTCCGCCTCCAGCGCCTGGAGGTGGGTCAACTCGTACGTCGTCGTCATCGGTTACGCCTCGTGGCCGTTCGCGGCCGGGGGTCGGGGTCGTGCTCTACGGTGGACCACTGTCCAGTCGGCAGCAAGGATGCCACCCGAAGTGGTGTTTTCGACCGACACCCCCACCACCGGAGATCCCGTGCTCGACACCAGCCGCGCAACGACCGACGACCACCGCATCGCCGCGGAGATCGCGACGGCCGCCGGTCAGCTCCTGTTGTCGACCCGGGACGAGCTGGTCGCGAAGGGCGCCGACCAGTGGCAGATCAAGGACGCCGGCGACACCTACGCCCACCGCTTCATCGTCGATCGCCTCGCCGAGCTGGCCCCCGACGACGCCGTGCTCTCCGAGGAGGGCAAGGACGACCGGGTCCGCCTCGAGCGGGAGCGGGTGTGGATCGTCGACCCCCTCGACGGCACCCGCGAGTACTCCGAGGGCCGGTCCGACTGGGCCGTGCACGTCGCGCTCTGCGTGGGCGGCGTGCCCGCGGCCGGCGCGGTCGCGCTCCCCGGCCTCGACCGGACGCTGACGACCGATCCGGCGTCCGAGCTGCCCGACGCCGACGACGGCCCGCCCGTGCTGGTCGTGTCGCGCACCCGACCACCCGCTGCGGCCGTCGTGGTCGCCGAAGCGCTCGGTGCCGACCTGCTGAAGATGGGCTCCGCCGGGGCGAAGGCCATGGCGGTCGTGCTCGGCCACGCCGACATCTACGCCCACAGCGGCGGGCAGTTCGAGTGGGACTCCTGCGCGCCGGTCGCCGTGGCCGAAGCGGCCGGCCTGCACACCTCACGCTGCGACGGCTCGCCGCTGGTCTACAACCAGCCCGACGTCTACCTCCCCGATCTCGTGATCTGCCGACCCGAGTACGCCGAGGCGTCGCTCGCCGCGCTCGCCGACGCGATGCGGGGCGGTTGAGCGCCCGGGGGTGAGCGGCATGGAGCTCAAGGCCGTCCGCTACGAGGTGGCCGAACGGATCGCGACCATCACGCTGTCGCGGCCCCACCGTCGCAACGCCTGGACCGGACGGATGCACCACGAGGTCCGCTGGTGCCTCCTCCAGGCCGAGCGAGACCCGGACGTCGGGGCGATCATCATCACCGGTGAGGGCGACGACTTCTGCGTCGGGGCCGACATGGCTGCACTCGACCACCACGTCGAGCGAGGCGGCTACGACCCCGGCACGCCCGACGAGCTGCCCCAGCCCGGCACCGGCGTCGACGACGACCAGTTCGGCGAACACTTCACCTACTTCTACGGCGTGCCCAAGCCGATCGTCGCTGCGGTGAACGGCGCCGCCGCCGGCGTCGGACTGGTCGTCGCGCTCTACGCCGACCTCCGCTACGTCGCCGCCGGCACGAAGCTCACCACCGCCCACGGCAAGCTCAACATGCCGGCCGAATACGGCATGAGCTGGGTCCTCCCAAGGCTCATCGGCCTCACCCGCGCCAACGAGCTGCTGCTCACGAGCCGCGTGTTCCGGCCCGAGGAGGTCCCCGAGCTCTTCAACGGCGTGCTGCCCGGCGAGGAGCTGCTCGGCCACGTGCGCAACGTCGTCGCCGACATGGTCGCCACCTGCTCCCCCCGATCGCTGCGAGAGACGAAGCGGCAGACCTACCTCGACCTGCACCGGGGCGTGGGCGAGGCCGTCCGCGATGCGGACCGGCTGCTCGACGAGATGACCACCGAGCCCGACTTCGCCGAGGGGGTCGCCGCCTTCCAGGAGCGCCGGCTCCCCCGCTGGGCCTAGCAGGTCAGGGGCCGTCGAGGACCGTCACCACACCGGTGTCGCCGTCGACCTCGACGAGGGCTCCATCGACGATGCGCTTCGTGGCGTCGGTCGCCGAGACCACGCAGGGGATGCCGAGCTCCCGGCTGACGATCACCGCGTGCGACAGCGGTGCGCCCACGTCGACCACGACGGCGGACGCGGTCACGAACAACGGGGTCCACGACGGATCGGTGATCGGCGCGACCAGCACGTCGCCGGGGCTCAGCGCGCTCGGGTCGTGGCTGTCGAGCACGACGCGGGCGCGACCCTGCGCCGAGCCGGGGCAGCCGGGCACGCCGGGCAGGGCATCGCCGACCGCGACCGGGGCGCCCACGTCCGCACCCCGCGGCGGCCACATCGACGGCGGCTGCGCCTCGCCGATCACGATGAACGGCTCCTGCCGCTGCGACAGGTCGAGGAAGTCCGACCGACGACCGCGGATCACCGCCGACATGTCCGCACCGTCGAGGAGCT
Source organism: Actinomycetota bacterium (assembly GCA_039818945.1). Taxonomy (GTDB): domain Bacteria; phylum Actinomycetota; class Acidimicrobiia; order Acidimicrobiales; family Poriferisodalaceae; genus JBCBSZ01. The sequence goes on from JBCBSZ010000025.1 coordinate 40,708, forward strand.
CCTCCAGCTCGGCCGACCGGAGCAGGGCGAAGTCGCTCGGATCGTCGAACCGACCCGCGGCCACCATCCGCCGGCCGAGCTCCCACATCGCCATGCGGGCCTCGTGGATCATCGAGATGTTGTTGGTCTTCGTCCGCTCCCGGCCGGCCATGAACACCTTGGCCGCGGCCAGCGCCGCGCTCAGCTGGCCGTGGGCCTCCGGGTCGCCCTCGACCATCCCGAGGATCTCCTTGGCGACCCGCTCGCGCTCCTCGGCCCGGACCGCGCCCTGCGCGGCGGGGTCGGCGTCGGCCGGTGCGAGCCGCATGCGGTCGATCGCCGCGAGCGCCAGCTCGGGCTCGAGCTCCCAGGTGGCGCAGCGCATCTCCCACTCGTTCGGCCCTCGGGTGCCGAACCGGTACAGGAAGCCGTCGAACGCCTCGACGAACGCGGCCGAGTCGGCGTCGGTCGCCGCACGGAGCCGGGCGTCGAGACCGGCGACGCCCTCCTCGAAGGCGGCGGTCACCGTCGGTGACGCGGCGACCAGGCGGCCCAGCTCCCACATCGCCATCGACGGCGCCGCCGACTCCACGTCACCGACGCCGGCGACCAGACGGAGGGTGTCGGTCGGCCGGCCGACCGCCTCGCACACCGCGGAGATCACCGCGAGGGGAACCGACGCCATGTAGGTGATGAAGATGTGCTGCTCGAAGAGGTGCTGGTGGTGGTCGGCGCCGAGCTGTCGGGCGTAGGCGACCAGCTCGCGGTCGCTCATCGCGGTGAGGTCGGGGCGGGCGTCGCGCAGCCCGCGCACGGTGCGCTCGTCGGCGGCGACGTCGTCGAGCTCGGGTGCGCTCATCGCCCAGGCGAGCGTGGCGCCGATCTTCTCGGTGAGGTCCGGCCGGACGTCGCCCTCGGCGACCTCGTAGGGCGGGATGCCCGGCTGGGCCCCGAAGAACTGGTCGTCCATCGTCTGGGCGGACATGCCCGGCGCCCGCTCGCCGAAGAGCCGGATGATCGACGCGTTGAGGTAGCAGTAGCTGCCGAAGATGCCGAGGACCTCGAGGTCGTCGGGGTTGAACTCGTCGTGGTCGAAGGCACCCATGCGGACCCAGGCGTCGCGCCAGCCGTCCTCGGCGCCGCGGATGAGCCAGTCGTCGCTGAGCGGCATGACCGGATCGGGGAAGACCTCCCCGACGTTCGCCCGGGTGAAGAGCGGGAACCGCTCCCGCGCGGTGCTTCCGACCACCCAGTCGTCGATCGACATGCTCGATTCCCCCTCCGTCGTGCGTGACGTACGTCACTTCCCCGGTGGGAGGGTAGTCGGCGTGCGGTCGGCGACAATGGTCGACCGTGCCCCCCTCGCTCCCGACTCCCACCGACCTCGAGCTGGGGACGTTCTCCGACGACCCGCCGTGGACGGTCGAGCCCGAGCACCTGACCTGGCGCGACGGGCTCGACGAGGCGCGGCGGCGGGCCCGCGGCTCGGTGCCCGAGCTGACCCGCGAGCGCAAGCTGCCGCCGGGGCGCCGCGTCGGGACCACGATCCGCCACCTCGGCGGGGCGATCGGCATGTGGTACCTGCGCGACCGACGCAAGCCCGACGGCGGTTCGACCGAGGGCCTGTCTCGCCGCCTGCGCATCGCCGCCGAGCACCTCGGTCCGACCTACATCAAGCTCGCCCAGATCATCTCCGCCGGCGAGGGGCTCTTCCCCGACCCGCTGGTCGAGCAGATGAAGCTGTGCCGCGACCGCGTGAAGCCGGAGCCGTTCGAGACGGTCAAGGCGGTCATCGAAGAGGACTTCGGTCGACGGCTCGACGAGCTCTTCCTGGTCTTCGATCCGAACTCGATCGCGGCCGCCTCGATCGCCCAGGTGCACCGGGCCCGCCTCCTCGACGGCACGCCCGTGGTGGTGAAGGTGCAGCGGTCGACGGTGCAGCGGCGGGTCCGTTCCGACCTCGAGGTGCTGTCGTGGCTGGCGCCCATGCTCATCGGCCGCATCCCGGTCACGGCGCTGGCCAACCCGCCGGCGCTCGTCGAGCTGTTCGCCGAGACGATCGTCGAGGAGCTCGATTTCCGACTCGAGGCCGAGAACCTCCTCGACGTCGCCCGGGTGCTGCGGGAGCTCGGCCAGACCGACTGGGTCGTCCCCCGGCCCCACACCGAGCTGGTCACCGAGCGAGTGCTCGTGATGGAGCAGGTCGACGGCTTCCGCTTCGAGGACGTCGACGCCATCCGGGAGGCCGGTGTCGACACGCACCGCGTCGTCCGCAACGTGATGATCGCCTTCCTCGAGTCGGCCACGCTGCACGGCATCTTCCACGGCGACTTCCACGGCGGGAACCTGTTCGTCCAGCCGGACGGGAAGGTGGCGCTGCTCGACTTCGGCATCACCGCCCGCTTCGACGAGTTCAAGCGGCGGGCGTTCCTGCGGATGATGGTGGGGGCGACCGCCAACGACGTGAAGTCGCAGATGGCGGCGTTCCGCGACCTCGGCGCGCTGCCCCGCGACGTCGACCTCGATGCGGTCATCTCCGACCTCGGCCTCGACCGGCCGCCGATCGACCCGACGACCCTCTCGCAGGAGGAGTTGCTCGGCGAGGTCCAGCGGATCGTCAAGGCGCTGCTCGGGTACGGGGCCCGCATGCCCAAGGACCTCATGCTCTTCGTGAAGAACATGATCTTCCTGTCGTCGATGATCGAGCGCCTCGCCCCCGACGTCGACCTGCTCGCCGAGGTGCAACACATCGCCCTGCACTTCGCCATGTCGCACGGCGACAAGCTGCTGGCCGACACCGGCATGGCCCTCGACGCCGACCAGATCGACCTCGACGGCGTCAAGGCCTCGTGGGGCCTCGAACCCGAGGTCGACTCGATCTCCTACGCCGAGCTCCGCGCCCGCCGCGAGCTGATCATGAAGCGCATGGGCGGCCGCGACTGACCGGCCCCGGTACCCCTCGTCAGGACAGGACAACCGACCCGTCTGGCCTGACGGCGATCACGGAACCGTCGGGGCCGGCCCGGATCCGCCAGCCGCCGTCGTGGACGAGGCGGTGGTGGAACGCGCAGAGCAGGCGCAGGTTGGCGAGCTCGGTGCGACCGCCGTGGGCCCAATGCACGAGGTGGTGGGCGTCGCAACGGCGGTGATCCACGTCGCAGCCGGGGAAGCGGCAGTGCCGATCGCGCACGACGAGCGCTCGCCGCAAGGACGGCGAGACCACTCGGGTCGAGCGACCCACGTCGATGACCTCGCCGGATCCGGCGGTCAGCACCCGGACGACGGACGAGTCGCAGCCATGTCGTAGCACGGCGTCGCGGGTCAGACCGACCGCGTCGAGTTCGGCGACGCTGGACGGCGTCGGCGCCGCCCCAGCCAGGACGTCGACGCTCACCACCAGGGTCGACGGAGTCGCTGCGGCCGTTCGGTCTCCCGTGCCCGTCTCGGCCAGCCGCACGAGCGCATCCGCTCGCCGCTGTGCCGGCGTGCGCGGCTCCTCGTCGTGGTCCGGGGTGGTCGCCGCGTCGAGCGCAGCGAGCACCCGCTGACCGGACTCGGCGTCGAGACGGCCGTCGATCAGCACCTCGCCGAACAACGAGCGGGAGGCGCGGAGGTATCGCCGGCTGCGCGCGTCGAGCTCGTCGGCACGGGCCAGGGTGTCGTCGGCGAGCGATCGCCAGTGGGCGATGTAGCGCCGGTACCCGACGAGGTCGAGCTCCTTGGCGGCGGCGATGAGCTCGGTCGCGTCTCGGCGAGCCAGCTCCACGCGCTCGTCGGTCACCGCCGAGGCCAGCACGTCGAGGTGTGCGATCGGCACCAGCCCGGCGTCGACCGCGTCATGGACCTCGGCCACCGCATCGAGCAGACGGACCCGGCGCACCAGCCGCCGGCCATCGGACTCGTCGAGACCGCATCGCCACCGCAGCCACGCGACCGGCGACCTGGCACCGTCGGCCTCCCACGCCCGCGCCCGCCACCATCGCAGGACCGTCAGCGTGAACCGCAGCTCCAGCGAGGCCCGCTCCTCGGCGAGGTCCCGCACCGCGACGTCGACTCCGAACATACGTTCGTAGTGTAGCGACGGGGTGTGTCGTCAGCCCCGGTCCCGCTCTCCTACATCCGGACGGTACCGGTGGCGGGGAGCTAGGTTCGCCGCCATGGCCGAGATCCTCATCTGCGGGTACATCCGCATCCATCCCGACGACCGTGAGGCCGCCGTGGCGGCCGCGGCGGATGCGATCGCCGGCGCCCGCACGCAGCCGGGTTGCCTCGCCTACACCTTCGTGCCCGACAACCACATGGAGGACGCGATCTGCGTCTACGAGCGCTGGGCCGACCAGGCCAGCCTCGAAGGCCACTTCGCCGGGCCGTGGTACGCCGCCACCGGGGAGGCACTGCGCTCGCACCGCCTCCAGGGGGTGGAGGTCGCGAAGTTCCGCGTCGACAAGTCCGAGCCGGTCTACGACGAGACCCACACGCCGCGGGCCGACTTCTTCACCGACTGATCCGTGCGCCTCGTCATCGCCCGCTGCACGGTCGACTACTCCGGCCGTCTCGACGCCCACCTGCCCGAGGCCACCCGGCTCGTCATGGTCAAGGCCGACGGCTGCGTCGCCGTCCACGCCGACGGCGGCGCCTACAAGCCCCTCAACTGGATGACCGCCCCCAACACGCTGCGCGAGGAAGACGACCGGTGGGTCGTCACGAACCCGGCCGGCGAGGAGCTGGTGATCGTCCTCCACGAGGTGCACAGCGATGTCGCCCACGACCTCGGCACCGATCCCGGGCTCCAGAAGGACGGCGTGGAAGCCCACCTCCAGGAGCTCCTCGCCGCCAACCCCGAGACCCTGGGTGAAGGCATGGTGCTCGTGCGTCGCGAGTACCCCACCGACATCGGGCCGGTCGACCTGCTCTGCCGAGGCACGGAGGGCCAGGCCGTCGCCGTCGAGGTGAAGCGCAAGGGCGAGATCGCGGGCGTCGAGCAGCTCGTCCGCTACCTCGAGCGCCTCAGCAACGACTCCACGCTCCTCCCCCTCGAGGGCATGCTCGTGGCGCAGGAGATCAAACCCCAGGCCCGCGCCTACGCCGAGTCGAAGGGCATCGCCTGCCTGACCGTCGACTACGACGCGCTGCGCGGCTTCGAGCCGAAGGAGCCCACGCTCTTCTAGCCCGGCAGGACCCTCAGCTCGTGTCGAACACGAGCAGCTGTTGCTCGCTGGTCGCGAGGAGCAGCCGGTCGTTCGTGGTCCACACGAGCTCGGTTCCCCACCCGGTGCCGATCGGCGTGACCACATCGCCGTCGTCGTCGACGCCGAGGAAGTCGTCTCCCTCGGCGATCGTGACCGGCTCGCCGAGCGCACCCGTGTCATCGAGCGGGTGGACGACGAGCGCCCCGAGCCCGCTGTCGCGGTCGAACAGGGGGGCCATCGCGACGGCGACGGCATCGCCGCCGGGGACGAACCCCGCTGCGAGCATCGTCCGCTCGTCGTCGGGCGTCGACGACAGCTGCTCGAGCCGGCCGGTCCCGATGTCGAGGACGAAGAAGGGGTTCGTCTCGTCGAGCCTGCGAAACGACTGGAGATCCATGAGCAGCACCCGCCCCGGCTCGGTGTCGACCACCTTCGGATCGCGGATGCCACCGGTGTCGACCGGCTCGATCGTGCCGAGCCCGAGGTCGAGGACCACGACGAGCTCCTCGCCATCGGAGAGGTCGGCGGCCGACATCACGAAGCGGTCGTCGCCGATGGGTCGGGGCGGGCCGAGCGGGACGCGGTCGGGTACGAGCCGGAGGCCGTCGACCTCCTCGACGGCGCCGTCGTCGTCGAGGCGCGCCACGACGAAGCGGTACTCGTCGCCGAGGCGGGTGGTGCTGCGGAAGAGGTGAACCCGTCCGCCGGGCCCCTCGAACGGTTGCACATCGATCACCGCCCCATCGACCAACTCGTCGACGCCATCGTCGGTGAGTCGGACGGTCGCACCCGATGCCACGTCGACCTCGACCACATCGGGCTCCCGGAAGCGAACGAAGACGTCGTCGGTCGCGAGCAGCCGGAGCGGATCGGCGCGGAACGAGAAGGACTGCGGGTCGAGGTCGCCGAGCGGCTCGCAGCTGGGCTCGGCCCCGACCGGCGCCACGCAGAGCTCGTCGCCGGCCAGCTGTGCCCAGGCATCGCCCTCGGGTGAGATCTGCAGGGTGGAGAACGCAGGCGCCGGGAGCTCGATCACCTCGACGACCGAGAGCTCGGCGTCGGCGGGCGACGCGCCGCCACCGTCGTCGGAGCAGGCGACCAGCGCGACGGCGAGCCCGAGGGCGACACACGTCGAGGGGAGGAGCCGATGGTGCATCGATCACCCCACCAGGAAGACGATCTCGCCCTGCTGGAGCATCGACAGCACCGTCGACGGCGGTCGCCCGTCCGGCAGCCCGACGTCGACCACCACGAGCGACCCCTCGGCGTCGACCGAGCGCAGCTCGACCAGATCGCTCATCGGCACGCCGTTCACGATCGACGTGCCGTCGGCGAACAGCGCCTCGATGATCGGCGCCTGCGCCTCGGCGGTGCCCTCGTCGGTGAAGACGTAGACGACCCGCACCATCGCCGCACCGTCCACGGCGTACCACCCGAGACCGACGACCGGGAAGCGCGCTCCGATCGCCGACGCACCCAGCAGCTCGCGGAGCTCGTCGGGGTCGGCGATGCCGATCGCGCTCGACGCGACGGGTCGAGCGGCCCCCTGCACCAGGGCGGCGGCGACGACCTCGACCTCGTCGAGCGCCCGCGCCGCGTCGGCGAAGAGCGCAGAGTCGGCGAGCGTCGGCTGGTCGCCGCGCCACGCCGTGACCGGATCGGTCGTCAGGGAGACCGCGACGGCGTCGGCGTCGGCCCTGAGCCGGAGCGGGCGGCCGAGCGGTCGCGCCGCGGTCCGTGCCTCGACGCCGATCTCCAGGTCCTCGCCCTCCCCGATCGCCAGCACGCCGTCGGCGACCTCGACCAACCCCTCGGCCGGTGCGACGCCCTCCCCGCGCACGACGGTGAAGCGCACCGGCGGGCTCGACACCTCGACGAAGCGCTCCACCTCGAGGATCGACCAGCCGAGCTCGTCGACCACCGCCCCGGACTCGCCGAACAGCTCGCCCTCGTGCAGCTCGAGCCGTGGGACGAACACCGGCGCGTCGCGGAGCCCGCTCAGCGCGCCGAACCAGTCGCCGAACGCGTCCTCGCCGTCGTCGAGCGTCGGACGGTCGAGGTCGGCCACCTCGCTGGCCGCATCGAGGTCGGCGAGGTGGATCTGGACGAGCTCGTCGGTGTCGTCCAGCACGGCCGAGGGCACCTCGGCCAGGGATGCGACCACCAGCCCACCGTCGGACGAGGCGCCGCCGTCGTCACCACCGCAGGACGCGGCGACGAGGACGGCGGCGATCGCCGCGACGATCAGCCGGGGACGAACGAGCACGAACCGTTGTCGATGACGACGCGCCCGTCGGTGTCGGCCACGGTCTGGAAGGTGGCTGCGCCGTCGCCGGTGTGCCAGAGCTTGACCGTCAGTGACTCGCCGGGGAAGACCGGCGAGGAGAAGCGGGCGTCCATGCTCCGGAATCGTGCCGGATCGGAACCGCAGAGCCCATGCAGGAGTGCGCGCCCGGTGAAGCCGTACGTGCACAGCCCGTGCAGGATCGGCTTCGGGAAGCCGGCCAGCTCGGTCGCGAACCACGGATCGGAGTGGAGCGGGTTGCGGTCGCCCGACAGGCGGTAGGTCAGCGCCTGATCGGGGCGGGTCACGTAGGTGATCGCCTCGTCGGGATCGCGGTCGGGGGCGTGGACCGTCGGGGCGGTGTCGCCCTCCTCGCCGCCGAACCCACCCGAGCCGCGGATGACGATCGTCGAGCGGGAGTCGAACAGCGGTTCACCGGTCTCGGCGAGGGTGGCGTTGATCTCGGTGTCGATGATCGCGTGCTTGCCCTCGCCCTTGTCCCACATGTGCACGATTCGGTCGTGACACACAGCGGTGCCGTCGGGCGGGATCGGGCGGTGCAGCGTGATGCCCTGGGCGCCGTGGAGCAGGCGCCCCCAGTCGATCTCACCGGCCTGGCCGAGCGCCCCGCCGGCGCCGAGCACGACCGCCATGGTCGGGAGCACCTGCTGGTCGACCTCGTGGGAGTTCTCGGTCGTGAACTCCAGCTCGAAGCCGGTCGGATCCGACGCGCCGGCGCCCACACCGACGGCGTAGAGCAGCGCGTCCTTGGACGTCCAGGTGCGCTCGTGGGGACCCGACGTCGCGCCGATCCCGGCCGGATCGAGCCCGCTCACTGCGCCAACCCGCCGTCGGCCGGCTGGCCGCTCATGTCGGAGTTGAGGCGGGCCCGGCTGACCAGGTCCTTGGCGATCTCGCCGATCTTGGTCGGGTCGTCGACCGGTTCGGCGCTCGGCCCGCGGTTCCAGCCCTCGGCCACGGCGAGCACGCTGCCCGAGGCCTCGAAGACGCGTCCGCTCACGCCCTTGGCGTCCTCGCTCACCAGCCAGGTGACGATGGGAGCGATCCAGTGCGGCGCCACCGCATCGAGCTGCTCCTCGGGCAGGTTGCCCATGCCGAGATCCTCGGTGAGGCGGGTGAGCGCCGCCGGCGCGATGGCGTTGACGGTGATGCCGTAGCGCGCCAGCTCCCGGGCGGCGATGACGGTGAAGCCGGCGATGCCCATCTTGGCCGCGCCGTAGTTGGTCTGGCCCGGGTTGCCGTAGATGCCCGACACCGACGTGGTGTTGATGATGCGGGCGTCGACGGCCTCGCCGGCCTTGGCCCGCTCTCGCCAGTAGGCGGCAGCCCACCGCGACGGGGCGAAGGTGCCCTTGAGGTGCACCTGGATGACGGCGTCCCACTCCTGCTCGGTCATGTTCACGAGCATCCGGTCGCGCAGGATGCCGGCGTTGTTGACGACGGCGTGGAGGTCGCCGAAGGTCTCGATGGCCTGGTTGATCATCCGCTGGGCCCCCTCCCAGCTCGACACGTCGTCGCCGTTGGCGACGGCCTCGCCGCCCATCGCCTCGATCTCGGACACGACCTGCGCCGCCGGGCCGATCTCCGCCCCGGTGCCGTCGCGCTCGCCGCCCAGATCGTTGACCACGACCTTCGCGCCGTGCCGGGCGAGCATCAGCGCGTACTCGCGCCCGATCCCCCGTCCGGCTCCCGTGACGACCGCCACCCGTCCCTCGCACAGCTCGGCCATGGCACTCTCCCCTCGTTGCGGCGTCGGCGAGCATATGGTTCGCCGCGGACGGATCGCAGATCGGCGCCGGCGCCCACACGAGCCGTGGTGCTGCCACCGCTTCGTGCGCATCTCTCAATAGGATCGGCGGCTCGTGCGATCGACGCTTCCCCTCCCCCGCTGGAGCCTCTGGCTCATCGTGCCCGGCGCGCTCGTCGTGCTCTGGCTGCTGGCCTTCGTCGTCGATTCCGCCGCGCACTCCGGGCAGGTCGCCCGCAACGTCACGCTCGTCGGCGAGGAGATCGGCGGGCTCGACGAGGAGGACCTCTCGGCCCGCATCGACGGCCTCGCCGCCAGCTACGGCCGGCGCGACGTGCTCCTCCGCGCGCCGGACGGCACCGAGTTCGAGCTGACCGCCGGCGAGCTCGGCCTCGGCATCGACGCCGAGGCGACCGCCGAGCGGGCGCTCGACGCCGGTCGGGGCAGCTTCCTGACGAGCCCCTTCAGCTGGCTCGGTTCGTTCTTCTCCGACCGGTCCTCCGACGTCGTGCTCACCGTCGACGACGACACGATGACCGACGCGGTCGCCGAGCTGACCGGCGACGAGCCGATCGAGCCCACGCTCGTGGTGCTCGACGGCGAGCTGCAGGTCCGGCCGGGCCTGCCCGGCCAGGTGGTCGACCCGACCGGCCTGCCCGAGGCGCTCGAGGCGGCAGCGGCCTCCGACGACGGCGCCATCGAGCTGGCGGTCGGCTGGGGCGCCGTCGAACCCGAGCGCGACCAGGCCGAGGTCGAGGCGGTCGCCGCCGAGATCTCCGCCCCGCTCGGCGACGGCGTGCGGGTGCGCATCAACGCGCCGAGCGCCGACGACGCCGACGGCGAGGCAGACGAGGCCGACGCCGACGAGAGCAGCGACGACGAGGCCGACGCCGACGCCGAGGCGGTGCAGGTCGACGATGCCCTCGACGACGGCGTGGTGGTCGTCGACGCCGACACCGTGGTCTCGTGGATCGTGATCACCGACGACGGCGACGAGATCACGTGGATGATCGACGACGAGCGTGCGGTCGACGCCCTCGAACGCCTGGTCGTGGCGGCCGTCCCCGGCTCGGCGGAGTTCGCGTTCGAGGTCGACGAGAACGACCAGGTGCAGATCGTGTCGGCCGAGGGCGGCCGGGTCTGCTGCGCTCCGGGCGCCGGCACGGCCATCGAGGACGCCCTGCGGGCCGGCTCCACCGATCCGATCGCGCTGCCGCTGCGCAGCGCGCTGCCCGACGAGGCCCGAGAGGCGGCCGAGGAGCTCGGCATCATCGAGCTGGTCGGCGAGTTCACGACCGAGCACGCCTGCTGCGAGAACCGCGTCGTCAACATCCAGCGCATCGCCGACATCGTCCGGGGCTACGTCATCGAGCCCGGCGGCGAGCTCTCGATCAACGACTTCGTCGGCCGCCGCACCCGGGAGAAGGGCTTCGTCGCCGCCGGGGTGATCCAGAACGGCATCTTCGAGAGCGACGTCGGCGGCGGCATCTCGCAGTTCGCCACCACGCTCTTCAACGCGGCGTTCTTCGCCGGGCTCGACTTCGGCGAGTACCAGAGCCACTCGATCTACATCAGCCGCTACCCCTACGGCCGCGAGGCGACGCTCAGCTTCCCGAACCCCGACCTCGAGATCCGCAACACGACGCCCCACGGTGTCCTGGTGTGGACCGAGTACACCGACACCAGCATCACCGTGAAGCTGTACTCGACCACGTACGCCGTCGTCGAGGAGACCGGCCAGAGCCGCGGCTCGGCCGGCGCCTGCACCCGGGTCATCACGAACCGGCAGCGGACGTACCCGGACGGCTCGACGGCCGACGACAGCGTCACCGCGCTCTACCGGCCGGGCGAAGGGCTCGACTGCAACGGCAACCCGACCGTGCCGCCGTCGACGACCTCGTCGACCGACACCACCCTGGCGCCGGGCGAGACCGCACCGCCGACCACGGGGGTCCCCGGCACCGGCACCAGCGTGCCGCCGACCACCGGCACCCCCGGGACCACCGCACCGCCGACCACCCCGGCGCCCACCACGGCGCCGCCGACGACCGCCCCGCCGACGACACCGGCACCACCCCCGCCGACGACGACCACCGCGGCACCCCCGCCGCCCCCGCCGTCGACCACCACCGGCGGCTGATGGACCGCCGCGGCTTCCTCGCCGGGCTCTCCGGCGTGGTGCTGGCGGCCTGCTCTGGCGGCGCCGACGACACGTCGACCGACAGCGCAGCGCCGGCGCCCACCTCGACCCCGTCCGAGACCGCTGCCCCCACGTCGCCGGCGACCACACCGACCTCCACCGTGCCCGACCCGGCGCCGGTCGACTGGCGCCCGGTCGTGCCCGCCCTCGCCCCCTTCGCCCTGGGCGTGGCGAGCGGCGACCCCGACGCGACGTCCGTCCTGTTGTGGACCCGCCTGATCGACGACCCGCTCGGCGACGGACCGGCCGGCGAGGTCGACGTGGGCTGGACGCTCGCCACCGATCCGGACCTGGTCGACGTCGTCGCCTCCGGCACGGTCACCGCCGGGCCGGACTCCGCCCACCGCGTCGAGGTGCTGGTCGACGGGCTCGAAGCGGGACGGACCTGGTTCTACGGCTTCAGCACCGAGCGGGGCGCCAGCATGGTCGGTCGGACCCGCACCGCACCGGCCGCCGACGCGACCCGAACGACCATCGCCGTGGCGTCGTGCCAGCGGTTCCAGGACGGCAGCTACGTCGCCCATCGGCACCTCGCCGCGGCGGACGTCGACCTCGTTGCCTTCCTGGGCGACGTCATCTACGCCGACGGGGGCGGCGACGCCGGCGATCCGCGGGCCTTCGACGAGCCCCGTCCCGGCGATCTCGACGGCTTCCGCCGGCGCCACGCCCGGTACCGCGCCGACCCCGATCTCCAGGCCTGCCTCGCAGCGCACCCGTGGGTGGTGACCCGCGACGACAACGACGTGGCCAACGGCTGGGGCCCCGACCACCCGCTGCGCCAGCCGGCCGAGCAGGCCCTGGCCGAGCACCACCCCATCCGCCGGGAGGCCGACGGCGACCTGCGCCGGCTGGTCCGCTGGGGCGACCTCGTCGATCTCGCGCTCGTCGACGTGCGCCCGCACCGTTCGCCACCGGCCGGTCGTGACTCGCGGCTGGGCGCGGTCGTCGCCGACGCCGCGATGGAGGCCGAGGACCGCACGATGCTCGGCGCCGAGCAGGAGGCCTGGCTGGGCGACGCGCTCGCCTCGTCGACCGCCCGGTGGCAGCTGGTCGCCTCCCAGGTGATGGTCGGCGATCTCTCGATCGAGGTCGGCGGCGATCGCCTGCTCAACAACGACCAGTGGGACGGCTACCCGGCCGCCCGCCGACGCCTGGTGGAACAGCTCGCCAGCGCCTCGGCGCCCCTGGTGGTGGCCGGCGACCTGCACAGCGCCGTCGTCGACGTGCTGCGCGACGAGCGCGGCGCGGCGGTGGCGACCGAGCTCGTCACCCCGTCGATCTCGTCCCGGGTCGACGAGCGGATCGCCACGGCGGTCAACGCCGCGCCGATCTTCCAGCCCGACCTCCTCGAGGTGCGCGGCGGCGTGAGCGGGTGGGTGGAGCTCACGCTCGGCACCGAACGGGCCGAGGCCGCCGTCGTCCTCGTCGACCCGTCGGACCCCGGCGCCGAGGCGAGCGTCGAGATCGGCCTGCTCGTCGATCGAGGAGCGGGCGAGCCCGTGGTGAGGGGTTGAGCGGGGACGCTGCCTACCCTGCCGGCGTGGACTCCCCCGACCACGACACCCTCGTCATCGGTGCCGGTCCCGCCGGCACCGCATGCGGCATCGAACTGGCCCGCAGCGGTCGCGACGTCGCCATCGTCGATCGCGCCGAGTTCCCCCGCGACAAGTGCTGCGGCGACGGTCTCACCTCCCTCGCGCTCCGGCGGCTGGAGGCCCTCGGCCTACGTCCCGACGACGTCGCCAGCTGGACACCGGTCGAGCGGGCGAGGGTGCGGACCCCCGGCGGTCGAGTCCTCGACCTGCCCATGCCGACCGACGGGTGGTACTCGGCCGTCGCCCGCCGCAGCGATCTCGACGCCGCGCTCGTCCACCTGGCCCGCGACCGAGGGGTGCCGGTCCACGAGTCGGCGCGAGTCGTGGCCGTGGAGACCGACGACGACGGCGCCACGGTCGGCCTCGCCGACGGCCGCCGGCTGCGGGCCCGCCACCTGGTCGCCGCCGACGGGGCCTGGTCCCCCACCCGCAAGCTCCTCGGCATCGCGGAGGAGGGGTATCGGGGTGAGTTCCAGGCGCTCCGGCAGTACCTCCGGGTCGACGGGCCGGAGAGCCGACGGCAGTGGGTGTGGTTCGAACCCGATCTGCTCCCCGGCTACGCGTGGTCGTTCCCGCTGCCCGACGGTGGAGTGAACCTCGGCATCGCCATCCATCGCGAGGAACGACTCGACGGCGGCGAGGTGAAGGAGATCATGGCCGGGCTGGCCCACCGCCCGGCGATCGCCGAGGTGCTCGGCGCCGTGCTGCAGGTCGACCCGGTCCGGGCCTGGCCCATCCCGGCCCGGCTGCCCCGCTCGGCGCTGGCCCACGGTCCGGTGCTCTTCGTCGGCGACGCGGCCCGGGCCTGCGATCCGCTGACCGGCGAGGGCATCGGCCAGGCGCTCACCACCGGGATGCTCGCCGCGGAGGCCATCGCGTCCGGATCCGCTCCGGCGCTCGCCGCGGAGCGCTACGCCGACGCCGCCCACGCCCACCTCGACGCGGACGATCGCGTCGCCCGCTGGTGCACGGCCGCGCTGTCGTCGCCCCGCCGAGCGGAGGTCTCGCTGCGCACCGCCGGACTGACCGGGTGGACCCGCCGCAACGTCGCCCGCTGGATGTTCGAGGACGAGCCCCGTGCGATCGCCCTCACCCCCCGCCGGTGGCATCGCCGGCTCTTTCGTCAGCGCGGGGCGTACGCGCGCTAGTACCGATGCGCTCTTGTGGATGGTCTGACCATCTGACAGCGTGCAGGTCGCTGGTGCTCCCGCATCGGCACGCGGGCTCCGGCGGCGACCCGTCCGACCCCCCAGGGGCGAGGAACCGCCGGAGCCTCGTCGCGTCCGGACGCGATCCTCAGAGCGAGTCGATGAGCGCCCGCAGCTGCTCGACCTGCCGGACGCGGTCCTCGCGGCTCTGGGCCATCGGGTTGACGTTGAGCGTCGTCACCCCGGCCTCCCGGTACCCCGCGAGGCGCTCCTTCACGAAGCCCTCGGGGCCGATCAGGGACGTGGCGGCCAGGAACTCGTCGGGCAGCAGCGCCGCGGCCTCGTCCTTCTGGCCCGACAGGTAGAGCTCCTGGATCTCCTCGGCCTCGCCCTCGTAGCCGTACTTCTGGAACAGCGTGTTGTAGAAGTTCTTGCCCTTCGCCCCCATGCCGCCGACGTAGAGCGCCGCGATCGGTCGGCCGTGATCGCGCAGCCCCTCGACGCCCTCGCCGATGGCCAGCGCACCGCCGGCGACGATGTCGAGCGGCCCGAGCTCCGGATCCCGCCGGGCGGCGCCGGCGTCGAGCACGTCGCCCCAGACGTCGCGGGCCTTCTCGGGCCAGAAGAAGATCGGGAGCCACCCGTCGGCGACCTCGGCGGTCATCTGCACGTTTCGGTCGCCGAGCGCGGCGTTGACGATGGGGATCCGGTCACGGACCGGATGGGTGATCATCTTCAGGGCCTTGCCCAGCCCCGTCCCCTCGCCCTCGGGCAGCGGGAGCTGGTAGCGGCGACCGTCGTGCACGACCCGCTCGCGACGCCAGACCTTGCGGCAGATCTCGATGATCTCGCGGGTGCGCCCGAGGGGCGCGTCGTAGTGCACGCCGTGGAAGCCCTCGATCACCTGCGGACCCGAGGCACCGAGGCCGAGGACGGCCCGCCCGCCGGAGAGGGCATCGATGCCGGCGGCGGTCATCGCGAGCAGGGTCGGCGTGCGGGTGTAGATCGGCAGGATGCCGGACGCGATCTCGACCCGCTCGGTCTTCGCCGCCAGATACCCCATGAAGCTGACAGCGTCGAAGCCGTAGGCCTCGGCGACCCAGACCCGGTCGAGCCCGGCGGCCTCGAGGGCGACGACGTCGTCGATCGCCTCGTCGAACCCTCCGGCGTAGCTCATCGTCATGCCGATCCGCATCCACAGCCTCCTCGTCGTCGGCCGCTCGGGCAGCCACGAACAGCGTGTCGAGCCGCACGGTGCCCGCGCCAGCCCGCACTACCCTGCGGCCCCGTGCGCTGCACGTTCTGCACCATCGTCGCCGGCACCTCGCCCGCCAACTACGTCCACGAGACCGACGACGCCATCGCGTTCATGGACCTGCTCCCGATGACGCCGGGGCACTGCCTGATCGTGCCG
Organism: Actinomycetota bacterium; assembly: GCA_039818945.1. Lineage (GTDB taxonomy): Bacteria > Actinomycetota > Acidimicrobiia > Acidimicrobiales > Poriferisodalaceae > JBCBSZ01. Next base: position 56,285 of record JBCBSZ010000025.1, read on the forward strand.
AAGGTGCACGCGGTCGACCTGCTCGACATCGACGACGCCACGATCGGCGCCGTCGCCGTGGCGGCCCGCGAGACCGCCGCGGTGGTCAAGGCCACCCTGCAGCCGCTCGGTCTCAACCTGCTCCACAACACCGGGGCGGCGGCCGACCAGTCGCAGTTCCACTTCCACGCCCACCTGATCCCGCGCTACGGCGGCGACCGCCTGCTGCACCCCTGGGAGCGGCGCTTCGGTGACCCGGTCGAGATCCGGGCGATCGCCGAGCGAATCCGCGAGGGACACCCACCCGACCTGCGCGACCACCTGGCCGAGCGCTCGGCGACCAGCGGGCGTTGAGTTCAGCTCGCGTCGACCTCGATCGACGCGAGCACCGGCTCGACGATGGCCGAGAGCAGCTCGTCGCGCTCGTCCTCGGCGCTCGTGACGGCCGCGACGATCACCGCGTCGGGATCGCTCGCATCGACGAAGAGATCGACGACCGCAGACCCGTCGCGGGCCGTCGTGCGCTCCCAGGTGACGCCGTCGACCTCGATCGGCTCCGCCTCGGCGACGTCGTCGAGCACGCCGGCCACCGAGTCGGTGAGGAAGCCCATCGTCGCGTCGTCGCCGGCGAAGATCGACACCGAGGCGGCATCGAGCACGCCGCGCAGCCGGGCCCGGGTCAGCCCGAAGCCCACGTCCTGGTCGAGCCAGGAGCTCGGGAGCTCCGCGGTGATGCCGGGGCCCAGCACCGACGCCTCGACCGACACCGTCTCGAGCGTCGTGTCGCCGATGCCGACCGGCGTCAGCTCGGGGGCCACGGCCTCATCGATGCATCCGGTGTCGACGGGATCGGTCGGCGCGGCGACGAACGCCGCGACGATGCCCGACACGCACGGATCCGACGCCGTGGCGTGGCTCAGGAACGGGTGCTCGACCACGACGGCGTCGGCGAGGTCCTCGGCCGCGTCCTCGCCGTAGCTCGGTGGCGTGATCGGATCGAACGCCCCGCTCAGCACCAGGGTCGGGACGTCGCTCACCACCGGCTCGGACGCGTCGGCGCTCGGCGCCTCGATGCCCACCGTCGCGCAGGCGTCGAACGCCTGGGAGCCGACGTTCACGCCGTCGATGGCGCGGACCCAGAGCTCGTCGGTGCCCGCCGGCGATCCGAGCGAGGGGTCCGTGACCACGACCTCGTCGGCGCACGCCACCGCGGCGAACATCCCCACCGACACGAAGTCGCGGTTGATCAGCTCGATCGAGAGGAAGGTGGAGAGCGCGGCGGTCTCCCGCTCCTCGATCTCGTCGAGCAGGGTCGGCAGGTCGACGAAGAACGTCGGGTCGTAGAGCGCCTGTGAGACGACCCCGAGCAGCAGGTCGCCGTCGGCGAAGAGCGCCAGCTGGTCGAGGGTCAGCGGGTTGCCGACGTCGACGGCGAGCGGGTCGGCGTCGAGGGACTCGACCGCGGCGACGAGGCGTTCGTCGAGCTCGCCCCCCGCCGAACACGCCGGGTCGGCGGCGCAGACCGCGGTCACCGCCTCGAACGACGCCTGGAAGCCGGCCGCCGACCCGAAGACGACCTCGGCCTCGGGCGGCAGCACCGAGTCGAGCACGGCGGATCGGACGGCGTCGGGATGGCGTCGCAGCACCTCGAGGCCGAGTCGGGTGCCGTAGCTGATCCCGAAGAGGTTCCACTCGTCGATGCCGAGCGCCTGCCGGACGAGCTCGATGTCGTCGGCGTTCGCTGCCGTCGTGAACCAGGCCGGATCGATGCCGTCGTCGCGGAACCGGTCGAAGCACTGGTCGAGGCCGTCGAGGATCGCCGCGTCCTCGTCGGCGTCGGTCCGGTCGGCCCGGGCGCTCACCTCGTCGCCGAGCTCGTCGACCTCCGGGCAGTCGAGCGCCGGGTCCGACAGGCCGACGCCACGCTGGTCGACGACGATGACGTCCCGCTCCTCGAGCAGCGTCTCGAAGAGCGAGATCGACCCGAAGGCCAACCCGTCGATCGCGTTCCCGCCGGGCCCACCCTCGAGGTAGACGACCGGGTCCGGCTCGGGGTTCGGCGACGTCGACCCGAGGCGTGCGACGGCGATGCGCAGCCGCTCACCGTCGGGGTCGTCGTGGTCGGCCGGCACCACGACGAAGCCGCAGGTCAGGTCGACCTCCAGCACGAGCCCGATGCAGACGTCGTCGTCCTCGACGAACGACCCCACGGCAGGGGACGGCTCGGTGGTGGTCGTCGTCGGCTCGACGTCGTCCGACTCGGGCTCGGTCGTCGCCGTGGTGGTCGAGGAGCTCGACGCGCCCTCGGTGGTCGTCGGGGCCGAGTCGTCGCCGCCGTCGTCGGACGTGCACGCAGCGAGCACCACGGCGACGGCGACGATTGCGAGGGCGACACGGCGCATCGAGGGAGTGTGGCAGGCCACTCAGCTCGCGGCGACGCGACGGCGCTCGCGATCGGTGACGACCCGCACCAACAGACGGCAGGCGCCGTCGACCGCCGGACCGACGCCCAGCGCGAAGGCCGCGGTCCCCACGCCGAGCGGCCCGCCGAGGGCGACGCCCAGGGCGACGAACCCGAGCTCGAGCGCGGTCCGCACCGGCACGGCGGGGAGGCCCCGATCGGCCGCCGCGAGCGACAGCAGCTCGAAGGACCCCCCGGCGTCGGTGCCCACGACCAGGACCGCGATGGCGATCACCATGAGCGCGAACCCGGCCGTCCACAACGCCGCGCCGGTGAGCCACCCGCCGGCTGACCCGAGGAGGCCGGCCGTCAACTCGAGCGTCACGCCCGAGCTGACGGCGAAGATCCAGGTCGAGGTCCTCGGGGGCCGACCGAGCGCGGTGGCGATGCTCAGCAGCACGACCTGCAGGCCGAGCGCGACGACACCGATGCCGACGCCCGAACGCTCGGACACCGCCACGAGGAACACGTCCATCGGGGCGACCCCGAGGTCGGCGGCGAGGATCCCCCTGACCCCGAGCGCGAGGAGGACGCCGCCCCCGACCGCGGCCACGAGGTGGGGCCGGGACGGGCGCGGCACGGCCCGGCGGGCCGCGGAGATCGCACCGAAGCGGGTGATGGGTCCGAACACGGCGGGAGAGTGTGGGGCAGGTCGCGGCCCGCTCCACCGCGCCGGCGGTGGTCATCGGTCACCACGCTCGGCGACCGGTGACCGAGGTCATCGCAGCGGCGTCCACCACCGCTCGGTGAGCGGATCGGTTCGCTCGACGAGGGCCCGCAACCGGGTCCCGAGGCGGCGGCCGACCTGGCCGGGAGCGACCGGCATCCGGTGGTCGTCGATGCGACGGATCGGCCACAGGAGATGGCTGGTCGAGCAGAACCAGGCCTCCGTGGCCCGCTCGACCAACGAGGCCGGCAGGGGACCGATCTCGACCGGGATCTCCTCGTCGGCGGCGAGGTCGAGCACGATCTGGCGAGTGATGCCGTCGAGCACGGTCGTGTCGGGTGCCGTGCGGATCACGCCGTCGACCACGAGCAGCAGGCTCATCACGGCGCTCTCGGTGAGCCGGCCCTCGTCGTCGAGGAACACGATCTCGTCGAACCCGGCCGCGCGCGCCCGCTTCGTCGCGAGCGCGCCGTGGGTGTAGGCGGCCGCGACCTTCACCGCGGGCGGGAGCACGTCGGCGGGGAGCTTGATGGCGTCGGCCGTCGCCACCGTCGCCGACGACGAGTCGAGCGCCAGCGGCGGGCCCGAGAAAGCGACGACCGCCACCTGCGGCGCGTCGTCGGCGGCCGGGGTGACCGCCAGGGTCTCACCACCCCACCAACCGCAGAGGCGGACGAACCGCGCCCCCTCGACGTCGGCCGCCACCGATCCGGACGCCGCCAACAGCTCGTCGACCGACCACCCGACGGGCAGCTCCATGAGCCGGGCCGACCGCAGGAACCGCTCGACGTGATGTCGGGCGGCGAGGCCGAACGGCCCACCCTCGGCGCCGGTGACGTCGAAGACGTCGAACACCAGCGAGCCGCGCTGCGCGGCGTGCGACATCAGCGGCAACCGGATCGAGTCGAGCTCGACCCGCTCACCGTCCAACCACGCGGCGGTGCGAGCTCCCACCGCCGTCAGGAGACGCGCCGCTCGTGGCCCTCCCAGTAGGGCTCGCGCAGCTCTCGCTTGAGCACCTTGCCGGAGGGGTTGCGGGGGATGACGTCGATCGTGTCGACCGAGGTCGGGCACTTGAACCCGGCCAGCCGCTCGCGGGCGAAGGCGATGACCTCCGCCGGGTCGAGCGTCTGGCCCTCGGCCGGCACCACGATCGCCTTCGGCGTCTCACCCCACCGGTCGTGGGGCACGCCGATGACGGCGACGTCGGCGATCGCCGGGTGCGCCATCAGCGCGTTCTCGACCTCGGCGGGGTACACGTTCTCGCCGCCGGAGATGATCATGTCCTTCACCCGGTCGTGGATGAAGAGGTAGCCGTCGCGCAGGTAGCCTGCGTCGCCCGAGCGGAACCAGTTGTCGCCGGGGAGCGCGGCCGCCGTCTCGGCGTCCATCTTCCAGTAGCCGAGCATGTTCTGCGGGCTGCGGATCCAGATCTCGCCGACCTCGCCGTCGGGCATCGTGCCGTTGGAGTCGGGATCGACGATGCGGATGTCGACCCCGGGCATCGGCGCGCCGGCCGACCGCAGCAGGTGCTGGCGGTCGCCCCCCGGATCGTGGTCCTCGGGCGCGAGGGCGGTGATGGCCCCGGTCGTCTCGGTGAGGCCGTAGAGCTGGACGAACCCGCACCCGAGCTGCTCCATCGACGTGATCAGCACGTCCTCGGTTATGGGCGAGGCGCCGTAGAACATCAGCTCGAGCGAGGACAGGTCGCGGCTCGAGGCGTCGGGCACCATCAGCAGGAACTGCAGCACGGCCGGCACGAGGAAGGCGTGCGTGATCCGGTTGGTCTCGATCACGCCGAGGATCGCCATCGGGTCGATGTCGCGCATCAGCACGTCGTGGGCGCCGTTGGCGAGCGCGACGAGCGCCCAGCCGCCACCGCCGATGTGGAACAGCGGCATCGCGACCAGCGACACCGAGTCGGGCTGCACCTGCCAGTCGTCGGTGGCGTCGAGCAGCACGGTGAGGTTGGCATGGGTGAGCTGCGCCCCCTTGGGCAGCCCGGTGGTGCCCGAGGTGTAGAGCTGCATGGCCACGTCGCCGGGGTCGGGCACGGTTCCGGGATCGCCGTCGGGATGGGACGTCACCCACTCCTCGAAGGAGTCGTGCGCCGGCGACGAGCCGATGACCACGACCTTCTTGACGAAGGTCAGCTGGGCCTCGAAGGCCGCGAGGTGGTCGAGGAACTCCTCGTGGACCACGAGGACCTTCGCCTCGGAGTTGTTGACGATGTACTCCATCTCGGGCGGCGCCAGCCGCCAGTTCACGGCGACGGTGACCGCGTTGAGCAACCAGCCACCGAACACGACGTCGAAGTACTCGAGCGAGTTCTTGTCGAGGAACGCGATGCGGTCCTGGGAGCCCACGCCTGCGGCGGCCATCGCGTTGGCGACGCGCTGCGCACGCTCGTACTGCTGGGCGTAGGTCCGGGTCTCGTCACCGAGGGTCAACATCGGAGCGTCCGGCCGCTCGACGCCGAAGCCGCGCACGATCTCGACCATGTTCTCCATCTGGGTCCCCTCCCGATGACGTGACGTGCCAGCCTATTGCGTCGCTGCCGCCACTGCGAGTGAGGACGGGCGCCTCAGCGGCCCTGGAAGTCGGGCGGGCGCCCCTCCTTGATGGCGTTGAGCGCCTCTTCGTGATCGTCGCTCGCGAGCGTGGCCAGCTCGAGCGCCGTGGCGCGGTCGAACGACACGTTGAGCACCTGCTTGAGGTACGCGTTGACCGCCTGCTTGGTGTACTGCACGGCGAGCGGGGCGTTCGCGGCCAGCCGATGGGCGAAGGCGCGTGCCTTCGCGTCGAGCTCGTCGACCGGCACGACGTGGTTGATCAGGCCGATCCGCTCGGCCTCGACCGCCGACACCGGGTCACCGGTCAGCAGGTACTCCTTGGCCCGGGCCGGACCGACCGCCATCGGCCAGGCCACCGTCCCGCCGTCGCCGGCCACGATGCCGACCCGGACGTGGGGGTCGCCGATCGAGGCCGTGTCGGCCATGAGGATGATGTCGCACAGCAGCGCGATCGAGGCGCCGAGGCCCGCGGCGTGGCCGTTGAGGGCGCAGACGATCGGCAGGTGGACGTCGAGGAGGTCCCAGATCATGCGGCGGGCGTCGAGGCGCAGCTCCTCGAGCCGGTCGGCGCCGCGCAGCGTCGGGAACCAGGAGAAGTCGCCGCCGGCGCTGAAGGCCCGACCGCTGCCCGTGAGCAGGATCGCCCGGGCCGAACGCTCGTCGCGCAGCCGGGCGAAGAGGTCGGTCAGCTCCTGGTGGAGCTGCTCGTCGACGACGTTCATCTCCGAGGACGGGTTGTCGATCGTGACGACGAGCACGTGCCCGTCGCGCTCGAACCCGAGGCACTTCCAGTCGAGCTCCTCGATCGGCGTCTTCATCGACCGCATCGCCGTGTCGCCACCTCGAACCCGGTCACGTGCACCTCGTCCACCTGTCGTCGTCGATGTCGACCCCCGAACGTCTCGGGTGGCCCCTCGTTCGCAGTCCTGCCACGGTAGACGGCGCAGCGGTGGGCGCAAGGCGGGAGCCGACACCGTCGGAACGGTGCGCAGATCGGGGGCCTCCGGGACTCCGATCCGGGCGATCGCGGCCCTAACGTCTGCGCCCGCACACCGCCGCCCGCGTCCGGAGGACCGATGCCCGCACAGGCCACCGCCGAGCTCGACCACCTCCTGACGACGGAGGCCCACGGCCGCCTCGAGATCGTGCGCGGTCGCGTCGACGCCCGAGACGCGAGCCGCCTCGAGCAGCACGCCGCCGGGGGTGGCGTCGTCCTGATCGCCCCGGCCCCCGCCGACCCGTGCGCGGCGGAGCTCACCGGCGTCGAGGTCGTCGCCGACCTGCCCCGCACCGAGTGGTTCGTGACCCTCGCCCCACGGCCCGAGGCGGTGCGCCTCGACGGCGAGGTCCCGATCACCTCGGCGCTCCGCCTCCTGCGCCCGGTCCGCGACGGCGTGGAGATCGCCACGACCACCAGCGTCCGCTACCACCACTCGCCGACGATCACCGTGCGCCGGGCCGGCGCCGGCGCCGTCGTCGCCACCGGCATCGCCGACCTCGACGCGCTGGCCGCGCACGAGACCCTCGGCCCGTTCGTCCGGCGCCTGCTGACCGGCGTCGAGGAGCGGACCGACGAGCTGGGCGTCGCCGTCGTGGGCTACGGCCCCTACGGTGGCATGGGCTACGCCCACGGCCTCGCCTGCACCGAGACCACCGGCCTCCGCCTGGCCGCCGCCGTCGACACCGCCCCCGACCGCCTCGAGGCGGCGCAGCGGGACTTCGCCGACCTCGCGACCTACAGCGACGCGAGCGGCGTGGCCGGCGACGACGACGTCGACGTCGCGATCGTCGCCACGCCGCCGGTCCATCACGCCCAGCTCGCCATCGACCTGCTCCGCGCCGGCAAGCACGTCGTCGTCGAGAAGCCCATGTGCCTCACGGTCGCCGATGCCGACCGGATGCTGGCCACCGCGGCCGAGCACGATCGGACGCTCACCGTCC
>JBCBSZ010000026.1:0-62469 GCA_039818945.1 Actinomycetota bacterium
AGGGGAGGATGACGGCGAGTCGTGCGAGCACCAGTCGCGGGCCGAAGCCGGCGACGGCCATCGCGACGATCACGACGGCGGCGTCGACGGCGAACGAGCCCACGGCCTCCCGGGGCGTCACCGCCACGGCGATCACGAAGGCGAACACCGCCACGAGCTTCGCCTCCGGCGCCAGGCGGTGGAGGGCGGAGTCGCCCGGCACGTAGAGCCGGGCGGTGTGGCCGGCGCTCACGTCAGGCCGGAACCTCTCGCTCGACCGCCGGTTCGTCCTTGCGGCGCACGGCGGCGAAGATCCCGTAACCGACCGCCAGCGTGATCGCGACCCCGGTCGAGCCGGCGACGGCCAGGCTCAACGTCTCGTTGTCGATGCCGTCGGTCGCGTAGTCGGAGAAGAGGCTGTCGCCGAAGGTGTGCTCCTCGCCCTCGTCGATGAAGCCCTCGTCCTCGGCGACCTTCTCGAGCCCGTCGGGGTTGTCCACGGCGAACTGGCTGACCACGACGGCGAACAGCAACGCCGCGATGATGCCGCCGGCGAAGAACGTGCGTGCGGTCACCGGACGGCGATCGGCCAGCTGCGCCCGGTCGAGGTCGCGGGCGCCCTCGACGAGGTCGGGCCGGGCGGCGAGCACGGCCGAGATGGCGAGCGCGCTGATGATCCCCTCACCGATGCCGATGAGCAGGTGCACGCCGACCATGGCGCCGAACACGGTGTCGAAGGGCACCGGGGCGCTCGCGCCGAAGAGCCACTGGATCGAGAACGCGGCGGCGGCGAGCACGACCGACAGCGCCGAGGCCAGCGCCGTGGCGGCGACGACGCCCGACGAGGTGCTGGGCAGGAACCGGCGGAAGAAGCGGAACAGCGCGTAGCCGCCGAAGGCCGGCACGATCGCCATGTTCATGACGTTGTAGCCGAGCGCGCTCAGGCCCCCGTCGGCGAAGACGAGCGCCTGGACGACGACCACGATCGCGACCACGAGGGCGCCGATCGACGGCCCGAGCAGGATCGCGGCGAGCGCACCGCCGAGGAGGTGGCCGGTGGTGCCGCTCGCGACCGGGAAGTTGAACATCTGGGCCGCGAAGATGAACGCCGCGGCGACCCCGGCGAGCGGGACCTGCTTGTCCTGGAGTCGATCGCCCGTCGTGCGCAGCGCGAACGCCAGGATGGCGAACGAGAGCACGGCGGTGGCGAGGGCCACCGGTGGTTCGAGGAAGCCGTCCGGGGCATGGAGTGCGAGCACGTTGTCTCCTGCGCGCCGGATGGAGTGGGGATCGGCGCGGCGCCGACGCTAAGGCTGGATCCAGCTTCCTGCAAACCACTCGCAACAACTTCTCGCGACGAGTTCGCGCACCCGGTGCTCGCCGGACGCCTCGACCGGGGTCGGCGGCGGCGGGGTCGCTACGGTGACGGCTGTGGAGCTCGACGCCGTCCTGCGTGCCGGCGACTTCCGGGTCACGCGCCCCCGGCGCCTGGTCTGGGAGGTGCTGACCGGCGAGCACGGCCACCTCAGCGCGCAGGAGATCGCGGAGCAGGTCCACAGCATCGACCCGGCGGTGAACACGTCGTCGGTGTACCGGACGTTGGCCCTCTTCGCCGAGCTCGAGCTCGTGCGGGAGTCGAAGCTCGGCGACGACGACACGTCGCACTGGGAGCCGATCCACGACGATGCGGTGATCCACCTCGTGTGCGAGGACTGCGGCGAGGTGCTCCACCACGTCGCGGACGACGTCGACCAGCTGCGCCGGCGCGTCCTCGGCGAGGCCCACTTCGACGTCAGGGCGATCGAGGTCGTGGTGCGGGGCCGCTGCGAGCAGTGCGCGCTGGCCGGCTGAGGTCGACGTGGACGGGCTGAGCACGCTCACCGCCACCGAGGCGGTCGGGGCGATCCATCGGGGTGAGCTGGGCAGCGAGGAGCTGCTCGACGCCCACGTCGCCCGCGTCGACGCCCACGACGGGGAGCTCAACCTGATCGTCGCCCGCGACGTCGACCGCGCCCGGTCGGCCGCCCGCGAGGCCGACGCCGCCGTCCGGCGGGGCGACGCGCTCGGTCCGCTCCACGGCCTCCCGATGACGATCAAGGACTCGTTCGAGACGGCGGGGCTCGTGACCACCTCTGGCGCCGAACGCCTGCGCGAGCACATCCCCACCCGCGACGCCGACAACGTCGCTGCGCTGCGGGAGGCCGGGGCGATCGTGTTCGCCAAGACGAACCTGCCGCTCTACGCCGGCGACTTCCAGACCGCCAACGCCCTGCACGGGGTCTCGAACAACCCCTGGGATCCGAGCCGGACGGTCGGCGGGTCCTCGGGGGGAGCGGCTGCGGCGATCGCCGCGGGGATGACGCTGCTCGAGCAGGGCAGCGACATCGGGGGCTCGATCCGCTGCCCCGCCCACTACTGCGGGGTGTTCGGGCACAAGCCGACGTGGGGCGCGCTGTCCGACGTCGGCCACATCCCCGAGACCCGCGACCTGGGCGTCATGGGGCCGCTCGGTCGGTCGGCCGCCGACCTCGACCTCGCCATGACCGCGCTGACCGCCCACGGGGTCGGCGGCAACCCGGCGGCCGCGCTGCCGCCGGCGTCGCCCGCCGCTCGCACGGTCCGCGGCCTGCGCGTCGGGCTCTGGGCCCAGGACGAGGCCGCACCGACGAGCCGAGCGTGCACCGAGGCCGTCGTGCGGGTCGGCGAGGCGCTCGCCGCCGCCGGCGCGCAGGTCGTCGATGACGCCCGCACCGCCACGAGCCTCGGCGAGCAGCACCTGCTCTACGCCACGCTGCTGAACGCGACGATGGCGGCCGGCTTCCCCGAGCGGGTGATCGAGGCCGCACGCCACCGCGTCGCAGCGGGCGAGATCGCCGACCCGGTCGAGCTGGCCCGCAGCCGAGGGCTGTGCCTGAGCCACCTCGACTGGGGCGCTGCGCACGAGGACCGGCTGCGGCTGATCGCCGAGTGGGAGGCCCTCTTCGACCGCGTCGACGTCGTCGTCGCGCCGATCGCCCCGACGTCGGCGTTCCCCCACGACGTCGAGCGCAGCTTCGACGACCGGTACCTCGACGTCGACGGCGCCCAGGTGCCGTACTGGTCGCACATCGTGTGGGCCGGGCTCGCCACGCTGCCGCTCCTGCCCGCCACCGCCGTGCCGGCCGGCACCCACGACGGCCTCCCCGTCGGGGTGCAGCTCGTCGGCCGGCGGTGGGCCGACCGCACGACCATCGCGGTCGCCGGGCTCGTGGAGACGCTCCTCGGCGGCTTCGTGGCGCCGCCCGGCTACTGATCGGGTGCTAAGCCTCGTCGCCGGGCACCCGATCGCAGCCCGAGGGTCAGCGGGCGACGCCGGCGAAGCGTCGCACGAGGGCCATGACGTCGGCGGGCACGGCCGTCGCATCCGAGCCGACCACCGCCGCGCCGGCCGCGGCCAGCTCCTGCACACAGATCGTGCCCTCGTCGGGCACGTCGAGGTCGGTCAGGAACGCGTCGACCGCGTCATCGACGCACCCGCTGTTCCCGCCGTAGGCCGTGTGGCCGTCGCCGACCATCGTCAGCAGCGTGGCGTTGCCCAGCTGCTCGGTCATGGCGATCGAGCCCCGGAAGGGGGTCGCCGGGTCGAACGTCGTGCCGATGACGACGATCGGCGGACCGTCGTCCTCGCCGTACGTGAACGGCCCGGCGAACCGGTCGTCGGCCTCCACCGGCCACTCGAACGCCGCGTAGCCTCCGGCGGTGCTGGCCCAGAACGTCGACGGACCGAACGACGGTGAGGACTGCACGTAGGTCCAGAACATCTGGTCCTGGATCGCGATGTCGTTCGGGTACGCGGCGTCGATCGCGGTGATCGCCGGGAACGCGTCGGCACCGGGGTCGACCGAGCCGTCGTCGTTGATCCCGAGTGCCAGGTCGGACAGGAACTTGATCCGGGCGCCGTCGCCCGCCGCGGCCTCCGCCAGCGCCTGGTCGAGGATCGGCCACGCCGGGCGGACGTACATGACGATCAGCGTGGCGTTGACGACGTCCTCACCGGTCACCGGCCGAGCCGGCTCACCGGTCTCGAGCGGCTCGGCGTCGAGGGCCTCCACCAGCGCCCGCCAGTCGCGCTCGTCGCCGTCGAAGAGGCACTCGTCGAGCGCGCAGACGTCGAAGTAGCGGGTCAGCGCGGTCTCGAACCCGAGCGCCTGCTCGGCGTTGCTCGACAGCGGGTCGTTGGCGTAGGCGTCCGGATCGACGGCCCCGTCGAGGACGAAGGCGCGGACCCGCTCGGGGTACAGGGAGGCGTAGGTCGCGCCGAGGTAGGTCCCGTACGAGAACCCCAGGTAGGTGAGGTGCTCCTCCCCGAGGGCGCGACGCAGCAGCTCGAGGTCGCGGGTCGTGTCGAGCGTGCTGACCGAGGCGAGGAGCTCCTCGCCGACCGACTCCACGCACGCGTCGATGTAGTCGCGCGCCACCTCGACGACGCGGTCGCGGTCGTCGAGACCGGGGAAGGCGCCGAAGGGCTCGACCTCGTCGTCGAGCACGCAGTCGATCGGGGAGGAGCCCTTCGTGCCCCTCGGGTCCCAGCTCACGAGATCGAAGCGCTCGTTGAGCGGGGCGAGGAAGCCGTCGTCGGCGCCGGCGCCGAGGACGAAGTCGACCCCGCTGCCGCCGGGGCCACCCGGGTTGGTGACCAGCGCACCGATGCGGGCGTCGGGATCCTGGGCCGGGCGGCGGATGACGGCGAGCTCGATGGTCTCCGACCCATCGTCGTCGCTCCCCTCGACGTCATCGTCGTCGCGGTCGTCGGCGTCATCGTCGTCGCCGTCCTCGCCGTCGTGGTCGAGGGGGACGGTGAGCGTGGCGCACTCGAACACCTCCTCGCACGGCGTCCAGACGAGCTCGGGGGCATCGTCGTCATCGTCGTCGGTCTCGGTGACCTGGTCGGCGAGGGCCGATGCGGCGAGCAACGGCGTGATGAGCAGGGCGGTGGTGGCGACGGCGAGGACTCGCCGCCGTCGGGAGGGCGGTCGCATGGTCAGCTCCTGGGGACGTGGTCGACCCGCCCGCGACTGGCCCCGACTCGCACCGCCGTCGTCCGCCCACCGAGGATCGAGGCGACTCGCTGCCTCCGGCGACCCTAGCTCGTCGACCCGTGAGGCCGCGGGCGGCCGCGACGTCGGTGAACCGAACCGGTCGCTCCGGCGTCTGATGGTCATGGGAGCAGCCGCATCAACGCCCGAGCACCGCCGCAGCGCGAAACGCTACGGTCCCCGCGGGGCAACGACCTGGTGCGGGCGCGTGGAGCCGGACGCCCGCGGTGGGAGGCGATCATGAGCGGTCGGGCGACGATCCTGGCGGTGGCGATCCTGGTGTTCGCGGCCGGGTGCGGAGACGGTGACGGCGGAGGTGCCGTCGCTGCCGACGAGGCACCGGTCGGCGAGGACGAGTGGCGCGAGCTGCCGCTCGCCCAGGCGATGGGGTGGGCCGATCAGGGTCCGGGCGACGAGGAGGAGTTCGAGGCCCAGGAGCGCGAGATCCAGGAGCTGACGGTCGAGTGCATGGCGGCGCTGGGCTTCGAGTACCAGCCCATCGACCACGGCGGCGGCGTCATCTTCGATCCCTTCGCCGAGCTCGGCGTCGAGTGGGGCAGCCGCGAGTTCGCCGAGCAGTACGGCCTGGGCATCTCGACCTTCTTCGAGCAGGAACAGGAGATGTTCGGTCCGGGGAGCGACGAGGAGTTCGTCGACCCGAACCAGGAGTACGTGGAGTCGCTGTCCGACAGCGAGCGCGACGCCTACTACGAGGCCCTCTACGGCGAGTCGCCGGAGATCGATCCGTCGCTCTCCGAGGAGGAGATCGACGAGCTGTTCCAGGACTTCGTGCCGACCGGGTGCGAGAACGAGGCCCGCTCCGAGGTCTACGGGTCCGGGTTCTTCGGCGGCGAGCAGTCCGACGCGATGGAGGAGTTCAACGATCTGCAGACCGACCTGTGGGAGCGGATCCAGGCCGACCCTCGCGTGGTCGAGGCGACCGCTGAGTGGCAGGCGTGCATGGGCGAGGCGGGCCACGAGTTCTCCGACGAGGAGGACATGTGGATGACGATCAGCGAGCGCATGAACGAGGTCTACGAGTCGCAGTCCTTCCCCGGTGACGACCTGTCACCGGCCGAGTGGGAGGCGATGACCGACGAGGAGCGCGAGGCGCTCTTCTCGCAGCCGGCCACCTTCGATCGTGAGCTGCTCGACGAGATCCAGGCGCTCGAGATCGACATCGCGGTCGCCAACTACGACTGCGGTGTCGGGATGCAGCGCCTGCGCTTCGAGGTCCAGCGCGACCTCGAGGCCGAGTTCGTCGAGCAGCACGCCGACCTCATCGACGAGGTCCGCGACGAGTTCGGGTGAGCGACGCACGGGAAGGACCGATGAGCGTCACCGACGACGCGGCGCCGGTGCCGGCCGACGAGCCGACCCACGGCGATCGGCTGCCGCTGCCGCACTCGGGGCAGCCGATCATCGACGTCGGGGCCGAGGCGGCGGCGAGCGGTCGTCGCCGCGTGCTGCTGGCGGTGGTGGCCGTGGCCGTGCTCGCCGCGGTCATCGGCTTCGTCGCCGGCTCGCGCCTGCAGTCGTCCTCCGACGCCAGAGCGTCGGCCGAAGCACCCCCCGCATCGCTGATCACGGTGCCGGTCGAGCGGCGCGAGATCTCGTCGACGGTCGTGGTCCGGGGCGACGTCCGGTTCGCGGAGTCCACCGAGATCTCGGTGGCCGGGAGCGTCGACGCCGACGTGAACCCGGTCGTTACCCGTATCGGGCCGGTCGTCGACGACGTCATCGGTGAGGGGGCGGTGCTGCTCGAGGTCGGCGGTCGGCCGGTTTTCCTGCTCGAGGGCGATCTGCCGACGTTCCGCGACCTGCGGCCGGGGCAGTCCGGCGACGACGTGGCCCAGCTGCAGGAGGCGCTGCGCCGGCTCGGTCACCTGTCCGGGACCGCCGACGGCGAGTTCGGGTCCAGCACCGAGGAGGCGATCTCGGCCTTCTACACCGCGAGCGGCTACGTCGCTCCCGGCCTGACCGACGACGAGGAGGAGCAGCTGCGCGCGGCGCGCGACGCCGTCGATGGCGCCCGGTCGTCGCTGCGCTCGGCCGAGCAGATCTTCCAGCAGGAGGCGGGTGGGCCGTCCCAGGCCGAGCGGTTGCAGCTCGATGCGGCGGTCGCCGACGCCGAGGCCGTTGTCGCCGTCGCTCGACGCAGCACCGACGAGGCGCTGGCCGAGTCCCGTGCCGCTCGCGCCGAGGCCGAGACGGCCCGCGACCAGGCGAAGGTCGACGTCGCCGAGGCCGAAGCTGCGACGGCGACGGCCCGCGACCGGCTCGCCCAGGCGCAGGCCGGCACCGACCCCGACACGGGCCAGCCGCCGACCGCCGAGGCGCTGGCCGCGCTGGAGACCGCGGTCGCCGACGCCGAGCAGGCCGAGGCGGAGCTGCGGGGCGACCTCGACCGGGCCGAGATCGCCCTCGTCGAGGCCGACGCCGCGCTCCGCCGGGCCGAGGAGCCGGTCCTGCCGGAGCTGCGAGCGGCCGAGACCAACCTCGCCATCGCCCGGGCCACCCGCGACGAGGCTCTGGCGCCGGTCGATCGCAGCGGCGCCCAGCAGGGCGTCGACGACGCGCGGGCCGCCCTCGACCGGGCCCAGGCCGATCTGACCCGGATCGAGGCCGAGACCGGCGTGGTCATGCCGCAGTCCGAGCTGGTGTTCCTGCCCGAGCTGCCCCGCCGCGTCGAGTCGGTCGCCGTCGAGCGCGGCGACGCCGTCCAGGGGCCGGTGATGACCGTGTCCGGTGTCGAGCTGATCATCGACTCCGGGGTCTCGGCCGCCGACCGCCCGCTGTTGGCCGAGGGCGCAGCGGTCGTGATGGACGATCCGGGGCTGGGCCTCGAGCTCGAGGGCGAGATCGACTTCCTCGCCCGCAGCCCGGGCACCGGGGGTGTGGGAGAGAACCGGTACGAGATGCGGATCCGCCCGGTCGGCGAGATCCCACCGGAGGCGCGCGGGGTCAACTTCCGCATCACGATCCCGGTGTCGTCGACCGGTGGCGAGGTGCTCGCCGTGCCGCTGGCCGCGCTGTCGTCCGCCGCGGACGGGACCGCACGGGTCGAGGTCGACGTCGGCGACGGCACGACGCGGATCGTGCCGGTGAGCGTCGGGCTGTCGGCGGGCGGGTTCGCCGAGATCGAACCGCTCGAGGGCCAGCTCGACGAGGGCGATCGGGTGGTCGTCGGGGCCGAGGGTGTCGACACCAGCGGCGAGCCCGACGACGAGGACGAGCCCGAGGGCGACGAGCCCGAGTCCGACGAGCCCGAGGGCGACGAGGAGGAGCCGGTCGACGAGCCCGAGGGCGGATCGGAGCCGGACGACGCATGACCTCGGTCGTCGAGACGTCACCGGTGGTCCGCTCCGGTGGTCCGGTCGTGCAGCTCACCGCGCTGGGGCGGGTCTTCGAGGGCCCGCCGCCGGTGCGCGCGCTCCACGGGGTCGAGCTGACCATCGAGCACGGCGCCTACCTGTCGCTCGTCGGGCCCTCGGGGTCGGGCAAGTCGACGCTGCTCCACCTGCTCGGTCTCCTGGACCGGCCGACCAGCGGGACCTACCTCCTCGACGGCGACGACGTCTCGGACCTCGACGATCGCACCCGCACCGCCATCCGGGCGCGGCGCATCGGGTTCGTCTTCCAGAGCTTCCACCTGCTCGGTCACCGGTCGGCGCAGGAGAACGTCGAGCTGGGGATGCTCTACTCGCAGATCCCGAGGCGCCAGCGCGCGTCCCGGGCGATGGAGGCCCTCGACCGGGTCGGCCTCGCCCACCGCCGGAGCTTCTCGCCGACGACCCTGTCCGGTGGCGAGCGCCAGCGCGTCGCCATCGCTCGAGCCCTTGTGGGCGAGCCCAGCCTGCTCCTGGCCGACGAGCCGACCGGCAACCTCGACACGGCGACCGGCACGTCGATCCTGGCGCTGTTCGACGAGCTGCATCGCGCCGGGCTGACCCTCGTCGTGATCACCCACGACCCGGAGGTCGCAGCTCGGGGTGAGCGCACGGTGTCGATCCGCGACGGTGAGCTGCGCCCGGCATGACCGCCATCGCCCCCGAGGCCGAGCCGCTCGACGAAGACGAGGCCGGTGTCGTCGACGAGCGATCGACCTTCGCACCCGTCGACCTGATCGGTGAGGCGCTCACCGCGCTGCTCGCCCGGCCGTCGCGTGCCGTGCTCACCGCGCTGGGCACCGTGCTCGGGGTCGCCGCGCTGATCGCCACGCTCGGGCTGTCGAGGACCGCCGGCGCGCAGATCGTGTCGACCTTCGACGAGCTCGCCGCCACCGAGGTGCAGGTCGAGCCGGGTGGGGGCGGCTTCTTCGGCGACCGCGATGTCTCGACCATCCCGTGGGACGCCGAGGACCGCCTCGTACGGCTCAACGGCGTGTCGTCGGCGGGCACGCTCTCCGACGTCGACGTGCAGGGCGCGCTGGTCCGCTCGGTCCCGGTGGTCGACCCGCTCGGGCGCAACGAGTTCCAGATCCCCGTCCGCTCGGCGTCGCCCGGGCTCTTCGACGCCGTCCGGACGCAGCTGCGGACCGGTCGCATCTTCGACGAGGGGCACTCCGAGCGCAGCGACCCGGTCGTCGTGCTCGGGCCGGGCGCTGCGGCCCGGCTCCGCATCGACCGGGTCGACAACACGCCGGCGATCTTCATCGGTGACCAGTCGTTCGCCGTCATCGGCATCATCGACGATGTCGAGCGCCAGCCCGGCCTCCTCTCGGCGATCCTCCTGCCCGACGGGACCGCCCGCGAGCGGTTCGGGCTCGCGGCGCCGGCGGAGGTGCAGATCGAGGTGGAGGTCGGTGCCGCCCAGCTCATCGGCGAGCAGGCGGCCATCGCGCTCGATCCGAACGACCCGACGCGGCTGCGGGTGCGGGTCCCGCCCGAGCCGCGAGCGGTCCGGGCCGACGTCGAGGACGACGTGAACGCCCTCTTCGTCGTGCTCGGTGCGGTGTCGCTGCTCGTCGGCGCGCTGGGCATCGCCAACGTCACCCTCGTGTCGGTCCTGGAGCGGACGGGGGAGATCGGCCTGCGGCGCGCCCTCGGGGCGCGTCGGCGCCACATCGCCGCCCAGTTCCTCACCGAGTCGGCCACCGTGGGCTTCCTGGGCGGGTTGCTGGGGGCCACCGTCGGCGTGCTGATCATCGTCGGGGTCTCGGCGGTGCGCGACTGGACACCGGTCCTCGACGTCGAGCTCGCGCTCGTCGCCCCGGTGCTCGGCGCCGTCGTCGGGCTCGTGGCCGGCGCCTACCCCGCGCTGCGTGCCGCCAGCACCGAGCCCATCGAGGCGCTCCGCGGCTAGTCGCCGTCGTAGAGGGCGGCCGTGGCCCGGGCTGCCGCCGCGACCCGCTCGCGCAGCGGCTCGGGGCCCAGGACCTCGACCTCGGGGCCGAGCGACAGCAGATCGACCGCGACGGCGTCGAGCGACTCGAGCCGCAGGGTCGCCTCGTGCCAGCCGAGCTCGTCGGCCGGGACGTTGCGGCGGATGCGGATCGGTTGGAGCCGGCCGAGCACCGCGGCGAGTCGGCGGCCCTCCGGCGAGATGCGGACCTGCGCCCGCCGGCCGCGGGCCGGGCGGCGGACGTCAGGTGCCCAGGTGTCGGTGCCCCCGAGGTCGGAGCGGTAGTGCTCCATGAGCTCGAAGCCGCCCTGGGAGCCCCGGATCGCGAGCACCGGCACCCCGGCGCCGGACAGCGCCTCGATGTCGCGATGGATCGTCCGCTCCGACACCTCGAGCTCGGCGGCCAGCTGCGCGGCCGACATGCGCCCGCGGGCCTGCAGGAGGAGCAGCAGCTCGACGAGTCGTCCGGCGCGCACCCCCGAAGTCTGGGCCGCCGCCCCCATACATGACAAGAGATGGCAGGTAAGGGGCGGAAGACTGCTCGCACAGCAGATCCGAACAGGAGCGAGACCATGAGCGATGCCCCCGACGTCGAGGGAAGCGGCACCCCGGACGACCCGTGGATCCTCCTGACCCCTCCGGGGAAGTCCGAGTTCGAGGCGTACCGGGACCCTGAGGCCGACCCGCCGGCCCTGGTCGTGCAGGTCGGCGCCACCGAGCTCCGCTACCACCTGCGCTGCATCGACGACCTGCACGAGATGCTCACCCAGCACGGCGACTGGATGCTGCTCGGCAACGCCGACGAGCAGAAGCCGGCCAAGCCCGACACCGTCGAGGCGTGGGGCCGCAGCGAGGACAACCCGGTCGGCGGCTGGTACGGCCTCAAGAAGGGGCTGCGGGGCCGGTTCGGCAACTACGTGCCGCCGGTGATGGAGGTCCTCGGCCTGGCCGAGGTCGAGCACAACGCCAGGAACAACCGCATGCGGGCTGTCTGAACGGCGGGCCCGGAGAAATCCGGGCCCGGTCCAATCCGGTGGGGGAGCGGTGGCGAACACCGTCCGATGACCTCCGCCGTGACCCTGCCCTCGCCGGCGCGCCGCACGAGGCCGCCACTGCTGCCGCTCGTGCTCGCCGGCATCGCCGCCGTGGCCATGGGCGCCCTCGTGGCCGTCCTCCTGCGGTCGGGTGGCGGCGAGGCGTCGCCCACCCGGGCGATCCGTGCCGAGGCGACCGTCGGCTTCGCGCCGCTCGACGACCGGATCTCGGTCCTGGAGGCCCGTGTGGTGCCCGGCGACGGCGACTACCTGAACCGCACGGCGCTGGCCGCCGTGCTCGTGGAGGCGGCTCGCTCGACCGGCGATCCGGCGGCCGCCGAGCGGGCCGAGGTGCTCGTCACCGAGGCGTTGGCCAACAACCCCGGTCACCTGCCGGCCGAGTCGCTCCTCGCCTCGATCGAGCTGGCCCGGCACGACTTCGCCGGCGCGCTCGCCCGGGCGGAGGCCGTCGTGACCGAGGCGCCCGGTGATCTCGGTGCGCTGGCGGTCGTCGGTGACGCCAACCTCGAGCTGGGCCGCATCGCCGAGGCGCAGGAGGCGTACTTCGAGCTGGGTCGGGCCGGCGGTGGCTCGCCGGCGGTGCTCATCCGGCGAGCCCGGCTGGCGTGGCTCTCCGGCGATGCCGACGCCGCCGTGGTCGAGGGCGGAGCTGCTCTGGACGCCGCGATCGATGGCGGGCTCGGAGGCGCCGACCTCGCCTCCTACCAGGCGCAGCACGCCCTCCAACTGGTCGGGGTCGGCCGGGCCGGCGAGGCTGCACCGATCGCCGAGGCGGCGGTGGACAACGCGCCGTCCTCGCCGGGCGTGCTCGCCGCTCTGGCCGAGGTCCGGCTCCGCCAGGGCGACCTTCCCGCCGCCGTCGACCTCCTCGATCGGGCCATCGCCATCGCCCCCACCCCGGACCTGCTCGCCGCGGCCGTCGAGCTCGCCCTGGCGACGGACGACGCCGCTGCGGCGGAGGAGCTGACGGCCACCGTGCTCGCCATCGCCGAGCTGGCCGATGCCAACGGCGAGGTCGCCGATCGCCGGGCGATCGCCGAGTTCCTCGCCGATCGAGGGATCGACACCGCCCGGGGCGGTGGAGCTGGCCCGCGCCGAGGCCGACGCCCGGCCCGGCGCGATGACCCTGCAGGTGCTGGCGTGGGCGCTGCACGCCGATGGTCAGCTCGACGAGGCGGTCCAGGCGGCCGAGCAGGTGCTCGCCTCGGGGTTGACCGATGCCGAGGTCCTCGCCCGGGTGGGCGTGATCCTCGCCGCCGACGCTCAGGACGCCCGGGCCGCCGAGGTGCTCGACCGGGCGCTGCGGATCGACGATCGGTTCGACCCCATCGCCGCGCCACAGGCCCGAGCGCTCCTCGACTCGTTGGAGGTCGGCCGATGAGGCGCCTGTTGCTGCCCGCCGTGCTCACCATCGTGGTCGCCGTGGTCGCGATCGGCTCGGCGCCGACCGCCGGCGCGCACCCCCTCGGGAACGCCACGATCAACCACTACGCCGGACTGCTCGTCCACCCCGACCGGGTGGAGGTCGACTACGTCCTCGACCTGGCCGAGATCCCCACCTTCCAGGAGCGCGAGCTCGCCGACCTGCCCGGAGCGGAGCGCTGCGCCGGTCTGGTCGACGGGGTCGACCTGTCGGTCGACGGCGACCGGGTCCCGCTCGCGGTCGAGGCGGGCGAGGTCGAGGTGACGCCCGGCGACGGTGATCTGGACGTCACCCGCATCGAGTGCCGGCTGTCGGCGCCCGTCGACGTCGACGGCGCGACACAGCTGGTGTTCCGGGACCGGAACCACGAGGCCCGGCTCGGCTGGCGGGAGGTGACCGCCGCCGGCGTCGGTGTCGATCTGGCCTCACCGGTGCCGACGGCGTCGATCAGCTCCCGGCTGCGGTCGTACCCCGACGACGGCGTGCGGCCCGACGTGCGCAGCGTCGAGCTCGTCGCGACCCCCGGCGACGGCACCGTGACCGCCACCGCACCCCGGGACGCTGCGCCCACGACCGGTTCGGAGGAGCGCGCCGACCTCGGCGGTGGCGACCCGCTCCTCGGCACCCTGGCGGCCGGCGATCGCGGCGTGGTCGCCTTCGTCGGGGCGATGCTCGTGGCCGCCGGCCTCGGCGCCGCCCACGGCATGGCGCCCGGCCACGGCAAGACCGTGATCGGTGCGTTCCTCGTCGCCACCCGCGGCACCCGACGCCAGGCCTTCCTGCTCACGCTGGCGGTCGCCGTGTCGCACACGCTCGGCGTCTTCGTCCTCGGGGCGATCACGGTCGTGGCCTCGTCGAGGTTCGCTCCCGAGCGCGTCTACCCCTACCTCCAGCTCGTCTCGGCCACGATCGTGCTCGCGCTCGGCGCCTGGATCCTGGGTCGGCTCCTGCTCGACCGTCGCCGGGCCGCCGCCCGCGACCGCCACGACCACGATCACGACCACGCCCACGAGCTCGTCGGTGCGGGCGCACCGGCCCACCACCACCACCACCACGGCCATCACCACGACGACGGCCAACACCACAGTCATCACGACCATGACCACGACCACGGTCACGGGTCGGGTTGGCACACGCACGGGTTGCTGCCGCACCGCCACGGGTCGGCGCTGGCCGACCTCGACCCGACCTCCGGGCCGCTCAGCGCCCGCGCGTTGGTGGCCATCGGCCTGTCGGGCGGCCTGGTGCCTTCGACGTCCGCCGTCCTCCTCCTGCTCGGCGCCGTGCAGCTGGAGCGGCTGCTCCTCGGCGGGCTGTTGGTGCTCGGCTTC
This sequence comes from Actinomycetota bacterium, assembly GCA_039818945.1. GTDB lineage: Bacteria > Actinomycetota > Acidimicrobiia > Acidimicrobiales > Poriferisodalaceae > JBCBSZ01. The sequence goes on from JBCBSZ010000026.1 coordinate 14,207, forward strand.
GGCCTGGGCATGGCGGTGGCGCTCGTCGGCACCGGACTCGGCATCGTGGCGGTGTCCCGGCGGGCGACCGACCGCCTCGACGTCCACGAGTGGGGCCGGCGGTTGACCGCACGGCTCCAGCCGATCGCGGGGACGGCGATGGTCGCCATCGGCGTGTTCCTCACGATCCGCGCCCTCACGGCGATGCCGACCTGACCGCTCGATCGTGCGGCGCCGTCGCCGCGATCCCATCCAACCGGCCGGGGGCGCCGAACAACGTTCGTGAGCACCTCCGCCATCGCCGTGCGCCGTTCCCGAGCGCTCGCCTGGAACACTGTCGCCGTGCCCGGCGCCGACCCCGCTGATCGCGCCGCCGCGGCGCTCACCCGGATGGCGTCGGGCGATCGCAGCGCCGTCGGCGACCTCTACGACGAGCTCTCGGCCTCGGTGTACGGCACCGTCCGACGCGTGGTCCGCGATCCGGCCCGCAGCGAGGAGCTCACCCAGGAGATCTTCGTCGAGGCGTGGCGCACGGCGGCCCGCTTCGACGCCGCCCGGGGGACCGGCCGCACCTGGGTGCTGACGATGGCCCACCGGCGCGCGGTCGACTGCGTGCGGTCCGAGCAGCGTCGTCGCGATCGCGAGGCCCGGGAGGCGACCTCGGCGCCGAACGAGTCCGACGGCCCGGCCGAGATCGTCGAGCGGCGGGCGGAGCGTCAGCTCGTCGCCGAGGCGCTCGACGGGCTGAGCGAGCTGCAGCGCAGGGCGATCGAGCTGGCGTACTACGGCGGTCACACCCACCGCGAGATCGCCGAGTTGCTCGATCTGCCCCTGGGTACGGTGAAGACCCGCATCCGCGACGGCCTGATCCGATTGCGTGCCGTACTGGGAGCCGACAGATGAGCGACGACGACGAGCTGGAGCGCCTCACCGGCGCCTGGGCGCTCGACGCCGTCGACGACGACGAGCGCGCCGCGCTCGAGGCCCGCCTGGCCGACGACGACGAGCTGCGAACCGAGGCCGACGAGCTGCGAGAGGTCGCCGGGCTCCTCGGTGAGGCCTCGGCCGAGCGCCCGCCGCCCGGTCTGCGCGACGCGATCCTCGCCGAGGTCGCCGCCACACCGCAGGAGGCGGCCCCGGTCGAGGACGCTCGGGTCGCCGATGCCGAGCGATCGGCGGACGTGGTGCCGCTCCGCCGGTGGAGCCGGACCCGCGTGGCCGCGGGGCTCGCCGCCGCTGCGGCCGTCGTGGTCGTGGCCCTCGTCGGCGCCTCGGTGCTCGGCGGTGACGACGAGGTGCCCGCGGAGATCGCTGCGGTCGTCGACGACCCGGCCGCGGTCGTCGTCGAGCTCGACGGCGAGCTCGGTCCACTCCGGCTGGTGGTGTCCGAGCGGGAGCAGGCCGCGGTCGTGCGCGGCGACGATGTCGCCGTCCCCGCCGGGGATCGCACCTACCAGCTGTGGGAGCTCGGCGACGACGGCACGATCACGCCGTCGGAGCTGTTCCGTCCCGATGACGACGGCAGCCTCGAGGTCCGCCTGGACGGCGTCGGACCGGGACCGGCCTTCGCCGTGTCCGAGGAGCCGGCGGGTGGGAGCCCGCAGCCCACCGGCGACATCGTCGCCAACACGATCTGATCCTGCGGTTCGACCAATCCGCGGCGCTGCGGCCGTCGAACCACCTCCCGACAACACACATGGCCGACTCGGCGCGGGACCGTCCCGGCCGGCGGCCCGGTTCGGGAGGAACCCATGAAGAAGCAACTGCTGGCGCTCGCGGGCGTCGGCGCGATCACGGTCGGCGCGCTCGCCGGGGCGGGCCCCACGAACGCCGCCGACCACCTCGAGGCGCCGCTCGTCGCGCAGGACGGCCGGACCGACATCAACGACCTGTACGCCTTCCAGTCCCCGGAGCACCCGGACAACACCGTGCTGGTGATGACGGTGAACCCGGGCGCCGGCGTGCTGAGCCCCGACACCTTCGATCCGGACGCGACGTACACCTTCCGGGTGGATCGTGACGGCGACGCCCGCCAGGACGCGCAGATCCGGGTCCGCTTCGGTGAGCCGGACGCCGACGGCGAGCAGTCGGTCCGCGTCGACGGTCTGACCGGTCGCGCCCACGGCACCACCGGCGAGGAGATCACCTTCCGCTCCGGCGGCCGGGTGATGGCCGGCACCTTCGACGACCCGTTCTTCTTCGACTTCCAGGCCTTCCAGGACCAGGTCAAGGGAGCGGGCGGCACCCGGACGTTCTGCGACGGGGGGGAGGTCGACTTCTTCGCCGGCCTCAACGTCAGCGCCATCGTGGTCGAGGTGCCGACCGAGCGCCTCGACGACGACGAGCCCGGCGTCGGCATCTGGGGCCGGACCCGCACGACGGGGAACCAGCCGCCCCGCACCGATCGCATGGGCAACCCGGCGATCGCGACGGTGCTGATCAACGACGGCAACGAGGACCAGTTCAACCGGCGCGTGCCGCGCACCGACGTGCGCAACTACACCGCCGAGGTGTCGGCCAACCTGCAGTTCCTCAGCGGCCTCGACGGTTCCGGGTACACCGAGGAGGAGGCGAACGGGATCGCCGGGCTGCTCCTGCCCGACATCTTGACCCTCGACGCCTCGTCGCCCGACGGCTTCGTCCCCGGCCTCAACGGTCGTGGACTGGCCGACGACGTGATCGACTTCGAGCTCTTCGTCGTGACCGGTGGCCTCGCGGCCAGCGGCACGCCGGTGCTCGACAGCGACTGCGTCGACGCCAACGACGTGCCCTTCCCGGGCGTCTTCCCCTACCTCGCCGCTCCCCACAGCTGAGCGAGCGATCTCGTGTGGGGCGGGCCTACGGGCCCGCCCCACCGGCGCGTCCGGCCGCCGCGACTCGACGCGCACGGTGGTGACGTGCGCGCTCGCGGTAAGGTCGGAGGACGGAAGCGACGTGGGGAGACGTCATGCCGTATCGACGGACCGCAGGGGTGACCTTCGAGGTCGCCGACGGACGGGCCGTGCTGCTCGATGCCGAGGGGGCGATGTTGACCACGCTCAACCCGAGCGGCACCAGCATCTGGGAGGGCCTCGACGGTCGGCGGGGGGTGCCCGAGCTGGCCGAGCGGCTGGCCGAGGAGCATCCCGAGGTGCCGCTGCGGACGCTGGAGGCCGACGTGCAGGTGTTCCTCGGCGAGCTGGTCGACGACGGGCTCGTCGAGCACACGGGCGCCGCCCAGGTCGCCGAGCCCGGCTTCGAGGCCTGAGTCGCGATGCTCGAGGTCGAGGGGCTCTGCAAGACCTACGCCCCCCACCGCGGGCTGCTGCGCCTGCTCGTCCGATCCGCCTCCGAGGGTGCCGTCGAGGCGTTGCGCGACGTGTCGCTGACCGTCGAGACGGGTGAGATCGTCGGCCTGCTCGGTGCCAACGGCGCCGGCAAGTCGACGCTGATCAAGGCGGTGACGACGCTGCTCGAGCCCGACGCCGGGACGATCCGTCTCGACGGGCGTGAGGTCCACGCCGACGACCCCGTGATGCGGCGCCAGATCGGTCTCGTCCAGCCCGATGACCGGTCGCACTACTGGCGGATGACGGGGCGGAAGAACCTCGAGTTCTTCGGGGCGATGGCGGGACTCTCGCGGCCGGAGGCCGCCCGGAGAGCGGACGAGCAGCTCGAGCGCCGCGGCCTCGCCCACCGCGACAAGCTCGTGTTCGGCTACTCGTCGGGCATGCGGGCCCAGCTCGCCCTCGCCCGCGCTCTGCTCCACGACCCCCGCCTCGTCGTGCTCGACGAGCCGACCCGCAGCCTCGACCCGGTCGCTGCCGCCGCCGTGTGCGACGACCTCCGCGGGCTGGCCGACGAGGGCCGCGCCGTGCTGCTCGCCAGCCACCGGCTCGACGAGGTCCGGGGACTCTGCGACCGGGTCGTGATCCTGGCCGATGGCGTGGTCACCTGGTCCGGCCCGACCGCGCAGCTCGGCTCCGACGTCGACCGCCTCCGGGCGTCGGTCGTCCGCCGGGTGGGCGGAACCGGGCGGTGACCCCGCTCGCCCAGGGCGAGCGCCTGCGGGCGATCGTGCGCCGCGACATCACCGTGCTGCGCACGTACCAGCTGAAGGTCTACGTCTCGTTCGCGCAGTCGATCGTCTTCGTGTTCAGCTTCTACTTCATCGGCGACTTCGTCGGTGAGCCGGAGGCACTGGCCGAGCTCGACGCCGGCTACTTCGAGTTCGCGCTCCTCGGCGTGATCGTCACCACCGTGATCGCGCTGGCGCTGCGCGAGTTCGCCGACAACATCGCCGCCGAGCAGCACGGCGGCACCCTCGAGGCGCTGCTGGTGACCCCGTCGCCGCTGTGGACACTCCTGGTGGGTGGGGCGGTCGTGTCGATGGCGATCACCGCAGCGGAGGTCCTCGTGCTCGTCGGCCTGGGCTTCGGTGTGCTCGGAGACGCCCCCTCGATCGGCGCCCTGGTGTGGTCCGTCCCGCTGCTGGCGCTGACCTTCGTCTGCTTCGCCGCGGTCGGGATCGCGGCCGCCGCGGTGATCGTGGTCGTGAAGCGGGGCGACCCGCTCGCCGGTCCCGTGAGCCAGCTCACCGCGCTGGTCTCGGGGGCCTACTTCCCGGTCTCGGTGTTGCCCGGGTGGATGCAGCCGGTGTCGGAGCTCGTGCCCGCGACCCACGGTCTGCGGGGGATGCGCGAGCTGACGCTCGAGGGGGCCGGGCCCGGCGCGATCGTCGACGATCTCGTGGTGCTCGCGGCCATGGCGGTCGTGCTCGTGCCCCTCGGCCTCGCCGCGTTCGGGCGGGCCGTGCGGTCGGCTCGGCGGTCGGGGACGTTGGGGACGTATTGACCGGACCGTGATCTCGCGGCCCCTACACAGAGTGGTACCTTCACCACGAGAAGCGCTCCGGTGGGGGCGTCGAGAGGAGCACCGATGTACGAGCGACCGGCCGTCGAGCAGCGGACCAGGATCACGGCGGCGATGATCCGCGCCGGCAGCGGCGGCGGCCGTCCCCACGACGGACCGGCCGGCGACTGAGTTCTCGGCCCGGGCGGGGACCCCAACCCCGCCCTCCTCCCGAGGTCCTCGGCGCTGGTCGGCGGCTGCGCCGCATCGGGCGCCTGCGACCGGGCCGTCCCTCCGCCGTCGTCGCGTGGGCGGGGGCCCGCGCCGCCCGGGCGGGTCAGGCGCCGACTCGGCGGCCGATCCCGTCCAGGAGCTCGGCGGCTCGTTCGACGCGGTCGTCGGGGTCCGCGCTGTGGCCGAGTCGGTGCACCGGCAGGCCGCCCAGCGCGGCGAGCATCGGCAGGTGTGCCGCCAACACCGGGGGCACGGGTGGGACGGCGAGGCCGTGCAGGAGCGCGGGCACCCGGTCGGCGGCCGCGATCTCGTCGACCCGACCCGGGCCGCCGTCGTGGTCGGCGACCACGATCCCGGCGACCGGCAGCTCGGCGCTCGACAGCACGTCGGGTGACAGGCGGCGTCGGGCCCGATCGTCGGGTACGGGCGTGCCGGTGCCCGCGGGGACCGAACCGTCCGGCACGAGCGGTGGGCGCAACACGCCGCGCGCGGTCAACTCCTCGCCCTGCCGCCTGGTGACGACGAGGTCGTCGCCCAGCAACGACCAACCGTGCTGCCAGGCGGCGGCGGCGAGCGTGGACTTCCCCGCCCCCGAGGAGCCGACGACCACCAGCGCCCGATCGCACCTGGCGAACGCCGCCCCGTGGACGAGCGCGCGCTGCGGGCCGACCACCGCTGCCGCGATGCCGTACTGGGTCAGCCGATCGATCGCGTCGTAGGTCTCGGCCTCGTCGGCCCGATCTGCCGGCACGGTGATGACGACGGTCGAGGCCTCGATCCGGGCGGCGACGCCGCACCACGTCAGCTCCAGGCGCTCGTCCCCCCACCACAGGTCGGCGTCGGCGGCGGTGGCGTCGGCCTCGCGATCGGGGAGGTGCGCCGAGCCGGTCTCGATCGAGAGGCGGACGTCGCGTTCCACCCCTGCTGCTCGGATCGACCCCAACCGTTCCCGCACCACCTCGACGTGCTCGGACGCGCCGTCGATCTCGACCACGAGTCCGCCGGCATTGAGGAGGACGCTCACGCGGACGCGGCCATCGAGAGGTAGCGCTCCCGGTCGGCCGCGCCGCCCGTCGCCGTGCCCCAGTAGAGCGTGCCGCCGCGGTCGGCGACGTCCCAGCGGTGGGCCCGGCCGGCGAGCGATCGGACCTTGCTCCCGACCTCGTTCGCGAGCGCTCCGGCGGTGGAGGCCGGGTCGTCCCGGACGGACCGGACGATCGTGCCGGAGCCGACGCGACGGCTCAGCACCTCGATCGACGCCGGCCGCCGGTCGAGCCGGCGAGCGAGCCACAGCGCACGACGGGGAACCAGCGCCTCGGCCACCGCCTCCGGCACGGGGGCGCCCACCAGACGACGCGACCGGTCGAGCACGAGCCCGACGATCGTCGCGGCCTTGGCCCGGCGTGCGCCCGCGACCAGGGTGTCCCAGTCCGGGCGGTTCGCCGCGATGACGACGCGCACGTCGCGCAACCAGCACAGCCGGGCGCCGCCGCCGAGGCCGGCGTGGAGCGCGAGGTGGACGACCTCGTTGCACTCGTCGAGGACCGGCACGTCGACGCCGCCGAGATCGAGGCGCCGACGTCGGTCGAGCAGGGCGAGTGGGTCGAGGTCGAAGCGGCGCCGCACCCGTGCGAGGCCCACGAGGTGCCAGTGCAGGTCGATCCAGACCGTGCCGTCGACCAGCGGGAGCTCCCCGACGCCGTGGTCGAGGTAGGTCGACCAGTTGCGGTTGATCGACTCGACCCCGATCGTGGCGGCGACGTCGAGCGCGTCGGCCAACCGGGGGCCCGGCACGAGGAGGTCGAGGTCGTTGAACTCCCGGTGCTCGGGGCGCTCGTGGCGGGCCGCGACCACGGCACCCTTGCACGTGAGCCACGGCACGCCGGCCTCGTCGAGGGCGCGTCCCAGCCGCACGAGCGTCGCCCGAGCTGCGAGGCGTCGGGCGGTCGCACCCTGTTGGGCCAGCGCGACCTCCTCCGGTGGTGTCACGTCGAGCGCCACGAGCCGGTCGTGCAACGTCGAGGTGAGGCCGTGGACGGCGGCGGCGGCGACGAGCGCCCTCGCCAGCGGCTCGTCGGGCCAGAGCCGTGCGAGCCACGTGCGGTGTTGCTCGGCGTCGGCCAGCTCGACGAGGGCCCGCCGGAACAGCTCCGCCCGTCGCGCGTCCCGATCACCGGCCACGGGTCGAGTGAACCACCCGGTCGTCGAGGTCGGTGCGCGGCATCGAAGCCGCCCGGAGCGCCGCCGACCCACCCGGTACGGTTGGTCCATGTCGGGTCGGGCAACACGGGCGGGGAGACCCGCCGTGGCGATCGCGATCGCCGCGCTCGTGTTGGCCGGTTGCGCAGGTGAGGTGGCATCACAGGATGACCGCGAATCCGACATCTACGCAGAGGCGCTCACGTGGATCGTCGCGCGGCCCGGCGTGGCCGACCCCGACGACGATCGCCCCGTCTACATCGAGCACCTCGGCCCCGACGGGATCCCGCTCGACGTGCAGGTCGAGCTCATCGCGCACTTCGACGAGGTCGACGTGTCGCTGCGGTTCGTCGACGCTCGGGCCGAGGCGGTCGACGAGACGCTCGACGAGATGCCCGTGCGCGACGGCAGCGTGCTGGTCGGGCTCGGACCGATCTCGGACGACCAACCGACGGAGCTCCGGGCCGAGCTCTACCGGGACCTCGACGACATCACCGCCTACCGCTTCACCCTCCGACGCGCCGGTGACGAGTGGAAGCTGGCCGAGGCACCCGAGATCGTCGATCCCGAAGGACTCGTGGCCGATCCATGAGTGACGACGCCGCACCCGACGGTCACCGATCAGGACGACTCTCCGTGCGGCGCCTCCTCCCGAGCAGCCCTGCCCTCGGCGACACGCGAGCCTCGCGCCTGCTGCCGGTGCACATGCTGCACAGCGCCGGCGAGACGATGTTCGCGATCTCGTTGGCCGGCTCGCTCTTCTTCAACGTCAGCCTCGACGCCGCCCGGCCGCGGATCCTGCTGTACCTCGCCCTCACGATGACGCCGTTCATCGTCCTGGCCCCGCTCGTCGGACCGTTCATCGACCGCGTCCGCGGCGGGCACCGCGTCGTGCTGATGGCGGCGCTCGGCGGTCGGGCCCTCGTGGCGATCCTGCTCGCCACGCAGCTGCGCACGCTGCTCCTCTACCCGTTCGCCTTCGCCATCCTCGTGCTGGCGAAGATCTACTCGGTCTCGCGCAACTCGCTGGTCCCCGTCCTCGTCGACGAGCGCGAGCACCTGGTGGTGGTCAACTCCCGGCTCGCGCGCGACGGCACCATCGCCGGCGCGATCACGTCGCCGATCGGCGTGCTCATCCTCAACACCGGTGGCGCCGAGTGGGTGTTGCGCACCGGTGGTGCGCTCTACCTCCTCGGCATGTTGCTCGCCGTGCGCATCCCCCCGCCGCGGCACCGCGATCCCGGGACGCCGTCGGTCGTCGAGTCGACCGAGCTGACCGGGCCGGGCGTTCGCGGTGCGCTCTCCGGCATGGCGACGCTGCGCAGCGCCAGCGGCTTCGTCTTCTTCCACGTGGGCTTCGTCCTGAAGCAGGAGGGCGAACCCCTGTGGGTCTTCGGCCTGGTCGCGGTCGCGGGAGGGGTGGGCGGCTTCCTCGGCACCTTCGTCGCGCCCTGGTTGCGGAGACGGGTCGAGGAGCAGGTCATGCTCACGATGGCGCTGGCGTTGCCGGGCTCGCTGGCGGTCATCGCCGCGCTGCGGTTCCACCGCATCTCGATCGTCGCGTTCGCGCTCGCGCTCGGATTGGCGGGGAGCGTGGCGCGCCGCGCCTTCGACGAGGTCGTCCAGACCGAGGCACCCCACGCCCGCCGCGGCCGCGCCTACGCCGGTCTCGAGACCAGGATCGAGCTGGGGTGGGTGATCGGTGCCCTGCTCGCCGTGGTGTCGCGGGCACCCGATTGGGTCGGGCTCGCCGTGCTGGCGCTCTGGCTGCTCGCCATCGCCGGCGATCGGTGGTGGTCGGCGCGTTCGGCGCGTCAGCTCGAGGGCGAGGTGGGCGCGAGGACGCTCCCGGTCCGCCTCATCGAGACGGCCGAGTCGCTGGCGGCGACCGGGGATCGCCAGCAGGCGGTGGTCCTCGCGGTGACGGCGGCCGAGACCGCCCGCGACCAGTCAGGGAGCGACGATCCGGCCGCCGCAGCGACCATCGCACGGTTGCGCGCCATGTGCTCGGCGACCATGGACGAGACCGACCACGACGAGACGGTGCGAGCGCTCGGTGAGGCCCGCGAGGTCGTCGATCGCTTCGTCCCGGCACCATCGCTCGAGGAGGAGCACCGGCGATCGGCGTGACGGCCCCGGTCCGTTCCCCTTGATCGCACCGGGGGAGGTGCCGACGGGAGGAGGGTGATCCTTCCCGCCGCCGCCCCCGCTCCGGTCCTCGAACCGTCGCCGACCGGGCTGCTCGCGCGGGCCTGCCGCCCGTGTGAGGTCACGTGGTTCGGCGAGGACGACGACCTCTGCTGGTGCTGCGGGGAGCCGGGTTCGACCGGGCCACTGCGCATCGTCGTCGCCCGACGCTGAGCGCTGCTCCGCCCGCGCCCCCGGATCTCTGTCTCGGTCTCCGCGGCCCTGCGGGCCTCGGCCGCTCGTCCTCAGATCGAGGCGAGCAGGTCGCCGAGCTCGACCGGGCCCAGCGGCCGGGAGAACAGGTAGCCCTGAGCGAGGTCGACGCCCGCCGTGCGGATCACGTCGAGGTGCTCCTCGAGCTCGACGCCTTCCGCGACCACCTGGAGGCCGAGCACGCCGGCGAGGTCGATCACGGAGTGCACGACGGTCTCCGACGCCCGGTCGGGCAGCGAGCGGATGAAGCTCTGGTCGATCTTCACCACGTCGATCGGCAGGGAGCGCAGCGAGGCGAAGGTCGCGTAGCCGGTCCCGAAGTCGTCGAGCGCCACCGACACGCCGAGGCTGCGCAGCTCGGTCAGCACCTGGATGGCCCGGGGGCGGTCGCTGAGCGCTGCCGTCTCGGTGATCTCGATCCGGAGGCTCGCCGGATCGGTGCCGTGGCGGCGGAGGATGCGGCTGACCCGGTCGGGGAAGTCGGCGTAGGACAGCTCGGTCGCCGACACGTTGACCGACACCGTGAAGCCCGCCGCGATGACGCCGTCGCGGACCCAGCGGCCGTGGTCGCGACACGCCGAGACCAGCATCGCCTCGGTGAGGCGGCGGACCTGGCCCTCGGCCTCCAACACCGGCACGAACTCGTCGGGGAGGCGGAGGCCGTCGGGGTGGTGCCAGCGGGCCAGGGCCTCGACGCCGACCGGGTCGCCGTCGAGCACGGTCACGATCGGCTGGTAGGCGGCCCGGAGCTCGCCGCGGGCGAGCGCAGCGTCGATGTCGGCCATCGTCGCCTGCCGCACGAGGTGGACCGCCATCGGATCCATCACGGCGGGTTCGTTGTCGAGTGATCGCATGGTGCAGCGCAGCGCCTGCTCGATCATCGTGGCCGGCGCGTAGGGCGCCCGGTGGATCACGGCGCCGATGTCGGCCTCGTACGCCGGATCGACCGACGTGAGCGCTCGTGCGAAGCGGCCGACGAGCCGCTCGACGTCGTGGGCCTCCGTGAGGTGGCTGCTGAGCACGAGGTGCCGCCGCTCGTCGATCCAGAACACCCGGTCGGTCGGCAGGCAGGTGTCGCGGAGCACGTCGGCCAGTCCGGCGGGCGTCGACGAGCCGGTCTCCGTCGTCTCGATCAGGATCGTCGCGCAGCTGGAGCCCAGGCCGTCCCGCCGCTCGAGGATCGACGTCAGCGCGGTCCGGTCCGGGAGCCCGGAGACCGGCTCGATGGTCAGGTGCGAGTCGTCGGTGCGCCCGGCGACCAGGCCGATCAGCTGCGCGCAGGCCTGCAGGTGGAGCAGGCAGGACTCGTCGAGCAGGCTCTCGGCGCCGACCGCCACCACCGCGCCGACCGGGGCGCCGTCGTGGGGGATCGGGACGGCCGCGACCATGCCGCCCGGGCTGCACCTCGCCGCCCAGTCCGACGACCCGACCACGGTCTCGTCCGCGGTCACGGCGAGGCCGATCGGACCGCCGCCCCGACCCAGGGGGAAGGAGCGATCCAGGAGCTCCTCGGCGACGGCACGCGAGGCGACCACCTCGAGCAGCCGCGACGAGTGGTCGAGCATGACGAGGACCGCGCCGAGGCCCGGTGCCCGCTCGGCGACCGCCGCGCACACCGACTCGCCCAGCTCGTCGAGGGGCAGGCCGGTGCCGATCAGCCGCAGCGGGTCGACCGCCGTCCGATCCAGTGTCTGGTCCACGGGTCTCGCTCGTCCGTCGGCCGCTCAGCCGAGCAGCGTTCTGAGGTCGGCGACCTCTCGGTCGAACTGCTGGAGGAGCTGGGGATCGGGCTCCTCGGGCAGGTCGAGGACCCGCATGGCGGCGCCGAAGTCGGCGGCGGGCTGGGTGCAGCTCGGGATGCCCCGACGCTCGGCCAGCGCCGTGCCGGCGGCGACGATCTTCGTCATCGTCGAGCCGATGTCGTCGGGGTGCAGGTTGTGGTCGCGGACGGCCTCGACGAGGACCGGCGGGAAGTAGAGCTGCTCGAGGACCACGCCGCCGACGGCGTCGTGACCAGCACCGAAGACCCGGACCTCGGCGTTGAGGTCGAAGTAGGTGTGGGCGCCGACGGTGGTCTCGGCCTCGGCGTACTGGACCTTCGCCGCCCGGAACAGCAGCGCCGCGCCCAGGTCGTGCAGCAGCCCGGCCGAGAAGGCGTCGCTGGCCCGCACGCCGATGTACTTCGCGACGGTGCTCGCCGCAGCGCCCGAACCGACCGCGTGGGCCCAGTACCCGTTGGGCATGGCCCCCGGGCGGGGATCGGACAGTCCCAGCCCACCGGTGGCGGCGAGCGCCCGCACGACGTTGAAGCCGACGACCATGACCGCCGACCAGACGTTGGAGGCGTGCATCTTCAGCCCGAAGAACGCGCTGTTGGCCAACGTCAGCAGGCGAGCGGTCATCGATGGGTCCGCCTCGATGACCGGCACGATGTCCTTCGCGTCGGCATCCGGGTCGTCGAGGAGCCGCAGGAGCTGCATGGTGGCGCTGCCCTGCTCGGGGAGCACCGAGAGCTCATCGACCAGGCTGGAGATCTGGACTGACACGGCGTTCCGTCCTTGGTTCACGTCCGCTACCCCGTTCCATCGGGCGCGGCGGCCGTGAGTTGAGGACGACGGCGGCGAGGCGCCGGCGCCGGGTCAGCGGGGAGGGGCCTCGATGCCCCTCGCTCGGGCCTCCGCCGGAGTGAGGAAGAACACGCCGCCGCCCCACTCGTGGGCGACCACGCCGGTCGGGTCGCTCCCCCGGGGGCCGGCGAGGAGCGCCAGCTCGACGTCGGCAGCCGTCCCCCAGCGGGCGATCACCTCGTCGGTGGTCGGATCCGGTCGGGGCGTGAGCGGCGGCTCACCCGCGGCCCGCTCGACCGCGTCGAGGTAGTCCTCGAGCGGCCGCCACCCGGCGACGGTGAAGGTCCCGCCCGGCCCCTCGAACACCAGGGTCGGGAACGAGTAGCGGAAGCGGTTGCCGTCGGCTCGCACCCTCCCGTGGCCGGGATGGTCGTCCTCGAGCTGGCGGGCCTGCGGGTTCGGTCGACGGGTCTCCTCCCAGTCCTCCTGGTAGGCGATCATCGTCTCGGGGTCGGAGAGGGCGGCGACGTAGGCGTCGATGTCGAGGCCGGGGACGCCGGACACCGCCGCCACCGCCGCCACCTGGGTGTCGAACCGCTCGCCGAGCACGAAGGTCCACTCCCGCATCCGGCGCAGCACCCGCTCGCCGACCTCGTCGCCCTGGCGCTGGGCGGCCTTCACGGCCAGGCAGGCCAGCTTGGTCGAGGTGAAGACCGACTTCAGCCGCTGGGGATGGGGCATGCCGGTGATGGCGTGGACCGTGCGCCAGGACTCGAAGGCCTCGGCGGCGTCGGCGGTGGTGTCGAGACGGTCGCCGGTGGCGAGCGGGTGGTTGCTCTCGTCCTCGGCGAACCCGCCCAGGACCTGACGCCACGAGACCTGGTCGCCGTAGCGCCACCGGAGGAGCCGGAGCTTCGGTTCCGAGCCCCACGCCCAGACGCTGCCGGGATCGGTGTACTCGGTGATGCTGACGTCCCGCACTGGACCCACCGTAGCGAGGCGACCGCTCCCGGTGTGCCCGGCCGACCACGCACCGCGAGCCGGCCACTGGCGCGAGGTTCAGTCGAGCTGCCCGCCCTCGATGGCGCGCAGCCGAGGGCGGACGCGCGTCGCGTACAGGAGCGCCACGACCAGGCCGGGCAGCACGAAGAGCCCGCTGACCACGATGGCCCCGATCCACCCCGGCTTGTTGTGCCCGGCCAGCGCCCAGACCCAGTCCGGCCGGTGGGCGGCGTCGAGGAGGGCCGCGATCACGAGCCCGACCGGCACGAGCACGAGCACGGTCACGACGAGGGTGACGAGGAGCTCGATCACGGGCACCGCCCCGTCGACGAAGGCCGCGCGCTCACTCGCCGGCCTGCTCGTCGGGCGCTTCCGACGGTGCGGTGAGCGTGCCGTCGCCGAGGGCCGTCCACACCGACGACAGCGGCGGTTCCTCGGGAGGACGGGGCGTGGGCCGCAGCGGTCCGTTGATCCGCAGCGCGAAGCGGCTCCACGCATCGGGCAGCGGCACGTCGCGGCGCGCCGGGAGCGATCCGACCGCGTCGACCAGCGTGACCTGCACCTCCGGCGTGAGGAGGTGCTCCACGAACTCCACGGCCAACCTCGGCTGGTCGGCGCCGACCGGAAGCGCGGCGAGCGCGGTCGAGCGGATGCAGGTGGTCGGCACGACCCCCAGCGTCGGGGCGGAGGGCAGTTCCGCCTCGAACGCGACCATCGCCGCCGGCATGCCGGCCGCGCCCCAGACGAGCGGCGGACCGTCGGGTCGGGCGAGCGAGACGAACTCGGTGTCGAAGCCCTCCCGCCAGGTCGGAGCCACGACCGTGCCGTTGCGCTGCATCGAGGCGGCGATGTCGAGCCAGCTCGGTGCGGCGTCGTCCGGCGCAGCCTGGCGGAGGGCGTCGAGGAGCAGGCGACCCTCGAGGGTCGTGGCCGGATCGGGGATCACCAGCCGCCCGGCCCACGCCTCGCCGATCAGCTCCTCGAAGGTGCGCGGTGCCTCGATCTCGCCGGCGTCGACGGTCGCCCGATCGAACAGCACGCAGAGATCGCGGATGGAGATGGGCACGGCACCGGTCGGGATGCCGTCGAGCAGGCCCGGGGGGAGGCGCTCGACGCCGGCGGGTGCGATCTCGGCGAAGGCGACGTCGGGCCGGTCCTGGGCGATCGCGTCCGGCAGGCCGATGAGCACGTCGGCGGTGGGGCTGTCGGGCGCGGCGGCGAGGTCCTGGAGGGAGCGGGCCGGGTCGTCCTCTCGTGCGACGACCACCACGACGTCGCGGTCGGCCTCGAACGTTTCGATCACCCCCGGATCGAGCTGGATCCCGCCGGTCTCGACCACGACGAGCTGTGGCGTGGCGCTCCGCTCGGTCGCCTCGGCGCACCCGGCGGCGAGCAGGCCGGCGAGCACGGCAGCGATCGTGGCGATCCGGCGTCTCATGCGCCGCCCGGCCCGGGCACGACGGCGACCACCACCCCTCGTCCGACGACGAGCTCGATGCGATCCGCGGTGGCGACGTTGCTGATGCCGAGCGACGACCCCGCGGGCAGCACGGCGTCGACGAGCGGCCAGCGCAGCCCACTGGTCGACGCGATCCGGGCATCGCCGTGCACGGCGAGCAGGCTGACGGTCGCGCCTTCGTCGACCGCCAGGACGGCCCGATCGTGCACGGGGACCACGAGGGCCGTGCCGAGCCAGGCCTCGATGCGGGTCGGGCGCCAGCGAGCCGACGCCAGGCCGAGCAGGGCCCCGAGCCAGTGGTCGATGCGGGCGTCGGGATGGCCGCCCACGATCGTCACGGCCGAGGGTTCGTCCTCCATGGCGACCTCGAGGGCCAGCTCGAAGTCGGTGGCGTCCTTGGCCGCCGGGTGACGGTCGATGCGGACCCCGGCCCGCTCGATGCGGTCGAGCCCGTCCGGCGAGACCGAGTCGAGGTCGCCGACGGCGACGTCGGGGAGGAGCCCGGCGGCGAGGGCGTGGTCGATGCCGGAGTCCACCCCGATGATCCGGCCGGCCGGGCGGCGCAGCGGCTCCTCGGGGGGCGGAGGTCCACCCAGGACCACCAGCGTCGGGAGGTTGCCGGCGGCGCCGTCACGGTCGTGGGGTTCGGTTGTGACACCCACGGCGATCCCTCGTGACGATGTGCGGCTCGAGCCCCCAGGGAGAGTATCGCCGGGTCACGGCGGAGCGACCTCGGAACGTCGTCGCCGCGCTGACACTCTGGGCGTTCGAACGGGTAGCGTGCGCGAGAGATGAATCTCCGTTCCGCGACCTGGACCCTGACCAAGGTCGTGCTCCGTCTGGCCTCGCTCGTCGTGGTCGTCGCGCTCGTCGGTGGGCTGGTCGCCGCCGTGGGCGTCGCTGTCGCGCCCCACGGCCAGTCGTTGATCACCGCGGTCGAGGGCGAGCGCGAGTCCGAGGTCCTCCCGCTGGTCCAGGGGGCCGAGCGGTCGAAGATGTACGACTCCTACGGCGGCCTCATGGCCATCCTGCGCGACGCCGAGGACCGCGAGTGGATCCCGCTCGACCGGATGCCCGACACCGTCATCAACGGGGTGCTCAAGGTCGAGGACGAGGACTTCTACGAGCACAACGGCGTCGACTGGCTCGCCACGGTGCGGGCCGCCTCCGAGAACGTCGCCGCCGGTGGCGTGACCCAGGGCGCCTCGACGCTGACCCAGCAGCTCGTGAAGCTGCAGTTCGTCGGCGCCGACCAGACCCTGGAGCGCAAGATCAAGGAGGCCATGCTCGCCATGGACCTCGAGGAGCAGTACTCCAAGGACGAGATCCTCGAGTACTACCTCAACACGATCTACTTCGGGAACTCGGCCTACGGCGTGCAGGCAGCCGCCGAGATCTACTTCGGCAAGAACGCCGAGGACCTCGACTACGGCGACATGGCGCTGCTGTCGGGCATCATCCGCTCGCCCGGCGTCTACACCTTCAGCGATCCCGACATCGACTTCGCCCGCCTGCGCCGATCGCGCTCGCTCGAGCGCTACATCGACACCGGGCTCATCACGGAGGAGGAGGCCGCCGAGATCGAGGAGCGGCCGATCCCGACCTTCTCCCGCAGCCCCCAGGAGGAGGAGCTGCAGCTCGACTACTTCGCCGAGGAGGTGAAGCGGCGGCTGCTCGAGATGCCCGAGTTGGGCGAGACCCGCGAGGCCCGCCGCCAGGCGGTCTTCCAGGGCGGCCTGCGCATCTACACCACCTTCGACCCGGTCCTCGATCGCTACGCGCAGGAGGCCGTCGACGAGGTCTTCCCCGACCGCGGCGTCCTCGATCCGTTCACGGTCTCGCTGGCGTCGGTCGATCCCGCGACCGGCGCGGTGCGGGCCATGCTCGGCGGCACCGACTTCACCGAGGAGCAGTTCAACCTCGCCACGCAGGGCCGCCGCCAGCCGGGCTCGTCGTTCAAGACCTACGTGCTGACCGCAGCCTTCGAGCAGGGGTACGGGCCGAACGACACGATCAGCGGCCTGGGCCCGTGCATCTTCGACGACGGCAGCCCCACGCCGTACCAGGTGCAGAACTTCGGCAACGGTGGTGGCTCGATCGGCTCGCTGCAGCGCATGACCACGTCGTCGTCGAACTGCGCCTTCGTCCGCCTCGGCCTGCTGGTGGGGCTGGAGGACGTGGTGCAGACCACCTCCGACATGGTCGGCCTCGAGGAGGGCCGCCTGCTGCCCTTCCCGTCGATGTCGCTCGGCGCTCAGGAGCTGACGCCGCTCGAGCAGGCCATCGGCTACTCGGTGCTGGCCAACGACGGCATGCGCATGGAGCCGTTCCTCATCACCCGGATCGAGGACCGCAACGGCCAGGTGCTCTTCGAGCACGTCCCGACCGGCCGGCAGGTCGTGAGCGAGGGCAGCGCCCGCAACGTGACCCGGGTCCTGGCCTCCAACGTCACCGGCGGCACCGGCACGCGGGCCCGCCTGTCGAGCGGCCAGCCCGCCGCCGGCAAGACCGGCACCGCCCAGAACTTCGAGGACGCCTGGTTCGCCGGCTACACCCCGCAGCTGTCGACGGCGGTCTGGATGGGGCACCCCGAGGAGAAGGTGTCGATGCGCGGCGTCGGCGGCCGCAACGTCACCGGCGGCTCGTACCCGGCCATGGTGTGGAACGCCTTCATGGAGCGGGCGCTGGCCGACGAGCCGGTGGTCGAGTTCGAGACCGGGCCGGGCCAGGGCCGCAACGAGTTCCTCTTCCTGCCCGACGAGAAGTGCTCGGTGAAGATCCAGGTCGGCGAGGAGATCCTCGACTTCTCGATCGCCTGCAGCCTCGTCGACTTCGTCGACGGCGGGTTCGCCTTCGGCGACACCGCGATCTGCCGCAACCAGGAGATCCCGCTGCCCGACGGCACCACCGAGATCCGCGACGTGCCCTGCAACGAGCTCGAACGCCTGCTCAACCCGACCACCACGACGACGAGCACCACCACGACGACGACCACCACGACCACCGTGCCGCCGTCGTCGACGACCGCCGCGCCCAGCACCACGGCAGCGCCCACGACGACCGAGCCGGTGACCACCACCACCGAGCCCGTCACGACGACCACCGAGCCGACGACCACCACCTCCGAGCCGGTGACCACGACCACCGAGCCGGTGACCACCACGACCGCGGACGACGCCGGCGCAGGCGACGGCGGAGACGGCGGGGCCGACTCCGGCGGGGGTGGGGCGCCGTCCACCACCGAGGGGTAGACCACTTCGGTGGAGATCGCGCCGTCGCGCCTACGGTGGGCCCATGAGTGACGGCGCAGCGCTCCTCGACCTGCAGGAGCTCGACCTCCGGCTCGACCAGCTGCGGCATCGGCGGGCGACCCTTCCCGAGCTCGCCGAGCGCGAGTCCGTCGAGTCCGAACTGGCTGCGCTGCGCGCGGCGCAGGGGGCTGACGACGAGGCGGCCGGCACGCTGGGCGCCGAGCAGCGGCGGCTCGAGGACGAGGTCGCCGGCATCGAGGCCAAGGTCGCTCGCGAGCGCCAGCGGGAGTCGACCATGACCTCGCCTCGCGAGCTGCAGGCGGTCGAGGCCGAGATCGAGTCGCTCGGGCGTCGCCAGACCGAGCTCGAGGACCGGATCCTGGAGCTGATGGAGGAGACCGAGCCGCTCGACGCCGCTCGGGAGGAGCGGGCGCCGAAGCTCGTCGCGGTCGACGAGCGGCTGACGGAGCTCGGGGCGGCCATCACCGCGGCGCAAGCGGCCCTCGACGGCGAGATCGCCGAGGTGGTCGCCGGGCGCGAGCCGCTCGCCGCAGCGGTCGGGGAGTCGTCGCTGCGGGCCTACGAGCAGCTGCGGGAGAAGGTCGGCGGGGTCGTCGTGGGTCGGCTCGAGGGATCGACCTGCACGTCGTGCATGCTGCAGCTGCCGCCGACCGAGGTCGAGCAGTTGCGGGAAGCGCCCGCGGGCTCGGTCCACCCCTGCAACGGCCTGCTGATCGTGATGGTCTGAGCGTGGTCCTGTGGCTGGCGGGCTCGTCGCTCGTGGCGATGTGGCTGGTGTTCCGTGATCCTGCCATCGACCACCGCGTCGTCGTGGCCGGAGCGCTGCTGCCGCTCGTCGTCGACGGGATCATCGGCCGGCCGACGGTGCTCCACACGCTCCTCGGGTCGGTGCTGCTCCTGGGCCTCGTGATGGCGCTGACGGTCGGCCGGCGGGCGGCGCGGCGACGGTGGCTCGGTCTGCCGATCGGGACGTTCCTGTCGCTCGTCGTCGGTGGGGTGTGGGCCGATCGGGAGCTGTTCTGGTGGCCGGTCGACGGCTTCTCGTTCGAGGATCGCACGCTCCCGCTGCTCGATCGGCCCCTCGCGGTGATCGTCGGGCTCGAGGTCCTCGGGGCGCTCGCCGTCCTGTGGGCCTACCTCCGCTTCGGCCTCACCGATCCCGAGCGCCGGTCCCGCTTCCTGCGCACCGGGCGCATCGATCGTGCCGTGGCCGACCCGACCTTCGAGCCACCGTCGTGCTGACCGCTGGAGGCCTCTCGTGCTGATCCTTGTCCGTCATGGCCGGACGGCGGCGAACGCGGGTGGGCAGATGCAGGGCCGAGTCGACAACCCGCTCGACGAGGTCGGCATCGAGCAGGCCGAGGCCATCGCCGCCGCGCTCGGCCCCGTCGACCGGGTCGTCAGCAGCCCGCTGCTGCGGGCCCACGAGACCGCGCAACGGATCGCCGCCCGGTCCGGAGCCGAGGTCGTCACCGACGAGCGGTGGCTCGAGCTCGACTTCGGGATCTACGACGGCCTGCCGATCCGCGAGGTGCCGGTGTCGGTGTGGGAACGCTGGCAGACCGACGCCCACTGGGCGCCCGAGGGCGGTGAGTCGCTGGCCGAGCTGCGGGCCCGGACCTTCGAGGCGTGCGACGACCTGGCGACGACGAGCGCGGGGGAGAGCACCGTGGTCGTCTCGCACGTCTCACCGATCAAGGCCGGTGTGGCGTGGTCGCTGGGACTCGACAACGAGACGACCTGGCGGACCCACCTCGACGTCGCCTCGATCACCCGGCTCGCGCTGCGCGACGGCCGGCCGATCCTGGTGAGCTTCAACGAGATCCACCACCTTGCGCCGGCGAAGCACCGCCTGCACTGGATGGAGCACGCGCCGTCGAGCGACTGACGCCCGACGGCCGTCGGGCGTCAGTCGACCCAGCCGCTCCGCTGCGGCGACCGCCGCGTGACGAGGACGAGCGCTCCGCCACCGCCGAGCATCACCAGGGCCACGATCGTGAGCGTCGTCGTGGTGGACCCGCCGGTGCGGGGGAGCTCCTGCGGGTCGCTGTCGTCGGGTGGCGTCGTCGACGCGGTGGTCTGCTGCGGCGCCTCGGTGGAGGGTGTGGTCGAGGCCGTCGTCTGCTCCGGCGGGACGCTCGTGGTGGTCGTTTCCACCGGGACGGTGTTCTGGACCGTCACCTCGGGTTCGGTCGGCGGCACCGTCGTGGGCGGCACGGTGGTGGTCGGCTCCTGCCCGGCGTCGGGCGTGTCGCAGTCGAGCTGGACGATGATGCCGCCGCTGAACTGGCGATCGGGGCCGATCCGCACCGCGGCCGTGATCTCGGTCCCCAGCGTCAACGTGCCGCTGGCGATCGAGATCTGGCCCGGCTCGTCCTCGACGCCGGGGATGACCACCTGGTCGGATCCGGAGCTGACGATCACGTCGTTGTTCGGGTGGACCGACGTCTGGTTGTCGGCCTCGGACAGCACGGTGCAGGTGGCGCCGACGAGCTCGGGCGGGACCGGCGCGCTCGCGAGGACGCGGACGTCACCCTCACGGGTGCCCTGGCGCGTGATCACCGTGTCGATGGGGATGTTGATGATCTCGTCGGCCGCCGCGCCGGCGGCTCCGGAGAACAGGGTGATCGTCGCGACGATCACACCGAGAACGAGTTGGCGCACTGGATCCTCCGCCTGGAGCGATGGAGTGTTCGTCTGTGTGGGAGGGACGCCGCCCGCGTCGTTCCCTGCTGCACGTCACCGTAGCTCCCGCCGACACCCCCGAGAGAAACAAACCGTCGACTCCGCTGTCGACCCCTCACCGAGGGTGGGCGGGACGCGACGCGTCCCGGTGGCCGGGAGGGCCGCACCCCGGGCTGCGCCGTCCTCCCTGCGGATCTCGGCGGCCTGCGCCCTGGACGCCCACGGTGCAAGCACCGCGGACCCCGCAGTCAGCATCCCGGAGGAGTCGTTCGTGAGCACGTCGACGACCCCGGCGGCCTCGTGTCGGGCGCTGTCGAGCGTTCCGCTCGCCGCGTCGAGCACCTCGTCGAGGGCCTGCTCCCCGTTGCGCAGCCCGGCCAGGCGGGCGGGGCTCCGGGTCCGGGGCAGGGACGGTCCTCAGTCGTCGATCTCGACGATGACGACGCTGCGCTCGCTGGCCGCGATCGCATCGCCGACGACCGCCTGGTACTCCTCGGACCGGTAGCAGCGGACGGCGTCGTCGACGCTGGGGAAGCGGGCGACGACGTTGCGGGCGTGGTCCGTGCCCTCCATCTGCTCGTAGCGGCCGCCACGGGCGATGAACTCGGCGCCGTACGACGGGAGGATCTTCGTCGCCTCGGCGACGTAGGAGCCGTACCGCTCCTCGTCGGTCACGTTCACGTGAGCGATCCACAGCGCAGCCATGGTCCGGGACGCTACTCCGACCGATGGCGCCCTGCCCGGGGCCGTCGGGTGCGGTGAGCCGGCCTGTAGGCGGGGGAGTCGATTGATGCGGAGCGATCGTCGCCCCAGCGCTCCTGGGATCTACATCTAGCCATCGCGCACACATCGACGTCGGGCTGCCACTGACGTCCGATGATGTCGGCCGGTACACGCATGGCCGACACCGACCCCGGTACATGTCGCCGGAGTACTGTCCCGGAGCGCAGGGGGTGGAGCCCAGCATGCACTTCGAGGGAGATGAAGGGGGCCGGCGTCAGGAGGGCGCGGACGACGCGTGGATGGCAACGCATGGCGGGTCGAGTCAGTCGGGGCTCGTCGGTTGGCTGCGCAGGCACCGCGGTCAGTTCACCGCCGTGGTGAGCGGAGCCGCCGTCGTCGCGACGCTGGTCGGATTCGGCGCCTTCCTCGCCGACCGCGACCAGCCTGATTCGAGCCCGGGTGCCCGCGGCTCACCGACATCCGAGACAACCGACGAGGCCGCTCGGTCCGACGGCTCGGCGCCGACGGACGGGAGTGGAGCACTAGCTGCTGCTGCAAGCGATCCTCCCTCGGAGACGGAGACGCTTCGATTCGAGGCCGAGGATGCCGAACTCACGGCGCCGATGCGGGCCGAGTCGAGCTTCGATGCCTCTGGTGGGGCGTTGATCTACTCTGATGTCACGAATCAGGGAGCGGCGAGGATCGACTTCGAGATCGAGGTCGGCGGACAGTACTGGATTTGGGGTCGGGTCTCTGCAGGCGACGACCCGAATGCGACTACTGATGCGAACTCATTAGCTGTGTCGCTCGACGGACAGACCGTTGATGTCTGGGACTTCTTCGAGAACGAGTCGCTTCCTTCGATCGGCCTCCGTTGGGAGCGAGTCAGCGTGAGGTGCGCTGGCGACTTCGACAATCACTTCTGCGACCCTTGGCAACCGAGGCTCGATCCCGGCCCCCATACGTTGACGCTTCTCGCCAGGGAACCGCTGAGTCGACTCGATGTCCTCGTGTTGACGAACGACGAGGAGTACGTCCCTGACCAGTAGCTCTCCAACTCCGCACCCTCCAGCGGAGCCGGCCTTGGTCCCGACACTCCGGCGCCAGCCGTGACCGGGAGCGGCGTACGCCGCCCGCTCGCCGGCGAGGAGCTCAGCGTGCGCCTCCTGGTTGACAGGTCTACCGAACGAACGTTCGCGTCGGTGCTGCGCCGTACCCTCGTGACGTGAGTGAAGAGCGTGAGACCTGTTTCGTCATCACCCCGATCGGCGAGCCAGGCGATGATCGTCGCCTCCGTGCCGATGCCCTCTATGACGGGATCCTGCGGCCAGTCGTCGAAGAGCAGTTCGGCCTGACGCTTCAACGAGGCGACTTGTTGCATGAGGTCGGCAACATCAACCACCAGGTCGTCCGAGGCATCTTCGGGGCTCGAGTCGTCGTGGCCGATCTCATCGAGGAGAACGGCAACGTGTACTACGAGCTCGGGATCGCAGACGCATTCGAGCGACCGGTCATCAGGTTCGGGGATCCGGCAACGAGCCGGATCCCCTTCGACAACGCTCAGGAACGGCTCATCCTTCTGCCGGATCCATATCCGGGGGTGATCTCGGTCGTCGATGCCGAGCGTTGCAAGCAGGATCTGGAAGCGCACCTCACGACCGTTCTCACCGAGGGCTACGAACCGTCCACCATCGTGACAACGGCCGGCGTGTCCGCACAGCTCCAAACCATCGTCGAGGGCGGGGAAGAGGATGCCGCCATCGCTGAGGCTCTGCTGGACATCAAACGTGAGCTGCTGGATACCAATCGGAGGCTTGAGCTGCTCACGCAACAGGTGCGGAGCTCGCCGAGCCCTACTCTGTCGTCCAAGGGTTCAATCGCAGCGCCTGGGCAGACGGACCACACGGTCTCTGCTCTCGTGGATCAGGTTGTCGAGATGGCGATTGGAGGCATGCTCACGCCGGATCAGCTCATCGACCGGGTGCAGGCATTGCTGGCAGGACGCCACCCGGACGTCAAGCGAGCTGCCTTCCGGTCTGCCGCCCGAACCCTACGTTCAACCAATCTGGCTGCGGATCCCGAGATCATGGCCGAAATCGACGGTCGACTCGCCGAGCTCATGGCCGAGTTGACCTTCTAAGGCCAGGTGGAGTTGACATGAAGCCGGATCAGCGGCACCTACCGGGAGCCGCGGATTGGGGCCTTGCTCGGCCCCTCGGGGTGGACCCCATCCCGAACAGCACCTACCACGAGAACCCACATGAACCTCGCACCCTGTTGGGTGCACCCGGAGTGCACCTTCTCTCCACATCCCGATCCGGTTCTCATGGACCGCCGGTCCGCTGCCGGTCGCGCGGAGGTCTGGAAGGAGGGCCTGGGTGCGGTGAGCCGGCCTGTAGGCGGGGTTCTGTCCCGGCCCCGGGGGGCCGGTGGTGATCATCCATCTGAGCGGTCCACCTGGACGCTGCCTTGTCTCCAAGGCGGGACGGGCCGCCCGTGCGTCCGATTCGACCTTGCTCCGGGTGGGGTTTACCGAGCCATCCCGGTCACCCGGGATGCTGGTGCGCTCTTACCGCACCGTTTCACCCTTGCCTGTGCCCGACGAGTCGGGCCATCGGCGGTCTGCTCTCTGTTGCACTGTCCTGCAGGTCACCCCGACCGGCCGCTAGCCGGCACCCTGCCCTGTGGAGCCCCGACCTTCCTCGACCCCACCCCCGAGGGGATGGGCACCGCGATCACCCGGCCGACTCACCGCGTGGGCGAGCGTACCCGGCGTGCGCTCACCCGGCGTGGCGACTCGCGCACTGCAGTTGGCACGTCGCGGAAGGTGTGGTCAGACCGACTGATGGTGAGACGTTGCGAAAGGGTTGCGCTCACCCGCGGCGACGCGACACACTCGGCGGCGAGGGGGCGTGTGAGATGCAAACGGGCTATGCGCTCCTGATTCATTCATACTACCTCGAGAGAGCAGGCGATGGACACGACCTGGCGGCGGCGTGGTGCATGCGTAGGACTGGAGGCCGGGATCTTCTATCCCGTCACCGATGAGGACGGCGACGCGGCCAAGGCCGTGTGTGATGCGTGCGACGTCCAGGTCCAGTGCCTCGAGTTCGCGCTGACGGTGAGGGAGAAAGACGGCGTCTGGGGCGGCGCCACCGAGAAGGAGCGCCGCCGCATCGTCCGCCAGCGTCGCCGGGCCGCCGCCGCTGCCCGCGCCCGGGAGCTCCAGGCCTCCTGACCGACCAGGTCGACTTCCCCGGATGGCCGACCGTGCTCGGCCACCTCGTGGACGGGCGCGGCCTCGGTAGCGACCTCGCCCGGACCTCGTTGGCCGAGATCCTCGCCGGGCGCGCCACCGACGCACAGATCGCCGGGTGGATCGTCGGCCTGCGCCTGGCCGGTGAGACCGTCGACGAGCTGGTCGGGCTCGTCGACGCGATGCTGGACCTGGCCGAACCGATCGAGCTCGCCCCGGGCGCCATCGACATCGTCGGCACCGGGGGAGCGCCGTCGCGACGGCGCCATGCGCTGAGCGTCTCGACGATGGCCAGCTTCGTCGTCGCCGCCGCCGGCGCCCGGGTCTGCAAGCACGGCAACGTCAAGGCGTCGGCCACCAGCGGCTCGTTCGACACGCTCGGAGCGCTGGGCGTCACGGTCGACCTCGGCGCCGACGCGGTGGCCGCCAGCGTCGAACGGACCGGGGTCGGCTTCGTGTTCGCCCGCCGGTTCCACCCGGCGATGCGCCACGTCGGACCGGTGCGAGCCGAGCTCGGCGTGCCGACCGTGTTCAACGTGCTCGGCCCGCTCGCCAACCCCGCCCGCGTGCGCCACCACCTCATCGGCGTCTCCGACCCGCGGCTCGCCGCCCGGGTCGCCGAGGTCCTCCAGCGGCGAGGGTCGGAGCGGGCCTGGGTGGTCCACGGCGGCGATGGGCTCGACGAGCTCACCACGACCACCACCTCCAACGTGATCGAGCTGCGCGACGGCGCGATCGGCAGCTTCGAGATCGATCCGACCGACGTCGGGATCGAGCTGGCCCAGCCGGACGACCTGGCCGGCGGTGACCCCGAGGTCAACGCCCGCCTCGCCCGCGAGATCTTCGGCGGGGCGACCGGACCGCGCACCGACATCGTGGTGCTCAACGCCGCAGCCGGCCTGGTCGTCGCGGGCGTGGTGGGCGATCTCGCCGCCGGTGTCGAAGCGGCTCGGGCCGTCCTCGCCGACGGTCGGGCGACCGCCCTCCTCGACCGGGTCGTCGACGTCACCGCCCAGCTGGCCTGAGCGGCGCGCTCAGGCCTTGACCCGCAGGTCGGGCAGGCGCGGGATCGCCGAGGCCCATCCCCGCTCGGCGGTGGCCGGGCGACACGACGCCGCCGCCCGATCGAGCAACGAGCACAGCAGCCTCGTCTCGTCGGCCGCACCCACCCGGCCGTCGATCGGCGGCGGCAGGTTGGCGACCCGGCCGTCGGCCCCCTCGGCGTGGACCAGACGGCCGTGCTCGATGACCGCGGTGCCGGCCCCGGTCGTGAGCTCGAAGCGGCCGACATCGACCAGCGCGTCCACTCGGCGCTGGTGGTCGAGCGTGCTCGCCAGCGCAGCGGCGCGGTCACGGGCGTCGGCGGCCTCCTCGAAGCGCTGCTCGGCGGCGAGCTCGTGCATCCGCTCGACCAGGGGGTCGACCAGCCAGCGTGGCCGGTCGGTGAGGCCGCGTCGGACCCGCTCGACCTCGCGCTCGTAGCGGCCACCGTCGGGTTCACCGGTGCACGGGCAGAGGGCCACGCCCAGCTGGCCAGGGGCGCACGGCGCGACCCGGAGCCGTCGGGCGCTCGGCCGGGTGGTGCAGCGGCGCAGCAGCGTCACGCTGTGGAGCGCGTCGACGAGCACGTCGACCTGACGTCGCGAGCCGAACGGGCCCAGGTAGAGGCCGCCGTCGTCCTTGAGCTTGCGGGCGGCGAGCAACCGGGGAAACGGCTCGCCCAGCGTGAGCTCGAGCCAGACCGTCGATCGACGGCGGTGCTGCCGGTTGAAGCGCGGCACGTGGGCCTGGATGAGGCGGAGCTCGGCGATCTCGGGTGCGAACGGGCCGGGCTGCACCCGGTGATCGACCGTGTCGAGCTCGCGCAGCAGGGCGCCGACCTTGCGGCGGCGCTCGCTGGAGAAGTAGCTGCGCACCCGGGCCCGCAGGTCGTTGGCCTTGCCGACGTAGAGGATCTCGCCCCGCCGGTCGCGGAAGACGTAGACGCCGGGCACCCGTGGGAGCCGGTCGGTGAGGCGGAGCTTGGCGGCCTGGGGGTGGCCGGCCATGGTCGGCAGGGTCAGGAGGTCGTCGAGGCCCAGCACGCCGAGGTGACCGGCCCGCTCGAGGAGGACGTGGAGCAGGTCGGCGGTGGCGTCGGCGTCGGACATCGCCCGGTGGACCGGCCGGTGGGGGAGGCGCAGCCGGTCGGCCAGGGTCGAGAGCTTGAAGTTGGGCACCTCCTCGGCGAGGAGGCGGCGGGCCAGCGCCAGCGTGTCGACCACCGGCCCGTCCAGCGCCGGCCAGCCGCCGCGCTCGCACGCCCGTCGCAGGAAGCCGAGGTCGAAGCGGACGTTGTGCCCGACCACGACGCAGCCCGAGCAGAAGTCGAGGAAGGAGGGCAGCACCGACTCGATGCGCGGGGCGCGGGCCACCAGGGCGTCGGTGATGCCGGTCAGCACCGAGATCGACGCCGGGATCGACCGCCCGGGGTGCACGAGCGTGGCGAAGCGAGCCTGGACCTCGCCGCCCCGGTAGCGGACCGCACCGATCTCGGTGATGGCATCGGTGTCGGCGGAGCCGCCGGTGGTCTCGAGATCGAGCACCACGAAGTTGACCTCGCGCAGCGGGGTGCCGAGATCGTCGAAGGAGCGCTGGCCGGCGAGCGGGACGGGACGGGCGGAGCTGGGCACCGAACCGACGGTAACGAACGGGTGTTCGCGGAACGTGTGTTCCGTCACGCCGGCCGGGCTCGGGGCCGCGCCGGGTCCACAGCTACCCTGGGCGACGATGACGAGCCCCCGGTACCGCTGCACCAGCTGCGGGAACCTGACCCGCTTCGAGGTGACGGTCTCCCGCCGCGAGCGGGCGTACCACCACTTCACGGTGGGCGGCGAGCTCGATCTCGAGGACGTCGAGGTGCTCGACGAGACGATCGAGTCCGTGCAGTGCCGCTGGTGCGGACCGCCCGGCATCGTCGAGACGGTCGGCGCCGACGCGGCGACGGAGTGATCGGTGGGCGACCGGCACCCGCACGACGACCCGATCGCCCTCGAACTGCTGCGCCCCGCCCTCGAGCGGGCCTTCGTGACCGTGCGCGCCGGCCAGCGCGCCACGCCGCCGACCGACCCGCCGCCGAGCCTGCGCCCCTTCCTCCGCTTCACGCGGCTGCGGGGTCGTGCGCTGGCTGCGGTGCGAGCCGCCGTCGACGGCGACGACGAGCTGCGAGGACGGGTCGCCGAGGTGGCCGACGACGGTGAGCTCGGCGCCGCGGGTGAGCTGTGGATCGAGCGTCCCGACGGCTGGGAGGACGCGCTCGCCGACCTGATCGACGAGCGCCGCTCGGTCGACGACCGTCGGCGGTCCGAGGCCGCCGAGCAGGACCTCGCCCGGCAGCTGGGGGTGCTCGAGCGCGAGCGCGATCGTCTCGCCGCCGAGCTGACGGCCGTCTCCGACCAGGCCGGAGCAGCTCGGGAGGAGCTGGCCGCCGAGCGTCGCCGTCGTCAGGAGGCCGAGCAGCACGCCGACGAGGTCGCCGAGCGGATCGACTCGCTCACGCGCCGCACCACCACCGCCGAGGAGCGAGCCCGCAGCGCCGAGGCGTCGCTCGGCGAGGAACGGGGACGGGTGCGCGAGCTGCGCGACCGGGTCGCCGAGCTCGAGGCGGCGCCCGAACCTCGCGCCGCCGTCGCCGCGGCGTCGGCGGCGGTCCCGGAGGCGGCCGCGCCGGTGCCGAATGACGGAGGCTCGCCGCCGCTGCCGATGCACGAGATCGCCGCGATGCTCGGCGACGCCTCGTCCGGTGCCGAGCAGCTCGCTCGCGGGCTGGCCTCGCTGGTCGAGCTCTTCGCCCCGCCGTCGGAGCCGACCGCCGACGGCGTCGCGAAGGGCCCCCGACGCCCACGGGCCCGGCGCCGGCCGCTCGTGCTCCCGGGGCTGATGGAGGAGGACGACGAGGCCACCGCCTGGTTGCTCCGGGCGCCCGGCGCGCTGGTGCTCGTCGACGGCTACAACGTGACGCTGTCGGGCTGGCCGGGGACCGAGCTGTCGCACCAGCGCGACCGGCTCGTCGATCTGCTCGGTGCCGAGGCCGTCCGCACCAACGCCGACGTCCGGATCGTGTTCGACGGTGCCGACGTCGATCGTGCGGCGGCCGGTCGGGTCCGGTGCCCGGTGGCTGTCGAGTTCACCGACGCCGACGTCGAGGCCGACGACCGCATCCTCGAGCTGGTGGCGCACGAGCCGGTCGACCGGGCGGTCATCGTGGTGTCGAGCGACCATCGGGTCCGCGACGGCGCCCGGGCCGGCGGCGCCAACGTCCTGAGCAGCGAGCAGCTGCTGCGCCACCTCACCTCCGGGCGGAGCTGACACACCCTGTTCCTACCGTCGTCGGCATGGATCAGCCCCTGATCATCGACTGCGGCACGTGCTGCATGCGCGACACGTCGGCGTGCGAGGACTGCGTCGTCACGTTCCTGTGCGAGCGCGAGCCCGACGACGCCGTCATCCTCGACGTGGGCGAGCTGCGGGCGTTGCGCGAGCTGCACCAGGCCGGGCTCGCCCCGGCGCTGCGGCACCGGACGGCGTGACCGATGGCCGTCGAGCGGGGGAGTGGGTGATGATGAGGCGGTGGTGCCCTCCCTGACCGAGCAGCTGCGGCGCCTCGCGCTCGACGGTGGGCTCGATGCGGTCGGCATCGCCGCCGCCGACCCGTTCGACGAGGCCCGCACGCGCATCGAGGAGCGCAAGGAGCGTGGTCTGCACGGCGGCATGCACTTCACCTACGGCCGCCCAGCTCGCTCGACCGACCCCGGTCGCACGCTGGCCACCGGCCGCTCGCTCGTCGTCGGCGCGCTGTCGTACCACCGCTCACCCCCGACCGAGCCGGGGGCGGGGGAGGCGCGGGTCGCCGCGTACCAGTGGGAGCCGTACTACGACCGCCTCCGCGCTGTGCTCGGGCGCGTGGCCGACTCGCTGCGCGAGGCCGGCTTCGAGGCCGTCGTGCTGGTCGACGACAACCGGTTGGTCGACCGGGCGGCCGCCCACCGCGCCGGGTTGGGGTGGTTCGGCAAGAACACCAACCTGTTGCTCCCCGGGCTCGGATCGTGGTTCGTCCTCGGCTCCGTGCTCACCGACGCGGAGCTCGACGTCGATCCGGGGCCGGTGCCCGACGGGTGCGGCACCTGCACGCGCTGCCTCCCGGCCTGCCCGACCGGCGCGCTGAGCACCCCGGGCGAGCTCGACGCCCGCCGCTGTCTCGCCTGGCTGGTGCAGGCCGACGGGGTGTTCCCCCACGAGCATCGGGTCGCGCTCGGCGACCGGCTCTACGGCTGCGACGACTGCCAGGACGTCTGCCCGCCCAACCGGGCTCGCACGATGCGCACGCCGCCGCCCACCGAACGGCGTGACCGGGCCGTCGTCGACGTGGTCGAGCTGCTCGGCCTCGACGACGACGAGCTGATGGACCGGTACGGCGAGTGGTACATCCCCCGCCGACGGCCCGAGTACCTGCGGCGCAACGCGCTGGTCGTGCTCGGCAACGTGGGCGACCCCGACGACCCGGCGACGGTCGACGCGATCCGCCGCCACCTGCGCGTCGGCGGCATCGTCGCCGCCCACGCCGTGTGGGCGGCCCGACGTCTCGGCCGCCTGGACCTGCTCGACGAGGTCGATCTGGGCGATGATCCGCTGGTGACCGCTGAGCTCGACGCCGACGTCCCCCTCGCCGGAGCACGATGAGGCGCCACCTCCTCGTCACCAACGACTTCCCGCCCAAGGTCGGCGGCATCCAGTCGTACCTGTGGGAGCTGTGGCGACGTCTCCCGCCCGACGACGTGACCGTCCTCACCACGCCCTACCGGGGCACGGCCGAGTTCGACGCCGAACAGGCCTTCCGCGTCGAACGGTGGCGCGAGCCCGTCCTGCTCCCGCACCCCGGGGTGGTGCGCGCGGTCCAGCGTCTGGCCCGCGAGGTCGAGGCCGAGCTGATCGTGCTCGATCCGGCGCTGCCGCTGGGCGCGATCGGCCCGTCGCTCGGCATGCCCTACGCCGTGGTCCTCCACGGAGCGGAGGTCACGGTCCCCGGCCGGCTGCCGGTGTCCTCGCAGCTCCTGGCGAGGACGGTCCGCGGCGCCGAGCTGGTCATCGCCGCCGGCGGCTACCCGGCGGCCGAGGGCGAGCGGGCCGCCGGCACGACGCTGCCGACCGTCATCGTCCCGCCCGGCGTCGACACCGATCGCATCCGCCCTCTCGATGCCACCGAGCGCGACGCGGTGCGGGCCGAGCTCGGCCTGCCGATCGACGCGCCGCTCGTGCACGCCGGCAGCCGCCTGGTGCCCCGCAAGGGCATCGACGTGGTGCTGCGGGCCGCCGACCGGCTCCGCCGGACCCATCCCGACCTGCAGGTCGTGGTCAACGGATCGGGTCGCGACCGGCGCCGGCTCGAGCTCATCGCCGCCAGCGGGTCGGTGCCCGTGCACTTCGTGGGGCGGGTCGCCGACGAGCTCCTGACCGGTCTCTACGGCGCGGCCGACGTGTTCTCGATGCTGTGCCGAACCCGGTGGGCGGGCCTCGAGCAGGAGGGCTTCGGCATCGTGTTCATGGAGGCCGCCGCAGCGGGCACACCCCAGGTCGCCGGCGCGAGCGGTGGTGCCCACGAGGCGGTTGAGCACGATGTCACCGGCCTGGTCGTCGACGACCCGACCGACGTCGGCGCAGCTGCGGCAGCGATCGGCGCCCTGCTCGACGACCCCGACCGCCGCGCCGCGATGGGCAAGGCGGCCCGCGCCCGCGCCGAGGCGCACTCCTACGACGTGCTCGCCGCCCGCCTCCGGGATGCGCTGTGAGGTCCACGGTGACGGGCCGGAGGCCCGGCCCGAAGGCGAACCGGGTGATGCTGTGAGGTGCGTGTGACGGCGGAGGGCTCCGACGAGGGTCGGTGGTCGTTGGACGGGGTGCCGGGGGCCGACATCGTGCGCATCGACGTCGCCGGCACGCTGGTGTTCCTCGTGAGCGCGGCGGCGGCGGTGGCATCTGACGGGTTCCTGCGCGACCTGTTCGTCGGGGTGTCGCTCGTGCTGTTCGGCGTCGGCACCGTCGTGATGGCCGCAGGATTGCTGCGGGCCATCGGCCGGAGCCGGTACGAGGCGATCTCGGTCGCCGACCTCTTCCTCCTCACCGGTGCGCCCCGCCCGATCCGCTGGTGGCTGCAGAGCTGCGTCGCCGTGCAGACGGTGGCATCGTTCGTCGCAGCCGGCATCCGGCCCTTCACCGGGGTCGCCTTCGGCATCCTCGTGCCCGTCTTCGGTCTGGCCGCCAGCGGGTGGTGGAGCGCCCGGCACGGCACGTTCGGCGAGCGGGGCGGCCCGGGGGCCGAGGCCCGACCTGGATAGGCTCGCCCCCGGCTCGACGGCTGGGACAGGAGGCCAACAGATGCGCGAGGAAGCGGTGTTCACCACCACGATCGCCGCGCCGCCCACGACCTGCTTCGAGGTGGCGGCCGACATCGAGCAGTACCCGCTCTGGGCAGCCGACATCAAGGACGCCGAGATCGTCGAGCGCGACGACGAGGGCCGGCCGTCACTCGTGACGTTCCGCGCCGCGGCGATGGGCCGCTCGACGACCTACACCCTGCGCTACGACTACGCCCACGCGCCGGTCCGCCTCGCCTGGGTGCAGGACGACGGCGACGTCACCCGCGTGCTCGACGGCTCGTGGGAGTTCTTCCCGGTCGACGACGACCAGAACCAGACCGAGGTGCGCTACTCGCTCACCGTCGAGCTGGCGATGCCCCTCCCGGGCTTCGTGAAGCGCCGGGCCGAGGGTCGCATCGTCCACACCGCGATCGACGACTTCACCGAACGGGCCGAGACCCTCGCCTCGAGCTGAGGCCGAGATGACGACGGCCGCCCGGGTCCTCCTGGTCACCGGCAAGGGTGGGGTCGGCAAGACCACCGTCGCGGCAGCGACCGCACTGCGCTGCGCCGAGTTGGGTCTGCGCACGCTCGTCGTGTCCACCGATGCGGCCCACTCGCTCGGCGATGCGTTCGACGCCGAGCTGGGCGACGACCGCACCGACCTCGCGCCGCGCCTCGCCGGACGACAGCTCGACGCACGGGTCGTGCTCGAACGCCTCTGGGGTGACGCCCGCGAGTACCTGGCCGGCCTGCTCGGGGGCACCGGTCTCGACCAGGTCCGGGCGGAGGAGCTCTCGGTGCTGCCCGGCCTCGAGGAGGTCGTCGCGCTGGGGGAGCTGGCCGACCACGTCGACGACCCCGACCTCG
The DNA here is from genome assembly GCA_039818945.1 of Actinomycetota bacterium. Taxonomy (GTDB): domain Bacteria; phylum Actinomycetota; class Acidimicrobiia; order Acidimicrobiales; family Poriferisodalaceae; genus JBCBSZ01. Next base: position 47,074 of record JBCBSZ010000026.1, read on the forward strand.
ACGTGGTCGTCGTCGACTGCGCCCCGAGCGCCGAGACGATCCGGCTGCTCGCCGCGCCCGAGGTGCTCTCGTGGTGGCTGCGCCGGCTGCGGCCGCAGGGCAACGAGCTGCTCTCGGCCGCCGGTCCGCTCGCCGAGCAGTTCCTCGGCGTGCGCCTCCCCGACGCCGATCTCCTCGCCCAGGGCGAGGCGATGCTCGAGCGCCTCGATCGGGTGCGGGCCGTGCTGCAGGACCCCGATCGGACGTCCGCCCGCCTCGTCGTCGTGCCCGAGCGGCTCGTCGTCGCGGAGGCGCGGCGGACCCACACGTACCTGTCGCTGTTCGGCCACCACGTCGACGCCGTGATCGCCAACCGGATCCTGCCCGACGAGCTCGACGCGCCCGGCCTCGCCGCGTGGCGTCGCGTGCAGGCTCGCGAGCTCGACGAGATCGAGACCGGCTTCGCGCCGGTGCCGATCCTGCGCCTCGGTCTGGCCGACGACGAGCCCATCGGTGTCGAGGCCCTCTCGAAGCTGGGCGCCGAGCTCTACGACGACGACCCGACCGGCCGCCTCCACGACGGGCAGACCCTGAGCGTCGACGACGTCGACGGCGAGCGCGTGCTGCGCCTCCGGTTGCCCGGGGTCGACGCCGGTGGTGAGCTGGATCTCGGGCGGCGGGGGGACGATCTCTACCTCGGTGTCGGGCCCTACCGACGGGTCGTCACCCTGCCCGACACGCTGCGCACCCGACGGGTGGTCGGCGCCGGGTTCGCAGACGGAGTGCTGTCGGTACGCTTCGGACAGCGCGAGCAGGAGCGGTGACGAGGATGAGCGAGGAGGAGGAGACGGGCCCCGAGAGCGAGCCCGTCGGCGACGCCGCAGCCGCTGCGCTCTCCCACCTGCAGGCCGCCGCCCTCGAGCTGATCTCCGCCGGCCGATCCTTCCTCGACGCCGCCGACAGCGCCCTTCGCAACGACGAGTCGATGAGCAAGATCGTGGACTCGTTGGCCGATCTCGGGCGCGACGTCGTCGCCCGCGCCGCCCCGCCGCCGGACGACGACGAGCCCGACGACGGCTACGAGGGCATCCGCATCGATGGCTGAGCGATCCGGCCTCGGCGTCGGCGTCGACATCGGCGGCACCAAGTCCCTGGGGGTCCTCGTCGACGACCAGGGTGAGGTGCTCGCCGAGAGCCGCGTCCCGACGCCCGACGGGGCCTCCGAGCTGCTCGACATGGTCGCCGCCGTCGTCGCCGAGCTCACCGAGCTGGCGGGAGCGGTCGACGGGGTCGGCGTCGGCGTCCCCGGCATCGTCGACGCCGAGGGTCGGCTCCGCTACGCGCCGAACCTCGTCGGCGCCGACGAGCTCGCGGTGCGCGAGCTGCTGCAGCTCCGCTTCGACGTGCCGATCGTCGTCGCCAACGACACCGACTGCGCCGCCTGGGCCGAGCACACGCTCGGCGCGGCCCGGGGCCACGGCGAGGCCATGCTCGTCACCCTGGGCACCGGCATCGGGACGAGCATCATCGTCGACGGCCGGGTGCAGCTGGGTGCCAACGGCTTCGCCGGTGAGCTCGGCCACCACGTGGTCGATCCGGTCGGCGTCGAGTGCTCGTGCGGCAACCGCGGGTGCTGGGAGACCAAGGCCAGCGCGACCGGCCTCGCCCGACTGGCGGTCGAGACGATCGGACGGGGACGCGGTGGTGTCCTCAAGTCGCTCGTGGCCGACGACCCGAGCTCGTTGCGGGGTGAGCACGTCACACGAGCCGCTCGGGAGGGCGACCAGACGGCGATCGAGATCATCGACGAGTTCGCCGGGTGGGTCGCGCTCGGTCTGGCCAACGGTGTGGCGATCCTCGACCCGTCGCTGATCGTCGTCGGCGGCGGTCTCGTCGCCGAGCACGAGCTGCTGCTCGACCCGGTCCGGTCACGCTTCGACGGGATGATCTTCGCGAACGGGCACCGACCCCAGGTGACGATCGTGCCCGCAGCGCTGGGGGAGCGGGCCGGTGCGCTCGGTGCGGCGGTGCTGGCTCGCGATGCAGGTCAGGCAACCCATTCCGAAGCGCAGGGGGCCCTTCGGTAGCGTGGAGCCCATGGAGTTCCGACGCATCGGAGGGCTGCCGCCCTACGTCTTCACCATCATCGACACGCTGAAGAAGGACCTGCGGCGCGACGGTGCCGATGTGATCGACCTCGGCTTCGGCAACCCCGACCTCCCGTCGCCCGACATCGCGGTCCAGAAGCTCGCCGAGGCGGCGGCCAACCAGCGCAACCACCGCTACTCGTTGAGCCGGGGGCTGCCGAAGCTGCGACAGGCCGTCGCCGATCTCTACGGCCGCAACTGGGACGTCGACCTCGACCCCGAGACCGAGGTGATCAACACCATCGGGGCGAAGGAGGGGCTGTCGCACCTCATGTGGACGCTCCTCGGGCCCGGCGACGCCTGCCTCGTGCCGTCGCCGTCCTACCCGATCCACCTCTACGCCCCGCTCTTCGCCGGCGCCGAGGTCCGGAAGCTGCCGCTGGGCACCGGCCAGGAGTTCTTCGACGAGCTGGTCGAGCGCTACGAGTACGCCTGGCCGCGGCCGCGGGTGATCCTGCTGTCCTTCCCGCACAACCCGACCACCACCTGCGTCGATCTCGACTTCATGCAGCGGGTCGTCGACTTCGCTCGTGACACCGACACCTTCATCGTCCACGACTTCGCCTATGCCGACCTCGGCTTCGACGGCTACCGCCCACCCTCGATCCTCCAGGCCGAGGGGGCCAAGGACGTCGCTGTCGAGCTGTACTCGCTGACCAAGTCGTTCTCGATGGCCGGTTGGCGGGTGGCCTTCCTCGTCGGCAACCCCGAGGCGGTCGCGGCGCTCGCCAAGCTCAAGAGCTACCTCGACTACGGCACGTTCCAGCCGATCCAGATCGCGGCCACCGTCACGATGAACGAGGCGCCCGAGCACCCCGAGCTGGTCCGCGGCGTGTACCAGCGCCGCCGCGACGCCCTCTGCGACGGCCTCGATCGCATCGGGTGGCACATCGAGCGGCCCCAGGGGACGATGTTCGCCTGGGCTCGCATCCCCGAGCCGTACCGGGAGATGGACTCCATCGAGTTCGCGTCGATGCTCGTGAAGGAGGCCCACGTCGCGGTCTCGCCCGGCGTCGGCTTCGGTCCGGGCGGCGAGCAGTTCGTGCGCTTCGCCCTCGTCGAGAACGACCAGCGCATCAACCAGGCCGTCCGCCAGCTCAAGAAGACGCTCACGAAGCTGGGCTGAGCGACGCCCCCGGCGTCACGGCGTCAACGGTCGTCGCCGGTGACGCGGCGGAGGAACCGGATCACGGCCGCGAGCGCGTCGGCGTCGGCCTCGCCGATCGCCCGCCCCACCCGATCGAGGAGGGGGGCGAGGTGCTGGAGCGACAGCTCGGTCGCCCGCTCGGTCGCGACGACGATGACCTTGCGGCGATCGTCGGGGTGGTCACGGCGCTCGGCCAGCCCCTCGCGGACGAGCCGATCGACGAGGCCGGTGGTCGCCGCCGACGACAGCGCCAGCGCAGCGCCGAGCTCGCTGGCGGTGACCGGCTCGACGGCCGCGGCGAGGAGGTGGAGGGCGTTCACGTCCGTGGGGTGCACGCCGAGCTCGGCGCTGATGTCGGCGGACAAGGCCACCGACGTGCGACTCATCGCGCTCATGAGGTCGACGACCTCCTGGACGGCCTCGGGGTCGTGGGGGCCGCCGGGGCCCGAAGGTGACACCCGCGTCATGAGCCCCTCCGCTGGATCGACCTAGCATCTCGTTCGACGACGTCCGGTGGTGGAAACTCTCGGTCTACCGAGTATCTTTGCTGACCGAGACAGTTCCCGACCCGCACGAGCCTTCGCATGTTCCTCGCCATCACGGAGATGAGACGGGCCAAGGTCCGCTTCGGGCTCCTGATCGCCGCCGTCGGCCTGCTCGTCTTCCTGATCCTGTTCCAGCAATCGTTGCAGAACGGCCTCATCACCGGCTTCATCGGCGCGATCCGGAATCAGAACGCGCCGGTGCTCGTGTACAGCGTCGACGGCCAGCGGATCCTGCAGGGCTCGATCATCACCCCCGATCTGGAGGCGCTGGTCGAGGACGTCGACGGGGCCGAGTCGGTCGGGCGGATCGGTCAGGGCACGTTCACCGGCCTGCCGTTGAGCAACGACGACGGCGAGACCTTCGACACGACGGTCATCGGATACGAGCTCGACGCCGCGGGCGAACCGCTCGGCGCACCGTCGGAGCTGAGCGAGGGCCGGTACGCCGAGGCGCCGGGCGAAGCGGTCGCGTCGGCGGCGGACGAGGGCTTCGGCTACGGCGTGGGCGACGTGATCCGCCTGCTGCCCGGCGGCCTCGAGATCACCGTCGTCGGGCTCGCCGACGACGTCCAGCTCAACGTCGCGCCGACCCTCTTCACGAGCTACGACACGTACCTCGACGCGGTCACGTCGGTGAACCCCGACGCCGGCGAGCCACTGCCGAACGTGCTGGCGGTGGCACCGGTCGACGGGGTGAGCTCGGACGAGCTCGTCGAGCAGATCAACGCCCAGTCGCTCGACCTCGACGCGCTGACCCGCGCCGACGCCGCGGCCGAGACGCCTGGCGTGTCGCAGGTCCAGCAGTCATTCACGCTGATCTTCCTGCTCTACGGGCTCGTCGTGCCGTTTGTGACCGGGCTCTTCTTCCTGATCGTCACGTTCCAGAAGGCGCCGGCGCTCACGCTGCTCCGAGCGATCGGCGCGCCCGCGGGCCGATTGGTCGGCGCGCTGCTCATCCAGGTCCTCATCATCGTCGTGGCGGGGCTGGTGGTCGGCATCGCCCTCTACACCCCGCTGTCGCAGCAGACCCTGGGCGGTCTGCCGTTGCGGTTCGAGACCACGGCGGTGATCTTCTGGTCGGTGTTGCTGATCGTGCTCGGTGTCGCGAGCGCGCTGGTCGCCGCACGCCGGGTGCTGCGGATCGATCCGATCGAGGCCACGACCGGCGCGGCGGTCGGACGATGAGGATCGCCCTCAAGGAGCTCGTGCGCCAACCGGGCCGATTCGTCACCGCGACGGTGATCCTGACGTTGATCTCGCTGCTGTTGATGTTCCTCGGTGGGCTGCTCGACGGGCTCATCGCCTCCTCGACCGGAGCGCTGCGCGCCCAGGAGGCCGAGGCGATCGTCTACGACGACACCGCCCAGGCCTCCTTCGTCCGCAGCCGCATCGAACCCGACGTGCGCGAGCGCATCGAGGAGCTCGACGGGGTCGACGAGGTCGGGGGCCTCGGCCTCGTGCAGCTCGGCGCCCGGGTCCCCGGCAACGGACCGCGAGACCTCGCCAACGTCGCGCTCTTCGGCTACGAGCTCGCCCCCGACGGCGTCGGCGAGGTCCCACCCCCGGGGCAGGCGTACGCCGACGACGTGCTCCAGGCCGACGGGGTCGAGCTCGGGATGACGATCCTCCTCGGACCCGCCCGGTCGCCGATCGAGGTGATCGGCTTCGTCAGCGACACGTCGTTCAACGGCCAGGGCGGGTTGTGGGCGGCCCCGGAGACGTGGCGCGAGGTGCTCGGCGCGAACCGACCGGACGCCCGTCTCGGCGAGGGGGTCTTCCAGGCGCTGGTGGTCCGCGGCGACGCCGACGGCGACCTGCCCGACCGCATCGATGCGGCCACCGACGGCGAGACCGACTCGTACACGGTCGACGGCGCCGTCAACGCCATCCCGGGCGTGCAGGAGCAGCAGAGCACGTTCAGCCAGATCATCGGTGTGACGATCCTGATCGCGCTGGTGGTCATCGGCCTGTTCTTCGCGCTCCTCACCGTCGAGCGCATCAGCCTCTACGGCGTGCTCAAGGCGTTGGGCGCCCGCACGCGCACGATCTTCGCCGGGCTCGTCGCCCAGGCCGTCGCCGTGACCCTGGTGGCCGCTGCGGTGGCGGCGGTGCTCGTCGTCGGCCTCGACCTGCTCATCCCACCCGGATCGATCCCGCTCGCCATCGGCCCGAGCCGGATCCTGACCAGCGTGGCCCTGCTCCTCGTCGCCGCCGTCGCCGGCTGCGCCTTCTCCCTCCGCCGGGTCCTGCGCGTCGATCCGGCCTCAGCGATCGGATAGCCCACCATGTCCACCACCAGCGCGCTCACCATGCGCAACATCCGCAAGGTCTACGAGATGGGCGACGGCTCCGAGGTCGTCGCCCTCGACCACGCGTCGCTCGACGTCGCCGCCGACGAGATCGTCGCCCTGGTCGGGCCGTCGGGCTCGGGCAAGACGACGCTGTGCTCGATCGCCGGCGGCATCCTCAAGGCGTCCGAGGGCAGCATCGTCGTCGGCGGTGAGGACATCTCGGGTCACGACGACAAGCTGCTCACCAAGTTCCGGCAGGAGTCGGTGGGCTTCGTGTTCCAGGCCGTCAACCTCGTCCCGTTCCTCAACGCCCGCGAGAACCTCCTCGTCGTCGACGAGCTCGGCCGCCGGACGGGTGCGCCGGCCCGCCAGCGCGCCGATCAGCTCCTCGAGGAGCTCGGGTTGGCCGACCGGGCCAAGAACCTGCCGTCGCAGCTCTCGGGTGGCCAGCGTCAACGGGTCGCGATCGGCCGGGCGCTGATGAACGATCCGACGCTCGTGCTCTTCGACGAACCGACCTCCGCGCTCGACACCGAGCTGGGCGAGCAGGTGATGGAGCTCATCCGGTCGGAGATGAAGCAGCGGGGCACGGCGGCCATCGTCGTCACGCACGACGAGCGCATCACCGAGTACTGCGACCGGACCGTGCGGATCACCGACGGTCGACTCGCCGCCTGAGCTGGTCCACCGTGCTGCCCGAGCGACTGACCGACGGCCGCGTCGTGGTCAGGCGGTACCGGCCCGACGACGTCGACCGGTTGGCCGAGGCGGTCACGGCGTCGCTGCCGGAGCTGCGGCGCTGGATGCCGTGGGCGCAGGCCGAGCCGATCCCGCGAGGTGAGCGCGTGGACCTCGTCGACCGGTTCATCGCGACCTGGGGCGAGGACCACACGGTCGTGATCTGCGCTCACGACGACGATCGCGAGCTGCTCGGCGGCGCCGGCCTGCACGCCCGGATCGGCCCCGGCGGTTGGGAGATCGGGTACTGGGTGCGCACCGATCGGGCCGGCGCCGGCATCGCGTCCGCCGCCGCCCGCCTCCTGACCGACGCCGCCTTCGAGCACCTCGACGCCGGCCACGTCGAGATCCATCACGACGCCGGCAACGTCCGCTCGGCGCGGGTGCCCCGACGCCTCGGCCTCGACCTCGTCGCGATCGAGCCGGACCCGCCGGTCGCGCCGGACGACACCGGCATCGAGTGGCGCTGGCGGACGACACCGGAACGGTGGCCCGGCGAGCGCCCGTCGTGGCCTCCGCCACCGGTCGTGACCCCGCGCCTCCGGCTGCGCGCGGCGCACGAAGCCGACCGCCTCCGCCTGATCGAGCAGCTCACCTCGTCCGACGTCCGCCGCCACCTCGGCGGACCGCTCACGCACGACGATGCGGTGGCGGCGATGCCGGCGGAGCTCGGACGTCGCCCGGGAGCGCTCGTGCTCGCCGACCGCGACACCGACCGGGTCGTCGGCGCCGTCCGCATCTCCCACGAGCGCGGCGAGCCGGAGGTGAGCTACGAGCTGAGCCCCGAGGTCTGGGGCCGCGGACTCGCGACCCAGGGCGTCGCCGCCGCGTTGCACCGGGCCTGGGCAGCCGACGGCGTCGAGGAGGTCATCGCCGTCACCCAGACCGCCAATGCGGCCTCGGTGCGGTTGCTCGAGCGCCTCGGCTTCGCCCCCGAGGACACCTTCGTCGAGTTCGATGCCGAGCAGCGACGCTTCCGCGCCCGCCTCCCGTTGGCCACGGCAGGACCCTGACGCGCGGCCCTCCTTCGAATCTGTCGTTGACATGTCGCGCACCCGGCGCGACGGTCGACCCCCAGGGCCGGAGTGGGGACCGGCCGGACGGGGGGATCACCATGTACGCAGTCTCACGGATCGCGGTCGCGCGCCCGGAGAAGATGATGGAGGCGCCGGGCTTCCTGCTCGAGATCGCCGAGCAGGTCGGCAGCCGCTTCGACTACGAGGTCCAGGTCGTCGCCGAGGAGCTCGGGGTCATGGGCCGCTTCGGTCTCGTCTCGCAGTGGCCGACGCTCGAGGCTCGGGCCGAGACGCAGGCGCGGATGATGGCCGATCCGATGATGGGGCAGCTCTGGCCCAAGGCCGGGGAGCTGTTCCAGCCCAACGGCATGGACGTGGTCTCGATGACCCTGGACGGCTCACCGATGCCGCCGGTGTCGACGTTCACCAGCTTCCGGTCCGGGGTGGCCCGCAACGGTCACCTCCGGGAGGCGGCGACGTTCGCGGTCGAGATCGCCGCCGACTCGTCGAGCGTCACCGGCTTGCACGTCGTGCCGGTCGCCATGCGCACCGGGCAGGCGAGCACCTTCGGTTGGGTCGCCGGCGCGGAGTCCATGGCCGAGCTCGAGCAGGGCTACGCCCGCTTCATGGGCGACGAGGGGCTCGCCAAGGCGATCGACGACGCCGGCGAGATGTGGGTCGACGGGGCGACGACCGACAGCTTCTGGCGCCGCATCGGCTGATCGGCCGGCGTCGGCCGGGCTCAGCCGGCCTGGAGGCCGGCCAGGCAGAACCGGATGGCCGCCTCGGCCACCTCGTCGGGCTCGATCCCGCGGCCGCGGGCCACGCCGCGGGCGAGCCGGTGCGACGCGCCGAGCACCGCCTCGGCCCGGATCGCCGGATGGCCCGGCGGGATCTGCCCCTGGGACACCGCGGCGCGCACGTGGCGCTCGATGTCGGCCTGCGCCACCTCGCGCGCCGCCCGCATCTGGTCGGCGAACCCCTCCTGGCTGTCGGCCCACTCGAAGAGCCGGACGTGCTCGGGGTTCGTGGCGTACCACCGCATCGACGCCCGCAGCGCCTCGCTGATCCGCCCGAGCGGATCGGTGGCGGTGGTGAGGGCCCGGCGCTGCGTGTCGCGCAGGTCGCCGAGCGCGGCGCTGATGATCTCCACCACGAGCGCGTCCTTCGACGGGAAGTACCAGTAGAAGACGCCCTTGCCCACGCCCAGCTCGTCGACGATGCGCGAGACGCTCGTCTCGTGCACGCCGTGCTCGGCGAAGCGCCGGGTCGCGCAGCGCACGAGCTGCTCGCGGCGCTCCTCACCCCGGCTGGTGAGGTGCCGTTCGGTGGCGGGCGCCTCGTTCACTCCTCGGCCCAGCCCCGTGATCGCTCGACGGCGCGCAGCCAGCCGGCGTACCCGGCGTCGGCCGCTTCCTGATCGCCGTCGGGCTCGACCTCGACGTCGAGACGCCAGTTCTCGACGATGTCGCCGGTGGAGGCCCACACCCCCTCGGCCAGGCCGGCGAGGTAGGCGGCGCCGAGCGCGGTCGTCTCGGTGACCTCCGGTCGGGCGACGTTCACGCCGAGCTGGTTGGCCTGGAGCTGCAGCAGGAGCGGCATCACGGAGGCGCCGCCGTCGACCTTGAGCCCCTGGACCTCGACGCCTCCGGCGCGGCTCATGGCCTCGACCACGTCGCGGGTCTGGTACGTCATGGACTCGACGACGGCCCGGGCCAGGTGGGCCCGGGTCGTGCCGCGCGTGATGCCGACGATCGTGCCCCGCGCGTACGGGTCCCACCACGGGCTGCCGAGTCCGGTGAAGGCGGGCACGAGGTACACGCCGTCGCTGTCGGGCACCGACTCGGCGAGCGGTCCGGTCTCGGCGGCGTCGTCGATCATCTCGAGGCCGTCGCGCAACCACTGGATCGCCGAGCCCGTGGAGAAGATCGCGCCCTCGAGCACGTAGGCGACCGTGCCGTCGGAGAGCGTCCAGCCCACGCTCGTGAGGAGCCCGTCGACCGGCGGCGGGCAGGTCGGGCCGACGTTCATCAGCACGAACGACCCCGTGCCGTAGGTGTTCTTGGCCATGCCGGCCTCGAGGCACGCCTGACCGAAGAGGGCGGCCTGCTGGTCGCCGCCGATGCCCGAGATCGGGATGCCGGCCGGCGCGCCGGTGCCCTCGACGGTGGTGCCGTACCGGCCCGACGACGGGCGCACCTCGGGCAGCGCGGACATCGGCACGCCGAAGAGGTCGCACAGCTCGGCGTCCCAGGCCAGCGAGCGGATGTCGTACAGCAGCGTGCGACAGGCGTTGGAGGGGTCGGTGACGTACGCGGCCCCACCGGTGAGGTTCCAGACCACCCATGCGTCGATGGTGCCGAGCGCGAGATCGGGGCCCGCCTCGACACCGCCCTCGGTGAGCAGCCACTCCATCTTCGAGCCGGAGAAGTAGGGGTCGAGCACGAGCCCGGTGCGCTCGCGGATCAGCGGGAGGTGACCGGCCTCGGCGAGCCCGTCGGTGCGGGCCGCGGTGCGTCGGTCCTGCCACACGATCGCCCGGTGCAGTGGCTGGCCGGTGCTGCGATCCCAGGCGACGACGGTCTCGCGCTGGTCGGTGATGCCGATGGCGGCGATCGGCTCGTCGAGTTCGGCGGTGAGCTCGGCGAGCGTCGTGCGCACGGCCTCCCAGATCTCGAGCGCGTCGTGCTCGACCCAGCCCGGGTGCGGGTAGTGCTGGGTGAACTCCCGGTAGCTCCACCCGACCACCCGGCCCTGCTCGTCGACCGCGAGGGACCTGACCCCGGTCGTGCCTGCATCGATGGCGACCACAACTCCCATCCGGAGGACCGTAGTGGAAGTGCCGTCGACAGAGCCCGAGCGCAACGTCGCCTGGAAGCGCTTCCAGGGGTGCTGACGTGGGGGCGTTCGGCTCGCTACGGTGACGCGCGCAGGACGAGTGACGTCACCACCGGGACCACACCGCGGGGACGACGGAGGCGAATGTGCGTGTCGGGGTGCTGACGGGCGGCGGCGACTGCCCGGGGCTGAACGCGGTCATCAGGGCGATCGTCCAGAAGGCGGAGCGGACCCACGACGCCGAGGTCGTCGGCTTCCTCGACGGCTGGGCCGGTGTGGTGGAGCGACGGACGATGCCGCTGAGCATCGACGTCATGCGCGGCACCCTGCCGCGGGGCGGGACGATCCTCGGCACCTCGCGGAGCAACCCGGAGCTGCTCGAGAACGGCCTGCCCGCCTGCCTCGACTCCCTGGCGGCGCTCGACGTCGACGCGCTCGTCGTGATCGGTGGCGACGGCACGCTCGGCGTGGCCGAGCACCTCCATCGCCTCGGAGGTCCGGTCGTCGGGGTGCCCAAGACGATCGACAACGACATCTCCGGCACCGAGCGCACGTTCGGCTTCAACACGGCCGTGCAGATCGCGACCGATGCCATCGACCGGCTGCACACCACGGCCGAGTCCCACAACCGGGTGATGGTGGTCGAGGTGATGGGTCGCTACGTCGGGCACGTCGCCGTCCACGCCGGCATGGCCGGGGGCGCAGCGGTGACCCTGGTCCCCGAGTACCCGTTCGAGATCGCCGAGGTCGCCGAGCGGATCATCCGCCGCCACCAGCGTGGCCGGTACGCGTCGATCGTCGTCGTGGCGGAGGGAGCGGTCCCGGCGCCCGGCACCATGGACCTGCCCGATCGGGGCTACGACGACTTCGGCAACCCGAAGCTCGGTGGCATCTCCGGCGACGTCGCCAGGGAGATCGAGCAGCGCACGGGGTTCGAGACCCGCGTCACCGTGCTCGGCCACGTGCAGCGGGGCGGCACGCCGACGGCCTACGACCGCGTCCTGTCCACGCGGTACGGGGTGGCGGCGATCGACGCCGCGGTGGACAGCGACTACGGCACCATGGTGGCGCTCCAGGCGGACGAGATCGTCCGGGTGCCGCTGAGCGAGGTCGTGGGTCGGCCGAAGCCGGTGTCGCCCCGGTTGTACGAGGACTGCGCGCAGTGGTTCTTCGCCTGATCCCGGCCGGGGCGAGACGGGTGAGCGGAGGCAGGGCATGAGGATCGTCGTCGTGGGCGCAGGGGAGGTGGGTTCCTACGTCGCCGAACGGCTCAGCCGCGAGGGACACGACGTGGTCGTCGTCGAGCAGGACCGTCGCCGCCTCCTGGCCCTCGGTGCCCGACTCGACGTGCTCACGGTCTACGGCAGCGGCACCAGCCCGTCGGTGCTCGTCGAGGCCGGCGTCGACAAGGCCGACCTCGTCGTCGCGGTCACCAACGTCGACGAGGTCAACCTCGTCAGCTGCCTGATCGCGACCCAGTCCGGCGTCGAGCGGACCGTCTGCCGGCTCCAGTCCAAGGAGCTGCGCAGCAGCGACGGGGCGGAGGTGCGCCGCCACATCGGCGTCGACCTGGTCCTCGACCCCGACGCCGAGACCGCCGAGGAGATCCTCCAGCTGCTCGTCTACCGGGGCGCGAGCGACATCGCGGAGATGGCCGCTGGCGAGGTCATCCTCATCGGCGCCCGCCTCCAGGAGGGCGCGCCGGTCGTGGGCCGGACCCTCGTCGACCTGGCCCAGGAGTACGCGCCGCACTGGGACTTCCTGTTCGGCACGATCACCCGTGGCGATCAGACGATCATCCCCCGGGGCGACCACGAGCTCGAGGCGCACGACCTGCTGCGCGTGGTGTGCAAGCGCAAGGCGAGGGGAGAGGTGCTGCAGCTGCTCGGCCTCGAGCGCACGTCGTTGCGGCGGGTCATGCTCCTCGGCGGTGGGCGGACGGCGGAGCTGCTCGCCGAGCGGCTGGTGCCGCGCGGCGTGCGGGTCGTGATCGTCGACCGCAACGTCGAGCGCTGCGACGAGCTGGCCCAACGCCACGCCGGACCGCTGGTCATCAACGGCGACATCACCGACGCCGACCTGCTGGTCGAGGAGGACGTCGGGGGCTTCGACGCCGTGGTCGCCCTCACCGGTGAGGACGACGCCAACATCCTCGCCTGCCTGTTCGCCAAGTCGCAGGGGGCGGCCGAGACGGTCGCGGTCGTCCACCGCCTGTCGCTGCTCCCGCTGCTCGAGGAGATCGGCATCGACGCGGCCCTGTCGCCGCGGACGGCCAGCGCGAACGGCGTGCTCCGCTTCGTGCGCGGCGACGTCACGGCCGTCGCCACCTTCCTCGAGGGCGAGGCCGAGGTGCTCGAGACCGTCGTGCACCCCGGCACGGAGGCCGACGGCGCGATCGTCTCCGAGCTGCGCCTCCCCAAGGACGTGCTCATCGGGGCGATCGTGCGCGACGGCAACGCCCAGATCGCCCGGGGTCGCAGCCAGTTGCGCGAGAACGACCACGTCATCGTGTTCGCCATGCCGCACGTGGTCGACGAGGTGAAGCGGGTCTTCGGTTGACCGCCTCGGCCCGATCTCGTCTCGGTCGGGTCCAGCTAGCGCTCACGGCGTGGCGTTCCGGCCGTCTCGACGTACGGGCGTCGGTCACCGGGGTCGCCATCGCCGGGGTGTCCGCGGTGGTCATGGCCGCGGCGGTCGTCTGTCTCGTCGTCGAGCTGCTGACGGGCGCGGAGGAGGTGGTCAGCTTCCTCGTCGTCGGGGTCGTCTCCGGTCTCACCGCGCTGGGCCTGGCCGCCCGCTACCACCTCCCGCCCGTGATCCGGACGACGTCGCTCCTCGTCGCCGTCGTGAGCGCCACCGGGGTCGCCGCCACCTTCGCCGCCGTGCCGTACCTGGTCAGCGGGGCGCTCGACGTCGACGCCGCCATCTTCGAGGCCGTCGCCGGGATCACGACGACGAGCTCGACCGCCATCGCCGATCCTGGCGAGCTGGGGCACGGGGTGGCCCTGTGGCGAGCCGCCAGCCAGTGGCTCGGTGCGGCCGGCGTCGTGCTGATGGTCGTGGTGGTCCTGCCCGAGCTCGGCATCGGCGGGCTCGATCCGGGGGGCGTGGCCACCCGGTCCGCCCGGCGCGTCGCACCCCGCGCCGGCGCGGCCGTCCGGCGGCTGGGCTCGCTGTACCTGGGGCTGACGGTGTTTTGCGGGCTGGGCTACATCGCCGCCGGCATGCCGACCTTCGAGGCGCTCTTCCATGCGTTGACGACGGCGTCGACCGGCGGGTTCTCGACCCGCCCGGACTCCCTGGCCGGGTTCGACTCGGCGGGGGTGGAGATCGTGGCCATCATCGTGATGGCGCTCGCCGGGACCAGCCTCCCGCTGCTGTGGCGTGTGCTTCGCCGCCGCGACGTCGCCGCGTTCGGCCACTCGATCGAGGTCAAGGCCTACGTCGCCGTCCTCGTGCTGGTCGCGGTCGCCGACCTCCTCGGCTCCGGCGTCGATGACGGCGTCGCCCGGTCGATCCGGACCTCGATCTTCGCTGCGACGTCAGCGGTGTCGACGACCGGCTTCGTGCTCGAACCGCTGTCGTCGATCGACCCCGGCGCCGCCGCGGTGCTGATCCTGGCCATGGGCGCCGGCGGGATGGCGGCTTCGATGTCGGGCGGCTTCAAGCTCGTCCGGGTGCTCGCCGTCTACGGTTACGTCCGCCGGGAGCTGGTCCGACAGCTCCACCCCGAGTCCCGTTCGGCCGTGCGCATCGGTTCCTCGGCGATCTCGGAGCCGATGGCCAGTCGGATGATCGGCTCGATCAGCCTCTCGCTCGCCGTGCTCGTCGTCGGCGCGCTCGTGCTGTCGTCGGTCGATCCCGCGCTCGACTCGTCGACGGCCATCGTCGACGCCGTGTCGATCGCGGTGACGAGCGTGGCCAACGCCGGGCCGGCCGACGTGGTCGGCGCCACGGTCACGTGGCCGGTGCGACTCGGCGTGGTCGGACGCATGACGTCCGCCGTCCTGATGATCATCGGTCGCGTCGAGGTGACCCCCGTGCTCGTCGCCGTCGCGATGGCGGGCGACCGCACCCGCTTCCTCGTCCCGCCGCTACGCCAGTCCACCGAGCTCGACCGATGAGCGACCTGCCCCGCCTACGCGGCCTGGTGTGGGTCATCACCGGCCTCGCCGCGCTCACCGCCGGGATCGGCATCCTGATCTCGGCGCTGGTCGAGGCCATCGACGGCGGCGACGAGGTGATCGACCTCGTCTGGCCGGGGCTGCTCGCCCTGCTCGTCGGTGGCTTCCTGCTCGCGTCGTCGTCGTTCCCGGAGCGGGTGGCGACGGCCAGCGCCTTCGCCGCGGTCGCGTGGTCGTGGGTGGCCGTCTCGGTGCTCGGCGCCGTGCCGTTCCTGGCGACCGGCACCCTCACCGTCTGGCACGAGGCGCTGTTCGAGTCGGTGTCCGGCTTCACGTGCAGTGGCTCGACGGTGCTCGACGACATCGAGGGTCAGGGGGCCGGCATCCTCTTCTGGCGGTCTCACGGATCCGGGGCGAGAGCCGATCGGTCTCGGGCCCGGGCGCCTCAGCGCTGATGAGCTCGAGGCCGCCGACCCGCAGCAGCGGGAAGCTCACGCTGGCTTGGCTCAAATTGCCCTAGATCTCAAAGACGTTGACCCGGCGCAACCGGTGTTGCCGCCGGTACTGGCGC
>JBCBSZ010000027.1:0-62102 GCA_039818945.1 Actinomycetota bacterium
CGGGATATACCCCCGACGCGCCCAGGGGCACGCGCGTCATGCACGCGGAGGGGTCCGTCTACGCCTACGACGCTGGCGTGTTCCAGCCGTTCAAGGACATCGGGGACCCGGTCGAGGCCGGCGAGGTGACCATCGCCCACGTCGACGTCCTGGCTCGGGCCGTCGGCGACCGGCGGGGCGAGCACGCCGCACGCGACGAGGGGGCGCTGCTCGATGCTGCCCGCACGAAGTCGTTGCCGGAGTGGGAGCGCACGCTCGCCGGTTGGCGCCAGCACTGCGATCGCGAGCTCGCCGCCGACGACACCGAGGCGATCTGGAACGGGCGCCACCTCCACGTGCGTCACGACCTCTTCGGCACCGGCCACGTCCGCGGTCAGCTCGATCCCGACGGGGCGGCGGCGCTCTCCTCGGCCTTGGCGGCGCATCGCAGCGACCCCGATCCGGTCGGCGGACCACCGCGCACGATCGGGCAGCGAAACGCCGATGCCCTCGTCTCGCTGGCGACCGCCGACGCTCCGGTGTCGGTGACGGTGGTCGTCGACCACGACCTGGCCGACGACGATGACGACGGGCCGGTGGCGCTGCGCTGCGACGTCGACGGTGCGCCGATCCCGGCCGTGACCGCCGAACGGCTCTCTTGCGGCGCAGCGAGGTCGGTCGTGACGCGGCGAGGTCGGAGCATCCTCGACGTCTCCGAGGCGACGCCCACCGTCACCGTCGGGCAGCGGCGAGCGCTGCTGGTGCGCGACCCGACCTGCCGGTTCCCGGGCTGCGCGGTCGCCGCTCACCGCTGCGACGTCCACCACCTCCGCCACCAGGCCGATGGCGGCGAGCACCGGCTCGACAACCTGGTGCACCTGTGCCGACACCACCACCGGTTCCTGCACGAGCACCGATGGCAGACCCGTGGCGATCCCAACGGCGAGCTGACCTTCCACCCTCCCCCGGGCCGCGACGGCAGCTGACGCCACCCCGACATCCACTCGGAGCACGCCGGCTCACACCGGCGGCTCCGGCGCGCTCACGCCCGGCTGTCGCAGTGCCATGACCGCCGTGGTGACGAGCAGCGCTGGGACGACCACGGGGGTGACGAAGATGAGCATGAGTCCACCGCCGATGCTGACGCCGACGGTGCCTGCCGTGATCACGCGCCCCAGCAGGGCGAGGTACGCGCCGAGCAACGCCACGGGGACGAGCGCACGCGGGCGGCGAACGCGATGACGGCTGTCGGCCGAAACGTAGCGCACCCAGACGGCGACGAGGGCGGTGATGGCGGCGACGACGATGACCGCATCGGCGTCAGCGGGGAGATCGGGCGCCTCGACCATCCGGTCCGGGTTGCGGGACTCCGGCACCTCCGAGACATCGCCGATGAGGAACCAGGCCACGATGAAGACGCCGCAGGCGGTGAGGATCGCAGCGGCGACGAACGATCCTGACGAGCGATGCGATGTGGACTCGGTCATGCCTCGAGCCTGAGCCCGGCGGGCCTGCGGGGTCCATGACGGACCGCCCTCATCGCGCCGTGGGGGTGACCCCCACCATCCGGGCCCGAACGGAGGATCAGTCGAGCGTGAGGCGGTAGGTGAAGTAGTCGGCCTGCCCGTTCGCGGTGTCGATCATGCGGGTCGCCACGACCTCGGAGTCGAACGGCGAGGCCGCCATGAGCTCCCGGAGGTAGGCGATGTCGCCGGAGGTGCCGAAGAAGAGCAGGACCCGTCCGCCGGGGCGGAGCCGCTCGGGGACCTCGGCGAAGAACCGGGTCAGGGTGGCGTACCCGTCGTCGGCGAAGGCCATCTCGAGGAGGTCCCTCGGAGCGAACCAGCGGAACGGCGGGTCGAAGACGATCACGTCGAAGGTGCCGTCGACCGGGTCGAACAGGTCGCCTTCGACGAACGTCGCCAGCTCGTGGAGCCCGTTGGTCACGGCGTTGCGACGAGCGACCTCGACGGCGACCGGGTTGATGTCCACTCCCACGACCGTGGCGCCTTTGCGGGCGGCGAGCAGCGCGTTGACCCCGGAGCCGGTGCCCAGGTCGAGGACTCGTTCGTCGGGCTCGACCTCAGCGAGGACCCGCTCGCCGAGAAGGTCCGACACCGGGGACGGGCCGAGCACCTCGGCCGGCACCTCGAGATCGAGGTCGAGGTAGCTCACGCGGCGACCGCCGAGCGCGTGGAGCTCCTCCGAGGCCCGCTCGTGCCACCTGCGAAGGCGTTCGGCTTCGTCCGCCGACATGCGCGGATGGTGCTCGGTCATGCCATCACCACCTCGACCGACTCGACCATCGGTGAGCCACTCGCGCTCAGCGCCCGTTCGTCGACCAGTGCCAGGGTTCGCTCGGCAGGTTGAACAGGCCGAAGCGGGAGGCGTTGGCGGCGAGCCACTGGTAGGCCGGGCTCGAGCGGCTGCCGATGCCGCCACCGTTGTAGGTGAAGTCGATGGCGAGGCCCCGCTCGTGCATCGACGAGCCCGGCCGGGCGGTGGGCGGGCGGCAGCTCGACGCCGGCATCTCGTAGATGGCGTAGTTGCTGGTTCCGCAGTTGTTGCGCCGCACCCGGAGCTGACCCTCGGCGCTGCGGTAGCCACCGCCGCCGAGGTTGATGCCGTCGGCGGCCGCGGCGGTGAGCAACGCATCGACGTTGTCGGCGATGGACTGATGGACCCAGATGCCCTGCACGATGACGATCTCGCCCGGGGGTGCGGGCTGGCCGACGGTCGAGGGGCTCCGGCGCCGGGCCGCCTCCTCGATCTGGCGGACCCGGTCGGAGATCTCGCTGTTCGTGGAACGGAGCTCGGCGGCGAGGGTCGAGTCGATGGCTTCGAGGCTGGCGGCCTCGGCGGCGAGGTGCTCGATGCGGGCCTCGACCTCGGCCGCGAAGCCCTCCTGGCGCGACTTCGCCTCGGCGACCTCGGCGACCTGACGGTCGGCCGCCTCACGCCGTTGGTCGGTGAGGGCAACCGCCTCGGCGGCGAGCTCGGCCCGGTCGTCGAGCTCCTCCTGGACCTCGCGGAAGCGATCGATGAGGTCGACCTGCACGTCGGAGGTGACGTCGAGCAGGACCCGCCGGTAGGGCGCATCGAGCAGCTCGCCGGAGATCAGCGCGGCAAGGACCTCGTCGCCGCCGGGGTTGACGTAGGCCTCGACCGCGAGGTCCTGCAGCTGCTGCTCGAGCGCCTCGGCCTCGTCCTGGGTGCGCGCCTGGGCGATGATCGCCAGGTCGACCTGGTCCTCGGCGCGACCGAGCGCCTCGGTCGCGGCGTCGAGCCGGGCCTGCTTCGCGTCGAGGTCGAGCTGGATGGCATCGAGCGCGGCGACGATGTCGTCGAGGTCGGCCTGCTCGGCGTCGAGGCTGGCCGCGAGCACGGCCTGCTGCTCCTGGACCTCGGCCCGCTCGGCCTCGATCCGCTCGGCCTCCTCGCGCAGCTCGGACAGGTCCTGCGCGGTGGCCTCGGTCGGCAACCAGGTCGCCACCGCCAGCGCGCCGATCACCGCCGCTGCGCGGCCGAGCTGGATCGGGGTCGGGAAACGGACGCGCACGGTGAGCAAAGGTTACCGAGTGGTCAACGCCGAGTGGTGGCTCCCCCGGCGACCACCACCGGTGGCACGGGATTCCCCACTGGGGGGCGGATCCCTGAGACACTACGACCACAGCCACCAGGAGGTACCGCCCCCATGAAGCGGATCTTGCTCGCAGCCGCCGTCGCCCTCTCCGTGGTGCTCACCGCGGCACCAGCGGGGGCACAGGACACCAGTCAGGTCTACGTCCTGCACGGCATCCCCGGCGTCACGGTCGACGTGTACGTCAACGGCGAGCTCACGTTGCCGGCCTTCGAGCCCGAGACCGTCGCCGGTCCGCTCGAGCTGCCCGCCGACGACTACCAGATCCAGGTCTTCGCCGAGGGCGCCGATCCCGAGGCCGACACGCCGGTGATCGACGTGACGGCGCCCATCCCCGCTGACGTCAGTCTCAGCGTCATCGCCCACCTCGACGCCGAGGGCAACCCGACGCTCGGTGCCTTCGCCAACGACCTGAGCGAGACCGAAGCCGGCAACGGCCGGGTGACCGTTCGCCACACGGCGGCCGCGCCGGCCGTCGACATCGTCGCCAACGACGCCGCCGTCCCCGGCCTCGAGGGGCTCGAGAACGGTGGCGAGGCGGTCGTCGACCTGCCCGCCGGCGACTACCCGACCGGCATCGCCGCCGCCGGCACCACCGAGGCGCTGGTCGAGGCACCGATCACCGTGGTCGAGGGCGTCAACCTCGTCGTCTACGCCATCGGCTCCCTCGACGACGGCAGCTTCGCCCTGCTGACCCAGACCTTCGATGGCCTCGGCGGCGCCGCCGAGGACGAGCCCGCAGCGCCCGAGGTCATCAACGCCGGCGACAGCGGCCTCGCTGCGGACAGCGGATCCACCACAGGTGTGCTGGTCGCCGTGGTCGCCCTCGGCGTCGTCCTCCTGCTCGGCGCCGTGGCGGTGCCCGTCGCCGTGCGCCAGGGCCGCCGGGCCAACTGAACGTGTCGGCCGTCGGCGGCGCCCGCACCCGGTTCGGGCGCCGCCGCGGTGGGCTCCTGCTCGCCGGCCTGCTCGGCCTGGCCGCCTGTGGTGCCGACCCGATCGACACGACCGCCTCGGGCCCGGGGATGACGCTCGCCGCACCCGAGGCTGACACCGTCGCCGACCCCGAGCCGCTCGAGCCACCGCCGGTGACCGGGCCCCTGGAGCTGATCAGCAACACCACCCCCGTCCGCACCTCGGGCGTGCCCGTGGCGCTCGACGCCGTGCCGATCGAGTCCGCACGATTCGACGACACCGACTACCCGGCCGTGCCGGTCGGGCTGCGGATCGAGGGGCTCGACGTCGAGGCGCCGATCATCCTGGCCGGCGTCGAGGACAACGGCGAGATGGAGCTGCCCGGCGCCACCGAGGCCGCGTGGTACCGCCACGGCCCGCTGCCCGGCGCGGACGAGGGGTCGGCCGTGATCGCCGCGCACGTCGACTGGACCGGCCGACCCGGCCCCTTCTTCGGGCTCCGCGACCTCCCGACGGGCAGTCTCGTCGTCGTCGAGCTGTCCGACGGCACCGAAGCCAGGTACCGCACGATCGAGACCGAGCAGTACGACAAGGTCGACCTGCCCGTCGACGACCTGTTCCGCCGGGACGGGCGCCACTCGTTGGCGCTGGTCACCTGCGGCGGCTCGTTCGACTCGTCGTTGCGGAGCTACTCCGACAACGTCGTGACCATCGCCATCCCGGTCTGATCCGCTCCCACTTGAGAATCGGCCGCGACCGGCCGATGGAGCAGGTGTTGGGCGGACCGCGAGGGATCGACGTGAGCGCAGGAGACAGCGACGAAGCGCGTCACGACGGTGAGGCGTGCAGCGCCGCGCAGCTCGCGCGAGCGGCGGGCGTGGCCCTGGTCATCGTGGGCACCGACGGCACGATCCACGGCTGGCACGGGACCGGCGACCGCCTCCTCGGCCTGCACGGGCCGACCGCACCGCCGGCGACCTGGCCCATGTTGTTCGACCCGGAGCGCACCGAGCAGCTCTGGACCGCCCTCAACGATCCGGACGGCGACTCCTTCCGCCAGCAGCTGCGCTCGCTCGACGGGTCCCGCTGGATCGAGATCAGCGGCACCCGGATGCCCGAGCAGCCGGACCGGTTCGCCTGCGTGGTCACCGACGCGACCGACTCGGTCCGAGAGTCGAGCAGCATGCGCCGCATCGAGCACGTGCTCGACGGCACCTCGGACTTCGTCGTGATCTGGCGACCCGACGACGATCGGGTGACGTGGTCGAACGACACGGCGACGATCATCCTCGGCCTCGGTCCCGACCTCGGGCGTAGCATCGGTGACGTGGTGCCGCCGGACCAGGCGAGGAACTTCGAGCTCGCGCTCGAGCACGTCGCGACCTCGGGGAACTGGGCCGGGACCGTCGACTTCGAACCCGCCCCCGGCTACCGCGTGCCGTGCAAGGTCAACCTGATCAAGGGTCGCGACCCGGAGACCGACGACCCCTCGGTCTCGCTGGTGGCCACGGAGATCTCGGACCTCCGGGCCGCGGAGGATCAGCTCAGCTGGGCCGCGGAGCACGATCAGCTCACCGGCCTCGCGAACCGGGTCCGTCTCAACCGCCACCTCGAGACCGCGCTGCGACGGGTGCGGGCGACCGACGAGCTGGCCGGCCTCCTCTACTGCGACCTCGACCGCTTCAAGCCCATCAACGACCAGCACGGGCATGCGGCGGGCGACGCCGTCCTGATCGCCGTGAGCGAGCGGATGCGCTCGGCGCTGCGCGACCACGATCTCGCCTGCCGCTTCGGTGGCGACGAGTTCGTCCTGCTGATCAACCGCATCTCCGACGCCGCGACGCTGGACCGGGTCGCGGAGCGGATCGAGCAGCTGGTCGCCCAACCGGTCGCGTTCGAGGGCGCGACCGTGACCGTCGGCGTGAGCATCGGCGCGATCGTCCTCGACGATCGGACCCCCGACGTCGAGACGGCGCTGCAGCGGGCCGATCAGTTCATGTACGCCGCGAAGCAGACCCGGATCGACCTGCAGCTACAGGGAGCGCTCGGCGAGCAGTGAGCGGGCCAACTCCAGATCCTCGGGGTTCGTGACGCCGATCCACTGCTCCGGCGAGTCACGGACGACGACCTCGAGCCCGTCCTGCATCAGCGCGCCGACCTCGACGGGCAGCAGGCACTCGGACTTCGGCTCGTCGCCGTGCGCCTCGAGGAAGGTCTCGAACCGGCCCCGGAAGGCGTCGACCATCGATCCGTCGAAGCACCAGAGGTTCATCGAGACCGGTGTGTCGTCGGCGAGCGGTCCGTGCTCGGAGCGGAGGCCGTCGCCGTCCCGTTCGATCGTCAGGTGCTCCTCGATCGCCTGCAGCCGCCCGTCGGCGACCTTGCAGACCCCGCGCGACACCGATCCGTGCTCCGGCACGGTGTTGCCGAGCCGGAACGTCACCAGGCCGGCCCGCGAGGGGCCGGTCGTGGCGAGGGCGTCGACGGCGAGCTCGTAGCTCGATGGCCCGTAGTGGTCGTCGGCGTTCACGACCAGGAACGGTCCGTCGAGCGACGGTGCGGCGGCGAGGACGGCGTGAACGGTGCCCCACGGCTTGGCCCGGGGAGGTCCCAGCTCGTCCTGACACTCGTAGGCGATGTCGACGTCGGAGGCGTGGAAGCGGCCGACATGCTCGCGGACCATGTCGATGATGTCGGTCCGGACGACGAGCACGATCCGGTCGATCCCGGCGGCGAGGGCATCGCCGATCGCGAAATCGAGGAAGGCCTCGCCACGGGGCCCGACCGATTCGAGCTGCTTGGTGCCGCCGAAGCGGCTGCCGAGGCCGGCGGCGAGGACGACGAGGCTGGAGGTCATCCGGACAGGGTGGCAGACGACGAGCCCCCGTCCGGACCGTCGTCGCCGGGTGCGAGCCCGGCCCGCTCGAGCACCGCCGCCGGCACGCCGAACTCGACGAACACCTCCGGTTCGTAGCCGTTCGCGGCGGCGAAGGTCCGGGCGTGCTGGACGAACGCGGCCTCGAGCTCGTCGGGGGTCCCCACCGGGGCCGGCTCGAGCTCGCCGAGGAGGCGGCGACGCTTGGCGAGCAGGTCGAGGCGAGCGAGCACGTCGTCGGTGACCTCGAGGCGCTGGTCGACCTCCTCGAGCTCGCTGCGCACGACCGACTCGTCACGACCGGAGGTCGCCAGCGGTGGCACCCCGGTGTCGACGAGCTCGAGGTAGTGCCGGACCGCCTCGATCGCCGCGGCCGGCGGCCCGGACGACCGGCGACGACGCGGAGTCGAGCGCGCCGCTGACGGCGGCGGGGCGTCGCCCGAGATCGCACCGACGGCCTTGCGGACCCAGCCGCGGGTGCGCGTCTTGAGCACGGCGTCGTTGATGCCGTCGCTCTGGCGGCGGATGCGGTCCAGCACCTCCATCGCGGTCGACACGTCGAGGGTGTAGACCGCCTGACGACCCCGGCCCCGATCGCGCAGCTCCGGTACGGGCAGCCCGCGCTGGGTCGACCAACCGTCGACCGCGGGGTCGATCGTCGCCTGCCAGATCGTGAAGGGGACCGCGAGCATGACGGTGTCGCTCATGCCCCGACCGTAACGGGCGCCACCCGTCGATGACGTCAGGACGGACCGGCCGCCGCCTTCGCCGTGACGAAGGCCTCGACGAACGGCTCGGGCTTCGCTGTCTTCACGACGTCGTAGTCCACCGCCGAGCCGTCGACGAAGCGCACGACGAACGTCGATCCGATCCGCTTCTTGCCCAGCTCCATCGACTCGATCGCGGCGAGCGGGCACTCGAACAGCAGGTCCTTCGGCTTGCCCGACATGGTGCCGTGAGAGAACACGAGGAACCGTTGGTGCGTGATGGCCATCACGGCCTTGCCCGTCGGGATCTCACCGGCCAGCCCGCCCTCGCCGGGGTCGGTCGCCTCGCCCCGTCGCTTGGCCATGGCCTCACCGATCGCGACACCGGCGATCCCGCCGACCGCTCCCCATCCGACCTGACGGCCGAGGGTGCCGGCCGCCTGGCCGAACGTGCCGGCGATGGCCGTCTCGCCGGCCAGCGCCTCGCCGCAGCTCTTGTTGACC
Organism: Actinomycetota bacterium; assembly: GCA_039818945.1. Lineage (GTDB taxonomy): Bacteria > Actinomycetota > Acidimicrobiia > Acidimicrobiales > Poriferisodalaceae > JBCBSZ01. Next base: position 8,621 of record JBCBSZ010000027.1, read on the forward strand.
TTCTTGGCCCAGTCGATCATGGCCGACGAGGGTGGCAGATCGACGGCCGGCTCCGTCCGGCCCGCCGACCACGCAGCGCGGTCAGCCGTCGAAGAAGACGTCGGCGTCGGCGCTGAGGTGGGAGGGCTCGATGTCGAGCGCCTCCATGACCTCGCCGCCGCGCTCGAGCGGGTCGGGGGGATCGGGCGAGTACTCGTCCTCGTAGTAGTCGTCCGGCTCGGGCTGCGGTGGCCGCAGGTCGCCGTCGCCGGTGTTGACCTCACCGTCGTCGACGTCGATCGCCACGTGGGAGTCTTCGGCGCCGGGGTCCGCGGCGTGCGAGTGCTCATCCGGCTCGTCCTTCGCGTTCGCCGCAGCCAGCTCCTGGCCCTTGGCGATGACCTCCTCGGTCGCCGCCTCCGCCTCCTCGCGGCTCAGGCCCGGCGGCTCGGTGCCGGGCAGCACGAGCGTCGTCGGCTCCTCCACCGGACCGTGGTCGTCGACCTTGGCGAAGGAGCGCACGCCCTCCGCCGGCCCGGCGATCACGATGCCCTCGGTCGCGACGTCGAAGTCGCTGGGATCGCCCTCCTTGCCGAAGCCCGGCGCCTCACCCTTGCCCGCCATGGCCATCACCTCCGCCTCGCCCCTCGGGCGGAACGTAGCGCTCCCGCCCGGCGACCGGTGGTTGCTCCGGCCACCGAGCACAGCGCCTCGGTCTCAGACCAGGTTCACGTCGGTGTCGACCTGCACCAGCGCCGGTCCCTCGTGATCGATCGCCTGACGGATCGCGTCGTCGAGCTCGGCGCGATCGCTGACCCGGACGCCGAGCGCACCGCAGGAGCGGGCGAACTCCGCGAAGTCCGGATTGACGAGGGAGGTCTGCCACACGTCGAGCTCGGCCGAGCGCTGCTCCTTGGAGATCTTGCCGAGCTCGCCGTTGACCATCAGCACGTGGGTCACGTCCATGTCGTGGCGAACGGCGGTGGTCACCTCCATCGCGTACTGACCGAAGCCGCCGTCGCCGCTGACGCTGACGACCTTGCGCCGCCCGCCGACCGCCGCCCACGCACCCATCGCCGCCGGGAACCCGAAGCCGATCGAGCCGAGGTAGCCCGACATGATGACGGCCTGCCGATCGACCTCGAAGTACCGGCCGAAGCTGTAGGTGTTGTTGCCGACGTCGACCGGCATGACCGCATCGGCGGGAACCACCCGGGTCAGCGACTCGAACAACGCTGCGGCCGAGATGCCCTCGCCCCGGTCGTCCTCCTGGCGGCGGGACTTCTCGGCCCGCCAGATCGCCCAGCGCTCGGCCACCTCGGGCCGCGGATCGTCGCGGCCGGCGGTGTCGAGCCGCCCGAGCAGCGCCTCTGCGGTCACGCCCACGTGGCCGAGCACCGGCACGTCGACGGCGTGGAACCGGCCGAGCGCCATCGGATCGAAGTCGACCTGCACGATCGGCTTGTACGGGGCGATGCCGGTGTGGTTTGAGAACGAGGCGCCCCACACGACCAGCAGGTCGGCCTCGTTCATGAACCAGCTGGCGATCGGCGTGCCCGAGCGACCCAGCACGCCGCACCCGAGCTCGTGCCGGTCGGAGATCAGCCCCTTGCCCTTGAAGGTCGTGGCCACCGGGGCGCCGATCCGCTCGGCCAGCTCGGTGATCGACGCCATGTCGTAACGGGCGCCGTGGCCGACGATGAACAGCGGCCGCCGGGCCTCGGTGATCCGTCGGGCGGCCTCGTCGAGCGCCGTCTGCGGCGGGGTGATCGTCCGCTCGCCGATTCGACCCGCCGGCCCGCCGGCCTCGATCCCCTCGCCGGACTGCTCCTGCACCTCGTCGGGCAGCACGAGGTGCCCCACGCCGCGCTCGACCAGCGCGGTCTTGCAGGCGAGGTTGGCCAGCTCGATGTGGTCGGCGTGGCCGTGGACGGTCGCCGAGTAGGCGCTCACGTCCTGGAACGCCTTGGAGAGATCGAGATCCTGGAAGGCGCCGCGGCCGATCAGCTTCGACGGCACGTTGCCGCTGATCGCCAGCACGGGCGCCCGATCGACCTTCGCGTCGTAGAGGCCGGTGAGCAGGTTGGTCGAGCCCGGTCCGGCGATGCCGAAGCAGGCGGCGAGCTCGCCGGTGAGCTTGCCGTACGCCGAGGCGGCGAACGCCGCCGCGCCCTCGTGGCGGATGGCGACGTAGGTCAGGTCGCCCCGCTGCTCGGCCTCCCGCATGGCGTCGGCGAACCCGAGGTTGGAGTGCCCGACCATGCCGAAGACGTGCGTGACCCCCCACGCGGTGAGCGTCTCGACCAGCGCATCCGAGACGGTGCGCCGGCGGGCCACCTCGACCGGGAGGGCGACGTAGACGCCGTCCTCACGCTCCTCCGTGCGGAACGCGGCCGGGCTGTCGCTGAAGCCGCCCGGCGGGACGCCGTTGCAGGGCGAGTAGTCGTAGCCGTGCCACGGGCACCGCAGCCAGCCGTGCTCGATCGAGCCCTCGCCGAGGGGACCGCCCTGGTGCGGGCAGCGGTTGTCGAGCGCGCCGAAGCAGCCGTCGTGGTGGGTGACGGCGAGCGAGACGTGGCCGACGGTGCGGGTCACGACACGGCCCTCGTCGAGCTCGCCGGGTTCGAGCAGCTTGTGCCAGGACCACTCGCCGTCGGGGAGGTCCGGCGGCTCGGTGGAGGGCTCGTCGTCGTAGGCCATCAGAGCATCACTCCCCCGTAGCGGACCCCGGTGAGGTGCGCCATCTCGCGGTCGAAGGTCGTCAGATCATCCGGTGTCAGCTCGCCGAGGTGCGCGCGCCCACAGGCCCGGCTGAGCACCTGCATCAGCTCGACGGTGGCGCCGAACCACCGGGTCAGTCGCTCCGCCGCCTCGTCGACCGGGAGGCGGGCTCGCAGGTGCTCCTGCTGGGTGGCGATGCCGACCGGGCAGTTGTTGGTGTGACAGGCCCGCATGCCGATGCAGCCGATGGCCTGCATGGCCGAGTTCGACACCGCGATGGCGTCGGCGCCGAGCGCAAGGGCCTTCACGAAGTCGGTGTGGGTCCGCAGCCCGCCGGTGATCACGAGCGTGACGCCCTCGGCGTCGCACGAGTCGAGGTGATGCCGGGCCCTCGCCAGCGCCGGGATGGTCGGGACCGAGATGTGGTCGCGGAACATCGTGGGCGCCGCGCCCGTGCCGCCGCCCCGACCGTCGAGGATCACGTAGTCGACGCCGAGCTCCAAGGCAGCGTCGAGGTCGGCCTCGATGTGCTGGGCCGAGAGCTTGGCCCCGATCGGGATGCCGCCCGACCGCTCCCGCACCGCGGCCACGAGCTCGGCGCGGCCGGAGTGCGTGGCCAGGTCGCCGGTGAACGTCGACGGCGACACGGCCGGTGTGCCCGGCTCGAGCCCGCGCACCTCGGCGATCCTGCCCTTCACCTTGATGCCGGGGAGGTGGCCGCCGGTCCCGGTCTTCGCGCCCTGGCCGAACTTGAAGTGGAAGCCCTGGACCCGCTCGGCGATCGAGAGATCCCACCCGAACCGGCCGGAGGCGAGCTCGTAGAGGTAGCGGGGGTTGGCCTCCTGCGACTCGGGGATCATGCCGCCCTCGCCCGAGCAGATCGCCGTGCCGGCGGCCGCAGCACCCCTCGAGAGCGCGAGCTTCGCCTCCTCGGACAGGGCACCGAAGCTCATGTCCGAGACGAACATCGGCAGATCGAGCGTCACCGGCCGCTGCGAGTCGGGTCCGATCGCGACCTCCGTACCGACCTCGTGGTCGTCGAGCAGCGGCGGTCGCGCGAGCTGGGCGGTGACGAGCTGCAGGTCGTCCCACTTGGGCAGCAGGTCGCGAGACACGCCCATCGCGCTCACCGGCCCGTGATGGCCGTAGCGATCCAACCCGTCGTCGGCGAGCGACCGGATCAGCCCCACGTGGGGCTCCTCGGCCGCCCCGTGCGGGTCCTGGTAGCGGCCCTGGTAGGCGTCGTCGTCGAAGGGCTGGGGGTGCTCGTGCTCCCAGCCGAGGATCTCGTCCTCGTCGACGTACACCCCGTCGTCCTGGATCCACGACGTGAAGCGGTGCAGCCGCTCCTCGTTCGCGTACGACGACACGCCGGTTCGGAAGCAGTAGTCCCAGTTGTGGACGCTGCAGAGGATGTTGTCGCCGCTGACGTAGCCGTCGGCCATCAGCGCGCCGCGGTGCAGGCAGCGCCCGTAGAACACCGAGACGTTGTCGTCGAAGCGGACGATGACGAGCTCGATGCCCGACACCTTCGCGCCCTGGGGCTCCCGATCGACCACGTCGCCCCAGTCGGCGATCCGTCGTGCCTGCATCCGCACTCCCCTTCGTGTCCGGGTCGTGACCGTAACCCCTGCCGCCCCCGGTCTGTTTCCGACGGCTGCGACCCCCGTGCGCGAAGCTCGGTCGCGGCAGGAGGGGGATGCCATGACCACGACGGAACGGCGACTCGGCTTCGAGGGTGCGGTCGACGCGGACGGGCACATCCTCGAACCGCCCGACCTCTGGGAGCGCTACCTCGAACCGCGCTACCGGGATCGGGCGCTGCGGATCCGGCTCGACGAGCACGGCCTCGAAGAGCTCGAGATCGGCGGTCGCCGCTCGTCGATGAGCCGGCGCGGCTTCCCCTCGACGCTCGGGGCGATGGGTGCCCCCGACCTGGGGGCGATCGCGAAGGACCCGGAGCGGACCTACCTGCGCGAGGCGCCTTACGGGTCGATGGACCCCGGCGAACGACTGCACCTCCTCGATCGGGAGGGCATCGACGCCGCCGTGCTGTACACCACCGTCGGGTTGCTCTGGGAGGCCGAGCTCGACGACCCCGAGCTCTCCCAGGCGTACACCCGGGCCTACAACCGGTGGATCTGCGACTTCTGCTCCGACAGCGGGGGCCGCCTGATCCCGACGGCCCACCTCTCGCTCTCCGATCCCGCGGCCGCCGCCGCCGAGCTCGAACGGGCCGTCGCCGACGGTGCGCGCGGCGCCTACGTCGCTCCGTTCACCCACGACCGCCGGGCGCTCGGTCACCCCGACAACGACCCCGTCTTCGCCGCCTGCCAGGACCTCGGCGTGCCCTTCGCCATCCACCCGACGTTCGAGCCGACCTCGATGAAGGGCGACCGGATCGGGTCGTGGGACCAGGTGAAGCAGCTCCGGCTCCTCGCTTCGGTGCAGGCGTCCGACGGGGTCCGCCACCAGTGGACGACACTGCTCGACTTCGGCGTCTACGACCGCTTCCCCGACCTGCAGGTCCTGATCCTCGAGTCGGGCGGCGGGTGGATCGGGTACTGGCTCGATCGACTCGACGCCGTGCACTCCCACACACCGATCGGCAACCTCATGCGCCTCGAGCACCCACCGAGCCACTACTTCCGCACCCGCACGTGGATCTCGTGCGATCCGGACGAGCGGACGATCCCGTCACTGGTCGAGCGCTTCGGTGCGGATCGCTTCCTGTGGGCGTCGGACTTCCCCCACGCCGACCACACGCCGGCCTACGTCGACGACCTGGAGGAGCTCGCCGGCCTCCTCCCGGACGCGAAGGACCGGGCGAGGTTCCTCGGCGGCAACGCCCGCCAGCTGTTCGGCATCGGCGAGACCGTCCGTCGGGCCGCAGCATGAGCGTCGTCATCGACCACCTGGTGCTGGCCGCGCCGTCGCTGGAGGACGGCATCGCCCACGTCGAGGACCTGACCGGTGCGACGGCGGCCCTCGGTGGTGCGCACCCCGGCATGGGCACGCACAACGCGCTGCTCGCCCTCGGCGACGAGACGTACCTCGAGATCATCGCCCCCGACCCCGCACAACCCGAGCCGGCAGGCGGGCGACCGTTCGGCGTCGCGAACGACGGCCCGATCGAGCTCCGCAGCTTCGCCGTACGTCCCGCTCCCGGGCGAACGATCGATCACATCGTGGATGCCGCGCGCTCGACGGGCCACGATCCCGGGCCGATCGCCCCGATGTCGCGGACCCGACCCGACGGCGTCGAGCTCCGCTGGCGGCTCACCATGCCGGCCGGCGTCGGCGGCGACCTGCGGATCCCGTTCGTCATCGACTGGGGCGAGACGCCGAGCCCCGCGCTCAGCAGCCCGGCCGGCGGTCGCCTGCTCGGCCTCGAGGTCGGGCACCCGAACCCCGAACGACTCCTGGCCGTGTACTCCGCGCTGGGCCTGTCGCTCCCGGTCGTCGAGGCGATGCCGTCGCACCTGCTCGCTCGGATCGACTCGCCCGCCGGCGAGGTCGTCCTCGGCGGGCCGGCCACCGAGGACACCTGAGCCCGAGGGTCAGCCGGCGCCGATCTGGTCGGCGCAGAGCTCGGCCGCCGCCTCGACGCGGTCGCCGCAGGTCTCGCCGAAGGTCTCGTAGGCCGACCCCAGCGGGGAATCGAAGTAGAGGTCGTCGCAGGCAGCCCCGTCGCCGTTGGCGCAGTCGTCCCAGAGGGCATCGAGCACGGGATCGTCGCCGTAGCCGAACGCGGCGCCCTCGTCGATCAGCGAGCAGCCCCCGAGCGTCGCCGTGCGGGTCTGGCCGCAGGTGCTGCCGAAGTCCTCGTACTCGCTGCCGATCGGGCTCACGAAGTACAGCTCGTCGCAGGAGTCGGAGAGGCCGGCGGCGCACTCGTCCCAGAGCAGGTCGAGCGCGGCGTCGTCGCCGTAGGTGAAGATGTCGCCGGTGTCGAGGACGGTTCCGCAGCCGCCCCGGGTCTCGACCTGCGTCTCACCACAGGTCGAGCCGAACGCCTCGTAGCCGCTGCCGATCGGACTGTCCCAGTAGAGGTCGTTGCAGGCCTCGGGATCGCCCAGCGCGCAGGCGTCCCACAGGACATCGAGCGCCGGGTCCTCGCCGTAGGTCGGCGAGGCGGTCGTGTCGCCGGCGGCGCAGAAGCCGTTGCCGCCGTCGGATCGCCCACCGCAGCTGGCGCCGAACGCCTCGTAGCTGCTGTCGAACGGGCTCTGGTAGTAGAGCGCGTCGCAGTCGGAGAACGAGCCGGCATCACAGGCGTCCCACAGGGCGTCGAGCACGGGATCGTCGCCGTAGCCGTCGACGATGTCGGTGCCACCGACGGGCTCGTCGGAGCACTGGCCGAACGTGGCGGCGGTGGTTCGACCGCAGGTGCTGCCGAAGTCCTCGTAGTCGCTGCCGATCGGTGTGGTCAGGTACAGGGTGTCGCAGGCGGCCAGGTCACCGCCGGCGCAGTCGTCCCACAGCGCGTCGAGCGACGGGTCGTCGCCGTAGGTGTCCGGCCCGTCGCCGTCGAACAGATCGGTGTCGCCGAGGCCGAGATCACCGTCGGCGTCCTCCTCCGACGCGGTGTCGGCGTCGTCGTCGGCGCCCGCGTCGGCATCGGCATCGGCATCGATGTCGTCGAGGGCGACGCCGCACTCCTCGCTGGCGTAGCGCTCGACGCGCTCGCCGGCGGCCTCGAGCTGGTCGCCCTGGACCAGGAACTCGCCCAGCGCCTCGAACGCCGCCTCCTCGTCGTCGGGGTCGATCTCGGCGAACGTCTCGACGAAGTCGGCGAGGACACCGACGTCGTCGCGGATCTCCGACGGGGCGGCGTCTCGGAGGCCGCGCACGATCTCGACCGCCTGGGCCGCCTGCTCGGGATCCTCGAGCTCGAGGCCATCGGCGCTGACCAGCTCGGAGAGCCGCCCGCAGAACGACTCCTCGCTCGCGGACGAGGACGAACCCCCGCACGCTGCCAGGACCATCACCACGGCCGCGAGGCCGAACCACCATCGAGATCGCATCGTCAACCCTCTCCCCTGCTCACCTCAGCGTCGGCCGGTGGGCCGAGAACCTGAGGATCACCGCTCGCGGTCCTGGTCGACCTCAGGGCCGCACGCAGGTGAAGTCGAGGTCGACGTACCCGCCACTGCGCACGCAGTCGAGCACGGCCTGGACGACCTCGCCGCGCTCACCGCGCCAGCCTCGGCCGTCGTCGTCCTCGTCCGTGCGGTCGTCGTCGCCGTCATCGTCCCGCTCGTCGTCGTCGTCCTTGCCGTCGTCGTCGCCGTCATCGTCCCGCTCGTCGTCGTCCGTGCGGTCGTCGTCGCCGTCATCGTCGTCCTCGTCATCGACGGGGGGCGGTTCCGGCTTCGGCTCGGGTTCGGGCGGCAGCGGCTCGGGCTCCGGCGGGAGGGGTTCGGGAACGGGCTCCGGGTCGATGGGTTCGGGCTCCGGCGGCACCGGGGTCGGCTCCGGCTCCGGTGTCGGCTCGGGCGGCGGGGTCGGGGCCTCGGTGGTCGGCGGGGCGGTGGTCGGCGGAGCGGCGTCGGCCGGCGGTGGCGCGGAGAGCTCGGCCGACCCGGCCGGTTCGGCCGCGGGAGCCGGTGGGGCGGCCGGCGGCGCCGTCTCCGCCACCTCGACCGGCTCGGGCTCGAGGTCGGGCACCTCGACCGGGGCGGCTTCGGTGATCCGGACCCGTTCGGCCAACCCGTTCTCCGTCGCCGCCGGCTCGGTGAAGGTCCGCTCGACGAGGGGCTCGATCGCCGCCTTCGGTTCGAGCGGCACGGACTCGACCGACGGCGCCGCGGTCACCTGCGCCGGCGGGCTGGCGTCGGCGAAGCGGACGAGCACGACGGCGGCGCCACCGAGCAGGACGCCGAGCACCAGCGCGGCCATGGTCACGACGAGCTCGATGCGCTGGGACGCGAATCGGGTGGGCACGCGGCCACGGTACCGGGGCCGTTCTCCGCCTGGCTGACTCGATTCACGATCTGCGAGCCTCTGCGCCGTGAGAGTGGTCACCTGGAACCTGTGGTGGGAGTTCACCGAGCCGGACGCACGTCACGAGGACGTCGCGCGCGAGCTCGCTGACCTGGCTCCCGACGTCGTGCTGGCCCAGGAGATCGGCCCGGAGCGGGCCGCGGCGCTCGCGGATCGGCTCGGAGCGACCGCCACGTGGGGTGGCGGACTGGTCGACCCGGAGCGCTTCCCGCCCGGCCCCCACGAGGTCCCCTTCGGCAACGCGGTGATCTCGCGGTGGCCGGCGTTGCGCGACGTGGTGGTGACGCTGCCCAAGCCGGAGGGCGACGGCGGCACCCGCCAGCTCGTCGCTGCGCTGCTCGACGAACCGGGCGGTCCCCGCTGGTGGGCGTCGGTGCACCTCACCTACCTCCGCGACGACTGGGAGATGCGCCAGCACCAGCTCGACCGGGTGGCGGCGACGCTGCGGAAGGAGACGGCCGCGGCAGCGGCCCGCCCGCCGATCCTGGGCGGCGACTTCAACATGGTCGTGCACGAGGTCGAACGGGAGCACGCCCTCGGCCTCGGGTTCGTCGACCTGTGGCCGGACCGGTGCGACTCGGTCGACGAGATCACCATGACGACCGCCAACCCCCACCTCGGAGCGGCGGCCGAGGCGATGGCCCAGCGGTACAACGCCGTGGTGACCTCGGAGGAGGCGGGGTTCTGCCTCGACTACCTGTTCTCGCTCGGTGCGGCCGACCGTGCCGTGCTCGGCCGGCGCACGATCGGCCGCCGTCCCGCCTCCGCACGATGGCCGAGCGACCACCTCGGCGTGCTCGTCGATCTCGCCGACTGAGCGGCGACCTCGCTCAGACCAGGAGCTGGGACCGGAGGGCCGCCGTGGTCTGCGGAGCGTGGCCGGCGTCGGCGAGGCAGGCGTCGACCGAGCCCCACCGCTCCCGGACCGCATCGAGGAAGAGCAGCATCGCCTCGGGCGGGCAGGACCGGAAGGCCGCAGGCTGGGTGGTCATGGCCTCGATGCGCTCCGGGAAGTTCTCGCGGTACCACGCCTCCATCCGGTCCATCGCCCCGGCGGATCGGGCGTAGTCGGCGGCGATCGTCTCGTCGTCCACGTCGAGCACCGAGAGCAGGAAGGCGGCGAGCACTCCGGTGCGGTCCTTGCCCGCCGCGCAGTGGAACACCAGAGCTCGCCGATCGGCATCGGCGAGGAGCTCGAGGATCTCGACCAGGATCGGCGCGCCCTCCTCGACCATCTCGAGGTAGCGATCGCGGAGGAACTCCTCCGGGCTGACGGCGAGGTCGAGGCGCTCCATGTCCCAGGTCGTGGTGATGAGCGGCAGGTGGTGAAGGGCCGCCTCGTGGACGTCGTCGGGCGCCGCACCCCACTCGTCGAGCTCCCGCTCGGTGCGGAGGTCGACGATGGTGCGGAGACCGAGGCCGGCGAGCACCTCACGGTCCCCGACGCCGAGCCGCTGGAGCCCGTCGGCGCGGTAGACCGAGCCGCTGCGGACGACCGCCCCGTCGCGGGTCGTGATCCCGCCCAGGTCGCGGAAGTTGAAGACCTGTTGGAGGGGTAGCGGTGCAGCGAGCGAGGTGGTCACGGCGGCGACGGTATCCAGCCGACCCGTCGTTCCGATGACCGGGAGATGAACGCCGGCGGATAGTTGTACCCTGCAACTCATGCCCGGAGCCGACGACGCTGCCAACGACCCCGCGCTGGCCATCGGCGCGGCATGGCGCGACATCCGCCGACTCCGGGGCCTGCAGACCATCGGTCGTGACCTGCTCGACGACGGGTGCCCGCCGCTCGAGACCGGCGAGCTCGACACGCTCGCCGTGGTCGGCGCCCACGGCCCCTGCCGGATGTCCGAGCTGGCCGACGCGCTCCGGGTCGAACCCTCGACGGCGACCCGCGCCGTCGATCGCCTCGAGCGGCGCGACCTGGTCGTGCGACGCAAGGACGATGCCGACGGCCGCTTCGTCGAGGTGGCGCTCACCGCGCAGGGTCGGGTGGCGCACGAGGAGCTCAGCCGGCGCCGGCGAGCGCTGCTGCACGGTGTGCTCGAGCACTTCGACGACGCCGAGCGGGCGCAGCTCGCCGAGCTGCTGCCGCGCTTCGCCGAGGCCATCGCCGACGTGCTGAGCCGCCGGACGGTCGACGCATGAGCGCCGCGCCCGTCGACACCGATCCCGCCGAACCGACCCCACCGAGCCGCTGGGCCCGGACGTTCTCGTCGCTGGAGCTCCCCGAGTACCGGCGGCTGTGGTTCGCGGGCGCGCTGTCGTTCGCTGCGATGCCCATGCAGGCGGTCGCCCGCGGCTTCCTCGCCTTCGAGCTGACCGGCACCAACTCGGCGCTCGGCCTCGTGTTCCTCGGCATGGGTCTCCCCATGCTGATCGCGACGCCGTTCGGCGGTGTCGCGGCGGACCGGCTCCCGAAGCGGACCGTGCTCTTCTTCTCGAACGGTGTGCTCGCGCTCTCGGCGATCGCCATCGCCATCGCGCTGCTCACGGACTCGCTGCAGTTCTGGATGCTGGTCGTCTCCGCGGCGTTCCAGGGGGCGTCGTTCGCGTTCATCGCGCCGACCCGGCTGGCGTTCTCCGCCGAGCTCGTGGGACGGGACCGCCTCGTCAACGCCATCCTGCTCGCGCAGATCTCCATGAACGCCACGCGCGTCATCGGACCGGGCCTCGCCGGTGCGCTGATCGGCATCGCCGTCGTGGGCCCCGAGGGCGTCTACCTCCTCCTGTCGCTCATCCTGCTCAGCGCGCTGGTCATGATCACGCGGCTGCCACGGGGCGAGCCCATCGAGCGGTCGGGCCGGACCTCACCCTTCGACGACATCCGCGCCGGTCTCGGCTACGTGCGCGCCCATCCCGAGATCGGCCGGCCGACCTTCCTGTCGCTGCTCGTCGTCGCAGCGGCGTTCCCGTACGTGAGCTTCCTGCCGTCGCTGGTCGACGACGTGCTCGGCGGCGGACCGGGTTGGCTCGGCGCGCTGTCGTCCGTGGGTGCGGTCGGAGCCGTCGTCGTGTCGCTGCGCATCGCCGGGCGTCGTGACGCCCGGATCACCGATCACCACCTGGCGCTGTCCGGGTTGGCGTTCGGGTTCGGCGTCGCGCTGCTGGGCGTCGTGCCGGGCTTGTGGATCGCGCTCGGCGCCGCCTTCGTCGCCGGCGCCGGCACCGCAGCCTTCCAGTCGCTCAGCAACTCGCTGGTGTTGCTGCGCGCCGACGAGCAGTATCACGGCCGGGTGCAGTCGCTGCTGATGCTGGGCTTCTCCGCGTTCGGCATCTTCGCCGCGCCGCTGGGAGCCCTGGCCGATGCGATCGGGCTGCGCACGACGCTCGTGTTGATGGGCACCGTCACCTGGGTGGCCGTCGGGGCGATGTCGTGGTTGGCGAGACGGCACCCCGTCGACGCCATCGAGGTGGCCGACGACTGATCGATGAGGAGGCGTCGAGATGCCACAGCTCGTGTGCTCGGCCGTCGCCTTCTCCCACGGACCGATCCGCGTGCTGGACGGGATCGATCTCACCGTCGCCGACGGCGACCGCATCGGCGTCGTCGGCCCCAACGGCATCGGCAAGTCGACCCTGCTCGCGCTGCTCGCCGGTGACCTGTCACCCGAGCGCGGCTCCGTGCGGCGCGTACCCGCCGCCATCTCGGTCGGCCTCGCGACGCAGCGCGTCGACGGCCTCCCCGGCGAGGACCTCGCCACCCATCTGGCTCGGAGGACGGGCGTCGCCGCGCTCGATGCAGAGCTCGAGGCTGCGGCCGAGGACCTCGCCACCGATGCACCGGGAGCCGGCGACCGCTACGCCGACGTCCTCGACCGCTGGACCCTCGCCGACGTCGCCGGGCATCCCGAGCGCCGCGACCGGGTGCTCGCCCGGCTCGGCCTCGACCCGGAGCTGGCGGAGCGGCCGGTCGACGAGCTCTCGGGCGGTCAGCGCTCGCGGGTCGGGCTGGCCGCAGTGCTGCTCGGCGTGCACGACGTGCTCCTGCTCGACGAGCCGACCAACGACCTCGACCTCGACGGGCTCGAGCTCCTGGAGCGCTTCGTCCTCGACGACGCCCGGCCGCTGGTCGTCGTCTCCCACGACCGGGCCTTCCTCGAGCGCGTGACCAACTCGATCTTCGAGCTCGACGAACACCACCGCACCGGCGTGCGCTTCGACGGCGGCTTCGCCGCGTGGCTCGAGGAGCGGGCCACCGCGCGCCGCCACGCCGAGGAGGCGTACGCCGTCTACACCGACCAGCGCGACCAGCTGAAGCGGCGAGCGCAGCGCGAGCGTGAGTGGTCCACGCAGGGCGTGAAGTCGGCCAGTCGGGCCTCCGACAACGACAAGAACATCCGCTTCCGGGAGATGCAGCGCAGCGAGAACCTGGCCGGCAAGGCCAAGCAGACCGAGCGGGCGATGGAGCGCCTGGAGGTCGGGGAGAAGCCGTGGGAGGGCTGGGAGCTGCGATTGTCGTTCGCCGAGGCCTCGCGACCGGGCACGGAGGTCGCCGCGCTGCACGGTGCGGTCGTGCAGCGTGGCGACTTCGAGCTCGGCCCGGTCGACCTCGTCGTCACCAGCGGCCAGCGGGTGGTCATCACCGGTCGCAACGGCTCGGGCAAGACGACCCTGCTCGGGGCGCTGCTCGGCGACCTCCCGCTCACCGGAGGGACGAGCCGGCTGGGGCCGTCGGTGCGGATCGGCCGACTCGACCAGGGCCGCTCGATGCTCGCCGGTGACGAGGCGCTGATCGACGCCTACCAGGCCGCCACCGGGCAGGTGCTCGCCGATGCCCGTTCGCAGCTGGCGAAGCTCGGGCTCGACGCCGAGAAGGTCGCCCGCCCGGCGGCGTCGCTCAGCCCCGGTGAGCAGACTCGGGCGGTCCTCGCGGTGTTCGCCGCGACCGGGGTGAACTGCCTCGTGCTCGACGAGCCGACCAACCACCTCGACCTCCCGGCGATCGAGCAACTGGAGGTCGCGCTCGACCGCTTCGGGGGCACGGTCCTGCTGGTGACGCACGACCGCCGCCTGCTCGACGCGGTCCGCTCCACCCGCCGCCTCGTCGTCGAGGACGGTGCGGTGCGCGAGTCGTCGTGAGCGGTCAGCAGGAGGTGCGCTCCCAACCGGCCACCTGCCAGCCGCCGTCGACCGGTTCCACGTCGACCAGCACGTCGTAGCGACCGAACGCGAAGCCCTCGATGCCGTAGGCCACCGTCCCATCGCCGAGGTCGATGCGTACGTAGGGGCCCGCTGGCAGCGAGGCCCCACCGCCAGCCAGCTCGACGACCGCCCGCAGCGCCTCCTCGGCGGTGTCGTGGACCGACGCCGACCGCCGTCCGGTGTTGGTCCCGGCGAAGCACTCGCTGAGCTCCGGACGTTCGCGCCGCTCGATGGTGCCGATGACCAGGTCGTCATCGGGCTCGGGTGGGAACGGTGGTGCGACGGCCGCGTGCACCTCGCCGACGATCATCGCCGGGAACGACCCGCCGGTGAGGTTGCGTCCGGAGTTCGCGCCATCGGGGTCCTCGATCACGGCGGCCACGACGAGCTCGTCGCTGCGCAACACGGCGACCGAGTGGACGAAGTCCTCGTTCGTTCCCGTGATCCCGACCACTCTGCGGCCGTCCGGCTGACGCATGTTCGTCGCCGTGCCGCTGCGGGCGTTCGACTCGTAGTAGTCGCGGACGACGTCCGCAGTCTCCGGTTCCACCAGGCGCACCGGCCCGTCCGGTCCGGAGAACACGCCGTCGCCGGTGAGCGCCCGGACGAGCTCGGCCAGCTGGGCGAGCTCGAGCACCTGCGACTCACCGATCAGGTCGTCGGAGTGCGGGAGGCCAGCACGGGCGAGGATCCAACTCGGGCGGAGCTCCTGGTCGAGCCGGGTCATGGCGCACCGGCTGGACCGCATCACCTGGTCGCGCAACGTCCCTGGTCCACCCCGCCCGTTGCCGAAGTTCCGGATCTCACCGTTCGGTCCATCGCAGGGTCCGGTGCCGTCGATCTCCCGGCCGTCGCCGTAGCCCGCGGCCACGGCCGCAGCGACGGGCACGATGTGGATGGCCGAGCCGGCGGACAGCTCCAGCTCGGCTTCGCCGCCGCCGGCGAGCACGTCGCCGGTCGAGGCGTCGAGCACGACCATCGACCAGGCCGACTCGGACCCGTCGAGCGTCGCCATGAACGCCTCGGCCGTCTCCACGGCCAGCGCGCCGTCGATCTCGGGCTGGGGCTCGGTGGTGGTGGTCGTCTCGGGTGGCGCTGCCGTGCTGGGCGCTGCGGCCGTCGTGGGTGCGCTGGTCTGCGGCGTCACCACCGCCACCGGACCGTCGCTGCGGTCCACCACCAGCAGCACGGTGAGCGCTCCCGCGGCGAACGCGAAGATCGCGGCGGCCGCCAGCACCAACCGGCGCCGACCGCCCGTGGCGACCTCCTCGTGGTCGACGACCAGGTCGGTGAGGTCGGGGCGGAGGCGCTCGCCGGTCTCGGCCTCCATCCAGTCGGCCAGGCGCTCCAACTGCTCGTCGAGATCAGACCTCATCGAGGGTCACCTCCAGGGATCGGCGCAGCCGGGCGAGGCCCAGCCGCTGATGGGCGCCGACGGTCGACGGCGTGACGCCCAGCAGGTCGGCGACCTCGGACTGGCGCCAGCCCAGGGCGTGGACCAGCAGCACGCACACGCGCTGCTGCTCGCTGAGCTCGTCGAGCGCGTGGAAGAGCCGGGGCTCGACGTCGGGCAGCTCCACCGACGGCGCGTCCGGCAGCCACCGGTGCGTGCGCCGCTCCCGCCGGGCCGCCGTCTGGCCCACGCGGTAGAGGTAGCCGGCCGGGTTCGCGAGGGTCGCGATGCGGTCGCGGTGCTCCCACGCCCAGGCGATGGCCTCGCCGGCGGCGTCAGCTCCCTCGTCCACCCCGTAGGCCGCGACGAGCGCAGCGCGCAGCCGCGGCGCCACGTCGGCCATCAGCGTCTCGAAGCTCACACCCACCAAGAGCATCGGAGCACACGAATCCGCGAGGTCTCGCCGCGAGGGGCCCCGATGTCAGGCGGTCGCCAGCGCCTCCCAGGTCGACAGGAGCAGCGCGGCGCCGCGGGAGTCGCCGGTGAGGCTGGCCTCCATGCGGTTCATCACGTAGGCGAACGACACCCGGGCGTCGACGTCGGCGACGATCATCGAGCCGCCCCAGCCGCCCCAGAAGCAGGTGCGGGGGTTCGGGCCGATCGGCACCTCGGGGGCCGGGAGGCCGAAGCCCATGCCGATGCGCATCGGCACGCCGAGCACGAGGTCGGTGCCGTAGGTCTGCTCCTCGAAGATGCGGTCGACGCCGGCCTCCGACAGCAGCCTGACGCCGTCGACCGAGCCGCCGCATGCCGTCGCCGAGTGGATCCGGGCGACCGAGCGTGCGTTGCCGATGCCCCCGGCGGCGGGGATCTCGGCCCGACGCCACCAGCTCTCGCGGGGCTCGAGGCCGGTGAGCCGCGGCCTGGCCACGCTGCGGGCCGCGAGGCTGTCGGGAGCGACGTCACCCTCGCCGAGGGCGTCGGTGGGCGGGATCAGCTCGCCCATGCGGTCGTCGTGGACTGGGTCCATGCCGATGTGGAAGTCGGCACCGAGCGGCTCGGCGATCTCCTCGCGGAAGAACGTGCCGAGGCTGCGACCGTCGACCCGCTCGACGAGCTCACCGAGCAGGAAGCCCTGCGTGATGGCGTGGTACCCCGAGGCCGTGCCCGGCTCCCACCACGGCGCCTGCTCGGCGAGCAGCGCCGCCATCCGACGCCGATCGGCGAGATCCGTCGGTGCGGGCGGCGTGTCCCAGCCCGACAGCCCGGCCGAGTGCGACATGAGGTGGCGGACCTCGACCGCCTCCTTGCCGTTCGCGGCGAACTCGGGCCAGTAGGTCGCGACCGGGGCGTGCAGGTCGAGCTGCTCGCGGTCGGCGAGCATCAGGACGCAGAGGAACGACATGGTCTTGGTCGTCGAGTAGACGTTGACGATCGTGTCCCGTTCCCACGGCCGGGATCGGGCCTCGTCGGCGTGGCCGCCCCACAGGTCCACGACCGTCTCACCGTCGATCGTCACGCAGACCGACGCGCCGACCTCGCCGCGATCGGAGAAGTTGGCCTCGAACGCGGCCCGGACCGGTGCGAGGCGGTCGTGGCACGTGCCCTGGATCTCGGTCATCGGTGGTTCCCTCCCCGCGGCGGCTTCCAGGACGGATCGCGGCCGGTCGCCGCGACCATGCGCTCGACGAGCGAGTGATCGTCGTCGAGGTGCTCCGGGTCGCGGTAGCGCTCCGGGCTCGCGGCCCGCACCGTCGGCACGAGCGCGACCGCGACCCGCAGCACGTAGGCGGCCTGGAGGTCGTCGATGCGGTGATCGAGCGAGCAGGCGCTCGCGACGTCCCAACTGAGGATGGTCGTGTCGAAGATGCGGGCGTTGAGCACCGCCTTGGCCGGGAACTCACCGACCGTCGACGGGGCGGTGCCCTCCATCGCACCCTCGCCCCGCCAGGCGGCACGGCAGTCGGCGGCTGCGTCGAGGTAGACGCCGAGCGGATCGTCGCCCAGGATCTCGGCCGGATCGATCAGGTCCGGCGGCGGATCGGGGCGTTGCCGTCGACCGAACGCGGCGAACAGCTGGGTCGAGGCGGTCATCTTGTTCACGACGTCGCGCACGCTCCACTCGGTGCACGGTGTCGGCCGACCCCAGTCGTCGTCGCCCAGGTCCGCGATCAGCGCCGCCGCACGAGCCTGGGCGAGATCGAGCACGTGGAGCGGGTCGGGTCGGGCGGTGGCGGTCACGGCAGGGACCCTACGCTCGCGCCATGGTCACCGCCCCACGCCGAGGTGCCGTCGTCGTCGCCGGAGCGGCGGGCAAGACCGGTCGAGCTGTGGCCGACGCCCTCGAGGCCGCGGGCCACGAGGTGCGGCGGCTCACCCGCGCCGACGGCGACCTGGCCGATCCGTCGACGCTGCGCCGCGGCACGGAGGGAGCGGCGGCGCTCTACCACCTCGCACCGAACATGTCGCCGGACGAGGAGCTGATGGGTGCCGATGCCATCGCCGCCGCGCGGGCCAACGACCTGCGGCTCGTCTTCCACTCGGTGTTGGCGCCGGCGATCGTCGCCATGCCCCACCACTGGCGCAAGGCGCGGGTCGAGGCCGCGTTGCACGCAGCCCCGGACGTCCGGTGGACGATCCTGCAGCCGGCGCCGTACCTGCAGAACCTGCTGCCCTTCGTGCAGACGGCCCTGCGGACCGGCCGGTTCCGTCTCCCCTACGACCCCGACCAGCGCCTGGCGATGGTCGATCTGGCCGACGTCGGCGCCGCCGCCGTGGCGGTGCTCGACGACGACCGCCACCTCCACGCCACCTGGGAGCTCTGCGGCGAGGCCGGTGTGAGCCACACCGTGGTCGCTGAGCGGCTCGGCGTCGGGATCGAGCGGGGCACCCCCGACGACCCAGCGGACGCTCCCGACGACCTGCGAGCCATGTTCCGCTGGTACGACGCCCACGGCCTCACCGGCTCGACGGCCGCGCTGCGCTGGCTCCTCGGCCGCGAGCCGCGGACGCTCGACGACTTCCTCAACTCGCTCTCAGGCGCGGCCGGCAGTGCCAGGTGAGCCCGAGCTGCTCGCCTGTCTGAGCACGTAGCCGGCGATCACGCCGATCAACGAGGCCGCGCTCTCCCCCGAGAGCCCGCCCTGGAGGGCCAGCACCAGGACCGCCACGAGGATGACGATCACGATGATGGACTGGGCGAAGATCTCGAAGACCCTGAGCCCGTCGCGTCCCCCCTTCGCCCGCCCCCGCGACCAGGCGCCGTAGATGACCGCCATGATCGCGAAGGCCACCACGAAGGCGAGCAGCCGGATGAGCTGGCCGGGCGCGAAGTCGATCGGGTTGGTGCTCGTGCGGCCCGCCGACACGGGCACCACCAGGGACTCGTCCTGTACCAGCACGCTGTCCGACCGTGAGACGGTGACGCGCCAGGTGACCTCGGTGTTCGTGGACCCTTCGCCGAAGGCGGTGAGGAAGGTCAAGAGCGCCGTGTCGCCCGGTTCCAACCCCCCGGGCAGCGTCCACTCGACGGCGTCGTCGACGACCATGCCGCCGTCGGAGACTCCCGAGATCGAGTCGATGGCGCCCGAACCGCTGGTCGGCACCGCCCTCACCATCAGGGGCCGAGCCGCGATCGCCGTCGCGCCGTTTCGGACCTCGACGACGACCAGCGACCTCGATCCGGTCTCCGCCGATCCGGAGAGGCTGGGGGAGATCGCGATCGCGGGTGCGAGCAGCTCGAGCTCGGGTTGCTCCGCCGCGGTGATCCTCGTGTCCCCGGCGAGCAGTTCGGTGGTGGCCGTGAAGGACGCGACGCCGGAGTTGAGCGTCGGCGAGACCGCGATGTCGAAGGACGCCGAGCGCCCGCCGCGCTCGAGCTCCAGCAGCACCTGACCCTCGTCGGCCTCGATGACGCCGTCGGGGCCGGTCACGACCAGCCGATCGTCGACGCGCTCCCTGATCGCCAGCCCACTGACGCCGGACAGGTCGTCGCCGGTGACGGTCACGACCTTGTCGAGCCCAGCGGCGTCGACCGTGATCACCGAGGGGGCCGAGTCACCGCCCGCCCCACCGTCGGGGTCGAGCGGCGCAGGATCCTGCGTGGTGACGACGGGGGCGTCGGACGAGGCGGCAGCACCCTCCTCCGGACCGGGCGAGTGCCGGTACTCGACGAGGAGCCGCACGTTGGGCGTGACGCGGAGGTCTTCGGTGCCGTCGAGGGTCGAGAAGCCGACGGTGGCACCCGACGTGACGTTGTCGTCGTCCCAGTCGAAGGGAGCGACGGTCAACGTGGCGAACCCGCTGTCGTCGACGCCTCGGAGCAGGCCGACCAGCTCGGGGTCGGCGGCGAGGCCGGCCACGCAGATGGCGTCGGTCTTGCTGATCGTCGTCGGACGGACCCGCTCACCGCCCGGATCACATCCGTCGGTGGCGCGCAGGAACCAGTCGACCTGGCGCGGTGGTACGGACGACTCGACCACGCTCGACGTCGTCGAGCTCGGTTCGTCGGTCGTGGTGGCTGCCGAGCTCGTCGCGGCGACGAGGACAGCCGCGACGGCGAGACCAACGATCGCCAGGGAGCGCGCGGCACTAGACACAGACATCACCATCTCCTTCGCAACAGCTGCAGTCCGACCCGTGACCGCGAACTCCGACGCCGAGGACCGCGACGAAGACCCCGACGATCACGGGCACGACCCACCAGGCACTCGGGCTGTCCTCGGCGCCGTTGCCGTAGTCGAAGAAGTACAGGGTTCCGCCGACGACGAGTCCGCTGCCGATGAGCACGAGCACCACCTCGTAGAGGCGGCCGAAGTGGTCCTGGAGCACCTCGAAGCGACCCTTCAGCTTCGGGATGAGATCCGGTCCGAACGGGGCCAGGCTGATCGCCAGGATCAGGACGACCAGGAGCGAGACCGCGCCGGCCAGGTACAGCCACGGGCGGACCGAGGCGAACTCGATGTCGAGGCCATCGACGAGGAAGGCGACGAAGAGACAGATCGCCGCGAGGAGGAGCACGACGACGCCGGCCGCGAAACGCTGCGGGTGCTCCGGCTGCTCGGGTTGCTGCGGGGCCGTCATCCCCTCAGCTCACCGAGGGGCGCTGTCGCCCTGCTGTCCGATCGGCGGGGATCCGCTGATCCCACGTTGACACCGGGGCCGGTACAACGGATCACGATGGCCATCGCCTCGACCGAGGTCGCCCCCGACCTCCGTGCGCCGTCGCCCGCCGGGCGGCTGATCGGCATGGACGTGGCGCGCGCCGTCGCGATGATCGGGATGACCATCGCCCACTTCGTCGAGCGCTCGCCGGACGGGGGCCTCGGCACCTCGGTCAAGGCGTTCACCGACGGCCGGGCCATGCCGCTCTTCGTCGTGCTGGGCGGCGTCGGGGTGACGCTCCTCGTCACCAGGTCGAGGACCCCCGACCTCGACCTCCTCACTCGAGCCGCGGTGCTCCTCCCGATGGGGCTCGTGCTGCAGGAGCACAGCCTCGCGATCGCGGTGATCCTGCAGTACTACGCCGTGTTCTTCGTCCTCGCCGTCGGGATCCGACGGCTCCCCGACGTCGGCCTCCTCGTGACCGCCGTCGGCGCCACGGTGGTCGGCGGCATCACCTTCCAGACCATCGGCACCGATCGCTCCTCGACCCTCGGCTGGGAGGGCATCGGCGAGCTGCCCGGGGTGTTCTGGGCGCTGACGATCAACGGCTACTACCCGGTGCTGCCGACGATCGCGATGTTCGCCGTGGGCATGTGGTTGGGGCGGCGACGTCTCGACGACCTCGCCGTCGTCCGGAACCTGATCGCCGGTGGCACCGCGCTGGCCCTAGCTGGCTACGTGGGTGGGCGGCGTCTCGTCGACACCCTCGACGCCGGGCCCTGGACGCCGGGCGAGGGATTCGAGGCGTCCCGCCTGCTCGATGCCACCGACCACTCGCAGATGCCCGCGTGGGTCGTCGGCTCGATCGGGACGTCGGTCGTCGCGCTCGGGCTGAGCCTGCTCGTCGCACGTCGCCCGTCGCCGGTGCTCACGCCGTTCGTCGTGCTCGGCCAGATGGCGCTGACCTACTACGTGTTCCAGGCGATCATCCACGACCGCTGGTGGCCGCGCACGGAGTCCACCCAGCTCCAGGAGTACGCCTACAGCGCGGCCATCCTCGTCGGCTTCGTGCTCGTCGCCATGGTGTGGCGTCGCTACCTCGGACGGGGTCCGCTCGAGCGGCTGCTGCGCGTCGGTGACCTCGTTCAGCCCCGGCGCCGGAACAACCCGGGGGAGCGGACCTCCAGCGCCCGTTCGTAGGCGGCGAGCAGCCGAGGAGCGCTGCGGTCCCAGCCCAGCTCGTCCTCGAGCCGGCTCCGCCCCGCAGCGCCGATCTTCGCCGCCCGCTCGGGATCGTCGATGAGCTCCAGCGCGAGATCGCCCAGCTCGGCGACGTCGTCCGGCGTGGCGTACAGCGCGCAGTCGGCCGCCGAGACTCGGGTCTCGGTCAGGTCGAAGGCGACGATCGGCTTGGCCAGCGCCAGGTACTCGAGCGTCTTGATCATCGTCGAGCGATCGTTGAGCGGTGAGTACGGGTCGGGGGACACGCACACGTCGACCCGCGCCAGGTGGCGAGCCACCTCGGCGTGTTCGACCCGGCCGGTGAACGTCACCCGGTCGGCGAGATCGAGGTCGGCAACGAGCGTGCGCAAGGCGTCGAGCTCGCTGCCGTCGCCGACCAGCACGGCACCGACGTCGGTGCGGCCCCGCTCGTGCACGATGTGGGCCAGCGCCCGGATCAGGTGGTCGACGCCGTCCTGGGGGCCCATCGTGCCGATGTAACCGAGCAGATGGGGGTGGGTCGCCGGCGGCGCCAGCTCCGGGTCGACCGGGCCGAACTCCGACGGCTCCGGGCCGTTGCGCACCACGAACACGTCCTCCGGCGCCCGTCCGCCCCGCGACATGGCGAGCCCCCGGTAGGACTCGTTCGTCGAGACCACTACGTCCGCGAAGCGCATCGAGAGCCGCTCGGCGAGCAGGAGCGCACGGTGGACCAGTCCGCCCTCGGTGCCGTCGCGGCCGATCCACACCTCGGGAGCGAGGTCGTGGTGGTCGAAGATCAGGGCAGCGCCGGCCCAGCGCAACGGCGCACCGACGGCGACGAGCACGTCGGGCGGGTTGGAGAGGTGCACGACGTCGAGCCGGCCCCGGAGTCGGAGCCGCAGCGCGTGCCAGCCGATCTTGAGCAACGCCAGGCCGTACTCGACGACGAAGTCGACGACACCGTCGTCCGCCTCGCGGAGCCCGAAGCGCACCACGTCCATGCCGTCGATCCGCTCGCGCCGTGGTGCGTCGTCGGGCTTGCGGGGGCAGAGCACCGTCACGTCCCAGCCCGCTTCGACCAGCGTGCGCGCCTCGAGCAGCACCCGTCGGTCGTGCGGGACGGACTCGTTCTCGACGACGATCAGCGTCCGGGGCGCCCGACCGGTCACGAGAGCCGGTCGATGGTCGCCGCCAGCACCGCGCACACCCGCTCCACCTCGGCCCTGGTCAGCAGCGGGTGCATCGGTAACGAGAGGATCTCGGCCGCCGCCGCCTCGGCGACCGGCAGCTCGGGCTGGTCGCCGGCGAAGGCCGGCGTGCGGTGGCAGGGCACCGGGTAGTGGATGCCGCTGCCGATGCCCTCCTCGGCGAGCTGCTTCTGGACGAGGTCGCGCTCGGGCACCCGCACCTCGAGGAGGTGGTGCACCGCGACGGAGCCCTCCAGCGGACGGATCAGCCCGTGCGGGACCAGCTCGGCGTAGACGTCGAACGCGGCGCGGCGGCCGTCGTTCCAGCGGTCGAGGTGGTCGAGCTTCACGTCGAGCACGGCGGCCTGCAGCCCGTCGAGCCGGCTGTTCCGGCCGACCAGGTGGTGCTCGTACTTCGTGCCGGCTGGCTGGCCGTGGTTCGACAGCGTGCGGATGGTCCGGGCGAGCTCGGGGTCGCCGGTGACCACCGCGCCGCCGTCGCCGAACGCGCCGAGGTTCTTGCCCGGGTAGAAGCTGAACCCCGCGGCCACCCCGAACGAGCCGACGGGCCGCCCGTCCCACGTCGCACCGTGGGCCTGCGCCGCGTCCTCGACGAGTGCGACGCCGGCGGCGTCGCAGACCGCGGCGATGCTCGTGATGTCGGTCGGGTGGCCGAAGAGGTGGACCGCCATGACCGCAGCGGTCCGCGGCGTCAGCGCTGCGCGCACGTGGTCGGCGGTCAGCAGGAGGCTGTCCTCGTCGACGTCGACGAACACCGGTGTGGCGCCGACGAGCGACACGGCCTCGGCGGTCGCGAAGAAGGTGTTGGCCGGCACGATCACCTCGTCGCCCGGCCCGATGCCGAGCCCGCGCAGGATCAGCTCGAGGGCGTCGGTGCCGTTGGCGACGCCGATCGCCTCGGTCGCGCCGCAGTACTCGGCCCAGCGCTCCTCGAAGCGCCCGGCGTACGGGCCTCCGATGAAGCCGCTGGTTCCGACCAGCTCCGCCCACCGGCGGTCGACCTCGTCGCGGATCTCCGCGTGGAGCGCGTTGAGGTCGAGGAAGGCCACGGGATCGGACATCACTGCGCTCCTGGTCGGGGTGCTGGTTCTCGACGTCGCCCACGTCGTGCTCTGTGTCCTCCACGGTGACCTGCCGACCAACACGGACGAATCGCCGAACGAACCACATTCCGCCAACCCGGCTCGCCCTCGACCGCCACGTCGGCGTCCGCGAGGATTCGCGGCCGTGTCCGATGCCCCCCAGCCCGACCGTGCGTCGCCGACCGTCGTGGTCGCGCGGCGAGCCGTCCCCGGACGCGAGCGCGACCTGGAGCGCTGGCTCGCCCGCCTGACCGCCGCTGCGGGCCGGTTCCCCGGGCACCGTGGCTCGTCGGTGCAGCCGCCCGGCCCGGCCCACCCCGACGAGTGGGTGGTCGTCTACCGCTTCGACGACGTCGACGCGCTCGAGCTGTGGCTCGGGTCAGAGGATCGCGCCGACCTGCTCGCGGCCGGCGCCCATCTCGTCGAGTCGACCACCGAGCAGCGCGTCGCCCTCGCCGCCCGGCCCGAGCCGGTGACGTGTGTCGTCTCGGTGTGCATCCAGCCCGAGCACCGCGACGAGCACCGCCGCCTCCAGGGCGAGATCGTCGACGCGCTCCACGGCTTCGAGGGCTTCCTGAGCGCGGAGACCTTCGAGCCGGTCGAGGGCGTGCAGGACGAGACGGTGATCGTGTTCTCCTTCGACACCCGCGAGCACCTCGACCGCTGGCTCGACTCCGACCAGCGGACCGAGATGCTCGACCGGATGGAGCCGTTCGTCGACGGGACGCGCACCGTCAGCGTGCTCGGCGGGTTCGCCGGCTGGTTCCCGGACGAGGGCGGCCGTCCGGCCAGGACGTGGAAGTCAGCGGCGGTCGTCCTGCTGGCGTTGTTCCCGACGTCGCTGTCGCTGACGTTCCTGCGCGGCTGGCTGCTGCCCGATCTCCCGACGGTGCCGACGGTCTTCCTGCTCAACCTGCTCGGCGTGCTGGCGCTCAGCTACGTGCTGCTCCCGCCGCTGACCGAACGGCTGAGCGACTGGCTGCGTCGCTGAGCCTTCGCTCCCGTCGCCGGCTCAGGCGTTGGCGTCGAGGAAGGGCCCGATGCGGTCGCCGGGGCGACCGATGATCGATGCTCCCTCGGCGGTCAGCACCGGCCGCTGCAACAGCTTCGGATGGGCGACGAGCACGTCGACCACCGCTGCGGCGTCGCCGACGTAGTCGTCGGGATCGAGCTCCAGCTTCTTGAAGACCGAGTCCTTGCGGACGAGATCCTCCACCGGGTCCTCGAGGGTCCGCACGATGTGCTCGAGCGTCTCCCGGTCCGGCGGCTCCTTGAGGTACCTCACGACCTCGATCTCGGCTCCCTGCTCCTCGGCGACCGCCAAGGCACGCTTCGAGGAGCTTCAGTTGGGGTTGTGGTACACGGTGACCGTCATCGGGTCCCTCCCTCGTGCTCGACCGTCGGTTCGACCGGTGGTGCCCCGCCGTCAGGATCGCCGAGGCGGAGCAGCAGGACCCATCCTGTCAGGCTCGTGACGGTCGCGAATCCGATGGCCGTGCCGTAGCCGGCCTCGTCGATCAGGATCCCGGCGATCGGGGGGCCGAACAGCGAGCCGATCGCCGCAGACGTGTAGAGCGTGCCGAGGACGCCGCCCAGACCCTCCAGCCCGAAGCGCTCGGCTGCGACGGCCGGTGACACCGCGATGAAGCCGCCGTAGCCGACCCCGAGCGTGACGGCGTACACGACGAGCAGCGCGTGGCTCCCGCCGGCGAGGAACCAGATCGGATGCGAGAGCGCCATCACGAGGAAGCAGATCCGGTAGAGGCGGATGGTGCCCAGGCGGGCGGCGAGCGCACCGAGGCCGAGCCGACCGACGATGCTCGACCCGCCGATGATGCCGATCAGGGCCGCGGCGGCGACCTCGCCGATGCCCTCGTCCTCCGCGTACGTCGCGAGGAACACGAAGGGCACGAAGAGACCGAACGTGACCATGAGGCTGGAGCCGTAGAGGACCGCGAAGTCGCGGATGCGGAGCAGCTCGGTGAGGCTTCGGGGCTTCGCCGCCGACACCGCCGCCGGGCCGAGCCGGGCGACGAACGAGACGCCGACGAGCAGCGCCGCGCCGACGAGGGCGAAGACGACGAACGTCGTCCGCCAGGTCGTGGCATCGATCAGCGCGGCGGCGATCGGCGAGCCGATGAGCGTGCCCAGGCCGATGCCGGCCACCGCGACACCGAGCGCGATCGGCCGCTGCCGGTCGAACCAGCCGCCGACCGTCGACACCATCGGCACGTAGCCGCAGGCGACGGCGAGCCCGACCCCGACGCCGTAGGTCAGATAGCCGAGGAGGAGGTTCGGGACCAGCGTCGTGGCGAGCAGCCCGGCGGCGAGCGACGCGGCGCCGAGCAGCAGCACCGGCCGCGGCCCGAAGCGGTCGGCCCAACGACCGGTGAACGACCCGAGCAGGAACGACATGCTGATCGTGATCGAGAAGACCAGGGCCGTGGCGCCGCTGCCGGCGTCGAACTCGTCGGCCATCGACTCGAAGAACGCGCCGAAGCTGTAGGCGACGCCGAACACGGTGAACGTCGACACGGTGGCGGCGCCGGTCACCCACCACCCCCGGGCCGAATCGAGCCGATCCCCCTCCACGTCGCCGAGCCTCGCAGATCGGGCCCGGTGCCAGCGAGGTCAGCCGCGGAGGCGGCGGGTCACCTCCAGCAGCGACTCGGCCGCCTCCTCGTGGGTGCCGTCGTGGGTCAGGCCGAGGTTGAACCCGATGATCCCGTCGATGTCGAGGAGCTGCTCCGCCAGCTCGAGCGCGAGGCGGATGCCGACCTGCACGGGGTCGACCGCGACGTCGAGCGCCGCTCGCCACCCGGGCGGCTCGACGGCGTTCGGGTACATCGCGAGCCGATCGAGGTCGGCGGCGCTGGTCGGCACCGGCAGGACGGCGAGGAACGCCGGAGGCCGCTCGCTCGCCTCGGTGGCGCGGGCGACGAACTCGGCCATGGCGGAAGGGTCGGGGAGCACATCGATGATGGCCATCGAGGCGCCCGCCCGGACCTTCTCGGCCAGGCGGGCGGGTCGGCGCTCGGCCGGCGCGGCGACCGCGCTCGCGGCGACCGAGACCGTCAGCCCCAGCGAGACGGCCAACGCCGCCATCTGCGTCGAGTCGAGCTCGAAGACCGGCGTGGTCTCGGGACGATGGCCGGACACCGGGTGGTTCCCGGTCACGCAGTGCACGACCTCGACGCCGAGGTCGGCGAGCGCGGCGAGCTCGCCCTCGAGGGCCACGGCGTTGCGGTCGCGGGCGTTCACCCCCGGCCAGGGGCGCAGCCCCTCGGCGGCCAGCAGCCCGGCGCGGTACGACGGCGGGAAGCGGACCCGGTCCCAGTTGCCGTCGCCGAGCAGGCCGGCGTCGACGTGGCCGGCGAGGATGCCGGCGATCCGGCGCAGGGCATCACCACCCTCGGCCATCGGTGGGCTCGGGACGTCGACGACGATCAGCGGCTCGGCCGTCGTGCACCACTCGGGCAGGGGCCGCTCCGGTGCGTCGTCGCCGGCCCATCGCACCGTGGGCGCCTCGACGAACGGGCAGCGCACACCGGGCACCTCACAGGAGCCGTCGACGCGGACGTCGGCGCACGGCCCGTGGACCATGAACTTCGGACAGGCGTCGCGACCGTCGTCGAGCTCGTCGAACACCCCGGCATCCTCGCAGGTCGGGGCCGGCGACGGGGCGGAACGTCGCGCCCGGAGCACGGACGGTGACCCGGCGGCGGCCCCGACCCACGGGTAGCGTCGCGTCGCGATGGGGGACCACGTGGCGCTGTTGCGCGGGATCAACGTCGGCGGTCGCCGCCGGGTCCCGATGGCGGAGCTGCGAGAGGTCGCCGAGGGGTTGGGCCTCGACGCCGTGCGGACCCACCTGCAGAGCGGCAACCTGCTGTTCGCTCCCGACGGTCGTCCGCCGGAGCTGGTCGCCGGTGTGCTCGCCGAGGCGATCGCCGACCAGTTCGGCTTCGAGGTCCCCGTCGTCGTGGCGACCGCCGAAGACCTGCGCATCACGTCCGAGCACCCGTTCGACGATCGCGACGTCGATGAGGCGATGCTCCACGTGCTGTTCCTCGATCGGCGGCCGGACGCCGCAGCGGTGCTCGCGCTCGACCCCGACCGCTCCCCCGGCGACCGCTACGCCGTCGAGGGCCGCTTCGCCTACCTGCGGTTCGGCGAGGGCTCGGCCCGTTCGAAGCTGACCGTCGACTGGTTCGAGCGCAGCCTCGACGTCGTGGCCACGGGTCGGAACCTGCGCACGGTCCGCAAGCTCGCCGAACTGGCCAGCTGAGACCGCAGTCGGGCCGCTCCGACCGCACGACGAGGCCGCTCGGGTACCGTCGAGCCCGGCCGTTCGCGGCCGTGCCCCCGTAGCTCAGGGGATAGAGCGTCGGTTTCCTAAACCGTGCGTCGCAGGTTCGAATCCTGCCGGGGGCGCCGAGAACACCAGCTCAGAGCGGTCGGGGACCCACGACCGATCGCATGAGCATCTCGACCATCTCCGGACCCAGGACCTCCGCCTTCGAGACCCGGAAGATGTCCGTGTTGATGGCCAGACCGAGCGCACCGTGGATCGCCGCCCAGAGCAGCTCGACGGAACGATCCGGGTCCTGGAGTGGGAGGCCGGCGCTCTCCTCGACCTCGGTGACCGCCTGACGGACCAGGCGGTAGAACGGCAGGCTCTCGGGCGGTCCGACCTCGGGGCGAGGACTCGACGACGGACGCACGAAGAGCATGGCGCCGCGATGGACGTCGGGGTGGCCGAGCGCGAAGTCGACGTACCCGGTCAGCAGCGCCCGGATCCGCTCGACGGGATCGGAAATCTCCTCGGCGACACGTTCGAGCTCGCGGCTCGCCTCCTGGACGGGCTCGAGCCACAACGACCGCAGCAGCTCGCTGCGGTCGGTGAAGTAGCTGTAGATCGTTCCCTGCGAGACCCCGGCGCGCGCTGCGACGCGACGGATCGAGACGCACTCGGCTCCGGCCGACTCGTAGATCTCCCGGGCGGCGTCACGGATGCGTTGGCGCTGCGCTTCGCGCTGCTCTTCGGTTGCTCTGGGCCGAGCCACGGAATCACTCCTCCCGATCTCGACCGGGACGACGTCCACGGGAACGCGCTTCGCCCCGGTGCCGGCAACTCGACCGACGGGAACGACCGAGGTGCCGGGTCGCGGTCATGGCAGGGCTGGATGGTGGCATGCCGCATGGTGGCCGGGCGCAACTTCGCGAAGCAACGGCTCCTCACTCGCGCAGAGCTCGCTGGCCCGTGGGCAGCGCGTCCGGAAGCGGCAACCCGACGGCGGGTCCAGCGGCGACGGCAGCTCGCCGCTGATGAGCTCGGTCGCGGGTGGGAGGCCCAGCTGGCGTCCGGGGATCGAGGCGAGCAGGGCGCGGGTGTACGGGTGATGGGGGGAGCCGTAGATCGAGTCGGTGTCGGCGATCTCGCACACCTTGCCCAGGTACATCACCATCACCCGGTCGGACACGTTCTTCACCACGGCGAGGTCGTGACTGATGAACAACATCGTGAGCAGGAACTGCTCCTTGAGCGCCTCGAGCAGGTTGAGGATCTGGGCCTGCACCGACACGTCGAGCGCGGACACCGGCTCGTCGAGGATGAGGACGTCCGGATCCATCACCAGGGCCCGAGCGATGCAGATGCGCTGACACTGACCGCCCGAGAACTCGTGGGGGCGTCGCTCGGCGACTCCGGCGTCGGCGAGGCCGACGGAGCTCATCACCGAGTCGACCCAGTCGTCGGGCAGGCTCGACTCGTCGGTACCCCAGGTCCGGAGGCCCTCCCGGACCAGATTCCCCACCCGACGACTCGGGTTCAACGACGAGACCGGGTCCTGGAAGATCATCTGCATCGACCGGCGAGCGCGGCGCAGCGCGCGACCCTCGAGTCGGGTGAGATCGCTCCCGTTGAGCTCGATCGCCGTGGCCGTCGACCGCTCGAGCTGCATCACCGCACGACCGGTGCTGGTCTTGCCGCAACCGGACTCCCCCACGATGCCCAACGTCTCGCCTCGAGCGACGTCGAAGCTGATCCCCGAGACCGCATGGACGGTCCGCCGGCGGGACGCCGGGTACTCGACGACGAGGTCCCGCACGCTCATCACGATCTCGACGTCGCCGTTCGCCCCGTGACGCAACGCCGAGCTGCCCGATCCAGCCATCTATCCGACCCTCCGGGTGGCTCCGAGCACGACCGCGCCGGGCCCGTCCCGAGCGTCGTCGAGCGGATGGTGGCACCGGTACCAGCGGTCGTCGGTCCCCCGGAGCTCCGGCACCGTCGAGCGACACCGATCGGTCGCCGCAGGGCATCTCGATGCGAACCGGCAGCCGAGTGGGGGGTCGATGAGGCGAGGCGGGAGGCCGTCGATGCTCACCAACTCCGAGTGCGAGGGCAAGGCCAGGTTCGGCATCGAACGCATGAGGGCGGCGGTGTACTGGTGCCGGGGCCGGGCGAAGATCTCCCGGGTCGGCCCGCTCTCCACGATCTCCCCGGCATCGGCGATCGCCACCCGGTCGGCGATCTCGGTCACCACGGCGAGGTCGTGGGTGACCAGCACCATGGCCATGTCGTTCTCCCGCTGCAGGTCCGACAGCAGCCGCAGGATCTGATCCTGGACCGTGACGTCGAGCGCGGTCGTCGGTTCGTCGGCCAACAGGAGCGCGGGGTGGTTGGCGAGCGCGATGGCGATCGTCACGCGCTGGCGCATGCCACCCGAGAGCTGGTGGGGGTACTCCCGCAGCCGATCGTGCGCTGCCGGGATGCCCACCTGGCGCATCAGGTCCAGGGCCCGAGCCCGTGCAGCGGCCTTGGACAGGCCACCGTGGACGATCATCGGCTCGGCGATCTGGGTGCCGATCGGCCGCACCGGGTTGAGCGCGGTCAGCGGGTTCTGCGACACCATGCCGATCGAGGTCCCGAGCGTCCGCCTGATCTCGGACCGGGGCGCTCGGAGCATGTCGGTCCCGCAGACCTCGACCGAGCCGGCGCACGACACGTCGGCGAGTGGGAAGGCGCCGACGATCGACCGCAGGATCATCGTCTTGCCGGAGCCCGACTCACCGACGATGGCGAGCACCTCGCCCGGCTGCACGCTGAGGGTGACGCCGTCGACGGCGCGGACGTCTCCCGCCGGGGTGTGGAGCGTCGTCCGGAGATCGACGAGTCGCAACGCCGCGGCGGTGGGCGTGGTCGCTGCGGGCGGCCCGTCGATGCGGAGCTCACGTCGGGTCGCCACCTCCCGCGCGGCGAACGTCGACTGGAGCCCGTCGCCCACGAGGTTGAAGGACAGGATCGTCAGGAACATCACCGTCGCCGGGATCAGCGCGAGGTGCGGGTTCCGGTCGATCTCGCCGGCGCCGTCGGCGATCAGCCGTCCCCAGGTGACCTCGTCGAGGGAGAGACCGATGAAGGCGAGACCACCTTCCGCGACGATGACCAGCGCGAACCCGATGAACGCGAAGGCGGCCACTGGTCTCGCGATGTTGGGCGCCAGCTCCCGCAACAGGATTCGTGCCCTGCTCGCACCCATGGACGCAGCCGCGTCGACGAACTGGCGTTCCGACAACGAGAAGGAGGCGCCGCGGACGATCCGGGCGTAGCTCGGAACGCTCAGGATCGAGAAGAGCGTGATGAACACCAGCATCGAGTTGCCGTAGCTGGCGCGCACCGCGATGAGCAGCACGAGCGCCGGGAAGGCGAGGGCGATGTCGATGACGACCGTTGCGACGGCGTCGACCCGTCCCCGCAGGTACCCCGCGACCAGGCCGATGGCGGTCCCGACGAGCCCACCGAGCAACGTGACGGTCACTCCGAGCAGCAGCGCCGGGCGAGCGCCCTCGACGACGCGTGCGAAGACGTCTCGGCCCTGGGAGTCGCCACCGAACCACGCGTTCCAGCCCGGCCCCTCGAACTTCGCCACCTCGCCGGTGCGGATCCCCAACGCCTCGGGATCGCGGATCGGCAGCACACCCCGGAAGACGGCCAGGAGAACGATCGTCACGATCCAGGCGACGGACAGCCAGAAGAGTGGACCGAGCGTGCGACCGGCTCGTCGGGTCTCAGCCGAGCCCATGGCGGATCCTCGGGTCGAGCACGGAGTAGAGCAGGTCGACGGCGAAGTTCAACACGACGTAGCTGACGGTCAGGATCGCGACGATGGCGGCCACGACGTTGAAGTCCTCCAGAACCACCGACTCGATGACGAGGCGACCCATGCCGTTGATGGCGAACAGCGTCTCGACGACGAGCGCACCGCCGATCAGGCCCGCAGCGTTGAGGCCGACGGCGGTCATGAGGTTGATCGAGGACGGCCGCAACACGTGGCGCCACATGATGCGTCGCTCGTCGAGCCCGCGGGCCTGCGCCAGCATCACGTAGTCCTCCTGGAGCGTGTCGATCAGGTCGGCCCGCAGGAGCCGGAGGTAGACGGTGACGAGGCCGGACGCGAGGGTCAGCGACGGCAGGAACATCTGGCGCAGGTTCTCGACCGGGTCGTCGTCGAGGCCGGGGAGGTTGTCGACGATCGTCGGGAACCATCCCAGCCGCACCCCGAAGACGAACGCGAGGTAGATGCCGAGAACGAACGAGGGCAGCGCGAGCACCCCGAACGCCACCGATGATGAGATGCGGTCGACGAGCCCGCCCGGTCGACGCGCCGCAGCGATCGCCAGCGGGACGGCGATCCCGATCGCGAGGAGCTCGGCGAGGATCATCAGCTCGACGGTCTTCGGCAGCGCCTCACGGATGAGATCCCAACTCGTGAACCCCCGCTTGACGATGGACTCCCCGAAGTCGAGGCGGATCGCGTCGCCGAGCCAGCGGCCGTAGCGGACGAGCAGCGGGTCGTCGAGGCCGAGGTCCTGGCGGATCTCGTCGACCACCTCGTCGGTCGCGTTGAGTCCCGCCAGACGCTCCGCCGGATCGCCGGGGGCGCGATCGAGCAGGAAGAACGTGAAGAACGTGACGACGAAGACGATGAAGACCAGGCGGAGCAGCCGCCGCAGGATCAGCACGGCCGGCCGTCGACGGCGGCGACGACGCTCACTCGTCGGCGCCGATCACTGCTCGAGCCAGATCTCGTTCCACAGCATCCGGGTGCCGTGGGTCATCGGCATGATCTCGCCACCATCCCTCAACGTGCCCGGCACGCCGATGCCGTGGATCTCCGGGATCACGGCGACGGCCTCGACCCCGCCGAGGTGATCGACCCAGATGATCGGCACCGCCGAACCGAGGGCCTCGAGGAACTGGCGGTAGCCCTCGCCGCGGGTCGCTTCGTCGTCGCTGGCACGGCCGACATCGAGACCGGCGTCGATGTCCTCGTCGACGAGGTTGCTCCAGTTGAGCGCTCCGGCCGACGAGTGGAAGAAGATGTAGAGGTCGTCCGGGTCCGGCGCCGCGAACTGGAACCAGGAGGCGGCCTGGAAGTCGTCGGAGATCAACGTGACGATCGCCTGGCCGGGACCGATCTCCCGCAGCGAGCCGTCGATCCCGACGTCGGACAGGAACGACAGCATCACCTCGGCGACCTCGACGACGGCCGGGTTCAAGCTGATCGACAGCTCGAACTCGATGGGCCCGACCTCGGCTTCGTACTCGTCGACCAACGCTCGTGCCGCGTCCGGGTCGAACTCGGGGTAGCCGCTGGGCGAGTACCACTTCTCCGACGGGCTGATCGGACCGTCGGCGGGGACCGTGAGGCCGGAGCGGAACGTGTCGACGAGGAACTGCTGGTCGATCGCGTGGGCCATCGCCCGCCGCACGCGGACGTCGTCGAAGGGCGGCACCGCCGTGTTCAGCACCCACATGTACTCGTTGGCGCCGCCGGTGCTGATCCAGACGTCGACGTCGTCGTCCTCGAGGTACTCGACGATGCCCTCGTCGCCGGGGAAGTGGTAGCCCCGGACGTCACCGGCCTCGAAGGCCTGTCGCCGCACCGTCGCCTCGGACAGGAACTTGATGTTGATGGCGTCGAGGTACGGCAACCCCTCGTCGGCTCGCCAGTAGTTCGGGTTGCGGACGACGCGGGCCGAGTCGTTCGGGATCCAGCTCTCCAGCATGAAGGGACCGGTGCCGACGAAGGTCTCGTTCGTCCCGATCGTGGACGGCGAGACGAGCCAACCGGGCTGGTTCGCCAGGATGTGTGGGAACGCGGCCCAGGGCACGAACAGGTCCACCCGAGCCGAGAGCTCGTCGACGACCGAGATGGACTCGACCGGGGCGAGCGCGAACCCGACCGCAGGGCTGTCCTTGATGGCCTGCAGGTTCGCTCGAACGGCTTCGCCGTCGATGGGCTCGCCGTCGTGGAAGGTGAGGCCGGGCCGCATGGTGATCGTCCACGAGGTGAAGTCGTCGTTGGGGACGACGCTCTCGGCGAGGTTGGGTTGCCAGTCCGAGTTCGTGTCGATCACGACCAGCGGGTCGTTGAGGGTCGACAGGAGGCGGATCGATCCGGGCGCGATGGACCCTGTCGTGTCGAAGCCGGTGCCGTCGTCGCTGAACGCCCAGTCGATCTCACCGCCGGCGACGGGCTCCAGCGTGGCCGGGTCGGAGCCCTCGCCGTCACTCGACAGCTGCTCGTCGTCGTCCGGCGTCGATGCCTCGGTGTCGTCGGTCGCAGCGTCGCCGCGGCCGGCGTCGGCGGTCGAGTCGGACTCCGCCGAGGCGGAGGCGTCGTCGGCATCGGCGTCGGCGTCGGAGTCGCCGCAGGCGGCGGCGAGCAGTGCCAACGACAGGACGAGGGCGGGCAGAACACGATGGCGACGACGCAACACGACCAACTCACTTCTCGACCGAGGGTTTCTTGACCGCGTTCAATCAACCAGCCCGTCGAGGGTGTGTCAACCGACACACCCTCGCCATCGGAGTCGAACGCGAGGCGACGTCCGGACCCCTCCGGTCGCGACGGGGCTTGCGAATCGGGCGAGTCTGCGTCATAACTTGAACGCGCTCAAACAAAGGCCGCCGAGGGCGATCGCGGCCGGTGAGCTCGCCGACCCGGGCCCCGAACCCGGTGACCACAAGGGAGAACCATGACGCTGCTCAACGATCCCCGCCCGATCTCGGCCGACTCGCACGCTCTGGAGACACCCGAGGTCTTCGAGGGGCTGGCCGACCGGTTCGGTGACGACGCCCCTCGGGTCGTGCACCGGGACGGCGAAGGTGACTTCATCGTCATCCCGAACAACCCGACGCGCTCCCGCAACGTCGCCTTCATGGCGTTGGCCGGCACCCGCCTGGACTACGACACGCCGCTGCCACGTGAGCACGCATCGAAGCCCAGCGCCGGGTCGATCACCGATCCCCAGGTCCAGGCGTACCTCACCGGCGGCTACGCCGCGATGCGCACCGGACTGACCGACGGGGCGGCCCGCCCGACCGACCAGGACATCGACGGCATCTCCGCCGAGGTGCTCTACCCGGGCTGGTTCCCGATGTTCAGCCTCCCGGATCTCGACCTCCTGGTGGCGCTGCAGCACAACTACAACGACTGGATGGCCGATCAGTCGGTGAGGTCCAAGGGTCGCCTCGTCGGGCTCGCCCCCCTGCCGGTCCAGGTCCCCGAGGTCGCCGTCGCAGAGCTCGAGCGGGTGATCGATCTCGGCTTCAAGGGCATCGTCTGCCGAGCAACCCCCCGCGCGGGCGTCGCTACTGCGACGAGGAGTACGACCCGATGTGGGCCCGCGCCGAGGAAGCCGGCCTCCCGGTGGCGTTCCACGTCGCCTGCATGTCCCACGTCCCGGACTGGCTCAAGGCCTCGGCCGAGCGTGATCCGATCGTGCACTACGCCGGCAGCTCCGCCCTCATCCACGACACGCTGGTCGAGCTGATGGTGCGCGGCGTCTGCGCCAGGTTCCCGAACCTGAAGTTCGTGCTGGCCGAGTTCAACGCCGGCTGGATCGCCCACTGGCTCGACAAGGTCCAACAGGGCTGGGCCCGGGAGTACTCCAAGGACCCGTCGAGCGCGCCGCCCGTCGACGTCCTCGACATCTGGAAGCGCCAGTTCTTCGCCACCATCGAAGACGACACCGCAGCGCTGCGCACCCGAGACCTGATCGGCGAGGAGTGCCTGCTGTGGGGCTCGGACTACCCCCACACCGACTCGACGTGGCCGTGCTCGGCTCAGGTCCTCGACGAGATGTTCGAGGACTACTCGCCGGAGACGCGCGACAAGGTCACCCGGACCAACGTCGCGAACCTGTACTCGCTGTAACGCCGCATCGTCGTCCGTCCCAGGACGCCGCTCAGCCCCACCGCCTCACGGACCGACCGGCCACTCCTCGAAGGGCACGTCGAAGCCCTCGGCCGCCGCCGCCGAGCACAGCGCCCGATCGAAGGCGAGGAACTCCTGCACCGGAGCCACCTCCCGCACCTCGATCGCGGTCGACAACTGGACGGCGTCGTACGCCCGGAGCGGATGCCGAGCGACGACCGCTGCGGCGCGGTCGAGGATCGCGGGCGTCAGGACGACCGGGAGGAGCTCGGCCGTCGCGGTGAAGCTCGCCACGTCGTGGTGGGCGGCCTCGGCGAGCAGGCGGGCGTCGGCAGCGCTCAGCTCCCCCATCCGGTGCTTGCGCCACAGCGCCGCCGCGACCTCGGTGGAGGTGACCATCGCCATGAGCACGGGGCCGGGCCAGGAACGGACGACCTCACTGCCGTCCTCGTCGGCGTAGAGCTTCACGATCGCCGAGCTGTCGGCGAAGGCGGTCATCCCCGACCGTCGGCCACGAGTTGCGAGAGAGGCGTGCCCTTCCCGGCCGCACGCCGGGCCCGGGCGAGGCGCTCCTCGTCGACCGGTGGGGCCGGCTCGGGTCGGGTCGGCTCGGAGAGCAGACCGGCGTCGCGCAGCAGCTCCCGCAGCCGAGTGGCCTCGTCCGCTTCGAACTGCGGGTTCGAGGCGACGTCGAGCACCCTCGTCACCCACTCGTTCATCGAGCGGCCCGATCGCGCTGCGGCGGCCTTGACCCGCTCGACCACGTCCTCGTCGGCCCGGACGGTGATCTGCGCCATGCGACCAGCCTACGTGAGTGCAGGCATGCCTGCGCTCACGTCACCCCGGCTCTCGGAGGCCGAGGGCGCTCCACAGGACCCGGCGCACCTCGTCGCGTCCGAGGTAGGTGTCGACGGCGTGCCAGGGGTAGGCGGCGTCGGTCTCGATGATGAGGTCCTCGACCCGCTCGGAGGCGTCCGCTGCCGGGAAGAGCGGAGCGAGCTCGTGGACGATGGCGACGGGCTCGGACGGGTGGCTGATGTTCACCCAGCGCTCGACCCCGGCGGGGAACGCGGGCGCAGGGCGGAGGCGGTCGAGCACGAGACCGGGCGTGCCCAGCGGTGAGCCCAACGTGACGAGCGCATCGAGCCGCAGGCCGAGCGCGTGGACCGCCTCGTAGGCGACGATCGAGCCCAGCGAGTGACCCACCACGACCCTCGTGTCGGAGCTCACCGAGTCGGCCACCCGGTCGAGGATGTGCTGACGGCTGCCGGCGAGGTCGTCGAGGAACGCCGTGACCTGCCACATGTTGAACGCCGAGACCTGCTCGGCCACTCGGTTGCTCGCAGCCAGCACCCGCTCGGAGTCCGACCACCGGGCGGCGACCTCGGCGAGGTCGCGGACCCGCTCCGGCTCGACCGAGTCGTAGGCGGCCCGAGCCTCGTCCACCACGTCGCTGAACAGCGCCCGCATCACCGCCCAGCTCCGCTTCGAGCGACGGTCCGCCTCGCCACGATCCTCGTACCAGCTCCAGTCCTGGTAGTAGGTCAGCGTGCTCCGGTCTCGCAGCCAGCCGTCGACCGCCTCCGGCATCGGCGCGACGAGCGGTTCGACCCACGCCTGCTCGGCGGCCGCTGCACCCGGCCCCGGCACCTCACCGACGCCGTGGATGAAGACGACCTCAGCCATGTGCGCCGCGCCTCGGCCTCACCCAGCCCCGTCCGCCGACAGCCGGGCGACGGTGGTGTCGTGCAGGTACGCCAGCGCGTCGACCGGGTCGACGGCATCGGGATCGAGCATCCACTGGAACGCCACGCCGCGCAGCCCGGCCATGATCAACACGGCCTCTCGCCGGGCATTGATCGACGGATCGATCGATCCGTCGCGCTTGCCCCGCCGGAGGATCGTCAGGAAGTCGGTCCGCATGGTCTCGTGGAGCTTGGCGAACCGGGCCCGCAGCTCCTGCTCGCCGCCGACCGCCTCGAAGCTCAGCGCATAGAGCACCTGCAGGCCGGTCGGGTCGCGCTCGGCCTGCGCCCGGATGGCGTCGAGCAGGATCGACAGCCCCTCGAGGCCGGCGCGGCCCTTGGTCTGGGGCAGGACGTTGCGGTGGTTCCAGGTGCCGACGATGCGCTCGATCAGCGCTTCGATGAGGCCGTCCTTGGAGCCGAACCGGGCGGTGACGAGACCGCGGCTGTACCCGGCCCGCTCGCCGATCGTCGCGAACGTCAGCGAGTCGAAGCCACCCTCGACGATGAGCTCGGCTGCGGCGTCGAGGAGGGCCCGGGTGGACCGCTCGCTCCGCTCCTGCTGCCGGTTCCGTGGGACATCGCTCATGCCGTCGACCGTAGAGCGTCCAGCACGGGGAGGAGGTGCCCCACGAACCGGTCCGGGTCCTCCGACATCGGGAAGTGCCCCAGCCCGGGCATCTCCGTGAAGGTGGAACCCTCGATCGCATCGTGCGCCTCGCGCCCGAGCTCGACCGACCCGCTGTAGTCGTACTCGCCGGAGAGGATGTGGACGGCGACGCGGGTGGTGTCGATCTCGTGGGCGACCTTCCGGAGGTCGTAGTCCTCCAGGTAGTAGTGCAGGTCGCCGAGGAACGCCGGCGGCCAGCCGGCCGCGTAGAGCTGGGTCGTCTCGCGACGGCGGGCCACCGGCGAGGTGGGCGACATGAGCCCGTCCATCAGGCGGGCCTTGGCCTCGTTCGAGACCTGCGGGTGCCAGAAGGCGTGCAGCGCGTCGAGATCACCGTCGATGTGCACCGCACCCTCCAACGAGATGACGGCGCGGAACGCGTCGGGGTGGTGGTACGCCAGGTCGAGGGCCAGCAGACCACCGACCGAGCAGCCCATGAACACCGGACGATCGAGGCCGAGCGCCTCGGCGAGGTTGACCGGGACCGAGCGCAGGAAGTCTCCGGTCAGCCGGTAGGGCTCGGTCCACCAGTCCCGTCCGTCGGGCGGCACCGACTTGCCGTGGAAGGGCAGGTCGTAGGCGATCAGCCGGAAGTGGTCCGTGATCTCCGGGCGCTCCATGAGGTGGCGCCACTGGCTGCCGTGCGATCCGGCGGTGTGTTGGAGCAGCACGGGGATGCCGTCGCCCGCCTGCTCGACGTAGATCCGGTGGTCGAGGCCGTCCAGCCGGACGTGGACGTAGCCGCCGGTCGCGGCGTCCCACGTGCCCGGCGGCGGTGGGGCGGGCTGCGGGGGCGAGGGCAGGTACGCCGGTGGGCGCAGCAACTCGACGAGGCGGGCGACGGCGGGCAGGTACTGCCAGTAGAGCAGTCGGTCGGACGGCACCCGGAGTCCCGACGTGGCGGCGACCGCGACGTCGTTGAGGAAGCGCGGCGGCACCGGCGCGAGCAGCTGCTCCCAGACCTCGACGGGGCCGGAGAGCTCGATGACGTCGTCGCCGGCGTCGGGGACCCGGTCCTCCACGCGACCGTCGACGAAGGAGGCGCCGATGGTCGCGTCGCCGATCACCAGGCGGATGCCGCCGGTCCAGTGCCGGACCGCGAGCAGCAGCTCGCCGTCGGCCGCGCATCGGGCCGCGAGGTCGGTCGGCAGCTCCATCAGGTCGCCTCCTCGTTCGATTCGGGCCGCTCCAGCACCTCGTCGGTGTGTTCGCCGAGCTTCGGTGCCCGGCGATGGACGCCACCGGGCGTCGCCGTGTAGCGGATGGGAGTGTTGGGCGTGAGCACCGGACGATCGGACCCGGGGTGCTCGACCGCGACGAGCGTCTCCCGGGCCGCCACGTGCGGGTCGTCGAACAGGGTGGTGGCGTTGTGCACGGGCCCGCACGGCACGCGGCCGGCGAGGGCGTCGACGACCGCGTGGGTCGTGTGGGTGCGCGTCCATCCCTCGACGACGTCGCGGACCATCTCGCGATGCAGCACGCGGCGGCGGGCGCTGCGCGTCTCGTCGGTGTCGACGAGGTCGTCGCGCCCGATGATGCGGCAGAGCTCGGCCCAGTGGTTCGGTCCAGGCGCGGCGATGGCACACGCCCCGTCGGCGGTGGCGTAGATCTCGAACGGGCACAGCGACGGGTGCTCGGTCCCCCGGGGCGCCTGCACCTCGCCGGTGTAGGAGTAGCGCCAGACCATCGACTCGCAGAGCGCTACCAGAGAGTCGAGCATCGCGACGTCGACGAACTGGCCCCGCCCGGTGGCGCGGGAGTGATGCAGGGCGGAGAGGATGCCGACCACGGCCATCGTCGCCGGATACAGGTCGCCGACGCTCGGCCCGCTCGCCACCCGGTGCCCGTCCTTGGTGCCGGTGTAGCTGACGAGGCCGCTCATCGACTGGGCGACGATGTCGTAGGCCGGCCAGTCGACGTAGGGGCTCTCGCCGGTGCGCGGGTCACCGAAGCCGCGGATCGCCGCGTACACGAGACGGGGGTTGCGGGCCGAGAGCGACTCGTAGGACAGGCCGAGCTTGTCCATCACCCCGGCCCGATAGTTCTCGACGAGCACGTCGGCGCCGTCGACGAGGCGCCTGAGGTGATCGCAGTCGGCCTCGTCCTTGAGGTCCAGCACGATCGACCGCTTGTTCCGGTTGATCGAGGCGAAGTAGCCGCCGAAGTGGTGCTTCTCGTCGACCTCGGTGTGCGGACCGATGTGGCGCGAGCCGTCGCCGGCGGGCGGCTCGACCTTGATGACGTCGGCCCCCTGATCCGCGAGGATCATCGTGCAGTAGGGCCCGGCGAGGGCCTGCGTCAGATCCACCACCGTGACGTCGGTGAGGGGACCGGAGCGCTCGGTTCGCATCGGGGCGCCGAAGCGGTGCGCGGTGGTGTGGTCGTCGACGGTCATCGTCCCTCCCCGCTCCGACCTTATGTGGTTGTTGGTCGACGGACAAGTATTGTTGGCGCATGGCTCCCGACGACCGCGATGCGCAGCTCCCCCGGCTCCACTGGGAGGAGACCGGGCGGGACGACGGCCCGGTGCTCGCGCTCGTCCACGGCTTCCTGTCGAGCAACGCCCAGTGGATGCGCAACACCGAGCGCCTCGGCCGCCAGCTCCGCCTCGTACTCGTCGAGCAGCCGGGCCACGGCCGCTCGGAGCCCCACGACGACCCGGCCCGCTACACCGGGGAGCGCGTCGTCGCTGCGATCGACCGGATCCGAGAGACGCTCGGCCTCCAGCGGTGGTGGGTCGGCGGCCACAGCCTCGGCGGTGCGGTCGCGTTGCGCTACGCGCTGACCCACCCCGATCGGACCGCCGGCGTCGTGTTCACCAACACCCGGGCGGCGTTCGGACTCCCCCGCGTCGGCGCGCCGCCACGGGACCGACCGGCCACGGAGGGTCTCACGTCGCTGCGCGACCTGCCCCTGCACCCGATCCACGCCACACGCTTCCCCGACGACGTCCAGGCGGCGATGGTCGCGGCCGCCGACGACATCCCCTTCCACGTCGTCGACCACCTGACGACCCATCGCGACGACTGGGCGTGCGCCGACGAGCTCGGTCGGTTGTCGATGCCCGTCCTGCTCGTCAACGGCCGCTGGGAGCGCCGCTTCCAACCGTGCGTGGAGCAGGCACGGCAGGCCATCGCGGACCTCGAGGTCGTCGATCTGGAGGGCGGGCACTCCATCAACGTCGAGCAGGCGGAGGCGTTCGACGCTGCGGTGCTGGAGTGGATGACGACGCGCACCAACACCGAGGACACTTGTTTGTTGGCTGACTAGTACCTAGAGTCGCGCCCATTGACGAGGGAAGGGGTCCGGCGATGGACCGATTCGAGGGTCGTCGCGCCATCGTCACCGGCGGTGGATCGGGCTTCGGCGAAGCGATCTGCCGACGCCTCGCCGCCGAAGGGGCTCGAGTGCTGGTGGCCGACATCGACCCGACGGCGGCGGCGCGCGTCGCCGACCAGCTTCCCGATTCGCTGCCGTTCGAGATCGACGTCACCGACGAGGACCGCCACGACGAGATGGCTGCCGCCGCCGTCGACGAGTGGGGCGGGATCGACGTCGTGGCCGCCAACGCCGGGCTCCCCCATCGGGTGTCGCCGATGCTCGAACTCCCCACCGCGGACTTCGACCGCATGTGGACGATCAACGTCCGCAGCATCTTCTTCGCCGCACGGTCCTGCGTGCCCCACATGCCGGAGGGGGCGTCGATCGTCGTCACGGCGTCGATCGGTGGTCGCCGGCCCCGACCGGGGCTCACGGCCTACAACGCCTCGAAGGGGGCGGCGATCGTCCTGACCAAGAACCTGGCGGCCGAGCTGGCGCCCGCAGTGCGGGTGAACTGCGTGACCCCGGTGTCGGCGGCGACGGGCTTCGACAAGCAGGCCATCGGCCTGGACGAGCTGACCGACGCCATGGAGGCGCAGGTC
The DNA here is from genome assembly GCA_039818945.1 of Actinomycetota bacterium. Lineage (GTDB taxonomy): Bacteria > Actinomycetota > Acidimicrobiia > Acidimicrobiales > Poriferisodalaceae > JBCBSZ01. The sequence goes on from JBCBSZ010000027.1 coordinate 51,026, forward strand.
GTGGCGGGCATCCCGATGGGGCGGCGGGCACAGCCCGACGACGTCGCGGCCGCCGTCGCCTACCTGGCGTCGGACGACGCGCGATTCCTCACCGGCGTCGCCCTCGACGTCGACGGCGGCCGGTCGATCGGATAGGAGGACCGGATGAGCGACCTGACCGACCGGCTGTGGGAACGGTTCGGCACGCTGACCGTCGACGACCTGCCGGCCGACGTCGCCACCGTGGCGCACCATTGCGTGCTGGACTGGTTGGGCTGCGCGGTGGCCGGGAGCCGCGAGCCCCTCTCGGGGATCCTCCGCGACGAGCTGGCCACCGAGACCGGGGCCTGCTCCTTGGTCGGGTCGAACCGCCGCGCCGATCCGCTGCGGGCGGCGATGCTCAACGGCGCCGCCGGGCACGCGCTCGACTTCGACGACACGTCGCAGGTCATGGGTGGCCACGCGAGCGTCCCCCTGCTGCCCGCGGTCCTCGCTGCGGCCGAGGCCGGGCGGGGCTCGGGGGCCGACGTGGTGGCCGCCTACGCCACCGGCATGGAGGTCCAGGCCCGCATCGGCGCCGCCATCGGAGCGGACCACTACCGGCGAGGCTGGCACACGACGTCGACCATCGGCGTGTTCGGTGCCGCCGCGGGCGTCGCTCGTCTGCTGCAGCTCGACGCGGCCGGCTTCGGCACGGCGATGGGCATCGCCGCGAGCAGCGCCTCGGGCCTGAAGGCGAACTTCGGCACGATGACCAAGCCGCTGCACCCTGGCCAGGCCGCCGAGCGGGGGCTGCTCGCCGCCCGGCTGGCCGCGGCGGGCTACACCGCCGACAGCGGTGCGGTGGACGGCAACCAGGGGTTCGCCCAGGCCGCCGGGGACGGCGCGCTCGACGATGCCGAGCTCGAACGCTGGACCGATCGGTGGGCGACGCCCCGGACGCTGTTCAAGCTCCACGCCGCCTGCCACCTGACGCACGCCGGCATCGAGGCGACGAGCTCGATCCTCGGTGATCTCGACGCCGACGAGATCGACGAGATCCGGCTCACGGTGAACCCGGGCATCCTCGACGTGTGCGGCATCCCCGAGCCGCAGACCGGGCTCGAGGCCAAGTTCAGCCTGACCGGCACGCAGGCGCTCGTCGCCCACGGCGCCGACACGGCCGCAGTCGAGACGTTCGCCGACGAACCCATCCGGCGACCCGAGGTGCAGGCCTTCCTCGGTCGCGTGGTGATCGACACCGATCCCTCGCTGCCCACGATGGCGACCCGGGTCGCGCTGACCGCCGGCGGGAGCACGGTGGGTGCGGCGGCCGACGTGAGTCGACCAGCGGCCGACCTCGACGCACAGGGCGCCCGGCTGAGGACCAAGTTCGTGGCGCTGGCGGGACCCGTCCTCGGCGGCGAGCGCGCCCGCCTCCTCGCCGATCGAATCGATGCGCTCACCGCCATCGACGACGTCGGCGAGCTCCTCGCCCTCACCCGCTGAGCGACCCTCCGGCGGCGGGCTCAGCGGCCAGCAGCCGCCCGACCCGCCCAGTGGCTCCGCTTCTTGACGAGGACCAGCCGCTCCAGCTCACAGACCACGTCGCCGTGCTGGTTCCGGCCCCAGTGCTTGAACCTCACGACGCCCGCGTCGTCCCGATCGGGCGCATCGGCCGCCTCCAGCACCTCGGTGTAGGCGGTGATCGTGTCGCCGTGGTGCACCGGCTTCTTGAACCGGACCTGGTCGAGCCCGATCTCGGCCAACGCGTTCTCCGCGGTGTCCTGGCTGGTGAGCCCGACCGTCATGGATCCGGTGACGAGGCCGAAGACCAAGCGGCCGTCGCCGAGCGGCGAGCCGCGCATGATCTCCTCGTTCCAGTGCCCCTGCGCGGTGTTCATGACCTGCTTGGTGATGAGGTTGTTCTCGACCTCGTCGATGGTGGCGGAGCGGAAGTGGCGCATCCGCCGACCCACCTCGAAGTCCTCGAAGTAGTTGTCATCGCCGGTCAACGCCTCGTGGTTCGCCATCTCGCCTCCTACCGGAAGGGGGTGGGAGGGAGCAGCGAGTCCGACACGAGTCGCAACATGATCTCGCTGGTGCCCTCGAAGATCTTGGTGAGCCGGGCGTCGCGCCAGTACCGCTCGATGGGGAAGTCGGTGGTGTAGCCGGCCCCGCCGTGGATCTGGAGCGCCTCGGAGGTGACCCGCTCGGACATCTCGGCGGCGAGGTACTTCACCATCGCGCCCTCCATGTCCGGCGTCGTGGTGTCGGAGTACCCCCCGAGATCGGTGTTGGCCGCGACCTGGTACATGAGCGAGCGGCACGACGCGATCTCGGCCGCCATCTCGGCGATCTTGAACCGGGTGACCTGGAAGTCGCCGATCGGCCGACCGAACTGCTCACGCTCCTGCACGTAGGAGATCGAGTCCTCCAGCGCTCCACGGGCCAGCCCGATCGACCGGGCCGCGGTGTGGATCCGGGGCACCGTCATCCCGCGCGCCGCAGCGACGAACCCGGCCTTGGGGTCGCGGTCGCCGTCGGGGCGGTCGCGATGGCGACCGAGGAGGCCGTCCTCGGGGACGAAGCAGTCGCTGAAGGACAGGTCGTAGGTGTTCCAGCCGTGGTAGCCGATCTTGCGGATCGGGTTCCCGACGCAGCCGTCGGGGAACGTGCCCGGCTCCTTGTGCACGATGAACCGACGGATGCCCTGGTGCCGGTGCTCCGGGTCGTAGGGCGTGGTGCGGGCCACGACGAGGATGGCGTCGGACTGGTCGGCGAACGTGCACCACATCTTCTGGCCGTTGAGGACCCACCCCCCATCGACCTTGTCGGCGCGGGTGCGGATCGACGCGATGTCGGAACCGGCATCGGGCTCGGACATCGCGAAGCTGCCGAGCCACTCGCCCCGGGCGGCGAGCGGGTAGTAGTGCTCCCGCTGCTCCGGATCCAGGGCGGCGGCCAGACCCGAGCGGGCGATGATCGAGGCCACCGACATCCAGGCCCGTGCCAGCTCCTCGGTGATCAGCGCGTACTCGAAGACGCCGAGCCCGAGCCCGTCGTACCGCTCCGGGATCATGATCCCGAAGAACCCGAGCTCGCCCATCTCCTTGCGCAGCTCGTCGGGGATGTAGCCGTGCTCGGGGTCGAGCTCGTTGGCGATGGGGAGCACCCGATTCATGGCGAAGTCGCGAGCCATCGCCTGGATCGCCTCGCGCTCCTCGGTCCGGTACGGGGCGGGGAGCGCCGGACGGGCATCCACGATCTGTCTGGGCATCGCTAGCCGTCCTCTCCTCGTTCGGGGCGCTTCGCGACGAGGTTCGTGCGGTCGTAGTCGACGACCAGCTCCCCGCGCTGGTTGTGGGCCTCGGTGTGCCAGGTGACGATCCCGACCGTCGGGCGGCTGTCGGACTCGCGCGTCCGGACGACCGTCGAGGACGCCGTGAGCGTGTCGCCGGGGTGGACCGGTCGGTGGAAGGCGACGTTCTCCATCCCGAGGAACGGCCCGCCGATCTCGCTCAGGTCCTCCACGGAGAGCCCGACGACCGTGCACAGGACGAGCATGGGGTTGACGACCACGTCGTCGTGCCCGTGGGCCTTGGCGTACTCGGCGTTGAGGTGGAGCGGGTTCCAGTTGCACGTCGTCGTCGAGAAGATCGCGTTGTCTCCGGCGGTGAGCGTGCGCCCCCAGTGGTGCTCGAGGAGCTGACCCTCCGCGAAGTCCTGGAACCGGTTCCCCTTGCGAGCGACGGGGAACGAATCGAAGTCGGGTTCGTCGGCCATCGGCGGTCACACTACCTCGATAGTTGTCAGCCGACAAGCAATAGTCCCGAGGTCTGGAACGCGCCCGTTGGACTTGTTATTTGACAAGCAATGTCCCGAGGGGGATGCTCGGAGCCACCCCGGCTCACCCGATCCAGGAAGCGCCATGAGCACGACCCGCAGCCGAGTCCGCCGATCCGAGCTCTCCACCCCGGGCCACAGCGAGAAGATGATCGCCAAGGCCGCCCAGAGCGACGCCGACATGGTCTTCCTCGACCTCGAGGACGCCGTCGCCCCGTCGGCGAAGGTGCCGTCGCGCAAGAACATCGTCGCCGGCCTCAACGAGCTGGACTGGGGCACGAAGATCCGGTCGTTCCGGTGCAACAGCGTCGGCACCGAGTGGTGCCACGACGACATCGCCGAGATCGTCACCGGCGCCGGCGCCAACATCGACGTGATCATGGTCCCCAAGATCAAGAGCCCCCGCGAGGTGTGGTTCGTCGACGACCTGCTCACCGGACTGGAGAAGCAACTCGGCCTGGAGGTGGGGCGCATCGGCATCGAGTGCCTCATCGAGGAGGTGGAGGCGCTCCAGACCGTCGACGAGATCGCGACGTGCTCACCCCGCCTCGAGGCGCTGACCCTCGGCGTCGGCGATCTCTCGGCCAGCCAGGGCATGCGGCTCGGCCACATCGGCGTGACCGACGGCGATCATGCGCTGCGGTACCCGGGCGACGTCTGGCACTACGCCCGCAACCGCATGATCGTGGCCTGCCGGTCGGCCGGCATCGACGCCATCGACGGGCCGTACGCGAACTTCGCGAGCCCCCGCGGCTACGAGAGGAGCGCTGCCACGTTCTCGATGCTGGGTGGCGTCGGGAAGTGGTGCATCCACCCGAGCCAGATCGAGATCGCGAACCGGGTCTTCGCCCCGACCGCCGACGAGATCGCCGAGGCGCAGGGGGCCATCGACGCGGTCCGGCAGGCCGAGGAGGAGGGCCTCGGTGCCGCGAACTTCAACGGGATGATGATCGATGCCGCCACGACCCGCCTGTTCGAGGTCGTGCTCGACCGAGCCCGCCAGTGCGGCCTCGTCGACTGATCGGCGCCCCGGACCGGAGAGGACACCCCATGACGATCTCGAACTGGACGCTCGACCGGCTGCCCGCGCTCAGCGGTCACCGCTACCTCATCACCGGAGCGAACTCCGGCATCGGCCTCGACACCGCCCGACATCTCCGCCGAGCCGGCGCCGACGTGATCGTCGCCGCCCGCTCCGCGTCAAAGGGGCAGGAGGCCGTCCGGGATCTCGAATCGATCGCCGGAGCGGGCTCGGTCGACCTGGTCGAGCTCGATCTCGCGTCGACGGCGTCGATCCGTTCCGCTGCCACCGCGCTGCACGAGCGCTTCGCCGACGGTCTCGACGGCGTCGTCAACAACGCCGGTGTCATGCAGACGCCCCAGCTGACGACCGAGGACGGCTTCGAGCTGCAGTTCGGCACCAACCACCTCGGCCACTTCCTGCTGAACGCCCTCGTCGTGGACCTCGTCGCCGCCCGCAGCGGGCGATTCGTGCCGGTCTCGTCGATCGCGCACCGTCAGGCAGCGGGTATCGAGTTCGACGACGTCATGCACGCCGACGACTACAACCCGACCCGCGTCTACGCCCAGAGCAAGCTCGCGAACCTGATGTACGGCCTCGAGCTCGCTCGCCGGATCGACGCTGCGGGCAGTCCGATGAGGTCGGTGTCCGCCCATCCCGGCTACAGCGCGACGAACCTGCAGAGCAGTGGCCCGACCGGCATCTTCAAGGCGCTGTACCGGCTCACCAACCCGCTGCTCGCGCAGCCCTCGAAGAACGGGGCGATCCCGTCCGTGCTCGCCGTCGCCGGCGAGGAGGCCGAGAACGGTGCCTACTACGGCCCGACCCGGTTCGGCGGCATGCGTGGCCCGGTGGGCGACAGCCCCCGCAGCGAGGCCGCCGACGACGCCGCCGCCGGGGCTCGCCTGTGGGCGCTCAGCGAGGAGCTGCTCGGCATCACGTTCGAGGTGCCCGGCCCCTGAGCGCGCCGAACGCCGGCCTCACCGGGTGCGGAAGCCGCGACGGATCAGACCCTCCCGGCGGGCCTTGGGGCCTTCCTCGACCGCACGGGCGATGTGCTCCACGTAGGCGACGATCGCATGGTCGGCGAAGTGGTCGATCGAGCGCTTCTTGAGCCCGCGGACGAATCCCTCCCACTGATCGCGCCGGCGGGCATCGTCGTCGAGGGAGCGGAGCCGGCCGTCGGCATCGAGATAGCGCATGGTGCCGGTGTGCCGGTAGCCGAAGAGCGCCGGCGGGGCCTTCGTCACGATGTCGTTGTTGTTGACCCATCGGAGGTGGCGGACGTCGGCGCTCTTGACGTAGCGCTTGGTCCCCACCCGCGGGCTCCCGAACGTGTGGACCTCGACCGGCGAGATCTGGCTCGACGACAGGGTGCACCGGCTGGCGCAGATCGTCGCCATCGCCCCACCGAGCGAGTGCCCCGTGAACCAGAGATCCTTGCCGTCGTCGGGGAGCCGCTCGTCGATGCAGGGCCAGAGGTCGTCGACCTCCCGCTTGAAGCCCCGGTGCACGCGACCGACCGTCTCGGCGAGGTCGTGGATGGCGTTGGCGTCGGCCTTGATGTCGTTCCACTCACGGGGTTCGGTCCCGCGGCAGGCGACGACCCGGTCGGTCTCGGTGACGAACAGGTAGGCCTGGGCCCCGTCGCGATCGATCAGCTCGGCGTCGGGGGTCTCACCGTCGTATGCCGCCAGGACCGTCTGCAGATCGTCGTCGCCGAGGTAGGACAGCATCGCCAGCTCAGCGAACAGCAGCGAACGACCGAGGGTGTCGCGCGGTCGGACGGCGGCGGCGAGATCGGAGCGGACGGGGGGCAGCTCGTCGGGGGTGCTCACGCCGTCAGATCCTTGCAGAGCTGGCCCTGGGAGCGCTCAGGCCGCGACGTCGAGCTCGAGCCGGCCCGTCTCGACGGCCTCCACCTCGAGGTAGATGCACTCGCCGGGGCAGTCGAGCGCGGCGTCGACGGTGGCCGCCTCTCGACCGACCGGCACCTCGGCGACGCACTCGGCGCCGCCCGGGTCGTTCATCACCTGCTCCCCCTCGCGGACGTACGCGATGCCGTCCTCGAGGATGACGAACACCTCGGGGCAGTGGTCGACGCAGAGTCCGTCGCCCGTGCACAGGTCCTGGTCGATCCACACCTTCACGGTGGAGGAGTTGCCCGCTCTCGACGCCACCAAACCGGCTGACCGAGCCGGGGGTCCGGGTCAGTCGTCCGCTTCGCCGCGGGCCTGCTCCTCGAAGGCCGCCACGGCCGCGTTGATGGTCGGGTGGTTGGCCACGACGCTCCCGGGCCCGAGGAGGCCCGCCCGCTCGAGCACCTCGATCACCTGCGGGTTCGCTCGGGCGATGCCGACGTGGAGCTCGGCTCGTTCGAGCTCGTCGACGAGCTCGTGCAGGTGGTCGACGGCCGTCGAGTCGACCGATCCGACGCCTTCGAGGTCGAGGATGATCGTGCTCTCCACGCCGGGGTTGAGGTCCATCGCCCACTGGACCCGCTCCCGGAAGTGCTCTGCGTTCGCGAAGAACAGTGGCGCGTCGAAGCGGTAGACGAGCAGCCCGTCCAGGTGGTGGGCCCGCTCGTCGTCGACGTCCACCCAGCCGGCGAGCCCCTCCCCTCGGCCGAGGATCGCATCGGACGGGCGGGCGACGCGGGCCACGAGGATCAGCAACGACAGCACCACGGCGAAGATGACGCCGAAGAGGAGGTCCACCGAGAGCACCGCGAGACAGGTGACCACTGCCAGCACCGCCTCGATCCGGCTGACCCGCAGGATGCCGCGGAAGCCGTCGACGTCGATCACCGCGAACGCCGCAGCAACGATCACGGCGGCCAGACCGGCGCGCGGGATGTCGGCGAGCAGCGACTGACCCACCACGAGCAGCACGACGACCGCCACGAGGGTCACCACGCTCGACAGCTGCGACCTGCTCCCGATCGAGGACGGCACGAAGGACCGGGACGCGCTCGACGACATCGGGAACCCGCCGGCGAACCCTCCGGCGACGTTCATCGCCCCCAGCGCCACCAGCTCGCGGTTGGCGTCGACCTCGTAGCGGTGCCTCGACGCGATCGACCGCGCGGTCAGGATGTTGTCGGTGTAGCCGATCAGCGCCACGCCCGCCGCCGGCCCGATCAGGTCGGCGACGTCGGCCCACTCGATTCCGGGGACCTCGAAGCTCGGCAGCGCGGCGTCGATCTCGCCGACGGTCGCCACGTCGAGATCGAACAGGGCGACCGCCAACATCGCCGTACCGAGGCCGATGAGCGCACCGGGCCACGAGGGAGCGAACCGCTTCAGCCCGAGGATCACGGCGAGCGTGCCGGAGCCGATGAACAGCGTCGTCGCGTCGACCTGGTCCAGGCGACCGAGGAGCTCACCCACCCGGACGAAGGGGTTGTCCGCGTCGATCGAGACACCGGTGAAGGTCTGGAACTGGCTGGTCAGCAGCGTCAGGCCGACCCCGGTGATGTACCCGACGAGGACGGGCTTCGAGAGCAGTTCGGCGACGAAGCCGAGGCGGAGCAGGCCGGCGAGCAGCGCGACGACGCCGACGAGCACGCCCGTCGCCGCCATCAGCGCGGCGAACCGGTCCGGATCACCGTTCGACAGGGCGGCGGCCGTCGCCGCGGCGAGCACGATCGTGCCGGGCTCCGGGCCGGCACCGAGGTGCCGGCTCGTCCCGAGGAGGGCGTAGACGGGGAGCGCCATCAGCGCGGCGCGGAACCCGGCCGACGGGGGCAGATCGCCGAGCTCGGCGTACGCCATCGCCTGCGGCACCAGCATGGCCGCGACGGTGAGCCCGGCCAGCACGTCCCAGCGCAGCCACGCCCGCTCGTACGACCTGCTCCAGAGCAGCTGCGGGAGGGACCGCGCCGCCGCCCGTTCGCCGATGCCCATGGTTGCGGCTCCTCCCTGCGGACCGAGGTGGGATCAGTGTCAGCCGCGGGGAGAGCCGTCCGCCAGGTGCGATGGACCCTCTCGGAGCCGCGTCGAGGGGACGACCGGAGGTCAGCCGGGCTGGTCGCCCACCAGGCCCTCGAAGGCGAGTGCGGCGATGCGGTCGACGGCGGCCGGCGTGAGCGGGGCGTGGCCGGCCAACAGGCGCAGCCACAGCGGTGCGTAGAGCAGATCGATCGCCGTGATGACGTCGACATCGGCCCGGAAGACACCCGCGCTCATCCCCCGCTCGACGGCGTCGCGGGCGTGCTCGCGACGACGGTCGAAGAAGCGCTCCCGGAACAGCTCGGCGGCCTCGTCGTCGCGCTGCGCCTCGCTGAGGAGCTCGCGGAGCATCGCTCCGGCCGGCGATCGCATCAGCTTCGCCGTGCTGCGCATCTGCACGCGGAGGTCGTCGGCCGGATCGTCGGTGACCGGGAACGAGGACTCGCGCTCGAAGACCTCCTCCAGCGCCTCGGCCACGAGTGCGGTGCGCGACGGCCACCACCGGTAGATCGTCTGGCGTCCCGAGCCCGCTGCGGCGGCGATGGCGCCGATCGACGCGCCGCCCGGCCCCTCGCTCGCCACGATGTCCCTGGTGGCGTCGAGGATCCGACGCCGTGCCTCGGGATCTCGGTGGGGTCCGTACCTGGCGATCCGCCAACCCTACGACAGTCGAGACCGTGATTCTCGACATCGGGAATGAACGCACCTGCCAGCGGGTCTCCTCTGTCGAGACTGCCCGTCTCGACAAGAGCGCAAGGAGCACAGCCATGACCACCGACACCGACTTCGAGTTCGACGGCCTCTGCCCGACAGCCCTCGCACAGGGCGTCGAGGTCGCCGGCGATCCGACGATCACGTCGACCTACGAGGGACGCTCCTACGCGTTCGTCGCCCAGGACGCCAAGGACGCGTTCGACGCGGACCCCGCCGGCATCCTCGCCGCGATCGACCGCTGAGCCGGCGACCGATGACGACCTTCACCGTCCACGACACCAACTCCGCCCCCGAGGCGGCCCGGGGATCGCTGGAGCAGTCGGCGCAGGCCTACGGCTTCGTGCCGAACCTCCACGGCGTCTTCGCGGAGTCGCCCGAGCTGCTCGAGGCGTACAAGGCCATCGGCGAGATCTTCTCGCGATCGGGCTTCGACCCGGCGGAGCAGCAGATCGTGCTGCTCGCCATCAAGTTCGAGAACGGCTGCGACTACTGCATGGCGGCGCACTCCGGCATCGCCGCGGGTGCTGGCGTCGACCGACCGACCATCGACGCCCTCCGCTCCGGTGCCGAGCTCGAGGACGTCCGCCTGGGCGCCCTGGTGCGGTTCACGCGACTCGTCGTGCAGCAGGCGGGGTGGGTCGACGCCGCCGATGTCGACGCCTTCCTCGCCGCGGGCTGGGAGCGACGCCACGTGCTCGACGTGATCCTGGCGGCTGCGTACAAGACGATGTCGAACTACACCAACCACATCGCCCGGACGCCGCTCGACGCGCAGTTCTCGGCCAACGCCTGGACCGCGCCGGCCGCCACGGCCGGCTGACCACACGCCTCGACCCGGCTCCCGTGCCGCTCAGGCGCGGGAGCCGGTCCCGAACGGGTTCCACCAGTTGAGCTCGCCGAGCAGCGCCATCAGCGCGGGGAGCAGGACCAGGCGCACGATCGTCGCGTCGACGACGACGGCGAGCGCGAGCCCGACGCCCAGCTGCTGGACGAGCAGGAGATCACCCAGGGCGAAGCCGGCGAAGACGAGGACGATCAGACCGGCCGCCTGGGTCACCACGCGACCCGACTGCTGGAGGCCACGGACCACGGCGAGTGAGTTGTCACCGTTGCGCTCGTGGTGCTCCCGGATCCGGGCGAGCAGGAAGACCTCGTAGTCCATCGAGAGCCCGAACGCGAACGCGAACGTCACCAGGAGGATGACGACGCTGAGGCCACCGGTCGCATCGAAGCCGAGGGGGCCGGCGAGACCACCCTCCTGGACGAGGAGCACGAGCAGACCGAACGCCGCGGCGATCGAGAGGGCGTTGATCACGATCGCCTTCGCGGCCACGACCGGCGCTCGGGTGAAGGTCACCAAGAGGCCGAGCGTGAGCGCCACGAGGAGCACCATCGCCGCCGGGAGCCGGTCGGCGATGCTGTCCAGCAGGTCGACCTCCTCCGCGGCTTCGCCGGTGACGCCGACGTCCGCGTCGCTCTCGATCGACCGGAGGTCCCGGACGAGCTCCAGTGCGGCGGCGTCGGTCGCAGCGCCGGGGGGAGCGACCGCGATGAGGGTCCGGTCCCCGAGCGGCGTCGCTGAGAGCGC
>JBCBSZ010000028.1:0-61894 GCA_039818945.1 Actinomycetota bacterium
GTGTCGGGCAGCAACCCGCTCGACGCCTACGGCGACATGCTCGAGAACGCCAGCCGGCTGGAGACGATTATCGACACCCTCAACGAGGCCACACCGCTCTACCTGTCCGGTGTGGCGGCCGCGATCGGGTTCCGCATGAACCTGTTCAACATCGGCGTCGAGGGGCAGTACCTCCTGGCGGCGTTCATCGCCGCCGTGGTCGGTGCCGCCATCGAGCTGCCGGCGATCCTGCACGTCTTCGTGATCCTCGTCATCGCCATGACCTCCGGCGCCATCTACGCCGGGATCGCCGGGGTGCTCAAGGTGACCCGCGGCGTCAACGAGGTCATCTCGACGATCATGCTCAACTCGATCGCCGTCGGCGGCCTGATCGCCTGGCTGATCCGGGAGTTCCAGGACGACAGCAGCACCACCAACCTCGGCACCACGCCGATCGCCGACTCGGGGCTGGTCCCCGACCTCAACGGCTTCGTCGAGATCTTCACCCGGGAGATCGTCGGCGGTCGCGAGCTGACCGGCCTGATCATCCTGGCGGTGGTCGTCGGTATCGTCTACCACCTGTTCATCAACCGCACCCGGCTCGGCTTCGACTTCCGGGCCAGCGGCATCAACCCGATGGCCGCCCGGGCCGGCGGCGTGCCGCCGAAGCGGATGGTGGTCTACGCCATGCTGCTCTCCGGTGCGGTCGCCGGACTCGTCGGCATGGTCGAGCTGCTCAGCCAGGAGGGCAACTACGAGCAGAGCTTCCGTCAGGGCCTGGGGTTCGCGGGCATCGCCGTGGCGCTGCTCGGACGGAACAACCCGGCCGGCATCGCCGTGGGTGCCCTGCTCTTCGGCTTCCTGAACTCGTCGTCGGCCATCCTCCAGGTGAGCGGTTCGGCGACCCCGGAGATCGTCGTGATCATGCAGGGCGTCATCGTGCTCGCCGCGGTGATCTCCTACGAGGTCGTCAACCGCATCCGTGAACGGGAAGAGGCAAGAACGGCGAGGGAGACGATGGTCGGAGCAGCGGCATGAGCGCCCCCACCGCAACCCCGCCGCCCGGCGCCGACGGCGCGCCGGTCACCGCCTCGGTCTGGGGCCAGCGCCTGGCCCGGTGGCGCGGGTTGCCGGCCTGGGCCCGGTGGGCGCTGTCCGCCGCGCTCGGCATCCTCCTGCTCACACTGGTGCAGGAGTTCGGCACCGACGACACGTCGGCGCTCACGTCCCAGTCGACGTCGGCGGCGATGCTGCGGTGGGCGATCCCCATCCTGCTCGCCGGTCTCGGCGGCCTGTTCGCCGAGCGTGCCGGTGTCGTCAACATCGGCCTCGAGGGGATGATGATCCTCGGCACCTGGTTCGGCGCGTGGGGTGCCATCAACTGGGGGCCGTGGGGCGGCATCATCGCCGGCCTCGTCGGCGGCGCCCTCGGTGGCCTGGTGCACGCGGTCGCCACGGTCAGCTTCGGGGTCGACCACATCATCTCCGGTGTGGCGATCAACATCGTCGCGCCGGGACTCACCCGCTACCTCTCGGATGAGATCTTCAGGGGCTATGAGGGTGGCTCGATCACCCAGTCGCCGCGGGCCGAGTCGCTCGGCCGCTTCACCATGCCGTTCACGAGCGGCGGACCGATCGGGGGCTGGGACTCACCCGACGTCTTGAGATGGTTCATCGACCAGGAGTGGTTCTTCATCTCCGACGTCGCGAGCGTGCTGCGCGGACTGACGACGCAGGTCTCGTACTTCACGATCATCGCCCTAGCGCTCGTACCGATCTCGGCCTGGCTCCTCTGGCGCACCCGGCTCGGACTGCGGATCCGGATCTCCGGAGAGCGGCCCGAGGCCGGCGAGTCGCTCGGCGTCGACATCTACAAGCACAAGTACATCGGCGTCATCGTCAGCGGTGCGCTCGCCGGCATGGCCGGGGCGTTCATCGTCATGGAGCTCACCGGCTTCTACCGGGAGGGGCAGACCAACGGCCGGGGTTTCATCGGCCTCGCCGCGCTGATCTTCGGCAACTGGCGCCCGGGAGGCATCCTCCTCGGCGCCCTGGTCTTCGGCTACCCGTTCGGCCTGTCGCTGCGCGACCTCGACGGCAGCGGCACCCATGCCCTGCTGTTGGTCGTCGCGATCTCGCTCGGCCTCGTCCTCATCTGGGCGCTGCAACGTCGCAACCGGGTCGACGCCATCCTCGCCGGCACCTTCGGCGGGTTGACGTTGCTCTGGTACCTGTTATCCGACACCGCCCCGGCATGGCTACCGAACACCATGCCGTTCGTGCTGGTGCTGCTCGTGCTGATCTTCGCCAGCCAGCGCCTCCGGATGCCGGCGGCGGACGGACAGATCTACCGGCGCGGCGAGACGTAGGTCCCGCCGTGGAGATCGATTGGGCGGCCCTCGAGCGGGCGGCCGTCGAGGTCGCGGCCAACGCCTACGTCCCCTACTCGCACTTCCCCGTCGGCGCGGCCGGCCTGGCCGACGATGGCCGGCTCGTGGTCGGCTGCAACGTCGAGAACGCCAGCTACGGGCTCGCCCTCTGCGCCGAGTGCGGGCTGGTGTCGGCGCTGCACGCCTCGGGCGGCGGGCGGCTCGTCGCGGTGGTGGTGCGCAAGGGCGACGGCGGGCACGTCGTCCCCTGCGGGCGATGTCGCCAGCTGCTCCACGAGGTCGGCGGACCGCACCTGCTCGTCGACGCCGACGGCGCCCCGAGACCGCTGTCGCACCTGCTCCCTGACGCTTTCGGACCGGAGGACCTCTGATGACCCACGACGCGGTGAGCGTCATCCGCACCAAGCGAGACGGCGGGCGGCTCAGCGACGACCAGATCGACTGGTTCATCGACGCCTACACGCGGGGCGTCGTGGCGGACGAGCAGGCGTCGGCGCTGACGATGGCGATCTTCCTCCAGGGCATGGAGTCCGACGAGCTGGCCCGCTGGACGGCGGCGATGATCGACTCCGGCGTCCGGTTCGATCTGAGCTCGGTCTCGTGGCCGACCGTCGACAAGCACTCCACCGGTGGGGTGGGCGACAAGGTGTCGCTGATCCTCGTGCCGCTGGCGGCGGCGTGTGGCGTCGCCGTTCCCCAGGTGGCGGGCCGCGGGCTCGGCCACACCGGCGGCACGCTCGACAAGATGGAGGCCATCCCGGGCTGGCAGGCGTCGCTGTCGCCCGACGAGTTCGTAGCTCAGCTCATCGAGGTCGGTGGCGTCATCGCGGCGGCCAACGACGACCTGGCGCCCGCGGACCGCAAGCTCTACGCGCTGCGCGACGTCACGTCCACGGTCGACTCGATCCCGCTGATCGCGTCGTCGATCATGTCGAAGAAGATCGCCGAGGGCACCGGCGGGCTCGTCCTCGACGTCAAGTACGGCTCGGGCGCGTTCCTGCCCGATCCCGACCGGGGGCGGGAGCTGGCCCGCACGATGGTCGGCATCGGTCACGGCAACGGTGTCGACACGGTGGCCGTGCTGACCTCCATGGAGTCGCCCCTGGGCCTCACCGCGGGCAACGCCATCGAGGTGACCGAGTCGGTCGAGGTGCTCGAGGGCGGCGGCCCGACCGACCTGGTCGACGTGACGGTCGCCCTCGCCCGCGAGATGGTGCAGCTGGCCGGCGTCGACGTCGACCCGGCGGAGAAGCTCCGGGACGGCTCCGCGCTCGAGGTCTGGCGACGCCTGGTGGTCGCGCAGGGCGGCGACCCCGACGCCGAGCTCCCGGTCGCCGCGCACGGCCGCACCATCACCGCCGACCGCAGCGGCGTGCTGACGGCCATGCCGGCGTTGCCGGTCGGGATCGCCGCCTGGCGCCTCGGCGCCGGGCGGGCGCGCAAGGAAGACCCGGTGAGCGCCGGCGCCGGTGTGATCTGTCGGGCAAAGCCCGGCGACGAGGTGCGCGCCGGTGATCCGATCTTCGAGCTGCTCGCCGACGAGGACGACCGATTCGCCGGTGCGGAGGCCGCCCTCGACGGGGTCATCGAGATCGGCGACGAGGCGCCGGCGCCCGTGCCGCCGATCCTCGATCGGATCACGATCGACGACCTCTGAGGGAGCGGTCGCGCTCGTACACTCGGTCCATGGCGAGCCTCACCGACGACCTGATCCTGCGGGCCCCGAAGGCGCTGCTGCACGACCACCTCGACGGTGGCCTCCGGCCGTCGACGATCATCGAGCTCGCCGACGAGGTCGGTCACGAGCTGCCCTCGACCGACGAGGCCGAGCTCGCCGAGTGGTTCCACCTCGGGGCGGCCCGCCGCGATCTTCCCCTGTACCTCGAGACGTTCGATCACACCGTCGGCGTGCTCCAGACCCCGAGCGCGCTGCACCGGGTCGCCAAGGAGTGCGCCGAGGATCTCGCGGCCGACGGTGTCGTCTACGCCGAGGTGCGCTACGCCCCCGAGCAGCATCTCGAGAAGGGCATGAAGCTCGACGAGGTCGTCGAGGCGGTCCAGGCCGGCTTCGCCGAGGGGGCGGCGGGGACCGACCTCTCGATCCACACACTCGTCACGGCGATGCGCACCACCGCCCGGTCGCTCGAGATCGCGGAGCTCGCCGTCCGCCATCGCGACCACGGCGTGCTCGGCTTCGACATCGCCGGCAAGGAGGCGGGGTTCCCCCCGACCCGGCACCTCGACGCGTTCCAGTACGTGATGCGGGAGAACTTCCACATCACGATCCACGCCGGTGAGGCCTTCGGCCTGCCGTCCATCTGGGAGGCGCTGCAGTTCTGCGGCGCCGAGCGCCTCGGTCACGGGGTCCGCATCGTCGACGACATCGAGGTCGACGGCGACGGCAAGGCCCACCTGGGCCGGCTCGCCGCGTTCGTGCGCGACCGACGGGTCCCGCTCGAGATGTGCCCGAGCTCGAACGTGCACACGGGGGCGGCCGAGTCGATCGAGACGCATCCGATCAAGTTCCTGCGCGACCTGCGCTTCCGCGTGACGGTGAACACCGACAACCGGCTGATGTCCAACGTCACCATGAGCAAGGAGTTCCGGCTCCTCCGCGACGCGTTCGGCTGGGGACTCGATGACTTCGAGTGGCTCACGATCAACGCGATGAAGTCCTCGTTCTACGCCTTCGACCGACGGCTCCGGCTCATCAACGAGGTCATCAAGCCGCGGTACGCGGCGCTGCGCGCCAGCTCGCTCTGAACCGGCCCCGGGGCGCTCGTCAGCGCTGACGGGAACGCGGACCGATCACTCACGGAGCGGGGCGCGCCGTCCGATGGATCCAGGTGGTCAGACCGGGTCGATACGGCGTACGTGGCGCCCTCGTGCTCCTCGGCGCGCTCCCCGTGCTGGTCGCCGCGCTCGTCACCGGGTGGTTGGCGCTGCTGACCCATCGCGAGGCGCTCGACTCGCTCGAGCAGGCCGATGCGGCCCAGCGCTTCGAGGTCATCACCACGACGATCGCCGTCTTCGACGGCGAGTTGGCGATCCTGGACGCCTGGAGCCGGTCGGGGGAGCTCCAGACCGGCGACACCTCCGACATCATCGGGCTGTGGATGCTGGCGGTGCACAACGGCTCCGAGACGGCGTGGGCGGAGTTGGTCGACCAGCGCGATGCCCTCGACCCCGATGTCGTGGCGACGCTCGAGTCGGTGCGGACGCAGATCCAGCGCTTCCGGTCCGACTACGCCGACCGCGACCCCGGGCCCGTGGCCGGCACCGTGGACGAGACGCGGGCCGAGCTGCTCGACCTCATCACGGCGCTCAGCGACGAGCTGCTCCAGGAGGTCGGGAGCGCGGCCCCGGCGCTGACGGAGCTGGTGAGCCTGCAGACGAACATGAACGACGAGTCGATCCTGCTGACCGAGGCGATGGTCGCCGGGGTGCGCAGCTCGGCCCAGCGCGAGGCGTTGCTCCTCGCCCGCGCCCGCTCCGATCTCTCGCTCCAGCGGGTCGAGCGCGGGCTCAGCGGCGAGACGCGCCAGCGGTTCGTGAGCCTCGTCGAGTCCGAGGCGCGCGTCGCCTGGGACGTGCTGCACCTGATCGCCGTCGACCGCGAGCCGGAGGTCGCCGAACGTGCACCGGCGGGTGAGGTGCTCGCCGAGATCGAGGCCGGTGTCGAGCTGGTCCTCTCGGTCGACGACTTCCGCTTCGAGGTGTTCGAGTCGATCTCCGCCGCAGCGCGCAGCGATGGTGAGGACGCGCTGGGACGGCGCAACCTGATCGTGGGCGCCGGGGTGGTGCTCCTGCTGGCCGCGATCGTGAGCGCGCTCGTGATCGGCCGTCGGCTCGCGCGTCGCATCGTGTTGGTCTCCGACGTCGCCGAGCGGGTCTCGGTCGGCGAGCTCGACATCGAGCCGCTCGATCTCGACGGCAACGACGAGGTCTCCCGACTCGCCGGCGCCATGGACGACATGGTGGTCGTCCTGCGCGGCATCAACGGTCAGATCGACGCCCTCGCCGCCGGCCGGACCGATGACCCGTCGCTGGACGAGGAGCTGCCCGGCTCGATCGGCCGGTCGCTGCGGGTGGCGATCCGGCGACTGGGTCGCTCGACCGAGGAGCTCAAGCGCCAGGCCACCCACGACGCGCTGACCGGCCTCCTCGACCGGCAGGGCCTCGACCAGCTGATCGAGGACTGGGACGACCACCGATCGGAGCCGGTCGGCGTGATGATGCTCGATCTCGACGGCTTCAAGGCGATCAACGACGAGCACGGACACCCGGCCGGCGACCTCGTCCTGCAAGCGGTCGCCACCCGACTGTCGGCGATCGCCCGCTCCACCGATGTCGTCGCTCGCCTCGGCGGTGACGAGTTCGCCGTGCTGCTCGCCCCGGGCGTGGACCAGCGAGTGACCGAGCAGGTGTCCAACCGGCTGGTCGAGCTGATCTGCCAGCCGATCACGGTCGACGGCGTCCCGCTGCGCGTGGGTGCCTCGGTCGGGTGGGTCCTCGCCGGACCCGACATGCCGACGTCGGTGGCGCTCCGCCAGGCCGATACCGCCATGTACGCCGCGAAGCGCGCCGGCAAGGGGCGGTCGGTCCAGGCCCAGCTGGTCTGAGTCCCCGGGAGCCTCGCGCCGGAGCGGTCGTCAGTCGGGGACCTCGGTGAGCGCGATCACCTTCTCGGCGAACTCCCCGGCCGCCGGGTCGATGGCGCCGGGGTCGGCCTGGGCGAGGCTCATCACCTTGGTGACGTCGCCCTGGACGAGGATGCGCCCCTCGAGGAACGACTGCATGACGAGCTGCGGGTCGCGCTGGACGAAGAGGTTCGTCGCGACGCCGTAGTCGGTGGTGACCGACAGGTCGGGGCCGTCGAGGTGCTGGCGGACCAGGACCGGGTACCCGCCGGTCGTGTCGACGTGGAGCTGCAGCTCGCCCTCGGAGAACGGCGTCTCGCGGACCGTGACGTTCACCTTCGCGTCGACCGGGATCTCGGGGAGGCGATCGTCGTACTCCTCGCGGAGCGCCTCGATCGCCTCGAACCAGTCGTCGGACAGGAAGGTGTACGCCATCGACCGGGCACGGTACTCGGTGCGGGCCGCCAACCCCCGTGTTCCCCGCTCCGGTGTCGCTACCATCGCAGCGCCGGGGTGCACTGTCGTCGCCCCCGACGACACGACGGTGACGAGGAGCACGTGATGACCGAGGTGATGGCCGGGGCCGAGGCCCGATCCGTCGACGGGGGCCGCCTCGGCGCCCTGGTGCTGCACGGGTTCACGGGGAACCCGTCGTCGATGCGGCCGATCGCCGACGCCTTCGAAGCGGCCGGGTGGTCCGTCGAGCTGCCCCGGCTGCCCGGTCATGGCACCACGGTCGAGGAGATGCTCACGACCTCGTACCCGGACTGGCTCGGCGAGGTGGAGGCCGCGTGGCAGCGCCTGACCGCTCGCACCGATCGCCAGGTCGTGGTCGGGCTGTCGATGGGCGGCACCCTCACCGCGGAGGTCGCCGCTGCTCACGAGCCGGCCGGGGCGGTCTTCATCAACGCCGCCATCGCACCGATCGCCGAGGAGATGCGGGCCGGGGCCGCGCAGCTGATCGACGCCGGCGAGGAGGTCATGCCCGGCATCGGTTCCGACATCGCCAAGGACGGCGTCGTCGAGTCGGCCTACGAGGAGACGCCGCTGCGGCCGTTGCTGTCGCTCGCCGATGCCGTCGACTCCCTGCAGGAGCGTCTCGTCGACATCACCTGCCCGATCCTGGTGCTGACGAGCCCCGACGACCACGTCGTGCCAGCGGCGAGCAGCGACCACCTGGCCGCGTCGGTCTCGGGCCTGGTCACCCGGGTCGGCCTCGACCGCAGCTACCACGTCGCCACCCTCGATCACGATGCCCAGCTGATCCTCGACGAGACGCTCGCGTTCGCCGCCGAGGTGACCGCGTGAGCGGTCGGATCACCGTGGACGAGGTCGCCCGCATCGCCGAGCTGGCCCGGCTCCGCCTGACCGACGAGGAGGTCGCCCACTACACCGACCACCTCGGGAAGGTCCTCGACCACGCCGCCGACCTCGACGAGGTCGACCTCGACGGCGTGTCGTCGACCTGGCAGGCGATCCCGCTGTCCAACGTGCTCCGCGACGACGTGGTCGCCCACGACGTCGATCCGGACGAGGTGCTGGCACAGGCACCCGCCGCCGAGGAGCACCAGTTCCGGGTGCCGCCGATCCTCGGCGAGGCCCCCTGATGGGCGCAGCCGCAGAGATCTCCGCGGCGGTGAGGTCGGGGGAGCGATCCGCCCGCGACGTCGTCCAGGAGCACCTCGACCGCATCACCGAGCGCGACCCGGACATCCACGCCTTCCTCGAGGTGACGGCCGACCAGGCCCTCGCCGCAGCGGACGCCGTCGACGCGACCGTCGCCGACGGTGGCGACCCCGGGCCGCTGGCCGGCGTGCCGGTGGCCCTCAAGGACAACCTCTGCACGCGCGGCGTGCCGACCACCTGCAGCTCGAGGATCCTCGAGGGCTGGCGGCCGCCGTACGACGCCACGGTCGTCAGCCGGCTGCGAGCCGCCGGTGCGATCGACGTCGGCAAGACCAACCTCGACGAGTTCGCCATGGGCTCGTCGACCGAGAACTCCGCGTTCGGTCCGACGCGCAACCCGCTCGACGTGGAGCGGGTGCCGGGCGGCTCCTCCGGCGGCTCGGCCGCTGCCGTCGCCGCGGGGTTCGCCCCGCTGGCGCTCGGGACCGACACGGGCGGTTCCATCCGCCAGCCGGCCGCGCTGTGCGGCATCGTCGGCGTGAAGCCGACCTACGGCATGGTCAGCCGGTACGGGCTCATCGCCTTCGCGTCGTCGTTCGACCAGATCGGCCCGCTGACGAACGACGTCGCCGACGCTGCGGCGTTCCTCGACGTGATCGCCGGACCCGACGACCGCGATGCGACCTCGGTGCAGGAGCCGCCACCGTCGATGAGCGACGTGCTCGGCCGCGGTGTCGAGGGGATGCGGGTCGGTGTGCTCGACGAGATCACGTCGGTGGCCACCCCCGACATCCGGGCGCGGGTCGCGGCGGCCGCCGACGCGCTGGCCGCGGCCGGCGCGGAGGTCGGCGAGGTGTCCGTGCCCGCCTCGAAGCAGGGGCTCACGGCGTACTACCTCGTCGCCCCGGCGGAGGCCTCCTCGAACCTCGCCCGCTTCGACGGCGTCCGGTACGGGCTCCGGGTCGACGGCGCCGACACCGCCGAGATGATGGTGAACAGCCGCACCGCCGGCTTCGGCCCCGAGGTCAAGGCCCGCATCATGCTCGGCACCTACGCCCTCTCGGCCGGCTACTACGACGCCTACTACGGACGGGCCCAGCGACTCCGCGTGCTCCTGCAACAGGAGTTCGCGGCGGCCTACGAGCGCTTCGACGTGCTGCTCGGCGCCACCTCGCCGACGACCGCCTTCCGCTTCGGCGACCGGGTCGACGATCCGCTCGCCATGTACGCGTCCGATCTCTGCACCCTGCCGAGCAGCCTCGCCGGCGACTCGGCGATCAGCGTCCCGTTCGGCGTCGGCGACGACGGCCTGCCGGTCGGGGTGCAGCTGCTCGGCCCGGCCCTGGGGGAGGAGCGGATCTTCCGAGCCGCCGCCGTCCTGGAGGAGTCAGCAGCATGAGCCGCACGGTGAGCGCCGGAGGCGCTCCAGCAGGCGAGGGGTCGGCATGAGCCGCACGGTGAGCGCCGCAGGCGCTCCAGCAGGCGAGGAGTCAGCATGAGCACCGACGACGTCTGGACCCACGAGGACTTCGAGCTCGTCTGCGGGCTGGAGGTCCACGTCGAGCTGGCCACCGCGTCGAAGCTGTTCAGCCCGGCCCCCAACCGGTTCGGTGACGACCCGAACACCAACATCGACCCGGTCTGCGTCGGACTGCCCGGGACGCTGCCGGTCCTGAACCGCCAGGCGGTCGAGCTCGCGATCCGCCTCGGGCTCGCCCTCGACTGCGACATCCGGCCGAGCGTGTTCGCGAGGAAGAACTACTTCTACCCGGACATGCCGAAGGACTTCCAGATCAGCCAGTACGAGCTGCCGATCTGCGCGGAGGGCCACCTGGAGCTGCCCTCGGGTCACGTCGTCGGCATCGAGCGGGCCCACCTCGAGGAGGACACCGGCAAGACCACCCACGTCGGGGGTGGTGGCCGCATCCACGACGCCACGTACTCCCTCGTCGACTACAACCGGTCCGGCGTGCCGTTGCTCGAGATCGTCAGCCGGCCCGACATCCGGACCCCCGACCAGGCGCGGGCCTACGCGAGCGAGCTGCGGGCGATCCTCCTCGCCACCGGCGTGTCCGACGCCCGGATGGAGGAGGGGTCGATGCGGGTCGACGCGAACGTGAGCGTCCGGCCGGCCGGTGCCGACGAGCTGCGCACCCGGTGCGAGATCAAGAACCTCAACTCGATCCGGTCGCTCGGTCGAGCCATCGAGTACGAGGCCCGCCGGCACGTGCAGCTCTACCTCGACGGCGAGGCACCCGACCAGGAGACCCGCCACTGGGACGAGGAGGGCGGTCGCACCCACACCCTCCGGTCGAAGGAGGAGGCCTACGACTACCGGTACTTCCCCGATCCCGACCTGCCGCCGCTGCATCCCGATCCGGCGTGGATCGAGCGCATCGCCGCCGAGCTCCCGCCGATGCCCGCCGCCCGTCGCCACCGGCTCGCCGACGCCGCCGGCACCGAGACGGGCGACGTCGCGCTCGTCGTCGAGCGTTCACTCGACGAACTGGCGCTGGGCGCGATCGAGGCCGGCGCCGAGCCGGCACGGGTGCTCGTGCACGCCACGCAGAACCTCTCGGCCGACGCCGCCGGGCTCGACGCCCGGGCGTTCGCCGAGCTCGTCGGCATGGAGACCGGTGGTGACCTGACGGCGACCCAGGCCAAGCAGGTGCTGGCCGAGATGGTCGAGACGGGCCGGGGGCCGGCCGAGATCGCGGCCGATCGGGGCTTCGAGGCGATGGACTCCGGCGACCTGCACTCGATCGTCGACGGGATCGTCGAGTCGCACCCGGACGAGTGGCAGCGGTTCGTCGACGGCGACCAGAAGGTCATGGGGTTCTTCGTCGGTCAGGTCATGAAGGCCACGAAGGGGCAGGCCGACGGCAAGGCGGTGTCGGCCCGCCTGCGAGACCTCGCCGGGGCCTGACCGCCGCGGGCGGCGGCGATCCGGACAGACTGGTCCTCGTGAGGCTGCTCATCGTCGAAGACGAACCGGATCTCGCCGACGCGCTCGCCGCCGGTCTGCGGGCCGAGGGATACGCCGTCGACGTGGCCAACGACATCGCCGGCGCGAGCGAGCGACTGGTCCTCACCACCTACGACCTGGTGGCCCTCGACCTGGGGCTCCCCGACGGTGACGGGCTCGAGCTGTGCCGAGCGGTGCGGGCCGGCCAGGTCGGGCCGAACTCCGACACCCGGGTGCTGGTCATCACCGCCCGCGACGCGCTCGAGGAGCGGATCCGGGGCCTCGACACCGGTGCCGACGACTACGTCGTCAAGCCCTTCGACCTCGGCGAGCTGGCCGCCCGCATCCGAGCGTTGCTGCGCCGGGACGTCGGGCGGGGCGATCCGGTGCTCGTGGTCGGCGACCTCCGCCTCGACGCCGCTCGACACGAGGTCCATCGCGGTGAGCGGTCGATCGACCTGACCGCCAAGGAGTTCGCCCTGTTGCGCTACCTGATGCTCCACCCCGGGCAGGTGCTCACCGCCGAGGCGCTGCTCGAGCACGTCTGGGACGAGAACGTCGATCCGTTCTCCAACATCGTCCGGGTCACGATCTCCAACGTCCGCCGCAAGCTCGTCGGCGGCGGCGAGGAGGACCAGCCGATCGAGACGCTCGTCGGTGCCGGCTACCGCCTGAGGACGCCGTGACGACGCTGTCGATCTTCCGTTCGGCGCGGGGCCGGATGGCGCTCACGTGGTCGGTGCTCGTCGTCGTGGCGGCCGCGGTGCTGCTGCTGGTGATCAACATCGCGCTCGCCCAGGCGCTGGAGGACCGCCCGGTCTCACGGGAGGTCCTGACCGTCCGCCAGGAGGGACCGAACCTCGTGTTCGGCCGAGAGGAGATCCAGGTCGTCGACGGGGTCGAGCGGGCGGTGAACCAGCGCACGCTCGCCAACATCCGCCGGGTCTCGGTGGCCGCGGTCGTCGGGCTCTTCCCGATCAGCCTCGCGATCGGGTGGGTGGTCGCCGCACGCGGCCTGCACCCCGTCGACCGGATCACCGGCGTCGCCCGTGACATCGAGGCCACCGATCTGACCAGGCGAATACGACTGACCGGACCCGACGACGAGCTCAAGCGTCTCGCCGACACCTTCGACGCGATGCTCGACCGGATCTGCGAGGGGATCGACGAGCAACGCTCGTTCGTCCAGAACGCATCTCACGAGCTGCGCACGCCGCTCGCTGTCGCCACCACCAACCTCGACGTCGCGCTGCGCGACCCCGACCCCGACGGCGTGCGCCAGCGGGCGACCGTCGCCAGGAGGTCGTTGGGACGCCTCGCCACGCTGGTCGACGACCTGTTCTTCTTCGCCCGGCAACAGGCAGAGGACGTCGAACCCGAACCCGTCGAGATCGATCGGCTGGTCGACAACGTCGCCGAGGACTTCACCGAGTCGGCCCGTCGCCGCGGCATCACCATCGAGCGCGTCGGGCGGTCCGACTCGACCATCGAGCTCGATCGCGACGCGATCAGCCGAGCCGTGGCGAACCTCGTCGACAACGCCGTGCGGCTCGCTCCGGCCGGTTCCGTCATCACGGTCGGCGCGGGCAGCGAGGGTGGATGGACCTGGACGGGGGTACGGGACCAGGGCCCCGGCCTCAGCGACGCGGAGCAGCCGCTGGTCTGGCAGCGGTTCTGGCGATCGTCGGACGGCGGGACCGGACTGGGTCTCGCCATCGTCCGCCAGACCGTCGAGTCGCACCAGGGCAAGGTCGGTCTGCGGTCCGAGCTCGGGGTCGGATCGTCGTTCCTGATCTGGCTCCCCGACGGTGACGCGGGCCCGGTCCCCGAGATCGATCCCCTCTGGGCCCAAACGGGTGTGTGACGGCCGCGGATCGGCGAGACTCACGACCATGGAACTGCGACCCGAACGAGTGGTGGACCGAGCCCTGGAGCTGCTGCGCACGGTGCCGTACGTGCACGTGGCGACCGCCGGCAGCACCGACGTGAACGTCCGACAGGTGCAGCTCCTCGCAGTGGACGACGACGGCACGGCGTGGTTCATGACCAGCCCCCGCTCGCGCAAGGCGGCCGAGATGCGGGTCTCCGGTCGGGCCACCCTGGCCACCGACGACGCCGGTACCTTCACGGCGATCGCGGCGGCGGGCACGACCGAGCTCATCGACGAGCCGGCGCAGCTCGAAGCCCGCTGGATCGAGGAGCTGGCCCGGTTCTTCCCCGACGGCCCGACGGGTGGCGACTGCGTGCTGGTGCGGATCGTGCTCGACCGCATCGAGGTCATCGACTTCGCCGGAGGCATCACGCCGCCGCCGTTCGGACTCGTCCCCGCGGTCGCGGTGCGCGACGGCGACGGCTGGCGGGTCGTCCCGGCCGAGCGCAACGACTGAGCGGTCGGGCCGGCCCCTTTACGCCCCCTTGACGCGGCGCTCCGTACCGTGGCGCACATGCAGACCAACGTGGGAGAGGTGCGGCCGACCTGGCGCGACCTGCCCGACGAGCCGCCCTACGGCGAGTCGGGTGGTCCCCGACCCGACGACGCCCCTGCGGGCGCCGAGCCGCCCCCGCCGCCCCCTCCCGTCGACGAGCCGTCGGCCGAGTCCGATCGGCCGTCGACCCGGCGCGTCGCGCTGGTGGCGGTGCTCGCCGTGCTGGCCGTCGCCTTCGCCGCCACCGCCATCTACCTCGCCACCCGTGACGACGACGAGCCGATCGCCATCGAGCGCGCCTCCACGCTGGCCCCGCCCGACGCCGAGACCGAACCCCCCGTCGCACCCTCCCCCCTCGACGACCTGCCCGACGGGGTGGTCCCGGGGCTCGAGGACTTCTTCGGCGGTGAGGTCCCACCGGTGCTGGAGGAGTTCTTCGGTGGTGAGGTCCCACCGGTGCTGGAGGAGTTCTTCGGTGGTGAGGTCCCGGACCTGGAGGAGTTCTTCGGGGGTGAGGTCCCGAGCCTGGAGGAGTTCTTCGGTGGTGAGGTGCCGAACTTGGAGGAGTTCTTCGGGGGTGACCTGGAGGAGTTCTTCGGGGGTGAGGTCCCGAACTTGGAGGAGTTCTTCGGGGGTGATCTGGAGGAGTTCTTCGGGGGTGAGGTCCCGAACTTGGAGGAGTTCTTCGGGGGTGAAGTCCCGCCGGTGCTGGACGACTTCTTCGGTGGCAACGGTCCCGGGCTCGACGACTTCTTCGGCGGTGACGGCCCCGACCTGAACGAGTTCTTCCAGCGGGGAGGTCGCGAGTCGTGAGCGAGACCGAGCGAGGTGGTGACGACGGCGGCGCCGAGCCGCCCTCGATGGAGGCGCCGCCCTCACCCCGCCCGGAGGATCGCGAGGCGCTGCCCGCCGCACCACCGTGGGGTTCGGCGCCACCGACCGAAGCCGACGACGCATCCGAGCCCAGCGGGTCTCCGCCCGCGGAGCCGCCCGCCGCGCCTCGGGCGTGGGCCGAGGTCGACCGGGCCGAGGCACCGACCCAGCCCGACATCATCCCCGGTGCAGCCCGGGCCGGGGCCGACGACATCCTGCCGACCGCACCACCCCTGACGGGCCAGACCGAGGTGCAGTCGGTGGGCGGCGCGATGCCGCTGCGGCCCGTCGACGAGAACTGGAGCCTGTCGCCGACGCTCCAGGAGCCGTGGCACGCCCAGATCGACCAGCTCCGCTACGAGATCCGACGGGTCATCGTCGGGCAGCACCGTGTCGTCGAGCGGGTGCTCGTCGCGCTCGTCGCCGGCGGCCACTGCCTGCTCGAGGGCGCTCCCGGTCTGGGCAAGACGAAGCTGCTCTCGACCCTGTCGAAGGCGATCGGCGGCTCGTTCAGCCGGATCCAGTTCACTCCCGACCTGATCCCGTCCGACATCGTCGGCACCCGCATCTACCGGGCCTCGTCGGAGTCCTTCGACGTCGAGCTGGGGCCGATCTTCGCCAACCTCGTCCTCGCCGACGAGATCAACCGCGCGCCGGCGAAGGTCCAGTCCGCCCTGCTCGAGGTGATGGCCGAGCACCAGGTCACGATCGGCGGCACGACCCACCCGGTGCCGGACCCCTTCCTGGTGCTCGCCACGCAGAACCCGATCGAGCACGAGGGCGTCTACGCGCTGCCCGAGGCCCAACGCGACCGCTTCCTCATGCGGATCCCCGTCGACTACCCGACCCCGGCCGAGGAGGCCGAGATCGTGCGTCGCGGCGCGGTCGGTGAGGCCGTCCCGGCCACGATCCTCAGCCCCGACGACGTCGCCGACCTGCAGCGGCGGGCCAACGAGGTCCACGTCGATCCTCGGGTCGCCGACTACGCAGTGCGTCTCGTGCTCGCCACGCGCTCGCCGGCCGCGCACGAGCTCCCCGAGCTCGAGGGGCTGATCGAGTACGGCGCCAGTCCCCGTGCCACCCTCGGCCTGCTCTCGGCCGGACGGGCCCTCACCGTCCTGCGGGGTCGCTCCTGGGTGTCCCCCCAGGAGATCTTCGACGTCGCGTACGACGTGTTGAACCATCGACTGGTGCTCTCGTTCGACGCGTTGGCCGACGGCACGACGGTCGACGAGGTGCTGGTGACCCTGCTGTCGACCGTCCGCGCGCCGGTCGGCGTGACGGCACCGCGCGACGCCGCGTGAGCGATCCCGAACCCGAGGAGCGGGCCGACCTGAGCGCGATGCTGCGTTCGGTCGAGCTCACCGTCGACCGCCGCCTCGACGGGTTGCTCCACGGCGACTACCAGGGCCTGCTGCCCGGTCACGGCTCCGAGCTGGGCGAGGCCCGTCCGTACGTGCCCGGCGACGACGTTCGTCGCATCGACTGGACCGTCACGGCCCGCACCCGCGAGACCCACGTTCGCGACACCATCGCCGACCACGAGCTCGACACGTCGATCGTTCTCGACCGCTCGGGCAGTCTCGGCGTGGGCTCGCGGCGCCGGACGACGGGTTCGCTCGGGCTCGAGATCGCTGCGGCCATCGGCTTCCTCGTGTCGACCGGGGGCAACCGAGTCGGGCTGCTCTCGACCGACGGCGATGGGACGACCTGGTTGCCCCATCGGATCGGACGAGCGCACCTGCGCGGTGGCCTGGCCCGCATCGCCGCCACTCCGCCCTCCGGTGAGGGCGATCTGGCCGGGGCGCTCCGCCGGCTCGCGGCGGTGTCGCGCCGCCGCGGCTTCGTGGCGATCGTGTCCGACCTCCACGAGCCCCCGGGATGGGAACGGGAGTTGCGCCGGCTCTCGTCGCGCCACTCGGTCCTGGTGATCGAGGTCGGCGACCCGCTCGACCGCGGCCTGCCCGACATCGGGTTCCTCACCGTCGTCGATGCCGAGAGCGGCCGCCGGCGCGTCGTCGACACGTCCCGGCGCGGGCTGTCGGAGCGCTTCGCCGAGGCGGCCGAGCGCCGCGACGAGAGCCGGCGTCGGCTCGTCACCGGGGCCGGTGCGGACCATCTGCGCATCTCGACCGACGGCGACTGGCTCGCCGAGCTCGTCGCCCACCTCCGAGGCCGGCGCCGGCACCGCGCCCGCCGAGCGGTCCCGAGGTAGTCGTGCGCTTCCTCTCGCCGTGGTGGCTGCTCGCCCTGCTCGTCCCGCTGGTGGTCGCGATCGTCTACGTCGTCGCCCAGCGTCAGCGGCGCGGCTACGCCGTCCGACTCGCCGACCTGGAGTTGCTCGACGAGGTCGTGCCGGACCGGCCCGGCTGGCGCCGCCACCTCCCCGCGATCGTGCTCGGCATCGCCCTGGTGGCGATGGCCGTCGGCCTGGCCCGACCATCGATCGACCGGACCGTGCCCGACGATCGCTCCACCGTCGTGCTCGCCGTCGACACCTCGCTGTCCATGGCCGCCACCGACGTCGACCCCGACCGCCTGACGGCGGCCAAGGACGCCGCGCGCGTCTTCCTCGACGAGCTGCCCGACGAGGTGAAGGTCGGGCTCGTGGCCTTCTCCGGCGTCGCGCAACCCGTGCTGTCGCCGACCAGCGACCACGATCTCGTCGCCGCTGCCGTCGACGGGCTCAGGTTGGGTGAGGGCACGGCCATCGGCGAGGCGGTCTTCGCCGGACTCGACCTCATCGAGGCCGTCCGGGAGGACGCGGAGGACCCGGTGCCGGCGACGATCATCGTGCTCTCCGACGGTGAGACGACCCAGGGGCGGCCCGACGAGCTCGCCGTCGACGAGGCCACCGAGCGCGAGGTCCCGGTGTCGACGATCGCGTTCGGCACGGCCGACGGGGTCGTGACCGTGCCCGACGGCCAGCAGGTGGCGGTGCCGGTCAACGCCGAGGCGCTCGAGGCCATCGCGGAGCGGGGCGGCGGGGCCTTCTTCGAGGCGCTGACCCTCGACGAGCTGCGCAACGCCTTCGGCGACCTCGGTTCGTCGGTGGGTCGGACCACCGAGGCCCGCGAGGTGGGGTGGTGGTTCGTCGCTGCCGGCCTGATCGCCGCCGGGCTCGCCGCCCTGGCCTCGATACGCTGGTTCGCGCGCGTCCCCTGATCGACCATCACGGAGAGTGTTGATCGGGCCGGTCTGCTTCCCTACACTGTGGTCGATGAGGGGCGGCGTCGGACTCGTGGTGATCGTGGTCCTCACCGCCCTGTTCAGCCTCGGCTGGTTCGCGCTGATGGCGGTGGTCCACTCGCTCTCGATCGGTCCGGGGCCGGTGGTCTTCGCCGCCGGGCTCCTCGCCGGCTCCTTCTTGTTCGGCGTGTTCGTGAGCCTCGTGCGAGACCGGATCGTTCCCGAGCTCGTCCACCGCTGAGCACCTCGACCCGACGACGGCCGGTCGCGGGCCGGACGGCCGTCTAGGTTGACGCCATGACGACCTCCGCCCTCCACTTCGGCACGCTCGGCGCCGCCCGCATCACCCCGCCGGCCCTGCTCGAACCCGCCGCGCAGCGTGATGACGTGTCGGTCCATGTCGTCGCGGCCCGCGACCCCGACCGCGCCCGCTCCTTCGCCGCCGACCACGGGATCGGCACCGTCGTCGAGGACTACGCGGCGGTGGTCACGCACCCCGAGGTCGACGCCGTCTACGTGGCACTGCCGGCCTCGGAGCACCGGGAGTGGACGATCGCCGCGCTCGAGGCGGGCAAGCACGTCCTGTGCGAGAAGCCCTTCGCGAACAACGCGATCGAGGCAGCGGACATGGCTGCGGCTGCCGCGGGCACCGGTCTCGTGCTCTGCGAGGCCTTCCACTGGCGGTACCACCCGCTCGCCCATCGCTTCCTGGAGGTGGTGCGATCGGGTGAGCTCGGCACCGTCCGGCGGATGACGGCCGCCTTCACCGTGCCCATCGAGGACCGCAGCGACATCCGTCATCGCCTGGAGCTGGGCGGCGGCGCCCTCATGGACCTCGGGTGCTACCCGGTGCAGTGGTGCCGGGCGGTGGCCGACGGGGAGCCGGAGGTCATCTCGGCCACCGCCGAGGTCGGCGAGCCCGACGTCGACGTCCGGTTGCGGGCCGAGCTGCGCTTCCCCGGCGGCGAGGAGGCGGTCGTGGTCACCGGCATGGAGCAGGTCGATCGTCAGATCGACCTCGTCGTCGAGGGCGACGCCGGCCGGATGGTGGTGCAGAACCCGCTCGCGCCGCAGGCCGGTCACGAGTTGGTCGTCGAGGTGGGCGGCGAGCGGAGGTCCGAGACCGTCGAGCTCACGACGTCGTACGCCCACCAACTCGACGCCTTCGTCGCCGCCGTGCGAGGCGGTCCGCCCGTCCTCACCGATGCCGACGACGCGGTGGCCAACATGGCCGTCATCGACGCGATCTACCGCGCCGCGGGGCTCCCGGTGCGCGGCGCCGAACGGCTGCCCTGATCGACTTCGGTGGCGGGCCGTTGTGGTTCGGTCCGTTCGCTGCCACGCTGCGGTGGTGATCACTGCCCCTCAGATCCCCTCCGATCTCCTCCCCGCCGACGGTCGCTTCGGTGCCGGTCCCTCGCGCGTCCGCCGGGAGGCGGTCGACGCCCTGAGCGCCGTGGCCGAGACCTACCTCGGGACCAGCCACCGACAGGCCACCGTGCGCGACCAGGTGGCTCGGTTGCGGCGAGGGCTGGCCGATCTACTCGAGCTGCCCGAGGGCTGGGAGGTCGTCGTGGGCAACGGCGGAACGACCGTCTTCTGGGACGCTGCGACCTTCGGGTTGGTCGAGCGGCGCAGCCAGCACGTGGTGTGCGGCGAGTTCTCCGGCAAGTTCGCGGCGGCGACCGGTGCCGCGCCGTTCCTCGGGCAACCCGACCTCGTGTCGGTCGAGCCCGGTGGCTCCGGTCGGCCGGCCGCGGTCGACGACGTCGACGCCTACTGCCTCACCCACAACGAGACCTCGACCGGCGTCATGAACCCGATCGTCCGGCCCGACGGCGCCGCCGACGACTCGCTCGTGCTCGTCGACGCCACGTCGGTGGCCGGCGCCGCCCGCTGGGATCACGATGCCGTCGACGTCTACTACTTCGCTCCCCAGAAGGTGCTCGCCTCCGACGGCGGGCTGTGGATCGCGGCCTGCTCGCCCGCAGCGATCGACCGGATCGGTGCGATCGGCGGCTCCGACCGCTGGATCCCGACCTCGATCGACCTGGTCACCGCGCTCGACAACAGCCGCAAGGAGCAGACCTACAACACGCCGGCGCTGGCGACGATCTTCCTCGCCGCCGAGCAGGTCGACTGGCTCAACGCCGAGGGCGGGCTCGACTTCGCCGAGGAGCGATGCCGGTCCACCTCGGGGGCGATCTCCGCCTGGGCCGACAAGAGCGAGCTGGCGACGCCGTTCGTCGCCGAGCCGGCCGACCGATCGATCGTGGTGTCGACCGTCGACTTCGACGGCGTCGACGCGGCGCAGATCGCCAAGGTGCTCCGCGCGAACGGCGTCGTCGACGTCGAGCCCTACCGCAAGCTGGGCCGCAACCAGCTGCGCATCGCCACCTTCCCGGCCGTGCCGCTCTCCGACGTCGAGGCGCTCCTCGCCTGCATCGACTGGGTGATCGACCACCTCGCCGAGGACGGGTCGACGTCATGATCGTCTCGTGCGGCGAGGCCCTCATCGATCTCTTCCCGGCCGACGAGACCAACACCGAGTGGCAGGCCCGCCCGGGTGGGTCGCCGCTGAACGTCGCCGTCGCCGCCGCCCGTCTCGGCGCCGACGCCGGGTTCCTCGGACGGGTGTCGACCGACCGCTTCGGCGACCTGCTCCGCGACCACCTCGCCGCCTCGGGGGTCAGCGACCGCTACGTGTCGATCGGCGACGAGCCGACCGCGCTCGCGGTGGTCGAGCCCGGCGACGACCGCCACGAACCCGGCTTCTCGTTCCACGGCCACGGCACCGCCGACCGTGCGCTGCGACCGGCCGACGCGGAGCTCGGCGACGAGGTGGACGTCGTGCACTTCGCCGGTTCGGTCACGCTGCTCGCCGAGCCGGCCGACGCCGTGCTCGAGGCCGCGATGACCGGCAGCCGGGGGCGCCGGCTCGTCACGCTCGATCCCAACGTCCGGCCGACCATCGCCGGGTCACCCGAGCGGCTCCGGCCCCACCTCGATCGGTGGCTGGCCGCCGCCGACCTCGTGAAGGTCAGCCGGGCCGACATCGGCTGGGTCGAACCCGGTGCCGACCCACTCGACGTCGCGATGGCGTGGATCCGACGGGGACCGGCCGTCGTCGTGGTGACCCGCGGCGCCGACGGCTCCGTCGCCGTCACCCCCGAGCGGATGTGCGAGGTGCCGGCCACGCCCGTCGAGGTCGCCGACACCGTCGGCGCCGGCGACTCCTACATGGGCGGGCTCCTCACCTGGCTCAGCGAGCACGACGCCACGACGAGGCCCGCGCTCGGGGCGCTCGACGACCAGGGCTGGGCGGATGCGCTCGGGTTCGCCGGCACCGTCGCCGCCATCACGTCGACCCGCATCGGCGCCGACCCGCCGTCGCGGGACGAGCTCGCCGGGGCCTGACGGTCAGGGGGTGACCGGGGCGCCGGGCACCGACCAGGCCGGCCCGAGCCAGCGCACGACGAGCGTCACCGCCCGGGCGACGAGGAACACCGTCAACGCCGCCCACAACCAGCCGATGCCGAGGTCGAGCGCGGCCACCGCGACGGCGAACGGGACGAACACGGCGGTGCTCGCCGCCATGGCCCGGCCGAGGTAGGCGAGGTCTCCCGCGCCGATCAGGACGCCGTCGAGGACGAACACCAGGCCGTTGACGACCTGCATCGCGCCGACGAGCAACAGGACGAACGACGTGAGCGCCACGACCTCGGGGTCGGTGGTGAACACCGACGCCAGGGGTGCCCGCACGGCCACCAGGATCGCTCCGAGCGCGACGCCGCACGCCGAGCTCAGCTCGACCAGTCGCCGGGCGACCGCACGCGCCCCGGCGACGTCGTCGGCGCCGAGGCGGAAGCCGACGATCGACTGCCCGGCGACCGCGAGCGAGTCGAGCCCGAGGGCGAGCAGCGCCCAGACCTGGAACGCGATCTCGTGGGCGGCGAGCTCGGTCGTGCCCATCCGGGCGGCGACGATGGTCGCCAGGAGGAACGCGGCGCGCAGCGAGGCGGTGCGCACGACGAGGTGGGCGCCCGCGCCGGCGTGCGCGCGGATCGTGCGCAGGTCGGGTCGCAGCTGCGCTCCCAGGGCGCGGGCGGACCGCGACGCGACGCGGACGTAGACGGCGGCGGCGACCCAGGTGGCGAGCACGGTCGACCACGCCGACCCGGCGACGCCGAGCCCCAGCGGGAACACGAGGACCAGCTCGACGACCAGGTTCAGCACCGCCGTGCAGACCGCCACGATCAGCGGCAGCCGCGCGTCCTGCAGTCCCCGGAGGTACCCGGTGCCGGCGAGCACGAGGAGCACCGCCGGGAGGGACCACAGCGAGATGTGCAGGTAGGTCAGCGCGAAGGGGCGCACCTCGGCATCGGCGCCGATCGCGTCGACCAGCGGTTCGGCGACGATCACCCCGGCGAGCGCCAGCGCCGAGCCGAGCGCAGCGCCGAACCACAGGCCCTGCACGCCCTGGTGCGCCGCGCCGAGCAGATCGCCGGCGCCGGCTCGTCGGGCGACCGAGGCGGTGGTGCCGTAGGCGAGGAAGATCGACAGCGCGTACGCGGTCAGCAGGATCGCGTTGGCGACCGCCAACCCGCCGAGCTCGGCGGTGCCGATGCGTCCCACGATCGCCGTGTCGGTGAGGAGGTAGAGCGGCTCGGCGACCAGCGCACCGATCGCCGGCACCGCCAGCCGAGCGATCTCGCGATCCCACGGCGACCGGAGGGAGATCACCGACACGGCGTCGGCGGGCGCGGGGCGGGCACCCGGTCAGGGTATGGCCGCGCTCAGGGGGCCGGGACGACCTTGTGGATCGTGCCGCCCAGCGAGACCAGGTACAGCTCGCCGTCGGGATCGACGGACAGGTCGACCGGCTGCTCGACGGCGATGCCGGTGGCGCGCACGTCGGAGAAGTCGGGGCTGGCCACGACCAGCTGGCCCTTGCAGAGGTCGGTGAACACGTAGGAGCCGACGAGGTCCGGCATCGCCGAGCCCCGATAGACGTGCCCCCCGATGACGGCGCACCAGCCCTGGCCGTGCCAGTAGGTGAAGTCCGGCGCCCGATGGACCTCGCCGTCGGCGAGCTCGCCGACGAAGGGCTGGTCGCCCTCCCAGACGTTCCAGCCGAGGTTGGCGCCGCCCTCGTCGGGGGTGAGGACGTTGATCTCCTCGACGCACTGCTGGCCGAGGTCGGCCAGCCACAGCGAGCCGTCGGCGTCGAACGAGAACCGGAAGGGGTTCCGGATCCCGTTGACCCAGATCAGCGGGTTGGCGACCGGGTCGTCGACGAAGGGGTTGTCGGCCGGCACCTCGAAGGCCGGCGACGTGCCCGGGCGGGGGCTGAGGCGGATGACGGCACCGAGCGGTGAGGTGAGGTCCTGACCGTTGTAGAAGCGATCGCCCAGGCCGCCGCCGTCACCGAAGGAGGCGTAGAGCATCCCGTCGGGACCGAAGGCGAGATCGCCGCCGTTGTGCAGCCGGGACGGCTGATCGATCGTCAGGATCACCGACGACCCCTCCTCGCGCGGGACGCCGTCGACGAGCGGGAAGGCGATGATGCGACTCGGGCCGGTGTCGAGCGTGTGGTTGACGTAGAGCCACTCGCCGTCGGGAGAGACGGTCAGACCCAGGAGTCCCTGGTCGTTCTCCGCCGCCGTCCGGGAGGACAGATCGAGCGCGACGACCGGTGTGCCCGCACCGGTCCAGACGTGGATCTCGCCGGTGCGCTGGCCGATGAAGGCTCGACCGTCGGGAGCGAAGGCGATGATCGCCGCCTCGGGGACCTCGGTCTCCAGCTCGAGCGCGAACGGTGCCTCGGACGCCGGTGCATCGACGATGGCGTGCAGGTCGGGCGGGGCGCAGGGCTCGTTCGACTTGATGAACTCGGGCCGCTCCTCGAGCGGCACGGTCGACTCGGGGCCGGCGGGCGCGGCGGGAGCGGCTTCGCCGTCGCCACCGCACGCGGTCGCGACGAGCGCGAGAACGAGGAGGAGGCGGATCGTCCGGGTCATCTCCCGGCCGAGGCTACGGGGCAGCGCCGCCACCGGGGCATGCACGCCGCCACGAACCTCGTCCGGGCGGCGGCGCTGCGTCGCCGGAGTTGTGGCGGTGTTGGCGAAAGACCCGGCGAACAGTGGCCCGATCACCACATAGAGTGACCACAGGCCTTGGAGGCAGTGTGGACATGGAGAGCACGACAGCGCACCGTGCGCACGACACGAGCTACGGCTCGATCGTCCGCGACGGCCTCCTGCCGCTCGTGCTCCTGCGCGTCGATGCCGACGGGGTCGTCCGGGTCGAGGCGATCGCCGACCGCATGTCGCTCGATCTCCCCGACGGCGAGGGCGAGGGCGCTCGCCTCGAGACGCTGCTGCCGGGCCCGCTGTCACGACGCCTGATCGACGGGGTGGCCGAGGTCGGCCGCACCAGGAGGATCGTGCGCCTCGACCTCACCGGCTCGCACCTGGCGATCGACCGCGCCCACCTGATGCCGATCGGCGCCGACGACGAGGGGCGGGTCGACCTCGTGATGGTGCTCGGCGAAGCGGCGCCCGGCAACGTCCGCGACGAGCTGACCGGCCTGCCGACCCGGGAGCTGCTGGCCGACCGCTGGGCCCAGGCCGTGGCCCGCGCCCGGCGCGGCGAGACCTCGGTGTCGCTGCTGTTCTGCGATCTCGACGGCTTCAAGGCGGTCAACGACAACCTCGGACACCTCGCCGGTGACGAGGTGCTGCAAGCCGTGGCGGAGCAGCTCACGTCGATCGTGCGCGAGCACGACACCGTCGCCCGCTTCGGCGGCGACGAGTTCGTCGTCATCGTCCAGGGCGGCCGTTCGACGGCGGCCGACATCGGCGACCGGATCGTCGAGTCCCTCTGCCAGCCGATCGCGGTGGGCGACGGACGGGAGGCCAGCATCGGCGTCAGCGTCGGCGTCCACACGGTCTCGCCGGCCGTCGGGGGGTCGATCGCCCTCGACGACGCGCTGGCCGAGGCCGACCGCGGAATGTACGAGGCGAAGCACGGCGGGGGCGGCGACGTCCGCTTCGTCGAGACCGACTGACGGGCGCGGGCGCGCGGCGGGCAAAGGCGCCGTCGGGGGCGCGCGCCCGTGACAACATGAGCGCGACGTCTCTCGGAG
This sequence comes from Actinomycetota bacterium, assembly GCA_039818945.1. Taxonomy (GTDB): domain Bacteria; phylum Actinomycetota; class Acidimicrobiia; order Acidimicrobiales; family Poriferisodalaceae; genus JBCBSZ01. Next base: position 25,236 of record JBCBSZ010000028.1, read on the forward strand.
GAACCACCTCATGTCGCGTGTGTCCGCGCGTGTGTCGCGCATCACCCCGTCCGCCACGCTCGCCGTGACCGCCCGGGCCAAGGAGTTGCGGGCCGCGGGTGAGAACGTGATCGGCTTCGGCGCCGGCGAGCCCGACTTCCCCACGCCGGCCCACGTCGTCGAGGCCGCCGTCGCCGCCTGCGCCGATCCGGTCACCCACAAGTACTCGCCGGCCGGTGGGTTGCCCGCGCTGCGCGAGGCCGTGGCGGCCAAGACGGCCCGGGACTCCGGCCTCGAGGTCGGCGCCGACCAGGTCGTCATCACCAACGGTGGCAAGCACGCGGTGTACAACGCCTTCGCCGCCCTGCTCGACCCCGGCGACGAGGTGCTCCTCCCGGCGCCGTTCTGGACCACCTACCCGGAGCCGATCCGTCTCGCCGGCGGCGAGCCGGTGATCGTGCACACCGACGTGTCCACGGGCTTCCGGGCCTCGGTCGACCAGCTCGAGGCGGCCCGCACCGCCAGCACGAAGGCGCTCGTGTTCGTGTCGCCCTCCAACCCGACCGGTGCCGTCTACCCGCCCGACGAGGTCGAGGCGATCGGACGATGGGCCGCCGAGCACGACATCTGGGTCATCACCGACGAGATCTACGAGCACCTCACCTACGACGACGCCGTGTTCACCTCCGTGCCCGTCGCGGTGCCCGAGATCGCCGACCGCTGCATCGTGCTGAACGGCGTCGCCAAGACCTACGCGATGACGGGGTGGCGCGTGGGGTGGATCATCGCCCCGGCCGATGTGGCGAAGGCGGCGACCAACCTCCAGTCCCACCAGACCTCCAACGTGTGCAACGTGGCCCAGCGCGCTGCGCTCGCCGCCGTCGAGGGCCCCCTCGACGCCGTGCACGAGATGCGGGCCGCCTTCGACCGACGCCGCCTGCTCATGTGGGAGCTGCTGTCGGGCATCGACGGGGTGGAGTGCCCGCGGCCCGAGGGGGCGTTCTACGCCTACCCGTCGCTGGCCGGCGTGCTCGGGCGCACGATCGCCGGGCAGCAGATCGAGACGTCGGTCGACCTGGCCCGCGTGCTCCTCGACGAGGCCAAGGTGGCGATCGTGCCCGGCGAGGCCTTCGGCGCCGGCGGAGCGGCCCGATTGTCGTTCGCGCTGGGTGACGACGACCTGCGCACCGGGGTCGAGCGCATCGCCGCCCTGCTCGGCTGAGCCCGTGCTGCGTTGACCGCGCTGGGTGAGATGGTCCGCAGTGAGCGTGCTCGGCTGCGGTACCTTCGACCCAGTGCCGAATCGGTTCAGGGCGAGGTCGGTGCGCGGGCGTGTCGTCGCCGTGGTGGTGCCGTTGGTGGTCGCCACGCTCGGGTGGACCGGCACCGCATCGGCGCAGGCATCCGCTTCCTCGGCGATCCCGCCCGTCGACGCCGACGCCACCGTCGCCCTCGTGCGCGGTGCCGACGGCGAGCTCCGCGTCGTCGACCTCGCCGCCGGTGACGACGACGTCCTGACCGCCGCCGGCCTCGACGGCGACGTCGAGGTGCTCGCCCTCGACGGCGACGGCCCGATCGAGGGGGCGCAGGTCGCTGTCCCAGCGCCCGACCCCGTCCGGTCGGTCCAGTACCACCTCGACGCCATCGACGCCGAGGCCCTGTGGCCGGTCGGCACCGGCAGCGGTGCGGTCATCGCCGTCGTCGATTCCGGCGTGCGCGAGACCCACGTCGACTTCAGCGGACGACTCCTGCCGGGCGCCTGCTTCCTCGGCGCCGGCGGCAACCCGTGCGCGGAGCCCGGTCAGGGCCCGGCACCCTTCCACCCGCACGGCACCCACGTGGCGGGCATCGCGGCCGCGGGCGCCGGCGACGGCCTCGGCGTGGTCGGCGTGGCCCCCGCGGCGCAGGTCCTGCCCATCCGCGTGCTCGACCAGAACAACGGCGGCTTCCTGAGCGACCTGGCCGCCGGCATCGTCTACGCGATCCAGACCGACCTCGACGGTGACGGTGTCGTGCCCGACGTCGACGTCATCAACCTCTCGATCCAGAGCCAGACCTCCAACGCCGTCGTCTCGGGGGCGATCGACCAGGCCATCGCCGCCGGCGTGCCCGTCATCGCCTCGGCCGGCAACCTCGCCGGGATCGGGAACCCGACGGTCTTCCCGGCTGCGGTGCCCGGCGTGATCGGCGTCGGCTCGGTGGGGCCGGACATCGGTGGGTTCACCCGGGCGCCGACCTCCAGCTTCGGATCCTGGGTCGATCTCGCCGCCCCCGGCGTCGACATCTGGTCCGACGGCATCGACAACGACAGCGACGTGAGCCTCCGGTCGGGCACGTCGATGTCGGCGCCGCAGGTGAGCGGTGCCGCCGCGGCGCTCCTCGCCGCCCGTCCCGAGCTCACCGTCGCCGAGGTCGCCGACCTCCTCACCTCGACGGCAGCGGACCTCGGGCCGGTGGGCCGTGACGACGAGTACGGCGCCGGGCTGCTCGACCTCGCCGCCGTCGCCGCCGCGTCCGGGGTGGTGCCCACCCCGGTGGCGGTCACGGCGACGCCCGAGGCCGGGCTCGTCAGCCTGAGCTGGACCGGCGGCCCGGTCGGCACGACCGACTGGCTGATCGAGGTCGACGGGGTCGTCGAGGCGGTGCTCCCCGCCGACGCCCGCACGGCCGACCTCGCCACCGGCGACGCCACCGGTCGGGTCTACGGCGTGCATCCGGTCCTGCACTACGTGCGGGTCGAGGGTGCGGTGACCGATCCGGTCGCCCCGCTGCTCCCGCCCGGTCCGCCGCTCGACCTCGTGGTCGAGCCGGGCCCCAACCGCCTCGAGCTGGCGTGGTCCGAACCGGCCGAGCTCGGCGGCGGGACGACGCTCGAGTACGACGTGCGGGTCCTGCTCGAGGGCACGGTCGTCCACACCGAGACGACGACGACCACCGCGGTCGTGGTGCGCGAGCTCCCGCCCCGCGGCCTCTACGACGTCGAGGTCGCCGCCCGCACCGAGGTCGGCGCGGGTCCGGCCGCCACCGCCTCGGCCGAGACCCTCGGCCTCGTCGCCCCGTCCGAACCCGTGGTCAGGACCGTCATCGTGGCCGGTGAGGCGCTGATGCTCGACTGGGACCCCGTCATCGGCCCCGCCGAGTTCTACGACATCATCTCGCCGGCCGGTCTGATCGAGCGGTTGCCGGGCGACGCCACGATGTGGGAAGGCCCCCCGTCGGAGGATCGCCTCGCCCGTCTCATCGCCGTCGTCGCCGTCAACGATCTCGGCTCGGTCCGCTCGGAGTGGCAGGAGATGCCGGATCTGCCGGGCGAGGTCGTCGATCTCGCCGCCGTGGCCGACGACGGCCGCATCGTCGCGTCCTGGAGCCCGCCGGTGGGCGAGCCGGTCGCCACCGGATACGTCGTCGAGTGGGGACCGCCGGGAGCGACCGTCAACCGGGCCTGGGTGACCGAGCCCGGCATCGAGATCGAGCCGGACGATGTCGGCGCCCCGGTCGAGATCCGGGTCCGGGCCCAGACGGCGCTGGCGGTCGGCTGGCCGGTGTCGGTCGGTGTCCCACCGCTGTTCGAGGCGCCGACGGCGGCGACGGCGCTGCAGGCGATCGTCGGGGGTGCCGACGACGGCGTCGTGCTGACCTGGGAGCCGGGAGCCGGCGACGTCGACCTCGTGATCCTCGAGCGTCGGATCGCCGAGGGCGACTGGCGGCCGATCGTGTTGCTGTCCGACGAGGACCGCACCGCCACCGACCGGCGGGCGGCCGTCGGCCTGCTCAACAGCTACCGGATCCGGAGCGTCGGGCCGGCCGGTGAGGCCGTGTCGGCGCCCGTGACGGTGCTGATCCCGGTGCCGATCACCGAACCGCTCGACCTCTCGGTCTTCGCCGATCGGGCCGCGTCGCTCGAGATCACGTGGAACGCGCCGCTCTCCGGTCCGCCCGACGGCTACGAGGTCGTCGTCCGAGACGGCTCCGACATCGTGCTCTCGGCGGTGCGCACCGACCTGCGCGTCCAGCTCGACGCGGTCCCCACCGGCGTGACGTTGTCGGTCGAGGTGCGGGCCCTCGACGACGGCCGAACCGGACCGGCCGCGAGCCTCGCCGTCGAGGTCCCGCCACCCGGGTACTGGCTGGTGACGGCCGGCGGCGACCTCCTGTCCTTCGGCGGCGCGGCCGGCGTGCTCGATGCCCGCTCGCTCGACACCGCCGCACCCGGCTCCGGTGAGGTCCGCGTCGTCGATGCCACGACCACCAGCACCGGTCGCGGTGTCGCCGCGCTGCTCGCCGACGGCACCGTGGTCTCGACCGGCGACGCCATCGCCGTGGCGTCGATCGACGATGCGCTCGAGGCGGGGGAGTTCGCCGCCGCGGTCGAGCTCACCTCCACCGGCCTGGGAGCGTGGGTGGTGACCGACCGGGGACGGGTGCTCACCCGCGGCGATGCCCGCTGGTTCGGCGACCTCTCCACCATCGAGCTCAACGGGTTGATCGTCGGCATCGCCGCGACGCCGAGCGATGGCGGCTATCGCCTCGCCGCCGCCGACGGCGGCGTGTTCGCCTTCGGCGACGCCACGTTCCACGGGTCGATGGGCGGCCAGGCTCTCAACGCCGCAGTGGTCGGCATCGCGGGCACGCGCACCGGTGCGGGCTACCTGCTCGGCGCGGCCGACGGCGGTGTGTTCGCCTTCGGCGACGCGGTGTTCCACGGGTCGATGGGTGGCCGGCCGCTCAACCAGCCGATCGTCGGCCTGGTGTCGGCCGGCGAGGGGTACCTGCTGGCCGCGGCCGATGGTGGTGTGTTCGCGTTCGGCCCCGACGCGGTCTTCGCCGGGAGCCGCGGCGGCCAGCCGCTCGACTCCCCGGTGATCGGGATCGTCGGGCGCGACCCGATCGTCGGCTCAGGCGGCAGCGAGCCGGGTGGCGATGGTCTGCCAGACGTCCGGGTCGAGTCCCATCCCCAGGTGACTGCTCGCGACCTCGACGTGCTCCACGTCGGGTGAGCGACGGTCGATGCACGCCCCCGGCGTGACGATCCCGTCCCGGCGGCTCCAGATGGCGGTGATCGGGACCGTGATCGGCACCTCGTAGCGCTCCTCGACGCGTGCACCGATCTCGGCCAGTCGCTCGGCGCTGTAGTTCCGCGCCAACGACGTGTACGCCGGACCCCCTTCGACCGGTGTGCCGAACGTGACGACCCGCCGCACGGCGTCCGGACGCTCGCGGGCCGCCTCGCGGGCGACGACGCCGCCGATGCTCCAGCCGACGAGCGCGACCCGGCGCCCGGTCCGCCGGGCCAGCTCGCCCGCACGTGCCGCCAGTCGGAGCGCGTTGTCCTCGACCTCGTCGTCCATCTTCCCGAACCCGCCGCGCCGCACGTCGTGGCCCCGCCCGGCGAGGTAGCGGCGCAGGGGGCTCAGCGACCGGTCGGTCGCTCCGAAGCCCGGGACCACGACGACGGGCTCGCCCACGCCGCACGGCGCGCCCCACAGCGCGCCGGTCCGGACGCCGAGCCGGACCAGCTCGCGTCCGGCTCGGGCCTCGCGCAGGATCGCTCGGCGGGGTGGCGGTCGGAGCACGTCGGGCACGGCGGCGAGCGTAACGCTGTTACGTCTGGCGGGGACAACCCGGCTGACCAGGCATCGAGGCCTCGGACGGCCTCGGGTACTAACGTCGCCGCCAGGGGAACGACGAAGGGGATGCCATGGGGCGAGTGAGGCGGCGTCGAGGGATGCTCACCGTGGCCGCGGTCGCGACCCTGGCCGCCTGTGGCGGTGGCGGTGGCGACGACGCCGACTCGGCCCCCTCGTCCACCGTCGAGGCGGTGGCGTCGGTCGAGACCACCCCGCCGCCCACGACCCTGCCCACCACGACGACCACCGAGCCACCGCCGCTCACCGTCGACGACGCGCTGACGACCGGGGGCCTCGGCGAGGTCCGCCTCGGCATGACCGTCGGCGAGGCCGAGGTCGCGTCGGGCCGGCTGATGGACCTGCCGCCCGGGGTCGAGGAGTCACCCTGCTACGAGGTGACCGCCCGCGACCTGCCCGGCGTGAGCTTCGTCGTGGTCGATGGTCGCATCCGCGTCATCGACGTCCGCGATCCCGGGTTCGCGACGAGCTCGGGCGCCCGCATCGGCATGTCGGCCGACGAGATCCGGGCGCTGTTCGGCGAGCGGATCGACGAGACGCCGATCGAGGGGTCCAGCGCCCTGACCTTCGTCCCCTCTGACGCGAACGACCCGGCCCGGGTGGTGTTCTTCTCCGACGGCACGTCGGTGACGAGGATGCTGTCGGGCACGGTGCCCCACGTCCTGTCGCTCGACGCCTGCGCCGAGGCGGGCGTCGGGGAGTAGCGGCTCGCTCCGTCAGTAGACCCGGACGACGCGCTGCAGGGTCGCCCACGGCGGGAGCTCGCCCAGCAGGTCGGCGACCTCCTCGGTCTCGCGCAGGAGCAGCTCGCGGGCGTCGAGGAGCCCGGGTCGCTCGTGCGGCTCGGCCGGCCAGTGCAGGTCGAGCCGCCGGATGTCGCGACGTACGCCGATCGGGACCAGCCGGCGGGCCCGGCTGTGGCCGACGCGGCGGGCGAGGTCTCGGGCGAAGGGGCTCCGGGCCACGATGGTCGAGGCGGGGAACGGGGTGATGCGGGGCAGGTCGCCGGCCTCGAAGCCGAGGAACCGCTCCAGCTCGCTGACCCACGCCCAGCTCGACGTGAGCGTCTCGTAGTGCACGACGCGGAGCAGGTCGTCGCCCAGGTTGGCGATCAGTCGGCGGACCGGATCGAGGTAGCGCGATGCGGCGACCGCCTCCTGGGCCACACTGCGCGGTCGGCCCGGGTCGACGGGCTGGGCGCCGCGGTGCACGAAGACGTCGAAGGCGACCTGCAACGCCTCGGGCTCGCGGGCCAGGCGGAGCCGGCGGTACTGGGCGAGCAGCCGGTCGGCCGGGTCCCGGAGCAGCACGATCATGCGGGCGCCGTCGCCGAGGCGCAGCACCGCCTCCTCGACGCCGGGCTGGCCGAATCCCTGCGGTCCTCCGCCCATGACGTAGTGCGCCGAGCTCACCGAGGGATGGCGGAGGACCACCTTCCAGTCGGCCATGCCCAGGCTCAGGCCCAGGTGAGAGGTGTCGATCAGGTTCGAGCCGGCGAGCGCGTCGCGCATGAGCGACAGCCCGGCCGCCTCGGGGCCGGTCACGACGAGGGGGAGTGGTCCGTTCACCAGCCCACCAGTATGGCACCCGTCCGCGGCCCCTTGTCCCAGAGTTGTTGAGTTGCTTACCTCGCAGCGTGGTCAGGTCGATTGCTTCCCTGAGGGAGGAGCGTGGACCATGGGTGATGTGAGCAACATTGGAGTCATCGGGGCCGGATACGTCGGTCTGACCACCGCGGCGTGCTTCGCCAAGCTCGGTCATCGGGTGGTGTGCGCCGACATCGATGCGGACAAGATCGCCCGGCTCAACGCCGGTGAGGTGCCGATCCTCGAGCACGGGATGGACGATCTCCTGCAGCTCGGGCTCTCCGAGGGCAACCTCGAGTTCGTCGTGGGTGCCGAGCACGCCGCCGCCACCGCCGAGTTCGCCTACCTGTGCGTGCCGACGCCCCAGCGCGAGGACGGTTCGGCCGACCTCAGCTACATCGAGCAGGCGGCCCGCGAGATCGCCGACGCCCTGCCGGCCGAGTCGATCGTCGTGAACAAGTCGACCGTGCCGGTCGGCTCGACCCGGGTCGTCGAGGCGGCGCTCGGCCGGCCCGACGTCTCGGTCGTGTCCAACCCCGAGTTCCTCCGCGAGGGCTCGGCGGTGCACGACTTCTTCCAGCCCGACCGCATCGTCATCGGAGCCGACGACCGCGCCGCTGCGGCGAAGGTCGCCTCGCTGTACCTCGGCATCCCGGCCCCGATCGTCGTCACCGACCCCCGATCGGCCGAGACGATCAAGTACGCCGCGAACGCCTTCCTGGCCACGAAGCTCTCGTTCGCCAACGCCATCGCCGCCATCTGCGAGGGCGTCGGCGCCGACGTCCACGACGTCATGCTCGGCATGGGCTACGACCAGCGGATCGGCCCGGACTTCCTCAACCCGGGCCCGGGCTGGGGTGGCTCGTGCTTCCCGAAGGACACCCGGGCGTTGGTGAACATCGCCGAGACCGGCGGCTACGACTTCGAGATGCTCCGCTCGGTCGTCGAGGTCAACGAGCAGATGTTCGATCGGATGGTCGACAAGGCGGTCGAGCTGCTCGGTGTCGACTCGCCCGGCGAGCTCGCCGGCCGGCGCATCGCCGTGTGGGGCCTCACCTTCAAGGCCCGCACCGACGACCTGCGCGACTCGCCGTCGCTCGAGATCATCGACCGGCTCAACCGTGTCGGTGCGCACGTCCACGCCTTCGATCCGGCCGTGCAGCGCGAGCTGCCCGGCATCACCGTGCACGACGACGCCTACGAGGCCGTCCGCGACGCCGACCTGCTGATGGTGCTCACCGAGTGGGACGACTTCCGCTGGCTCGATCTCGGCAAGGTCGCCGAGCTCATGGGCTCGCGTCGCGTCGTCGACGCCCGCAACGTGCTCGACCGGCAGGCGCTGCGCCGCAACCACTTCGACTACCGCGTCGTCGGCGTCCCCAGCTAGCGGAAGGCGAGACACATCATGCGGGTGGTCGTGACCGGCGGTGCCGGGTTCCTCGGATCGCACCTCTGCGAGCATCTGCTCCGCCGGGGGGACGAGGTCGTCGCCGTCGACAACCTGGTGACCGGCAACGAGGCCAACATCGCTCACCTCTTCGGCGAGCGGTCGTTCTCGTTCGTCGTCGCCGACGTCAGCCAGTACCTGTGGGTTCCCGGGCACGTCGACGCGATCCTGCACTTCGCATCGCCCGCGTCGCCGATCGACTACCTCGAGCTGCCGATCCAGACCCTGAAGGTCGGCTCGCTCGGCACGCACAACTGCCTCGGGCTCGCCCGGGCGAAGCGGGCTCGCTTCCTCCTCGCCTCCACCAGCGAGGTGTACGGCGACCCGGCCGTGCACCCACAGCCCGAGTCCTACTGGGGTCACGTGAACCCGGTCGGCCCGCGCGGCGTCTACGACGAGGCCAAGCGCTTCGCCGAGGCGATGACCATGGCGTACCACCGGGCCCACGAGCTCGACGTGCGCATCGTGCGCATCTTCAACACCTACGGTCCCCGGATGCGACCCAACGACGGTCGGGTCGTGTCGAACTTCATCGTGCAGGCCCTCAGCGGCGAGCCGATCACCATCTACGGCGACGGGAGCCAGACCCGCAGCTTCTGCTACGTCGACGACCTGGTCCGGGGCATCCTGTCGCTGCTCGATTCCCGCCACGTCGGACCGGTGAACATCGGCAATCCGGGCGAGTTCACCATCGGTGAGCTGGCCGAGATCGTGCGGGCCGAGATCGACCCGTCGATCCCGATCCGCCACCTGCCGCTGCCGACCGACGATCCGACCCGTCGCCGACCCGACATCACCCTCGCCGGCGACCTGCTGGGTTGGGCGCCGTCGGTCGACCTCGAGGACGGCCTGCAGCGCACCGTGGCCCACTTCCGGACGATGCGCGACGACGGTCGACTCGTCTCCGCCCGCACGGTCTGAGGGAGTGACGGTCACCGAACCCGTCGCCGAGGTCGACGACGGTGGGGCGCGGCCCCAGCTCGCACCGGCGTCCTGGCTCGCCCTCGCCGTCGTCGCCGCGCTCGTGCTCGGCGGCCTGACGTTCGCCGTGCGCGACGTCGACGGTGTCGTCGCACGAGGCGAGCTGCTCGCCGAGGAGGGTGGCCGCGTGTCGGCCTTCGATCGGGCCAACGCCGCCGCCGATGAGCTCCGGGGCAGCGAGGTGGTGACCGATCCGCCCCCCGGTGTCGACGAGGTGCTGGTCTCGGTCCGCGCCGGCCAGGCCATCATCGACGTGGAGGTGGTCGGCGACGTCGAGGGCACCGCCTCGGCCCACCTCGACCTCGTGATCGAGGCCGCGCTGGCCGCCAGCCGCGACGAGGAGGTGAGGATCCTCGAGACGCAGATCGCCGAGCTGGAGCTCACGCTCGAGTCGCTCGACCCCGACGATCCCACGGCCCGCCGCGCCCGCGGCGACATCGAGGTCCGGCGAGGCCAACTCGCCGTGCTCACGGGCCTGATCCAGCAGGTGGGCACGACCTCGGTCGCAGGTCGCGACGCCGCGCCCCTCCGCGACGGGATCGTCGTGGCGCTCACCGTGCTGCTCGCCGTCGGTGTGCTGGTGCCCTGGGCGACCGCTCGCGACGAGCGACCGTGATCCGCTCGGGTCCGGCGCTCGCCCTCGCCGGCCTGTGGTCGGCGGTCGTGCTCGGTTGGGCCGTCAGCGGCTGGTCGCTGTGGGCGCTGCTGGTCTGCGTGCCGGGTCTCGTCGCCGCCACGCTCGTGGCATCGCCCGACGCGGGACCGCATCGCGTCGGGCTACAGGTCGCTGCGGCGACGCTCGGGTTCGTGCTGGCGCTGTCACCGCCCGCGCTCGGCGTCGCTGCGATCTTCGATCCCGGTCCGGGGGCCTGGTGGTTCCGCATCGCCGCGCTGGGTCCGATGGCCCTGCTGGTGCTGTCCTCGGTGCCGCCACGACGGCCCTCCACGCCGACCGGCCTGCTCGCGGCCGCCGCGCTGTGGGGGCTCGCCGTCGCGGTGCTCACGCCGCTGCCCGCCGAGTCGGCACTCGCCGCCGTCGAGCTGCTGGTGGTCATCGTCCTGGCCGACCGGTTGATCGCCTCGCTCGGCGGGGCCGACGTGCTGGTCGCTGTCGGGGCGGGGTTGACCACCTTCGCGCTCGCGTCCCTCGCCACCTGGGCGTTCGACGGATCGCCGGCGCGGCTGCCCGGCTTCGACGAGGACACGCGCCTCGGCGTGCCCCGGCTGGCGGACCTCTCGACCGAGCCGATCCAGCTGGCCGAGGCGGTCGCGCCGCTCGTGCTGTTGGGCCTCGCCGCGATCGTCGGGCTCCTCCCGGGACGGGGTGTGGGCGTCGCGATGTTCGCCGTCGGGCTGGTCACGGCGGGGGCCACGCAGTCTCGGGCCGCGCTGGGCGCCGTGCTCGCCGCCGGGCTCTGGATGCTGTTGCGGACGAAGGGGCAGACGGCGCTCGCCGCGCTCGTGGTGGCCGGTGCCGCGCTCACGACGATGGTCGGCCTCAGCGGGATCGGGGCGGGACCGCTCGACGACCTCGCCGGGCTGCGCCAGGACGGAGGCTCCGGCGCCGATCTGCGCGTCACCGAGATCTGGCCCGCCGCCGTCGACCGGGCGATCGATCGCCCCGTCCAGGGCTGGGGCCTGGCCGGGACCGAGGTCGCGATGCAGCGGTCGATGGACGACGGCGACCTTCGACCCATCGTGTTCCGCAACACCCACAACCGGGCGCTCGAGCTGGTCGTGGCGCTCGGGGTGGTCGGTGCGGCGCTCGTCGTCGCGGCGGTCGGCTCCGCCATCGCTGCGCTGGCCAGGCGGCCCGCACCGTTGATCGAGGCGCTGATCGTCTACGTCGCGCTGGTCGGCCTCACCGGGCCGGGCAGCGGTTCGCAGTTCACCGGGATCGACGAGCTGCTGCTGATCGTCGCCGTGGTGGTGGCGACGTCGGGGCTCAGCTCGGAGCCAGCCCAGACCGCAGTTCGTCGTCGCCTTCCGGTCCCAGGATGATGTCGCTGTTCGATCCGCCCGCGGGGACCATCGGGTAGACCTTCTCGAACGCGTCGGTCCGGAAGTCGACCACCACCGGCCGGTCGTGGATGGCGTTGGCCTTCTCGATCGCGGGGATCACCTCGGCCTCGTCCTCGACCCGGATCCCGACGCACCCCATGGCCTCGGCCCACATCACGTAGTCGGGCAGGTCGGGCGAGAGGTAGACCTCGCTGTAGCGCTCCTCGTAGAAGAGCTCCTGCCACTGGCGGACCATGCCGAGGTAGGCGTTGTTGATGATCGCCACCTTCACCGGGATGCGCTCGGCCGCCGCGGTGATCAGCTCCTGGGCGGTCATCTGGAAGCAGCCGTCGCCGTCGACCGCCCACACCATCCGATCGGGCCGACCGGCCTTGCAGCCGATCGCGGCCGGCACGGCGTAGCCCATCGTGCCGAGACCGCCCGAGTTGACCCACGTGTACGGATGGTCGAAGCGCCAGTACTGCGAGGTCCACATCTGGTGCTGGCCGACCCCGGCGACGACGATCGTGTCGGCCGGCGTGTGGTCGCGCAGTGCCTCGATGACCTGCTGCGGCTTCAGGGCACCGTCGGACTCCATCGGCGGGTACTGCAGCGGGTACTGCTCCTGCCAGCCGGAGATCGTGCTCTTCCAGGCGCTCCGGTCGGCGTCGCCGGTGCCGTGACGCTCGAGGTCGGAGCACAGCGACTCGATCACCTGGCGGCAGTCGCCGACGATCGGCACGTCGGGCCGTCGCACCTTGCCCAGCTCGGCCGGGTCGATGTCGACGTGGATCACCTTCGCGTGCTTGGCGAACTCGTCGGTCTTGCCGGTGACCCGGTCGTCGAAGCGGGAGCCGAGGGCGATCAGGAGGTCGGACTCCTGCATGGCGGTCACGGCGGTGTAGTTGCCGTGCATGCCCGGCATGCCGAGGCAGAGCTCGTGGGTGTCGGGGAAGGCGCCGCGGGCCATGAGCGTCGTGACGACGTGGATGCCGGTGAGGTCGACCAGCTTGGCGAGCGCCTCGGCCGCGCGAGCCTTGAGGATCCCGCCGCCGGCGTAGATCACGGGGCGCTCGGCCTCGCGGATGAGCTGCGCCGCCTTCTTGATCTGCCGGGGATGCCCCACGGTCGTCGGCTGGTAGCCGGGCAGGTCGAGGTCGCCGGGCCAGTACCACTCCATCTCGGCGTTGGCGACGTCCTTGGGCAGGTCGACGAGCACCGGTCCGGGTCGGCCGGTCGAGGCGACGTGGAACGCCTCCTTCACGACCCGCGGGATCTCGTCGGCCGAGGTCACGAGCCAGTTGTGCTTCGTGCACGACATGGTGATGCCGGTCGTGTCGCACTCCTGGAAGGCGTCGGTACCGATCGCCGCGGTGGCGACCTGCCCGGTGATCGCCACCATCGGGATCGAGTCGAGCATGGCGTCGGCGAGGGGCGTCACGAGGTTGGTGGCGGCCGGGCCGGAGGTCACCACGCAGACGCCGGGCCGGCCGGTCACGTGGGCGTAGCCCGAGGCCATGTGCCCGGCGCCCTGCTCGTGGCGCACGAGCACGTGGCGGATCGGGCTGTCGATGATCGGGTCGTACACGGGCAGGATCGCCCCGCCGGGCAGCCCGAAGACCACCTCGACGCCGGCCATCTCGAGACTGCGGACGAGGGCCTGGGCCCCGGTCAGTCGTTCTCCCATGGTTCGCTCTCCTCGAAGGAAGTGGCGTGACGCGAAGACGACCTCCCGGAGGGGAGGTCGTCGGGCGCACGCGGTGTTGTGGGCGCGTGCGCCTAGTGAATGAGTACCCGGACGTCGACAGCGGCGCGGGTGGGGGTCACTCCGACCACGGTAGCGCGGGCGCTCGGCGGGCTCGCAACCCCAAATGCCGTTCTCGTGGGGTCAGCCGGGCTGGGAGACCGAGACGATCTCGACGGCCATGCCGTTGAACTCGACGGTGTCGCCCGCCGCGTGCTCGCCGACGATCTCGCCCAGCGGCGAGCCCGGGGTGAGCACGTCGAGATCGCCCACCCGCTCCTCGATCGAGCCGTACAGGTAGGTCTCGGTGTCGGTGTCGCCCTCGAAGCGCAGCTCGACGATGCGGCCGGCGACGACGACCCCTTCGGCGGCGTCGACCGGACCGTCGACGACCTCGGCCTCGTCGAGGATCGTCTGCAGCTGGCGGATGCGGGCCTCCATCTTGCCCTGTTCCTCCTTGGCCGCGTGGTAGTCACCGTTCTCGGAGAGGTCGCCGAGCAGGCGGGCCTCCTCGATCTTGTTGGCGATCTCGATCCGGCCGCGGGTGGTGAGGTCCTGCAGCTCGGAGCTGAGCCGCTCGTACGCGTCGCGTGAGAGCTGGTTGGAGGACATGGGGTGAAGAGCCTACCGCGATGGTCCGCCGACGGTACCGAGGCGTGTTGACCCTGACGGCCACGACGAGCGACACTGGTTTGATGTCCCGGAGCGAAGCGCGCACCCCGGTGGGGACGACGTCCGTCGTAGCGATCATTCCGTAGCGCACGCGGCTTCACGCGTGCGCGGTTCGACCGTCCGCTCCGGCGGGCGGTTTTTTCGTGTCCGGGACGAGGTCGGAGAGGACCATCGATCGATGAGGGGAACAAGGTGAGCCACCGGGTGGCAGTGATCGGCGGCGACGGCATCGGACCGGATGTCGTGGCCGAGGCGTTGAAGGTCGTCGGCGCGGCCGGCATCGCGCTCGACACCACCGACTACCACCTCGGCGGCGCCCGCTATCTCGACGACGGGATGATCCTCAGCGACGAGCTCGTCGACGAGCTCCGCGGCTTCGACGCGATCCTCCTCGGCGCCGTCGGCCACCCCGACGTCACGCCCGGCGTGATCGAGCGCGGGCTCCTCCTGAAGGCCCGCTTCGAGCTCGACCTCTACGTCAACCAGCGGCCGTTCCAGTTCGACGACGGTCACGAGTTCATCGTGATCCGTGAGAACACCGAGGGCACCTACGCCGGCGAGGGCGGCTTCCTGCGCAAGGGCACGCCCCACGAGATCGCGACGCAGGGGTCGGTCAACACCCGGATGGGCGTCGAGCGATGCGTTCGCTACGCCTTCGAGCTGGCCGCCTCGCGGCCTCGCCGGCACCTCACGCTCGTGCACAAGACCAACGTGCTCACCTTCTCCGGCGACCTCTGGGAGCGCACCTTCCGGGAGGTGCACGCCGAGCACCCCGACGTCGAGGTCGGCTACCAACACATCGACGCCGCCTGCATCCACTTCGTGCAGGACCCGCACCGCTTCGACGTCATCGTCACCGACAACCTCTTCGGCGACATCCTCACCGACCTCGGCGGAGCGGTCGCCGGCGGCATCGGCCGGGCGGCGTCGGGGAACCTCAACCCGGCGCGCACCGGTCCGTCGCTCTTCGAGCCGGTGCACGGCTCGGCCCCCGACATCGCCGGTCAGAACCTCGCCGACCCGACGGCCGCGGTGCTGTCCGCGGCGATGATGCTCGACTTCCTGGGCGAGTCGGCTGCAGCCGACCGCATCCGCACGGCCTGCGACGCCGTCACGATCGACACCGGCACGACCGCCATCGGCGACGCCATCGCCGCCGCGGTGAAGGGGGAGTAGCCATGCCCATCACGCCCAGCGAGCAGATCTGGATGAACGGCGAGCTCGTCCCGTGGGACGAGGCCCGCATCCACGTGCTCACCCACACGCTGCACTACGGCAACGGCGTCTTCGAGGGCATCCGCGCCTACGAGACGGCCGACGGGCCGGCGGTGTTCCGCCTGACGCCCCACATCGAGCGGCTCTTCCGCTCGGCGAAGATCTTCATGCTCGACATCCCGTACACCGTCGAGCAGCTGATCGAGGCGACGAAGGAGACGGTGCGGGTCAACGGCCTGCCGTCGTGCTACATCCGGCCGCTCGTGTACCTCGGCTACGGCGAGATGGGCCTGAACCCGCTGCCGTGCACGGTCGACGTCTCGATCGCCGTGTGGCCGTGGGGCGCGTATCTCGGCGACGAGGGCATCCGCAACGGCGTGCGCATGAAGATCAGCTCGTGGCAGCGCCACGACCCCAACGCCATGCCGCCCGCGGCGAAGGGCACCGGCATGTACATCAACTCGCAGATGGCCAAGGTCGAGGCCGTGAAGTCGGGCTACGACGAGGCGATCCTGCTCTCGCCGCAGGGCTACGTGTCGGAGTGCACGGGCGAGAACCTCTTCGTCGTGCGCGACGGTGTGATCCTGACCCCGCCGATCTCGGCCGGGGCGCTCGAGGGCATCACCCAGGACGCGGTCATGACCATCGCCCGCGACCTGGGCTACGAGGTCCGCTTCGACAACATCCTGCGCTCCGACCTCTACGTCGCCGAGGAGGCGTTCCTCACCGGGACGGCGGCCGAGGTCGTGCCCATCCGCTCGGTCGACGACCGCGAGCTGGGCGAGCCTGGTCCGATGACCCGCGCGATCCAGGAGGTCTTCTTCCGGGCCGTCCGCGGCGAGGAAGACCGCTACAAGGAGTGGAACGAGGTGGTCTCGTGAGCGAGGCGGGCGAGGAACCGGGCGTCGATCGCACGCCGGTCCGCGACCCGTCGTGGCCCGAGGCGGTCGAGATCTTCGACACGACGCTGCGCGACGGCGTGCAGTTCGAGGGCATCTCGGTGACGGTCGACGACAAGCTCCGGGTGGCCGAGGCCCTCGACGATCTCGGCGTGCACTGGATCGAGGGCGGATGGCCCGGCGCGAACCCCAAGGACATCGAGTTCTTCGCTCGTGCGCAGACCGAGCTCGACCTCTCGACCTCCACCCTCGTCGCGTTCGGGTCGACCCGTCGCCCGCGGGGCAAGGTCGACGACGATGCCACGCTGCGCAACCTCATCGAGGCCAACACCTCGACGGTCTGCATCGTCGCCAAGGGCTGGGACTACCACGTCACCGAGGCGCTGCGGACGACGCTCGACGAGGGCGAGGCGATGGTGCGCGACTCGGTCGAGTTCCTCGCCGGCGAGGGCCGCCGGGTGTTCCTCGACTGCGAGCACTTCTTCGACGGCTACAAGCGCAACCCCGAGTTCACGCTCCGGGTGCTCGAGGCGGCCGCCGTCGCCGGCGCGCACACGCTCGTCCTGTGCGACACCAACGGCGGCTCGCTGCCCCACGAGGTCGAGCAGATCGTCGCGGAGGTCGTGTCGCACTTCGACGGCGGACCCGTCATCGGCATGCACACCCAGAACGACACCGGCTGCGCCGTGGCCAACGCGGTCGCCGGCGTCGTCGCCGGAGCGAGCCACGTGCAGGGGACGATGAACGGCTACGGCGAGCGCACCGGCAACTGCGACAACGTCGTGCTCGTCCCGAACCTGACCCTCAAGATGGGCATCGGGACGCTGCCTCCGGGGCGCATCGAGCGGATCACCTCGATCTCGCACCACGTCGCCGAGCTGATGAACCAGCAGCTCGATCACGCTCAGCCCTACGCCGGCCGCTCCGCGTTCGCCCACAAGGCGGGCCTGCACACGTCCGCGATCGCCCGCCGGCCCGACTCCTACGAGCACGTCGATCCGGCGGCCGTCGGCAACAACACCCGCTTCCTCGTCTCGGACCTCTCGGGCCGGGCGACGGTCGAGCTCAAGGCAGCCGAGCTCGGCGTCGAGCTCGGCGGCGCGGCAGCGTCGCGGGTCACCGACGAGCTCAAGCGGCTCGAACACGAGGGCTTCCACTTCGAGACGGCCGACGGGTCGCTCGAGCTGCTCCTGCGGGAGGCCGCGGGCTGGACGCAGGAGTTCTTCGAGATCGAGTCGTTCCGCGTCGTCACCGATCGCCGCATCGACCGCAGCTTCGACACCGAGGCGACGGTCAAGGTGCGCGTCGGCGACGACCGCATGGTCGCCGTCGGGGAGGGCAACGGCCCGGTCGACTCGCTCGACGCCGCCCTCCGCCAGGCGATCGGCAGCTACTACCCCGAGCTCGACCGGGTGCACCTGACCGACTACAAGGTCCGCATCCTCGACTCGTCCAAGGCGACCGGCGCCGTCACCCGGGTCCTCATCGACTCGACGGCCGGCGATCGCACGTGGACCACCATCGGCGTCTCGGAGAACATCATCCAGGCGTCGTGGCAGGCCCTGCGCGACTCGATCGTCTACGCCCTCCTCCACCTCAACGACAGCAAGGACAACTGAACAGCCATGGCAACCATCCACTACGACGACGCCGCCGACCTCTCCGTGCTGGCCGACAAGACCGTGGCGATCCTCGGCTACGGCTCACAGGGCCACGCCCACGCGCTCAACCTTCGCGACTCGGGTGTGAACGTGATCGTCGGGCTGCGCGACGGCTCGGGGTCGAAGGCGAAGGCCGAGGCCGAGGGCCTCCGCGTGCTGTCGATCGCCGACGCGTCGGCCGAGGCCGACATCGTCATGGTGCTGCTGCCCGACACCGACCAGGCGCAGATCTACGGCGAGTCGATCGCCCCGGGGCTGCAGGCCGGCGACTCGCTGGTCTTCGCCCACGGCTTCAACATCCACTTCGGCTTCATCACCCCGCCGGACGACGTCGACGTCTGGATGGTCGCCCCGAAGGGTCCCGGCCACAACGTGCGCCGCACCTACGTCGAGGGCGGCGGTGTGCCGTCGCTCCTGGCGATCCACCAGGACGCCAGCGGCAACGCCCGGGCGCTCGGCCTGGCCTACTCCAAGGCGATCGGCGGCACCCGCGGCGGCGTGCTCGAGACCACCTTCGCCGAGGAGACCGAGACCGACCTCTTCGGCGAGCAGGTCGTGCTCTGCGGCGGGCTGACCCAGCTGATCATGTCCGGCTACGAGACACTCGTGGAGGCCGGCTACCAGCCCGAGAGCGCCTACTTCGAGACGCTCCACGAGGTGAAGCTCATCGTCGACTTCATCTACGAGCAGGGCATCTCGGGCATGCGCTTCAGCATCTCCGACACAGCGGAGTTCGGCGACTACGTGACCGGGCCGCGCATCATCACCCCCGAGACCAAGGCCGAGATGAAGCAGGTCCTCGCGGAGATCCAGGACGGCTCGTTCGCCAAGCGGTGGATGGAGGAGAACCAGCAGGGTCGGCCCAACTTCTCCAAGATGCGGACCGACGGCGCCGCCCACCCGATCGAGTCGGTGGGCAAGGAGCTGCGGGCCATGATGCCGTGGATCACCGCCGGCAAGGGCGACATCCGCTCGGCGTCGGGTGGCCAGGGCGGGGAGGGCTGACGGCCATGTCGACGCACCCCGCGCAGCTCCACATCATCTCCGCGCTGGTCGAGAACCGTCCCGGCGTGCTGGCCCGCATCGCGCTGCTCTTCAGCCGGCGGGGCTTCAACATCTTCTCGCTGGCGGTCGCCCCGACCGACGACGTCGCGACGAGCCGGGTCACGATCGTCGTCGACGCCGACTCGGCGCCGATCGAGCAGATCACCAAGCAGCTGCACAAGCTGATCAACGTGATCAAGATCAACGAGCTGCCGCCGCACGAGTCGATCGAGCGCGAGCTCATGCTCGCCACCGTGGGCGTGCTGCCGGAGCGCCGGTCGGAGCTGCTCGCCCTCGCCGACCTGTTCGCCGGCCAGGTGGTCGACGTCGGCCACGACCGGATCACGCTCATGGTCGCCGACCACCCCGAGCGCCTCGACGCCTTCGAGGACCTGATCCGGCCGTACGGGATCGTCGAGCTGCAGCGGACCGGGCGCGTCGCGTTGCCGATGCTCGAGCGCGAGGCGCCGACCACCACCCGGCTGCGGGTGGCGAACTAGATGGCGGGTCCACGAGCGGCCGAGGTGGAGGGGGCGACCTTCTTCGCCTACGAGCCTGCGCCGGCGTGGGGCAAGCCCGCCCTGCTCCCGTTCGGTCTGAGCGACGCCGATGGCGTGGCGGTGACCGACGAGCTCTTCGTGGCGACCTTCGGACGCCTGCGTCTCGAGGTGCCTCGCTCGACCGTCACGGGCGCACATGCGACCGGTCCGTACCGGTGGTGGACCTGCGTCGGCGCTCGCCTGTCGTTCGCCGACGACGGCCTGACCTTCGGGACCAACCCCGTCGGCGGCGTGTGCGTGCACTTCGAGCCGTCGGCGCCGAAGGTGATCGGCTGGAAGGACCAGCACCGGGCGCTGACGGTCACCGTCGTCGACCGGGAGGGTCTGGTCGAGCTGCTCGGCGAGGAGGACCCCACCGGCTGACCCCGGGCGGGCGCCGAACGCGTCCGTTCGATGAGAGGACCCTCATCCGGTTCTCAGAACCAGCTCATCCAGCCGGTCGAGGCTGGGCGGATGCGACCTCTGCCCGATCATCTGCACGACGAGCGACTCGGCGCGTTCGGGACGCTGCTCGCCGACCCGGAACCCCCGTTGGCCGCCGCCCTCGAGGCGGCCGGGGGACGATTGCTGTCGGCGGTGCCCCGCCAGATCGGTTGGGCGCCGGGCCGCCACGTCACGGTCCGATACGACGCATCCGTCCGGTGGGGCGACGGCGAGCTGGACGAGATGCTCGTCGCCACCTGCGGCACGGAGCCGCCCGGTGGCCTGCGCCTGGAGGGACCCGACCAGCCGGTCACGGTCTGGCGCGTCCCGCACGACCCCTGGTTGCCGGGGCTCGCCTCCGTGCTCGACCTGGCCGGCGCGGCGCAGCTCCTCGACGACCTCGGTGCCGGCCTGGGCACCGTGAGCCACCGGATCGTCGCGTATCGACCGGGCCGCCGGGCGGTGGTGCGGCTCCGTCGCGGGTCGGCCTCGGTCTTCGTGAAGGTCGTCCGGCCCGACCGGGCGGAACAGCTCCACCGTCGCCACCTGGCGGCGGAGCCGGTGCTCCCCGTGCCGCGATCGCTCGGGTTCGCGGCGGACGCGGGGATCGTCGTGCTGGAGGCGCTGCCCGGCACGGTGCTGCGATCTGCGCTCGGCGGCTCGACCCGCCCGGGCGCCGACGTCCTGCTCGACGTGCTCGACCGGATGCCCGAACCGCCCGACGGCCACCGGGCGCCGGGCTGGCAGGCGACCTCGTTCGGCGCGCTGCTCTCGCGGGTGCGCCCCGATCTGGCCGATCGGATCGATGCCATCCAGGCCGCCAACCGCGAGGCCGAGGAGGCGTACGAGGCGCCGCTCGTCCCGGTCCACGGCGACTTCCACGAGGCCCAGCTCCTCGTGCGCGGTCGCCGGATCACCGGCGTGCTCGACATCGACACCCTCGCCGTGGGCCATCGCGTCGTCGACCTGGCCACGATGGTCGGTCACCTCTCGACGCTCGCCCTCGGTCGCGGCCACCGTGCCGCCGAGCGGTACGCCGTGGAGCTCCTCCGGCGTTTCGACGCCGTCGTCGATCCGGCGGCGTTGCGCTCGGCGGTGTCGAGCGTGGTGCTCGGGCTGGCGACCGGGCCGTTCCGGGTCCTCGGCGACGACTGGGAGCGCCGGACCGGGGAGCGGATCGAGCTCGCCGAGGCCTGGGCGGAGTCCGCCCGGCGCGTCGATGCGGGGCGTGAGAGAGGTCTCATGCCCGCTTCAGGGTCAGCTCACGTCCACCGCTGAAGCTGATCTCGTCAGCCAGACACCCCCAGAGCAGGAGGAAGTGCCATGGAGAAGCGAGCGAACGATGCGTGGAAGGTGGCGACCGCAGGTGTCGCCGCGGTGGCGATCGGTTCCTTCGGTGTGTACCAGGTCGCAGGAGCCTCGGAGGGCCGAGGTGGCCCCGAGGCCATCTCCCTCGACGAGGCGATCGAGCTGGCCGAGCTCGACGACCCGGTGGTCCTCGACGACGTCGACGACTCGCCGGACGGCGTCGATCTCGACTCGCCGCTGACCGACGACGACACGCCCGACGGCGACGACACGCCGGACGTGGACGACTCGCCGGACGGTGACGACAGCCCCGACGGGGATGACACGCCGGACGGTGACGACAGCCCCGACGCGGATGACACCCCGGACGGGGACGACACGCCGGACGCCGACGACTCCCCCGAGGTGGATGACACCCCGGACGCCGACGACTCCCCGGAGATCGATGACACCCCGGACGTGGATGACACCCCCGAGGTGGACGACACCCCGGACGTCGACGACACCCCCGACGTGGTCGAGGCGCCGGCGCCCGTGGAGCCTGCACCGGCTCCCGCGGTCGACGACTCGCCGGACGTGGACGACACGCCGGACGTCGAGACGCCCGACGTGGACACCCCGGACGTCGACTCCCCGGACGACGACGACTCGCCCGACGACGACTGAGTCTTCAGCAGTCTCGCGCCAGCGCCCGACGACGACTGAGGCCGCACGGCCTCGCCGGATCGTCGCCCTCGCACCTCGACCCACGAGAGGTGCGGGGGCGGCGTCGCGTGTGGGCTCAGCTGCCCAGGTCGACGGGGGTCACCGAGACGATGCCCGGGTGGACCTCCAGCTCGGTGACGACCTCGGCCGGCAGCGGCTGGTCGAGCGCCAGCAGCATCAGCGCCAGGTGGCCCTGCGGGGAGCGGCCGAGGCTCATGTCGCTGACGTTCACCCCGGCCCGGCCGACGGCCTGGCCGACGACGCCGATCATCCCGGGCACGTCGTCGTTGCGGACCATGAGCAGGTGCCGCGACGGCGGCAGCTCGACCTCGTGGTCCTCGACCATCACGATGCGGGGATCGCCCGAGAGGCCGACCAGCGTGCCGGCGACGCTGTGACCGGCGCAGCGGATCTCGATCAGGTTCACGTAGTTGTGCGTCGTCGCCGACTTGGCCTCGCGCACCTCGACGCCGTGCTCCTCGGCGAGCTGCGGGGCGTTGACGAACGTGACCGGCACGTCGCTGATGCGCCCGAAGACGCCGCGCAGGGCCGAGAGGGTGACGATCGAGGTGTCGTAGTCGGCGATCTGGCCGGTGCAGGACACCTCGATGCAGTCGGGAGCCTTCCCGGCGAGGGCGGCGTAGAGCGCGCCGAGCCGCTCCGCCAGCGGGAGGTACGGCTTGAGCGTCTCGGGAGCCTCGCGGGCGCTGACGTTCACCGCGAACGGCACGAATTCGCCGGCGAGCGCCAGCTGGACCATCTCGGCGATCGTCACGCCGGCCTTGTCCTGCGCCTCCGCCGTGCTCGCCCCGAGGTGAGGCGTCACGACGACGTTCGGGTGGTCGAACAGCGGCGACTCGGTGGTCGGCTCGGTGTCGAACACGTCGAGGGCGGCGCCGGCGATGACGCCGTCGGCCAGCGCGGTCGCGAGGTCGGCCTCGACCACGATCCCGCCCCGGGCGGTGTTGACGATGCGGGCGTGCGGCTGCATCTTGGCGAGCGCGGCGCTGTCGATCAGCCCGACGGTCTCGGCGTTCTTGGGCAGGTGGACGGTCACGAAGTCCGATCGGCCCAGGAGCTCGTCGAGCGTGACCAGCTCGACCGACATCTGGTGGGCCCGCTCCGCGGACACGAACGGGTCGTAGGCCACGAGGCGCATCCCGAACGAGAGCATGCGCTGGGCGACGAGACGCCCGACCCGGCCGAGACCGACGACGCCGAGGGTCTTGTCCTGGAGCTCGACGCCGGACCACTTCGCCCGTTCCCACTTGCCGTCGACCAGCGCCGAGTGGGCCTGCGGGACGTTGCGGGCCGAGGCCAACAGGAGCGCCACGGTGTGCTCGGCGGCCGACACGACGTTGGACTGGGGGGCGTTGACGACCATCACGCCCTGGGCGGTGGCGGCGTCGACGTCGACGTTGTCGAGGCCGATGCCGGCCCGGCCGACGACCACGAGATCGCTGCCCGCCTCGAGGACCTCCGCGGTCACCTGCGTCGCCGACCGGATGACGAGGGCGGCGGCGCCGGGGACGGCGGCGACCAGCTCGTCGGGCGAGAGCCCGGTCTGGACGTCGACGTCGTGCCCGACGTCGCGCAGCTGCTGGAGGCCGGATTCGGCGATCTTCTCGGTGACGAGGATGCGTGCCATGGCGCGGCGATGACTCCGATGAGGGGAGAGGGATCGACGGTGCAGGGTACGGCCCGACGGGCGGGCCTCCTACGCGTTTCCGGTGACGGGGTGTGGTTCAGGCGAGCGAGATGGCGCCGGTCGGGCAGGACGCGACGGCCTCCTGGACCTTGTCGGCGACCTCGGCGGGCGGCTCGGGCTGGAGCACGTTGACCTGGCCCTCGTCGCTCACCTCGAAGACCTCGGGGAGCACCGCCTCACACGATCCGATCCCGATGCACTTGTCGAAGTCGATCTCGATGCGCACGCCGCCTCCGCTGGTTCAGGTCTTGGACCGGCGGAACCCGTCGGCCTCTGCTGCTGCAGCGTTGGTATAGCAGCGATCGGGCTTCATCCGAGCATGGTTGAGCTGGCCCGGCTCGTGGAAGATGCCCGAGGAGAGCTTCACCTTGACGGGGTAGCCCGGCGGGCAGTCGCCGTCCACCGGCTCCCGCCACACCTCGGCGACGGGCTCCGGCGCGGTCTCGGGCTCGGCGACGGGCTCGGGCTCGGCGACCGGCTCCGGCGCGGTCTCGGGCCCGACCTCGGCGGCGGCCTCGGCCTCGGCCTCGGCGACGGGCTCGGCCTCCGGCTCCGGCCGGGCCTCCGGGACGACCGACATCGCCGGTCGTGAGCGGGTGGTGGGCTCGGTGGTCGCACGGGAGCGGCGGCCGAGGCCGGCGCGTACGCAGCGGGCGACGACCGCCGAACCGAGGAGGACGGCCACGAGCCGCCGCAGAAGCGCCATCATCTTGATGGACGATACCCACCGGCGTCGGCTGCCCAGCGCTCCCGAGGCCCTCAGATCGCAGGAAAACGCTGCCACTCCCGACGCCGACGTCCCGAACCCTCCGATGGGTGGCCTGCGCGGCACTGCTCGCGTCCTGCACGTCGTCGAGCGACGAGGCGATCGACGACCCCGCCCCGGAGACGTCCCGGCCCGAGTCGTCGACGACGACCGCGCCGGTACCGCCGCGGGCACCGGTGGCGGGGCCCTCGGTGGGCGACCGCTTCGTGCCCGGAGCCGGCAGCGCGGGCATCGACGTCGAGCGCTACGAGGTGGCCCTGGACGTCACCGACGGCGGCGCCGAGGTCCGGGGCGAGGCCCGCATCACGTTGCGCGCCGACCAGGACCTCGGCGGCTTCCACCTCGACCTGGTCGGGCTCGACGTCGAGGACGTCGCGGTCGATGGTGAACCGGTCGAGTTCGTGCGGACCGAGGACGAGCTCCGCATCGAGCTGCCCGCGACGGCCGAGGCGGGCAGCTCGCTGGTCGTCGACGTCGTGTACGGCGGCCGCCCCGAGCCGCTCGTGGGCGTCGTGTCGTCCACGCCGGTCGGCTGGTCCGCGACGCCCTGGGGCGGTCTGGCCGTGAGCCAACCGCGGGGGACCGCGACGTGGATGCCGGTCGCCGACCACCCGTCGGATCCGGCGACGTGGAGCATCGAGCTCACCACCGACGACCCGCTCGTCGGGGTGGCGAGCGGCCGGCTCGCCGACCGGCGCCCGGCCGGGGAGGGCCGAACCGTCCATCGGTGGGTGGTCGACGAGCCGATGGCCCCCCACGTCGCGCTGGCGATGGTGGCCGACGTCGAGATCGAGACGCCCCGGACGATCGCCGGCATCCCCGTGACGGTCGCCGCGGCGCCTCCCGCCGGGCCGGTCGTCGAGGAGGCACTCGATCGCCTACCGGCGATCGTCGAGGCGTTCGAGCGGTGGTTCGGTCCCTACCCGCTCGACGGCTTCGGCCTGGCGGTCGCCCCGGGACCGCTCGACGTCTCGGCCCCGGGGACCCAGGGCATGGCGCTGTTCGACCAGCGTGCGCTGGACGACCCGGCCGCGGTGGTGCTCGCCCACGTCGTGGCCCACCAGTGGGCCGGCAACCACGTGACCCCGGAGCGGTGGGAGGACGTCTGGTTGAGCGAGGGGCTCGCCACGTACGGCGAGTGGCTCTGGTTCGAGGCGTCGGTGGGGGAGTCGGCCGACGTGCTCGCCCGGCTCTACTGCGACGACGCCGGGCCCGAGGGCCTCGTCCCGCCGGCCGACCCGCCGCTCGACGCGCTGTTCGGGCCCGCCACCTCCGGGCGGGGCGCCCTCGCCTTCCACGCGCTGCGGGGCTCGGTCGGCGACGCCGGCTTCGAGGAGGTCCTCACCACCTGGTTCGAGCGCTTCGGCGGCGGTCCCGCCTCGACCGACGACCTCCTCGCGCTGGTCGAGGAGCTCCACGGCACCGACGCCGCCGAGCTGCTCGCCGCCTGGGCCCTCGATCCGTCGCCCCCGATCGCGCCACTACGCAGCGTCACCGGTAGCGTGGTCGTATGCGACGGATCGTGACCTGGGGCCTGGTTGTGGCCGGCACGGTCGCGCTCGTCGTGCTCGGCTTCTCCGATCGTGCGCCCGACGTCGTCGAGTCGATCGCCCATCCGGCCGAGGACGCCCTCGCCGGCGTCGTCCACGCCCTCGGCTTCGAGGCGCCGGGCTGGTGGCACGTGCTGCGCGACAGCCCCGACGTCGTCTTCCACGCCCTGCAGTGGGCCGGGCTCACCGGTGGGCTGGTCCTCGCGTTCGGCGGCCGTGTCCGCGTCCGGTTCCTGGCCCTCGGCGCGTTCGCCACGTCGCTGGCCGTCGAGGTGCTGCAGATGAGCCTGTCGGCGACGCGCCGCTACGAGCTGGGCGATCTGTTCGGCAACGCCGTCGGCGTCCTCGTCGGGGCCGTGGCCGGGCTGGTGGTCCTCGCGGTGGTCGACCGCTGGCAGCGCCGCCACCCGGCGGCCGTCTGATTCAGCCCGCGGTCGGGAGCCACGACGGCCGAGCGGCCTCGTGGGTGTCGATGGCCTCCACCGAGCGCAGCGAGATGCCGACGTCGTCGAGCCCCTCGAGGAAGCGCTCCTGGGTGGCGTCGTCGAGCGGGAACTCGGCGGTCAGCCCGATGGAGGGGACCTCGACGACCCGCCGCTCGACGTCGACGACGATCGCGGTGGCCGGGTCGGCCTCGATCGCCGCCTGGATGGCCTCGACCACCTCGCCGTCGACCTGCACCGGCACGAGCCCGTTCTTGGTCGAGTTGTTGCGGAAGATGTCGCCGAAGCGGGGCGAGATGACCGCGTCGAAGCCGTAGTCCATCAGCGCCCACACGGCGTGCTCGCGCGACGAGCCGGTGCCGAAGTTCGGGCCGGACACGAGGATCCGCGCGCCGGCGTACTGCTCGTCGTTGAGCACGAACGACGGCTCGTCGCGCCACTCGGAGAAGAGGCCCTTGCCGAAGCCGGTGCGGCTGACCTGCTTGAGCCAGTCGGACGGGATGATCTGGTCGGTGTCGACGTCGCTGCGTCGCAGCGGCACGCCGGTGGAGGTGAGGACGCGAACGGCCTGCATGTCAGCGGCTCCTACAGGTCGGCCGGGGCGGCGAAGCGACCGGCGATGGCGGTGGCGGCGGCGACCTCGGGCGAGACGAGGTGGGTACGCCCGCCCCGGCCCTGGCGGCCCTCGAAGTTGCGGTTGGACGTGGAGGCGCAGCGCTCGCCCGGGGCGAGCTTGTCGGGGTTCATGGCGAGGCACATCGAGCACCCCGGCTCGCGCCAGTCGAAGCCGGCGGCCGTGATCACCTCGTGGAGGCCCTCGGCCTCGGCGGCGTCCTTCACCGCCCGGCTGCCGGGCACCACGAGGGTGCGGACGCCCTCGGCGACCCGGCGGCCCTTCGCCACGGCGGCGACGGCGCGGAGGTCCTCGATGCGGGAGTTGGTGCAGCTGCCGATGAAGACGGTGTCGACGGCGACGTCGCGCATCGGCGTGCCGGCGGTGAGCCCCATGTAGGCGAGCGCCCGCTCGGCGGCGTCGCGCTCGGAGGGATCGTCGAGGTCGGCCGGGTCGGGCACCGACGCCGACAGCGGGGCGACCTGCCCCGGGTTGGTGCCCCACGAGACGTGGGGCTCGATGGCCGATCCGTCGAGCACGACCTCGGTGTCGAAGGCGGCGCCCTGGTCGGTGGCGAGGGTCCGCCACTCGGCGACGGCCGCGTCCCAGTCCGTGCCCTGTGGTGCGTGGGGGCGGCCCTTCAGGTAGGCGAAGGTGGTCTCGTCGGGGGCGATCAGCCCGGCCTTGGCGCCGGCCTCGATCGACATGTTGCACACGGTCATGCGGCCCTCCATCGAGAGGGAGCGGATGACCTCACCGCGGTACTCGACGATGTGGCCGATGCCGCCGCCGGTGCCGATGCGGCCGAGAATGGCGAGGATCACGTCCTTGGCGGTGACGCCGTCGGCGAGCGTGCCGTCGACGGTGATCGACATCAGCTTCGGCCTCGCCTGGGGCAGGGTCTGGGTGGCGAGCACGTGCTCGACCTCGCTGGTGCCGATGCCGAAGGCGAGCGCCCCGAACGCCCCGTGGGTGGAGGTGTGGGAGTCGCCGCACACGATGGTCATGCCGGGCAGGGTGAGGCCCTGCTCGGGGCCGATGACGTGCACGATGCCCTGCCCCGACGAGCCCATCGGGTGGTTGGTGATGCCGAACTCCTCGCAGTTGGTGCGGAGGGTCTCGACCTGGGTGCGGGAGGTCGGGTCGGCGATCGGCTGGTCGATGTCGGCCGTCGGGACGTTGTGGTCCTCGGTGGCGACGGTGAGGTCGGGACGGCGGACGCGGCGGCCGGCGAGGCGGAGCCCGTCGAAGGCCTGCGGGCTCGTGACCTCGTGCACGAGGTGGAGGTCGATGTAGAGGAGGTCGGGGAGGCCGTCGCCGGTGCGGACCACGTGGCGGTCCCACACCTTCTCGGCCAGCGTGCGCTGTGCGTCGGTCATCGTCGTGTCCCGGTGTCAGGCGGTGTGGTTGAGATCTCAGAATGTGAGACGATAGTCTCGCTGTGTGGACACGAGCGTAAGCGGCGTCGGCGTCGTCGACAAGTCCGTCCGCGTGCTGGTCGCGCTGGAGGAGGGCCCGGCCACCCTCGCGACCCTCGTCGAGCGGACCGGGCTGTCACGAGCCACCGCCCACCGCCTCGCCGCCGCCTGGGAGACCCACGGCCTGGTCGGCCGCGACGCCGACGGTCGGTACCGCCTCGGCGCCCGCCTGGTGGGCCTCGGTCGCCGTGCCGCCGACGGCCTGCCCCTCGCCGACCTCGCCCTGCCGGTCCTGCGCGACCTGCGCGACGAGACCGGCGAGTCGGCCCAGCTCTACGTGCGCGAGGGCGACGTGCGGGTCTGCGTGGCCTCGCTCGACTCGCCCCAGGAGCTCCGCACGATCGTGGCGCCCGGCGCCGTCATGCCGCTGACCGTCGGCTCCGCCGGCCACGTCCTCAGCGAGCCCGACGCGGGGACGGCGTGGCGGGCGTCGGTGGCCGAGCGGGCCGCCGGGGTGGCGTCGGTCTCGGCCGGCGTGCTCGACGGCGGGGGAGCGGTGGTCGCCGCCGTGAGCGTGTCGGGGCCGATCGAGCGGCTCGGCGCCGATCCGGGGCAGCGCTACGGGCCGAGCGTCTCCGCTGCGGCCGAGGCCCTCGGCGCGCTGGTGGCCTGAGCGATCTCGATGAGCTCGATGGCGTGCAGCAGCCGCGGCACGAACCGGTTCGGCGCCATCTGCGGGACGCTGTGCCCACCGTGCACCGGCACGACCCCGGCCGAGCCGGCGAACTCGGCCAGGTTCAGCTGACGGCGCACCGACACGACCGTGTCGGCCACGGTGACGACGTTGGCCACCGGCACCTCGAGCTCCTCGAGCCACGCCCGCGAGTCGAAGCGGCCGAGCGCCTGGCCGGCCTCGGCGATGCGCAGCCAGTCGTGTGACCTGAGGTGTTCGGCGGTGTCGGCGAGCGAGGTGCCGTTGCGGGCGGCGATCAACCGGTGCGCGGCTGCGGTGCGCATGTCGACCGGGAGGGCGCGGGCGACCGTCGTGAGCCCGGCGAGCGCGCGGAAGACCCGGCGCTCGCGGGGATGGTCGTTGAACGTGCCCGCCGTCGCGGCGAGCACGACGCCGCGCACGAGGTCGGGGTGGCGCTTGGCGGCGATCTGGGCGATCGCGCCGCCCATCGAGTAGCCGACGGCGATCGCCCGGTCGACGCCGAGGATCCGCGCGACGTCGGTGGCGTCGTCGGCGCAGCCCTCCAGTGAGAAGCGCACCCGGCGCAGGCCCCGGCCGTGGCCCCGGTGATCGAGGGCCACGACGCCGCCCCGCAGGCGGAGCGCCTCGTAGGAGGTGCCCCAGTTGATGTCGGCGGTGGCGGTCCAGCCGTGCAGGAGCAGGAAGGTGGGCCGGCCCGGCGGCGCCGGGGCGTGACGAACCCACAGGTCGCCGCGGTCGGGGAGCTCGATCCTGCGCTCGTTCCAGTGGCGGGGGGCCATCACCCCCATCATGTCGGCCGATCCGGCGATCGCACGATCGTTCGCGGTGCCCACGAGCGGTGGTGGCTGGCACTACGCTGACCCACGCCATGGCTGCTCCCGAGTTCGTCCCGCGTCCCCCGAACGAGCTGGTCCGCTCGTACGACGCACCCGACCACGTGCCGGACGGCTGGGAGGCCGAGCGACCGTCCGACCTCGGACCCGAGCAGCCCGTCGGCGGCGAGTTCGGCTTCCAGGGGCCCGACCAGGGCTACGCCATGGGGCTGGCGGCGCGCTTCGCCGACCGGCTCGTGCTCTCGGCCGGCGAGCACGCCGACGACGCCCTGCAGGGCGCGGTGCTCGTCGCCATGAAGCGGGCCTCGATCTACGGCCGGGCGCCGGTGATCCACGACGTCGAGATCGGGTTCCGGGTCTGGGGCTTCCTCGACGAGGCCGACGACGACCTCGTCGCCATCCGCTCCAAGCTCTTCGAGGGCATCGCCAACCCGCACCACTACTTCGAGGCCCGCGAGGTCGTCGACGCCGTGCCCGAGTCGTCGCTGCAGCTGCTGCCCGCGCAGGTCGCCGAGCGCCATCGCTCCGACTGGCGCTCGCTCCTGTCGCTCTAGCCCGTCACGATCGGCTGTTCGTGATGGCTCCCCGCGTCCGCTTCGCCCCGTCGCCCACCGGCTACCTCCACCTCGGCAGCGCCCGCTCGGCGTTGTTCAACTGGCTCTACGCCCGCAACACCGGCGGCACGCTGGTGCTGCGCATCGAGGACACCGACGCCGAGCGGTCCTCGCAGGAGATGATCGACCTCATCCTGCGCAGCTTCGACTGGCTCGGCATCGACTTCGACGAGGGCCCGTACCACCAGTCCGAGCGGATGGAGCGGTACCGGGCGGCCGCCGATCGGCTCTTCGCCGAGGGGAAGGCCTACTACTGCGACCTCACGCCCGAGCAGGTCCAGCAGCGGGCCAAGGAGCAGGGCATCGCCGGCTACGACGGCTACAGCCGCGACCGTGGCCTCGAGCCCGGGCCGGGGCGGGTGCTGCGGTTCCGGGTCCCCGACGAGGGGTCGACGGTCGTGCGCGACGTGGTGCGTGGCGACGTCTCCTTCGACCACGCCGACCTCGAGGACTTCGTCATCCTGCGGGGCAACGGCTCGCCGGTGTTCCTCGTCGCCAACGCCGTCGACGACGCCGACATGGGCATCACCCACGTCATCCGCGGCGAGGACCTCCTCAACACCACGCCCAAGGTGCTGTTGCTCTGGGACGCGCTCGGCTACGGCGACCCGCCGACCTACGCCCACCTGCCGCTCATCGTCAACGACCAGGGCAAGAAGCTCTCGAAGCGCCGCGACGACGTCGCCGTCGAGGACTACCGCGACCGCGGCTACCTGCCCGAGGCGATGGTCAACTACCTCGCGCTGCTGGGATGGGGCCCCCGGGACGACGTCGAGGTGCGGCCGGTCGCCGAGATCATCGAGCGGTTCGCCCTCGAGGACATCTCGAAGGGCTCGGCCCGCTTCGACCCGAAGAAGCTCGAGCACGTCAACGGCGAGAAGATCCGGGCCCTTCCCGTCGACGAGCTGCTCGCCCTGGCTCGTCCCTTCGTCGAGGCGGCCGACTGGTACGACGCCGCGACCTTCGACGAGGACCGGTACCGGGCCGTCGGTCCGCTCGTCCAGGAGCGGGCCCGCACGCTGGCCGACGTGCCCGGGCTGATCGACTTCCTGTTCCTCCCCGACCCCGAGGTCGACGACGCCTTGTGGGAGAAGGTGATGGTCAACGGGCCCGACGCCGCCGGGGTGCTCGACGACGTGCTCGATGCCTACGCCGAGGTCGACTGGTCCACCGACGTGCTCCACGAGACGTTGCGGTCGCTGGGTGAGGCGCGGGAGCTGAAGCTGGGCAAGGCGCAGGCGCCGGTGCGGGTGGCGGTGACCGGGCGCACGGTGGGCCCACCGCTGTTCGAGGCCCTGGAGATCCTGGGCCGTGACGAGACGATCCGCCGCCTCGGAGCGGCCCGCAGCCGGTTGTGAGCACCCGCACCCGCGTCCGCATCGCTCTCGGTGCCGGCGCGGTCGTGCTCCTCTACCTCCTCGCCACGGTCGTCCAGGTGTTCTGGGCGTCGCGCTGGGACGACCAGGACCCGGTGGAGGCGATCGTCGTGCTCGGCGCCGCCCAGTACGACGGCACCCCCTCGCCGGCGCTCGAGGCCCGGCTCGACCACGCCGTCGAGCTGTGGGAGGCGGGGGTGGCGCCACTCGTGGTCGTCACCGGGGGCAACCAGCCCGGCGACCGGTTCACCGAGGCGACCGCGTCGGCCACGTACCTCCACGAGCGGGGCATCCCCGACGACGCGATCCTGCGCGAGGTCGACGGGACGAGCTCCTACGAGTCGTTGGCGGCGACGGCACGGTTCCTGCGCGAGCGCGACATCGACGAGGTCGTGCTGGTCTCCGAGCCGTTCCACTCCGCCCGGCTGCGGGGCATCGCGTCGGAGGTGGGTCTCGACGCCGCTGTCTCACCGGCCCAGGACGGCGGCCGGTCGCTGCGGGCCTTCGTGCGCGAGACGGCGGCGGTGTCGATCGGCCGGATCGTGGGGTACCGCCGCCTGGACTCGCTGGTGGGGTGACCCGAAGGGCGTTGCCGCCGGCCTGCTCGGCTCGGTACCCTGCGAGGGTCCTTCGGGGATGGTGTAATCGGTAACACAGCTGGTTCTGGTCCAGTCGTTGGGGGTTCAAGTCCTCCTCCCCGAGCTCTTCGCATCGAGATCCGCCAACGGCTCCACAACCTCCGCCGAACATGCGGACAGAAGCCTGGTGTTCCCTCACCCTCCGTGATGATCTGGCTCCTGTAGGGCGAACGAGCCCGGGTTCGGCGGATCGGTCCGCCTGCGCCCCGGCTCCGTGGGAGGCGTCATGGGCAGCAGCGGCACCGCGGCACCGCCCGCCCCGCCGTTGTTCGACCGCCGGGCCATCGTCCGAGGCATCGCACGGTCGTTCCGTCGGCTCCTCGCCGTCGTCGTGGTCGCGCTGGTGCTCTTCCTGCTGGTCGTGAACCTCGTGCCCGTCGCGACCGGAGGCAGCTCGTTCACCGTCGAGGACGGCAGTGGACCGTCGGTGCTCGCCGAGGACTCGCTCGCCTTCGTCGAACCGGTCCGGGTCGGCGCCGTCGAGGCTGGCGACATCCTCGTGACGACCGAGGTGCCCTCGGAGAGCTCCACCCGCCGGGTCGTGTCGATGACGCGCGACGGCGACGTCGTGGTCGAGGCCGTCGACGGTGGTGCGCCGGAGGTGCTCGACCCGACGCTGATCGACGGGCGGGTGTGGATGCACCTGCGCACGCTCGGCGCCGTCCGTGACGTGCTGATGATGCCGCTCTCGCTGCTCGCGTTGGCCGGGACGGCGCTCGTGCTGCTGGTGCGGGCGAGGCTCGATCGCCGGGCGGCTGCTCAGGCCTCCGCTCGCCGTTCGACGCCGGCGTCGCCCGGGCCTGCGGCTGCCGCCGCTCCGGAACCGCCGGCCGGCCCGACGATCCGGGTGCAGGTGCTCCTGGCGCTGATGACCGAGGTCGACGACGTCGCCCTCCGCTTCGCCCTCGCCGAGATGGGTGGGTCGGTCGTGGGGACCGAGGACGACCAGGCACGACTCGTGCGGCTGGTGGGGACGAGGTACGAGCTCGACCGCGCTGAGGCCCGACTGGCCGATCTCGGCCGAGTCGATGCCGTCCGCCGCTCCGACGAGATGCTGGTCCCGGTGCCGGGTCCGTCGTCGAGCGCTGCCGCCTGAGTCGCCGCTTCGACGTTGTGAGGGGCGGCTGCGGCCTCTACGATGCTCCCTGGCTCAACGGGCGGTCGCTGCCGTCCCGGACGCCGAGCCCCCATCGTCTAGCGGCCTAGGACACCACCCTCTCAAGGTGGCGGCACGGGTTCAAATCCCGTTGGGGGTGCCACTCGCTCACCGGTCCCGAGGCGCTCTCCGGAGCGCCTCGTCTGGTTCTCAGGCCGGCTGGTTCTCGGCCAGACCGACGAGCTTGTTCGCCTCGGCGTACAGCTGCCGGGCGGCGTCGTCACGCTGCGCGTCCGGCGACGGTGGGCGTGCGTGGTCGCCGTCGAAGTACTGGAAGCCCGTGCCCGCGAGCGACGGGTCGACGACGAGGCGAGCGAGGTGGCGACCCGACGTCGTGGACAGGCGCATGTTCGCCACGAACGGCGTCGCCAGGGTGCCCAACGCACGCAGCAACCAGCGCGCGACGCGGGGGTAGCTGCGGGCGAAGTCGGTGTCGACCATCAGCCCGGGGTCGAGGGCGAAGACGTCGATCGAGCGGTCGGCGTCTCGAAGTCGACGCTGCAGCGCTCGGGCCTGCAGTACGTTCGCCAGCTTGGAGTTGGAGTAGCGCAGCCGGGTGTCGGCGAGCAGCGCCGCCTCGGTCGACTGCTCGGGTCGAGCGGACGCCCGGGCTCCGACCCACACCGGAGTCGGCACGCCAGCCCGCCGAGCGAGTCGGTTGTCGGGGTCGTGTACGCCGCTGCTCACGATCACGATCCTCCCGCCGTCGGCGACGTGCGGGACCAGCAGGCCGAACAGGAGCTGGTGGGCCAGCACGTTCACCGCGAAGGTCAGCTCGAAGCCCTGGGCGCTCTCGCGGTGGCCGTCGAGCGAGATCCCGGCGTTGGCCACCAGCCCGCCGAGCGATTGGCCTGCGAGCTCGTCGGTCAGCCGCTCGGCGGCGGCTCGCACGTCGTCGAGGTCGGCCAGATCGGCCACGAACGGACGGGCCGAACCACCTGCGGCGGCGATCTCGGCGACGACCTCGTCGACCGCGCCGGCCCGCCGCCCGCCCACCGCGACGGTGCGGCCGGCGGCTGCCAGTTCGAGTGCGGCGCGGCGGCCGAGACCGCCGGTGGCGCCGGTGACGAGGACGGGGGCTTCGGTGCTCATGACGACCTCCCAGGGCAACGTGGACGCCGTCCATCTTCACCTATGAAGGTGGACGCTGTCAACCTTGCGGCGGCGAGCCCCTACGATGGCCGGATGCCGTACCCCTCGAAGCTCGATCCGGCGGCGATCGCCTCGGTCGGACTCCAGGTGGTCGAGGACGTCGGCTGGCACGGTTGGAGCCTCCGCGAGGTCGCCGGCCGGCTCGATGTGGCCCCCAACGCGCTCTATCGCCACGTCGCCGACCGCGAGGGCCTCGCGCTCGCCATCGGCGCAGCTGCGGCCGGCGAGGTCCGAGCGGTCATCGCCGACGCCGAGGGCGATGACCCCGTGGACCGTCTCGTCGACATGGCGGAGCGCTACCTCCGCTTCGCTGCAGAACGACCTGACGCCTACGAGGCGTTCGTCCGCGGCAAGCCCGACCGCACGCTCCACGACATCACGCCGTGGGACGAGTGCTGGGTGATCGTGGTCGAGGCGGTCGCCGCAGCGGTCCCCGAGGCGGCGGAGGCGTGCGGCTTCGCGCTGTGGTCGAGCCTGCACGGCCGGGCGGACCTGACCCGCGGCCCGGCCGTCACGGTCGACGCCCGATGGGGGATCGAGGCCGCGGTCCGGGCGCTCGTCGCCGGATTCCGCGACGCCGGGCCGCTCCCGTCGCCTCTGGAGCCGCCGCCCGGCGGCTGACGCCTCAGCTCGACGACGAGCCGAGGCGGCGGGCGAGCTGGTCGAGGATCGCCCCGTAGCCGTGGCGGCTGCCCTCGATGGGCCCGTCGCCGGCGACGGAGGTGACCTGGTCGATGATGGTGAGCCGGCACCCGTCGCCGACGGCGTCGAGCTGCCAGGTCGCCAGCGAGATCGCCAGCAGCACCTCGTCGGTCGTGACGAGGCGCTCGGTGAACACGAGGTGCCGGTTCTGCTCGATGTGCTCGTAGCGGGTCGTCCCGGCGAAGGTCGGTGCCTCGCGGGGTCCGCAGATGAACCGGTCCGTGCCGCCGACCCGGAAGTCGTGCGACTCGAAGATCACGATCTCGTCGTCGGTCGGCGCGCTCCAGGCGACGCGCTCGTCGATGTCGGCGTAGGCGGCGAACACGCGGGCGGGGGAATGGGGCAGGTCGCGCTCGAGGCGGATGGTGTCGTGGGCGAGCGCGGTCGTGGCGTCGGTCATCGAGGGTCTCCGGGGTCGGGGTGGGCATCGAGGTGCTCGGCGAGACGGTCGACCCGCCGCTCCCACCTCGATCGGCGGTCGTCGAGCCAGGACCGCGCCCGTTCGATCGATCGGCGGTCGAGGCTGCAGATCCGCGAGCGGCCCTGCTTGGTCGTCGAGATGAGCTGGCTGCGCTCCAGCACGCGGACGTGCTGGGTGATGGAGGTGAGGCTCACGTCGAACGGTTCGGCGAGCTGGCTGATGGTCGCCGGCCCCTCGTCGAGGAGCTCGAGCATCCGCCGGCGGGTCGGATCGGCCAACGCCCGGAACACCACGTCCACGTCTTGCTGAAGCACGAACTTCAGTATCGCCAAAGCCAGACGCTGAAGTCAAGGCTTCAGCATCGTGGGGCGGGTCGTCGTAGGGTGCGGGCCGTGGGGGAACGAGCGTTGCCGGTCCGGCCCGGCGTGCCGGGCGACCTGCTCGTGCACGTCCGGCGGGGGCGCGATCACCTCGGCCGCCACTTCGCCGATCCCGTCGGCGTCGCCGACGCCGCCGCGGTCGCCGGGATCTCGAGGTTCCACTTCCACCGGCTCTTCTCTGCCGTCTACGGCATCACGCCCGGGGCCTACCTCACGGAGCGGCGCATCGAGGCTCGAGTACCCGACCGCGACGCAGACCTCGGTGACCGTCAGGTTCGTCGCTCGGAGCAGGTCCTGCGCCCGC
>JBCBSZ010000029.1:0-61596 GCA_039818945.1 Actinomycetota bacterium
CCGACGCGGTCGCGCCGGGCGATCAGCTCGCACCGGAGGAGCAGCCCGCCCTCGTGCTCGCCGCACGGGTGCCCGAGGCGCTGCGCCTCGATCCCGGCGTCGTTCGCCACGACGACGGCGATCTGCTCTGGGAGGTCGAGGGGGTGGGCCGGTTCCGCTTCGGCACCCTCGCCGAGCTCGATGCGAAGCTGGTCGCCGCATCGGCCGTGCTCGAGGAGCTCGGCGGCGTCGTCGACGGCGAGCTCGACCTGCGCGAACCGTCCGCTGTCGTCCGGCGCGTCGATCGGGTCACGGTCGACGCGGCGGATCCCGCCGCCGACGGCGGCGACGGTGTCGATGACGAGGCCGACTCGTGATCCTCACCGACCACCCCCACGCCCGAGGGTCGACCGCTCAGCGGCGACGAGGGCGTAGTCTCGACCACGATCCGTCGCCGTTCCCGAGCGGCGTCACACGAAGGAGGCGCCGCTCGTGATCGGTTCCCCACAGAACTATCTGGCAGTGATCAAGGTGGTCGGCGTCGGCGGCGCCGGCGTCAACGCCGTCAACCGCATGATCGACG
The DNA here is from genome assembly GCA_039818945.1 of Actinomycetota bacterium. Lineage (GTDB taxonomy): Bacteria > Actinomycetota > Acidimicrobiia > Acidimicrobiales > Poriferisodalaceae > JBCBSZ01. Next base: position 563 of record JBCBSZ010000029.1, read on the forward strand.
CCGGACTCAAGGGTGTGGAGTTCCTGGCGGTCAACACCGATGCGCAGGCGCTGCTGATGAGCGACGCCGACGTGAAGATCGACATCGGCCGCGAGCTGACCCGCGGCCTCGGCGCCGGCAGCGATCCCGACGTCGGCATGCACGCCGCCGAGGAGCATCGCGACGAGCTCGAAGAGGCGCTGCAGGGATCCGACATGGTCTTCATCGCCGCCGGCGAGGGCGGTGGCACCGGCACCGGCGCCGCGCCGGTGGTGGCCGAGATCGCCCGCGGGGTCGGCGCGCTCACCATCGGCATCGTCACCCGGCCCTTCGGGTTCGAGGGCCGGCGCCGGTCCGTCGCGGCCGAGCAGGGCATCCAGCGGCTGCGGGAGAAGGTCGACACCCAGATCGTCATCCCCAACGATCGCCTCCTGACGGTGGCCAACGAGCAGACGTCGGTCGTCGACGCGTTCCGCATGGCCGACGACGTGCTGCTGCACGGGGTGCAGGGCATCACCACCCTCATCACGACCCCCGGGCTGATCAACACCGACTTCGCCGACGTGCGGATGATCATGCAGAACGCCGGCGCGGCCCTCATGGGCATCGGCCAGGCCCAGGGCGACAACCGGGCGGTCAACGCCGCCCGGGCCGCCATCTCCAGCCCGCTCCTCGAGGCGTCGGTCGAGGGAGCGCGCGGCGTGCTCCTCAACATCTCCGGCGGCTCCGGGCTCGGGTTGTTCGAGGTGAACGAGGCGGCCGAGGTGATCCACGAGGTCGCCCACGCCGACGCCAACATCATCTTCGGCGCCGTGATCGACGAGGCCATGGGCCCCGAGGTCAGGGTCACCGTCATCGCCGCCGGCTTCGACCGGTGGGAGGAGCGGCCCGAGTTCGGCGCCGAGATCCCCGTGCCGCCCAGCTCGTCGCCGTCGCCGAGCGACGACGCCCCGCTGTCGACGCCGGACGTCTTCGCCACCGACGACGACGATGACGACGACGGCTTGGACGTGCCCTCGTTCCTCCGGTGATCGCCACCGCGTCGGTCGTCGGGCACCGGCGGTGAGCGAGCTCCCATGAAGATGCTCTACGAGCGGCTGCTCGACGACGGCGCGTTCGTCCACGTCGCGGTGACCGACCGGTCCGACGGTGACTTCGCCGTCGGGGCGCCCGATGTCGAGCGTCGCCGCCGCCACCTCGTCGACCGGCCCTGGCGGTGGCTCCAGCAGGTCCACGGTGCCGAGGTCGTCGACGGTGACGACCCGACCGTCCGGCCGGGCGTCGACGGCGACGCCGTGTTGACCTCCGGGAACGACGTCGCGCTCGCCGTCCAGGCCGCCGACTGCGTGCCGATCGCGCTCGTCAGCCTCGACGGGCCGATCGGGGTGGTGCACGCCGGCTGGCGTGGGCTCGTCGCCGGCGTCATCGAGGCCACGGCTGCCGAGCTGCGGCGACGATCACCCGGCGAGGTGGTCGCGATCGTCGGCCCCCACATCCGCCCCGAGCGCTACGAGTTCGGCGCCGAGCTGGACGAGCTGGTCGAGCGCTTCGGGCCCTCCGTGGCGGGCCAGACCTCCGCCGGCGGCCCGGCGCTCGACCTCGGCGCGGCGGTGCGAGTCGTGTTGGGCGAGGCGTCGATCGACGTCGCCGTCGACGACGGTCGGTGCACCTCCGAGCCCGAGCTGTTCTCGTACCGCCTCGCCGGCGACCGCGAGCGACACGCGCTGGTGGCCTGGCGGACGGCATGACCGAGGCGGCCGACGTCGCGGAGCGCCTCGCCGTCCTGCGCGACCGGATCGCATCCACCGGCGTCGGACCCGACCGCGTCACGGTCCTGGCGGTCACCAAGGGCCACGGCATCGACGCCGTCGACGCCGCCGCGGCGGTCGGGCTCGACCAGATCGGCGAGAACTACGCCCAGGAGCTCGTCGCGAAGCAGGCGCAGCGTCCGGACGCGCCGTTGTGCTGGCACATGATCGGCAACGTGCAGACGAACAAGGTGCGGTCGCTGGCCCCGGTCGTCACGCTCTGGCAGACCGTCGACCGCCCGTCCCTGGTGAAGGAGCTCGCCAAGCGGGCACCCGGCGCCGCCGTGCTCGTGCAGGTCAACGTCTCGGGCGAGGCGTCCAAGAGCGGCGTCGAGCCCGACGGGGCGGCCGCGCTGGTCGAGCGGGCCGGCGACGCCGGTCTCGACGTGCGGGGGCTGATGACGGTCGCCGAGGCCGGTCCGGCCGAGGTGGTCGGTCCGCAGTTCGCCCGGCTGCGAGCCCTCGTCGACCAGCTCGGCCTCGACGAGTGCTCGATGGGCATGAGTGGCGACCTCGAGGTCGCCGTGGCCGAGGGGGCGACGATCGTGCGGGTCGGCACCGCCCTGTTCGGTCCGCGCCCCGGTGCTGCGGGCCTGCGACACTAGGCTCGTCACGAGACCAGCCAACGTGCACGCACAGATCATCGAACGTGGAGGTACGAACGGTGTCCGTGTTCCGCCGGACCATGCTCTACCTCGGGCTCGGAGCAGACGAGGACTACGACGAGTTCGGGCAACCCCAGCGAGGGGCCGCCCAGCCGGCGGCGACGCCGGCCTCGCGCCCGCGTCCGGTCCCGCCCAGCACGGTCGAACCGGGTTCCTCGGTCCGCACGTTGCCACCCGAACCGGCGGTTCGCCCGGTCCCGGGCCCGGCGGCGACGCCGGCGACGCCGGCCCCGGCCGAGTCGAGCACGGTCAGCGGCGTGCGCACCGTGGTGGCGCCCGCGCACCGGTCACCCACCGTGATCACCCCGGAGTCGTTCAACGAGGCGAAGCAGATCGGCGACCACTTCAAGAACCGGCAGCCGGTGATCATCAACCTGCAGAACCTGGCGCCCGATCTCGGGCACCGTCTGGTGGACTTCGCGGCCGGGCTGATCTACGCGCTCGACGGGCAGATGGAGAAGGTGGCCAACAACGTCTTCCTGCTGAAGCCGGCGAACATCGAGGTGGGCGACGACGACCGGCGTCGGCTGGCAGAGCGTGGACTGGCTGACTGACCCGTGATCATCATCTGCACTGCGCTGTTCTTCTTCATGCTCGCCATCCTCGGCGCGATCATCCTCAGCTGGTTCCCGATGTCCTACGACAGTCCGATGCGGACCGTCGACCGGGGGCTCCGGACCGTCACCGAACCGGTCCTCGGGCCGCTGCGTCGCACCATCCCGCCGGTCCGGATCGGGTCGGTCGGTCTCGATCTCTCGCCGATCATCGTCATCCTCGGGATCACGATCCTGCGTTCCGCCCTCTGCTGACACTCCCCGTGGCCAACAGCGTGTCGGGAACTCCGGAGAGCGGTCCGGTACGCTCGCCTGCTGTGGAACTGAGTCCCCGGCTGCTGGAAGAGAAGCAGTTCCCCCTGCGCCGCAAGGGGTACGACCCCGACGCCGTCGACGAGTTCCTCGAACGCGTCGCCCTGGCCGTCGACGAGCTGCAGGGCCGCCTGCGAGAGGCCCGCGCCAGCGCGCCGGCGGAGGACGTGCCGTCGCTCGAGGAGGCTCGCGCCCAGGCCGAGTCGATCCTCGCCGATGCTCGGGCCCGAGCGGCCGACCTCGTCGAGGCGTCGCGGCTCGAGGGCGTCCAGATCGTCGAGACCGCCCGGGCCGACGCCGCCCTGGCCGGCGAGTGGGAGGCGGCGGACGCCGACGCCGCCCGGGCGACGGCCGCCGAGCTCGAGCGGGCCCGCATCGACGCCGCCAAGATGGTCGAGGACGCGCAAGCGTTGCTCGCCCGCTCTCGCGAGCGGGCCGAGGAGGTCGCCGCCGCGGAGAAGCGGGCCGACGAGCTCGTCGACCAGGCGCTGCGCGACTCGACGGCGGCTCGCACCGCGGCCGGTGAGGTGCAGGAGCGCCGCGAGGCCGTCGAGCGTGAGCTGACCGAGCTGCGATCGACCGTCGAGCGCGAGGTCGCCGAACGGCGCACCGCGGCCGAGGGCGAGCTGACCGAGCTGCGGGCCGCCGCCGAGGGCGAGCTGGCCGAGCTGCGATCGACCGCCGAGCGGGAGCTGAGCGAGCGGCGCGAGGCGGTCGACGCCGAGCTGGCCGAGGCCCGCTCCGCCGTCGACGTCGCTCGCGCCGAGGTCGAGCAGGCCACCGCCGAGCAGACCGCGCAGGCCGAGCAACTCGCCACCGACCGCGAACAGCTCCGGATCGAGGACCGACGCCTGACCTCCGCCCGGGCGCAGCTCGACCGCGATCGGGCCGAGGCCGCCGAGGCGGGCACCCGGCTCGCCCGAGAGGCATCCGAGGTCGCCCAGGCCCGCGAGACGCTCACGCACGATCGCGACGAGCTGACGGCGGCCCGGGCCGACCACGAGCACGCGATGGCTGCGCTCACCGAGCAACGCCGGACGCTCGACGCCGATCTGCAGCGCCTGGCCGACGAGCGCGCGGCGCTCGACGCCGACCGGACCGAGGCCGAGCGCCTTCGCGAGGTCGCCGAGCTGGAGTCGGCGCAGATCGCACGTTCCCGGGACGCGCTCGGTCGCGAAGCCGGCCAGGTGGCCGAGACGCATCGGTTGCTCGAGCAGCAGCAGTCCGAGCTCGACGAGGCCCGCGCCGTCGTCGAGCGCGAGATGGCAGCGCAGGCCGAGCGGGCGGCCGAGATCGATCGGGGCAACCGGGAGCTGCTCGATCTCCGCTCCCAGCACGAGGCCAGTGCGGCGGAGCTCGTCACCGCTCGGGCGACGCTCGCCCGCGACCGCGAGGAGCTCGACGAGCAACGCGCCGCGACCGACGCTCGTGCCGCCGAGCTGAGCGGCACGGCCGAGCGCCTCGAGCGCGAGACGGCCGAGCTCACGGCGGCCCGCACCGACCTCCAACGTCGTAACACCGAGCTCGACGAGGGTCTGACCGCGCTCGAGCAGCGGCGGGCGGAGGTCGCCACGACGCACGACGAGCTCGAGCGTGACCGCGCCGACCTCGACACCCTGCGGCAGGCGCTCGAGGCCGCCCGCAGCGAGATCGCCCGCAACGCCGAGCTGGTCTCCGCCCGCGAGACCGAGGTCGCCGACGCGCTCCGGGCGCTCGAACGGGGTCGGGACGAGGTGGCGACGGCCACCGCCGCGGTCGACCGCGAGCGCGCCGAGTTGGACGAGCGTCGCTCGGCGCTCGACGGCGGCGAGGCCGAGGTCGCTCGTGGTCGCTCCGCCCTCGACGAGGGGCGCTCCGCCCTCGCAGCGGCCAGGTCCGCGTTCGAGGACGAGCAGCGGGCAGCCCGGACCGCGCTCGAGGACGAACAGCGAGCGGTCCGGACGGCGTTCGAGGACGAGCTGCGCACCGGCCGAGACGAGCTCGAGCGGCACCAGACCGAGGTGCGGACCCGGCTCGACGCCGACGCCGCCGAGCTGGCGACCGCCCGGGAGACGCTGGCCCACGGCCGCGACGAGCTCGATCGTGCGCAGCGCGAGCTCGCGACCGATCGAGAGGCGCTCACCGCCGCCCGCTCGCAGTACGACACCGATCGCACCGCACTCGACGAGGCGACGGCCAGCTGGAGCGACGTCAGGCCGAGGTGACCGCCGACCTCGATCGGCGTGAGACGGAGCTGACGGCCGAGCTGGAGCGGCGTCAGGCCGACGTGACGACCGAACTGGATCGGCGACGGGCCGAGGTCACGGCCGAGCTCGATCGTCGGCGGGCCGACGTCACCGCCGAGCTCGACGCCCGCGAAGCGTCGGTGACGGCCGACCAAGAGGCGCTCGTCGCCGATCGGTCCGCCCACGAGGAGGCCCGGGCCGACCTCGAGGCCGAACGCCGTCAACTGGCCGAGGACCGCACCGCCCTGCAGCAGCAGAGCGCCGAGGTGGCCGAAGAGCGTGCCTCGGTCGATCGCAGCGCGGCCGAGGTCCGGGCGGCCCGCTCCGCGTTCGAGAGCGAGCTCGAGCAGCTCGCTCACACCAAGGCGGAGTCCGAGCAGGCCTCCCACCGAGCGACCGAGCTGAAGGTCGAGGCCGAGCGGGCCGCGGCCGAGGCGGCGGAGCGCCGGATCGACACCCTGCGCGAGGCCGATGCGGTGATCAACGCCGCACGATCGAGGTCGCAGGAGATCATCGAGCGGGCCGAGCGGCTCGAGCGGGAGGCCAAGGATCGCGTCGAGGCGCTCGACGCGGCCCTCGAGGATCGCCGGGCCGAGCAACGCCGCACCGAGGAGGCCGTGGCGGCAGCCATGGACGACGAGGCGGCGGCGCGGCGCGAGACCGAGCGGCTCCAGGACGACATGGCGAACCTCCGGGCCGGCGCGGCGAAGGCCCGCGACGAGGCGGAGCGCCTCCTGGCGCTGACCGAGGCCGATCGCGAGACCATGCTGGCGCAGGCTCGCCAGGACGCCGACGAACTGGTCGCGCAGGCTCGCCAGGACGCCGAGTCGATCGTCTCCCGCGCCCGTTCCGAGGCCGCCAAGGTGAGCGACGACCCGGCCCGGTTGGCGGCGAACGACCTGGTCCGCAACGCCGAGCAGCAGGCCGCCGCGATCATCGCGGCCGCCGAGGGCGCAGCGAGCGAGCGAGGCGCCGCCGTTCGCCAGCTCCTGACCTCGGAGATCAGCGAGCTCGAGGCCACCCGGACCCGCCTCCGTGAGGAGATCGGCGCGCTCGATGCGTTGGAGACCCCGGACAACGGTCACCGTTCGAACTGAGCTGCCCACGTCCGGCGTCGGCCGGGTGACCGTCGGGGTGGGGTGCCGTGCGAGCGCCCTCCGCGCCGGTATCCTTCCGGCTTCCGTCGGTCCGGTCCGGCGGGGAGGCGAGGGGCATGGCGACCAAAGGTGGAGCGAAGAAGTCGGCGGCCAAGAAGCGCGCCGCGAAGCGGTCTCCGGCCAAGAAGGCGGCGGCCAAGTCGTCCGCGGCGACGACCTCGGCCAAGAAGAAGTCCGGTGCGTCGGGCGAGGAGTACCCGATCACGGTCCCCAAGGGCTCGCCGTTCTCCAAGAAGTTCCTCACCCAACAACGTGACGCCCTGCTCGAGGAGCGGGCGACCTACACACGGTCCGCGACGCGGCTGAAGGCCGAGGCCGACGAGCTGGCTGCCGATCGCGAGCCGGGCGACGTCCAGTTCGACGAGGAGTCGGGCGAGGGCGACACCATCGCCGTCGAGCGCGAGCGCGACCTGGCGCTGTCGGCACAGGCCCAGGACACGATCGCCGAGATCGACGCCGCGCTCGAGCGGCTCGCCGAGGGCACCTACGGCATCTGCGAGGCCAGCGGCGAGCCGATCCCCGAGGAGCGGCTCGAGGCGATCCCGCACGCCCGCGTGCGGGTCGAGTACAAGGCCTCCCGGCTGGGGTCATGACCACCGGCCCGGTCACCGCGGCGCTGGCTCGGCGCCGGCTGCCGCTCCTGGTGGCCGGGGTGCTGATCCTGATCGATCAGCTCACCAAGTGGTGGGCGCTCGAACGGCTCGACGACGGCCGAACCATCGATCTCGTCTGGACCCTCCGCTTCCGCCTCGTGTTCAACGAGGGCATGTCCTTCTCGCTGGGTCAGGGGCTGGGCTGGCTCGTCGGCATCATCGGCATCGGCGTCGTCGGGGTGCTCCTCGTCTGGTCCGGGCGGGTCGAGCCCCTCCCGCAGCGATGGGCCGTCGGTGCCGTGCTGGGTGGGGCCGTCGGCAACATCATCGATCGCATCTTCCGGGCCGACGACGGCCCGCTGTCCGGCGCCGTGGTCGACTTCGTCGATCTCCAGTGGTGGCCGGTGTTCAACGTGGCCGACATGGCCCTGGTGGTCGGGGTGATCACGCTCGTCGGTCTGCTCGCCATCGAGGACCACCAGGTCGAGGCCGAGCACGACGTCCACGAGGAGTCCGAGGCGTCCGGGTGACCGAGCAGCGCCGGATCGTGGTGCCCGACGCCGCGGCCGGTGAACGCGTCGACCGTCTGCTCGCCCTCGAGCTCGATCTGAGCCGATCGGCCATCGCCCGCCTCGTCGACTCGGGCGGCGTCGCCATCGATGGCGAGGCGGTCGCGACCCGGTCCCGCCGCCTGGCCGCCGGCGAGGTGGTCGAGGTCGAGGTCCCCGAGCCCGAGGATCCTCGGCCGGCGGCCGACCCCGACGTCCCGGTCGTCGTCGTCCACGAGGACGACGACCTGATCGTCGTCGACAAGCCGGTCGGCCTCGTCGTGCACCCCGGGGCCGGACATCGCGACGGCACCCTCGTCAACGGCCTCCTCGCCCGCTTCCCCGAGCTCGCCGACGTCGGCGATCCGGCACGGCCCGGGATCGTCCATCGCCTCGATCGCGACACGACGGGCCTGCTCGCCGTCGCGCGCAGCCCCGAGGCCTACGACGGGCTCGTCGAGGCGCTCGCAGCGCGTGCGGTGGGGCGGACCTACCACGTCCTCGTGCACGGGGTGCCCGAGGCGCCCTCGGGTCGCATCGACGCACCGATCGGGCGCAGCTCCCGCGACCCGACCCGGATGGCGGTGGTCGCCGACGGGCGCGAGGCAGTCACCGACTACGAGGTGCTCGAGACGATGCCGGCGGCGCAGGCGGCGCGGCTCGAGTGCCGGCTCCACACCGGGCGGACGCACCAGATCCGGGTGCATCTCCGAGCGATCGACCTCCCGGTGCTGGGCGACGACCGGTACGGGCGGATGCGTCACGGCGCCGAGCGGCCCATGCTCCACGCCCATCGGCTCCGGCTGACCCATCCGCTCACCGGCGACGAGCTCGAGCTCGAGTCGCCAACGCCACCGGACTACGAGTCGGTCCTCGCCCGCCTGCGTGCCGCCCGTGCCGAGGCCTGATCAGGGCGCCTCGGCGGTGGGCCAGGGAGCGTTGCCCTGGGCCATGCCGGCAATGTCCGCCAGGGTGTAGCTCTCCAGGCGGCGACGGACCTCGTCGCCCACGAAGCTCCAGATGGAGAGCAGGACGCACTGACCCTCGTGGTCGCAGGCGCCGTCGGTGTGGGGCTCGCCGAAGTCGCCCATCGTGATCGGGCCGTCGACGGCGGACACGATCGCCGACAGCGTGATCTCCGACGGCTGCTTCGCGAGGACGTACCCACCGCCGACCCCTCGCTTGGAGCGGACCAGCCCGGCACCCTTGAGCGCGAGCAGGATCTGCTCGAGGTAGGGCTGGGGCAGACCGGTGCGCTCGGCGATGTCTCGCACCGCCGTCGGGCGTCCCTCCTCGGCGTGGAGGGCGAGGGAGAGCAGCGCTCGACTGGCGTAGTCACCTCGCGTGGACACCCTCATCGAGTGGAGGATAGGCCCGATCCCCGCCACGGAGCGCACGGTGGCGGATCGACCGCGGAGGATCCATCCGCCCGTGGTGCTGTGTCCTCGGGGTCAGGTGTGGAAACGTTGAGGGATGGCGCCGACCCCCCTGGTGCCCGACTACGGCGGGCCCTGCCTCTCGAACCTGGTGCATGCGCTGACGGCGCCGGAGCCACCGGAGTGGCTGCCGGCGGTCGCCCGCGGGGCGTCCGCCCACGTGCTGCTGCTCCTCGACGGGCTCGGGTGGAAGCAGTTCATGGACCGCAAGCACCTGATGCCGACGCTGGCGACCATGGAGGGGGCGCCGATCCACTCGGTGGCGCCGACCACCACCGCGACGGCGCTGACCTCGATCACGACCGGCCTGGCCCCTGCCGACCACGGGGTCATCGGCTACCGCATCCTCGTCGACGGCGAGGTGCTCAACGTGCTGCGCTGGCAGCTCGACGGGGTCGACGCCCGGCGGACGTTGCCGCCCGAGGACCTGCAGCCGGTCGTGCCCTTCATGGGTCTCCGGCCGCCGGTCGTGACCAAGGCCGAGTTCGGGGCGACCGGGTTCACGACCGCACACCTGCGGACGGCGCGGCTCCACGGCTGGCGGGTCCCGTCGAGCATCGTGGTCGAGACGGCGACGCTCGTCGACGGTGGAGAGCCGCTGGTGTACGCCTACTACGACGGGATCGACAAGATCGCGCACGCCGAGGGGCTGGCCAGCCACTACGAGGCCGAGATCGGCTTCGCCGACGAGCTCGTCAACCGGTTGCTCGACGCGGTGTCCGACGACACGGCGGTGCTCGTCACGGCGGATCACGGCCAGCTCGAGGTCGGCGACCGGACCCGCGCGTTGCCCGACGAGGTGCTCGACCTGGTCGAGTCCCAGTCCGGTGAGGGCCGGTTCCGCTGGCTCCACGCGATGCCGGGCGCCGGCGAGGACCTCCTGACCACCTGCCGTGACCTGTTCTCCCACGAGAGCTGGGTCGTCACGCGCGAGCAGACGATCGACGAGCGCTGGTTCGGCCCGGTCGAGACCGGTGCGCTGCGCCGCCTCGGCGACGTGGCGCTCGTGCCCTTCGAACCGATCGCCTACGTCGAACCGAGCGACTCCGGGCCCTTCGAGCTCGTCGGCCGGCACGGGTCGCTGACCGACGACGAGCTGCTCGTGCCCCTGCTCTGCGCTCGCGGGCGACGTTGATCGAGGCCCGAGGCCTACCCTGGCCGACATGACGACGTCCGATCCCGCGTCCGACGGTCACGCCGCGCCCGAGCCGCCCGAGCCCGAGATGCCGGAGGTGATCCCTCCCGCCGCGGAGATCCCCGAGGTGGTCGAGGACGGCGCCGAGATCCCCGAGGTGGTCGAGGAGGGCCAGGACGGCGGCGACGGCTCCGCCATCCGCGAACCGGCGCGGGTCATGCGCATCGGGGCGATGATCCGCCAGCTGCGCGACGAGGTGAACGAGGCGCCGCTCGACGAGGCGAGCCGTGAGCGCCTGCGCGAGATCTACGAGACCTCCGTCCAGGAGCTGGCCACCGCCCTCTCGCCCGACCTGGTCGAGGAGCTCGAGCGCATGACCTCACCCTTCGACAGCGACGCGCCGTCCGAGGCCGAGCTCCGCATCGCCCAGGCCCAGCTCGTCGGCTGGTTGGAGGGCCTCTTCCAGGGCATGCAGGCCATGCTCATGGCCCAGCAGATGGCGGCCCAGGCCCAGCTGCAGGAGATGCGCCAGGGCCAGCTCGGTCCCGGCGGCCGCCCCGGCCCGCCGCCCACCCCCGGCGAGGGTCCCGACCGGCCCGGCGTGTACCTGTAACCAGCGCCCGTCGGCCGCCCTCCGCGGTCGCACGCTCCCGCCCCCGACGCGGGTACCGTCGAACCTTCCGGAGCGATCGAGGAGGGCGTCGACGCACATGGGCCAGGGCTCCTTCGTCCACCTGCACACCCACACCGAGTTCTCGATGCTCGACGGCGCGGCCCGCGTGCCCGACATCGTGGCGAAGGTGGCGGCCGACGGGCAGCCCGCGGTCGCCATCACCGACCACGGCAACATGTACGGGATCCTGGACTTCTACCGGGCCGCCCGCGACGCCGAGGTCAAGCCGATCCTCGGCACCGAGGCCTACATGGCGTTCGGGAGCCGCAAGGAGCGCCCGAGCCGGCGGGGACGGGTCGACGACTCGGGCGGTGACGCCGAGGGTGGGCAGAAGCTCTACTACCACCTGACGCTGCTGGCCGAGAGCCAGGAGGGCTACCGCAACCTCATCAAGGCGTCGAGCCGGGCCTTCCTCGAGGGCTACTACTACAAGCCCCGCCTCGACTGGGAGATCCTCGAAGACCACGCCGAGGGCCTCATCGCCACCACGGGGTGCCTCGGCGGGCTGGTGCTCCAGGACCTGCTCCGCGACGACTACGAGGGCGCCTGCGACAAGGCCGGTCGCCTGCAGGACATCTTCGGGCGCGACTCGCTGTTCGTCGAGATCCAGGACCACGGCATCCCCGAGCAGCACCGCACGAACCCGCAGCTGCTCCGCCTCGCCAAGCGGCTCAAGGCGCCGCTCGTGGCCACGAACGACAGCCACTACACCCATCAGCACGACCACGTCTCCCACGACGCCCTGCTGTGCGTGCAGACGGGCTCGCTGATGAGCGACCCGAACCGCTTCAAGTTCCACGGCGACCAGCACTACGTGAAGACCGCGGCCGAGATGCGTCACCTGTTCTCCGAGATCCCGGAGGCCTGCGACAACACGTTGTGGATCGCCGAGCGCTGCGACGTCGAGATCGAGTTCGGCAAGCCGAAGCTCCCCAACTTCCCGCTGCCCGAGGGCTTCGACAGCGACGCGGCGTACCTGCGCCACCTGACCTTCGAGGGGGCCAAGCAGCGCTGGGGTGACCCGCTGCCCGAGAAGGTCGTCGAGCGGCTCTCCTACGAGCTGTCGGTCATCGAGGAGATGGGCTTCCCGTCGTACTTCCTCATCACCTGGGACCTCATCCGCCACGCCCGCGACCACGGCATCCGCGTCGGGCCGGGCCGGGGCAGCGCGGCGGGCTGCGCGGTGGCCTACACGCTCTGGATCACCGATCTCGACCCGATCAGGTACGACCTGCTGTTCGAGCGGTTCCTCAACCCGTCGCGCATCTCGATGCCCGACATCGACATGGACTTCGACGATCGCTACCGCGACGAGATGATCCGCTACACGGCCGAGCGCTACGGCCGTGAGCACGTCGCCCAGATCGTCACGTTCTCGACCATCAAGGCCCGGGCCGCGGTGCGCGACGCCGCCCGCGTGCTGGGTCACCCTTACGCCCTGGGTGACCGGGTGGCCAAGGCGATGCCGCCGCTGGTGATGGGCCGCGACACGCCGCTGTTCGCCTGCTTCGAGGAGCACCCGAAGTACGCCGACGGCTACCAGGCCGCCGCCGAGCTGCGCGACATGTACGCCGCCGACCCCGACGTGCAGGAGGTCGTCGACGTCGCCAAGGGCCTGGAGGGCATGCGTCGCCAGGACGGCATCCACGCCGCTGCGGTCGTGATCACCGACGAGCCGCTGACCGACCTGCTGCCGATCCAGCGCAAGCCCGAGTCGGGTCAGGACATCGAGGACGCTCCGGTCGTCACCCAGTACGAGATGCACGGGGTCGAGGACCTCGGGCTGCTCAAGATGGACTACCTGGGGCTGCGCAACCTGTCGGTCATCGAGGACGCCCTCGACCTGATCGAGCAGGTCCACGGCGACCGCCCCGACATCGACGCGGTCGACCTGGGCGACGACCAGACCCTCGCGCTGCTGCGGCGGGGTGACTCGATCGGGGTGTTCCAGCTCGAGGGCGGGCCGATGCGGGCCTTGATGCGCTCGCTCGCGCCGACCAGCTTCGACGACGTCGCCGCCCTCGTGGCGCTCTACCGGCCCGGGCCGATGGCGGCGAACATGCACAACGACTACGCCGACCGCAAGAACGGCCGCAAGCCGATCGAGTACCTGCACCCCGACCTCGAGGAGCTGCTCGCCGACACCTACGGGCTCATGATCTACCAGGAGTCCGTGATGCGGGTGGCGCAGAAGTTCGCCGGCTACTCGCTGGCCGAGGCCGACAACCTGCGCAAGGCCTGCGGCAAGAAGATCCGCGAGCTCATCGCCAAGGAGCGGGTGAAGTTCGTCGACGGGTGCGACGCCGCCGGCTACGGCGCCGACATCGGCACGCAGCTCTTCGACATCATCGAGCCCTTCGCCGACTACGCGTTCAACAAGAGCCACTCCTACGGCTACGGCCTGGTCAGCTACCAGACCGCCTGGCTCAAGGCCCACTACCCGGTCGAGTACTTCGCGGCGCTGCTCACCAGCGTCAAGTCGAACCTCGACAAGGCGGCGGTGTACCTGAACGAGTGCCGCATCATGGGCATCACGGTGCGGGTGCCCGACGTCAACGTCTCGGTGAGCAACTTCGCGTCGGTCGACGGCGACATCACCTTCGGCCTGTCCGCCATCCGCAACGTCGGCGAGGGCCTCGTCGCGCTCCTGATCGAGGAGCGAGAGGCCAACGGCCCGTTCACCGACTTCTACGACTTCTGCGAACGGGTCGATCCGAGCGTGCTCAACAAGCGCTCGATCGAGTCGCTGATCAAGGCCGGCGCCTTCGACTCGCTGGGTCATCCCCGCAAGGGCCTGCTGCGGGTCCACGACCAGATCATCGATCGCACCCTGGCCTCGCGCCGCGAGCGCGACATGGGCGTCATGACCCTGTTCGGCGAGGCGACCGGCGACGAGGCGGTCTTCGACGATCGGATCGACATCCCGGCGGTCGAGTTCGACAAGCGGGAGCGCCTGGCGTTCGAGAAGGAGATGCTGGGCCTCTACATCTCCGATCACCCGCTGATGGGTGCCGAGGCGGCGCTGCGCCGCCGCACCGATGGCAACATCACCGACCTGATCGATGCCGGCGACGGAGCGATGCGCACGGTCGGCGGCGTGGTCACCGCCCTGCAGCGCAAGTACACCCGCAAGGGCGACCTGATGGCGGTCTTCACCCTCGAGGACCTGCAGTCGTCGATCGAGGTGATGGTGTTCCCTCGCACGATGCGAGAGTGCGGCCACGTGCTCAACGACGACCAGGTCGTGTGCCTCACCGCCCGGCTCGACGGGCGTGACGACACGCCGAAGCTCATCGCCAACGACATCGTCGCCTTCGAGCCGATCACCGACGGCGCCGCTCCGGTGCGGGTCCGGCTGCCGGCGGTCAACACCCGGCCCGACGTGCTCGACCGCCTGAAGGACCTGATCAAGCGGCATCCGGGGGAGTCCCAGGTGCTGCTGCACCTCGGCGAGGGCAAGGTGCTGCGCCTCTCCGAGGAGTTCTGCGTGGAGTCCCGCAACGGCTTCGTCGGCGAGCTGCGCGAGCTGCTGGGGCCCGAGGCGCTCGTCGCCTGACGCGCGCCCACCTGGTGGTCTGACCACCACGTCGGGTGGCGGCGCGACCGATCCGGGCCGAAATTTTGCGCGGACGGCGCGGAGAGGCTGCAATTGAGCGCTCGCGGCGAACGCACCCGACACGACTCCGGGGGGAGATCGATGGCAATCGAGGTCGACACCAAGGACTGCACGGCTCTGTCCGATGCCGAGCTCGAGGAGATGGCCGACCTCGTCGGCGACGAGCCCCTCCACTTCGACATCGGCGTGCTGTCCAAGGAGCGCGACTCCTGGGTGCTCGTCACCCACGCCCGCACCGACGGCAACAGCCTCCAGGGCTTCGCCTTCTGCACCCTCGAGCGCATCGGCGGGACGCCCAGCGTCCTGGTCGGGATGGGCACCATCAAGGCCACCTCCCGCCGCGACACCGTGCTGCGGGCGCTGATGGGCGACATGATGCGCCGCGCCGTGCTCGCCTTCCCCGACGAGGACGTGCTCATCGGGTTCCGGTTCGGTCGGCCCGACGCGTTCGAGGTGCTGTCGTCGCTGCAGGACATCCGGCCCTCGACCACCGAACGGGCCAGCGGCGAGGACCGCGCCTGGGGTCGCCGCCTGGTGAAGCGCTACGGCCTCGAGGGCACCTACGACGATCGGGCGTTCCAGCTCACCGGCAAGGGCACCCGCGTCCCCGTGTTCGACCACGTGTCGCTCAAGCCCGAGGGCCTGGGCGACGTCGCGCCGCTGTTCGAGGGCATCGACGTCGCCAACGGCGACTGCGTCGTCGGCTTCGGCTGGGCGATGGCCGAGGATCTCGCCAAGCTCTCCAGCTGAGCGCGCTACCGCCGGTGGACGTCGAAGCGGTCGTCCGGGCGCGGCGCATGGCGCGGTCCTTCTCGGACCGGCCGGTCGATCCCGACGATCTCCGGGCGGTGCTCGACGCCGCCCGGCGAGCGCCGTCGGCCGGCAACGCCCAGGGCCTCGACCTGCTGGTCCTGGAGGGAGCCGACCAGACCGGCGCGTACTGGGACGTCACGCTGCCGGACGAACGGCGCGCCGGGTTCCGCTGGCAGGGCCTCCTGCGGGCCCCGGTGCTCGTCGTCGGCTGGGTCGAGCCGGCGGCGTGGGTCCGACGCTACGCCGAGGACGACAAGGCCCGGACCGGTCTCGGAACCGCCGCCGACGCCTGGCCGGTGCCGTACTGGTGGGTCGACGGCGGCATGGCGATGGCGCAGCTCCAGCTCGTCGCGATCGGCCGCGGCCTGGGGGTGTGCTTCTTCGGGCTCTTCGACCACGAGCCGGCCGTGCGTCAGCGGTTCGGGGTGCCCGACGACCGCCGAGCGATCGGCACGGTGGCCATCGGCCATCCCGACGGCGCCGACGGCACCGGCCGTTCGGCCCGGCGCCCACGTCGCGACCTCGATGCCGTCTCGCATCGTGGTTCGTGGTGACCGGCGCGTAGCCTGCCGTGCGGGGAAGTCTCTTCGAGGAGGGGTCATGGCTCTCGCCGACGATCGCACGCTGCCGTTCCACCTGCGGGGCAACTACGGACCGGTGACCGACGAGGTCACGGCTCACGACCTGGAGGTGATCGGGTCGCTGCCGCCCGAGCTCGACGGGCTCTACGTGCGCAACGGCGCCAACCCTCCGAAGGCGAACTCGCCGCACTGGTTCCTCGGGCAGGGGATGCTGCACGGCGTTCGCATCGAGGGTGGTCGGGCGACCTGGTACCGGAACCGCTACGTGCACACCCCGCTGCTCGACGACCCCGACCGGCCCCGGATCACCGAGGACATGTCGTTCGACCGGACCGTCTCGCTGGCCAACACCCACGTGATCCGCCACGCCGGCAAGATCCTCGCCCTCGAGGAGGGTTCGTTCCCCTGGGTGGTCGACGACGAGCTCGAGACCGTCGGCACCCACGACTACGACGGTGGCCTGACCACCGCGATGACCGCCCACCCGAAGGAGTGCCCCGAGACCGGTGAGCTGCACTTCTTCGGCTACGGCCAGCTGCCGCCCTACCTGACGTACCACGTCGCGGATCGCGAGGGACGGCTGGTGCGCAGCGTCGAGATCCCGGTGAACGGCCCGACGATGATCCACGACTTCGGGATCACCCGGCGCCACGCGCTCTTCATGGACCTCCCGGTCGTGTTCGACATGGAGGCGGCCATGGCGGGCCAGATGCCCTACCACTGGAGCGACGAGTACCCGGCCCGGATCGGCGTGCTGCCCCGCGACACCGACGACGTCTCGCAGCTCCGCTGGTTCGAGGTCGAGCCGTGCTACGTGTTCCATCCGCTCAACGCGTTCGACGACGGCGACGAGGTCGTCTTCGACGTGTGCCGCATCAGCGAGCTGTGGCGCAAGGCGGGGGAGTTCGAGGGCGGCTCCACCACGCTGCACCGCTGGCGGTTCGATCTGACCTCGGGGACCACCCACGAGGAAACCCTCCACGAGCGACCCCAGGACTTCCCCCGGGTCGCGGACGCCCGCGTCGGCCTCGAGCACCGCTTTGGCTACTGCACGGCCACCGGCGGGGGCGAGATCATCGGTCAGACCGTCCTCTACCAGCACGACCTGTTGACCGGTTCGGTCGCGGTGCACGACTTCGGTCCCGGTCGTCATCCGGGCGAGGGCGTGTTCGTGCCCGCCGAGGGCTCGACCGGCGACGACGAGGGCTACGTCATGACCTACGTCTTCGACGACGCCACGGAGTCGTCGGAGTTCGTCGTGCTCGATGCCTCGGACTTCGCCGGCGACGCCGTGGCCCGGGTGCCGCTGCCCCAGCGGGTCCCGTTCGGCTTCCACGGCTCCTGGGTGCCCAACAGCTGAGCTCTCGCCCGGGTGGGCCCCGCCCGGGGCGCCGGCTCAGCGGGCGAGGACGGGGGCGATCGCGGCGATCGGGTCGTCGGTCTCGCCCGCCAGTCCGCCCAGGAACGGTCCGGCGGTGTAGTTGAAGACGCCGCCGTCCTCACCGACGAGCACGTAGGCACCGTCGATGGCTGCGGCGCCGACGACCGGTGAGGCCAGCGCGGCACCGACCGCCGACCCGGCGAACGGCGCGTCGAGGGCGAACACCCCGCCGTCGTCGGCGACGATCCAGTAGCCCTGGCCGTCGGGATCGGCGAGCAGATCGACCACCGCGCCGCTGAGGTCATCGGGCTCGAGCGAGCCGGCGAACGTCGCGCTGCCATAGCTGAACACGCCGCCGTCGGCCGCCACCAGGTGGTAGCCCTCGCCGTCGGGAGCGAGGTCGGCCCCGACGATCGGCGCGGACAGCGCCGTCGTGCTGGCGTCGCCGTAGGACACCGCCCGGCCGATGGTGAGGACCCGGCCGGTGCTGGTGATCACCCAGGCCCGAGAGGCGTCGGCGACGAGGAGGTCGACGACCGCCTCGCCGGGCGCGAGCTCGAAGCGCTGGTTCGTCGCCAGCGTCGGTGCGACGCCCTCGGCCCGGACCACCGCATCGGAGGAGAGCACGAGGATGCCGTCGGTCAGCGGCACCGAGGCGGCGGCGACGACGGTCGCGGTGCTCGGGATGCCGACATCGTCGAGGTCGGGCACGTCGCCGAAGCCCTGCAGCGTGCCGTCGGCGGCGACGAGGTGATAGCCGACCGGCGAGGGCGCGGCGACCAGGCGCTGGGTGGACGTCGTCGGGCCGGCGCCGTTGGCGTTGACCGCGGCGATCACGATCTCGACCTCGGTGCCCGGCTCGAGGTCGCTCAGCTCGAAGCGCTCACCGTCGAGCGAGCGGCGACCGACGTCGGGCGTCACCTCGACCTGGTACTCCGACAGGGGGAGCCCGCCGTCGTCGGGCGGTGCCCAGCTCACCTCGATCGTCGTGTCGTCGCTGGCGAGATCGGTGAGGGTGACGGGTCCGGGCGTCGTCGACGGCAGCGCGGTCGCGGCGTCGGCGGGGCCGGCGCCGGCGGCCGTGAGCGCCCGCACCTCGAACCGGTAGGTCTCACCGTTCTCGAGGCCGCTGACCGTCGCGTTCGTGCCGTCGACGACGACGTCCTCGGCCCGGATCGCCGGCGCGGCCGTGATCTCGATCTCGTCGCCGGTCGTCGGGTCCCAGCTCAACGTCACCGACGCGTCCCCCGCCGTCGCCGTGACCCCCGTGACCACCTCCGGGACACCTCGCTCGGCGATGGCGAGCCGTCCGCTCTCGGCGTCGGCGCGATCGACGACGGCGTAGGTCCGGCCGTCGCCGGCCAGCGTGACGAGGCCGGTCGGGACCAGGTCGGCCCGCATGACGTCGCGCAACGAGACCGTCTGACCCAGGACCGCGTCGGACACGATCACGCCGCTGGGCATGCCGTCGGCATCCCGTCCGCTGAGGGCCACGATGCGGCCGTCGTCGGAGATCGACGGATCCTCGCCGTCGGCCCAGATGATCGTCGTCGTGTCGGTCTCGAGGTCGTGCAGGAGGATCTGGGCGTTGGCGTCGTCGGACGGTCGCGACTCGGTCACGACGAACCGCCCGTCGGCTGACACGTCGGCGTCGGCGGAGATCCAGCCGGCCTCGTCGCCCCCGCCCGAGTCGATGCGCTGCGTGGTCTGCTCGGCGAGGTCGCGCAGGTAGACGTCGCGCTCGGCGTCGACGTCGTCGTCGGTGAGGTCGGTCGCCGCGGATTCGAAGACGACATGGGTCCCGTCGGCCGAGATGGTCGCACCATCGCTCGGCGCCTCGGCGGAACCGCCGCCGAGGTCCACCGAGACGAGCGTGGTCTCGACGGCGGTGAGGTCGTGGAGGAAGACGTCGGACGTGCCGTTGGTGTCGTCGCGGACGAGGTCGGGGGCGAAGGACTCGAAGGCGACGAGCGTCCCGTCGGCCGACAGCGACGGGCCGAGGCTGCCGCCCGAGCCCGGTCCGCCGTTGATCGACCGGGACACGAGCCGGGTCTCGCCGGCGTCGAGGTCGCGGACGAACACGTCGACCTGGTCGTTGTCGTCGCCGGCGACGAGGTCCGGCGCCGACGACGAGAACGCGATCATCGAGCCGTCCGCGGAGATCGACGGGCTCTCGCTGGCCCCCATCGCCGCCCCCTCGTCGCCGACGCTCACGAGCACAGGGGTCGCGGTGTTCGTGTCGAGGCGGTAGACGTCGATCAGGCCGTTCTCGTCGGCCTCGACGAGGGGCTCGGTCGTGGCGAAGGTGACGTAGCGACCGTCGGCCGACATCGCCGCCGGCGAACCGGGCTCGACGGTGGCGGACACGTACTCGACCGGGTTCCACGTCAGCGTCAGCTCGATCTCACCCGACCGGGGGGTCGCCTCGCCGCGGCTGGCGTAGTCGTAGCCGGAGACGGCGACGAAGTAGCGGACGCCCTCGTCGATCGCGACCGTGACCTCCGACGTCAGGACCTCGCCCAGGAAGTCGATGTCGTCGGACCATCCGACGAGGGTGAGGTCGTCGAGCCCGTCGCCGGTCCAGACCGAGACGACGGTGTCGAACGTGCTCTCGGCCGTCGAGACGGTCAACGAGCCGATCGAGGACGGTGCCACCCAACTCCACCAGACCGAGCCCCGGTTGGCGACGGGAGGGAACGGCTCGCCGGGCTCGTCGGTCGCATCGACGTTGGAACCCGTGGCCGTGGCCACCCAGGAACCGACCTCGGTGGGCTGGCCGACGAGCTCGACGGCGTCGGCGAAGTCGTCGTTGTCGGGGGCTGCTCCGGCGGACGGGGCCCAGAGGGCGAGCGCGCAGAAGATCATGGCGGCGACCACCACTGCGCTGCTCCGTCGCACCCGCCGATCCTCCCCGATCAGCGATCGAAGCTAGAGGATCGCACCGCGGCGCGCTGTCCTGGGGTCACCTCGTGTGGCCCCGATCCGGCGGTCGTTCCGCCCCGGACGTGCTAGGCCCCGTGCGACGCTGCGCTCACCAGGTCCCGCTGACGTAGCTCTTGAGGTCCTCGGTCAACCCCTCGAGCTCGCTGACCCGGTGTTTGACGATGTCGCCGATCGACACGATCCCGGCCAGCTTGCCGTCGTCGAGCACCGGCAGGTGTCGGAAGCGGCCGCTGGTCATGGCCGCCATGAGCTGGTCGGTCGTGTCGTCGAGGCCGGCGGTCCGGACCTGTTGCGTGCAGATCTGCCTCACCTCGTCGGCCAGCAGGGAGGTCCCTCGGTCGGCGAGCCCGCGGACGATGTCGCGCTCGGACAGGATGCCGTCGACCGCCTCGCCGTCCCGCGAGACGACCACCGCACCGATCCCCGCGCTGCGCAGCAGGTCGACGGCAGCGGCCACCGTGTCACCCGGCGCGATGGTGGCCACCTCGTTCCCCTTGGCCCGCAGGATCCCTCGAACGTCCATCGTGCTCCCCCTCTCCGAGCCGCCCGGCGAGCGACCAGTTTGTCACGTGACGGGGGTCACGTCTCCCGCGTTCGTGCGTCAGGCGCCACCCAGCTGTTCGACGAGGCCTCGGGCGTCGGTCACCGGCAGCCGGCACGAGAAGTCCCGGCAGACGTAGGCGTGGCCCTCCCGGCGGCCCTCCCACAGCGGGGAGTCGAACGGCTCACCCCAGGCCAGGACCACCCGGGGATCGAAGCGGCGGTGCACGGCCTCGACGGCGCCGGGGACCTCGCCCACCACCACCACCTCGATCGTGCCGCCGGCGAGGAGCTCCACCGCACCGAGGAGGTGCCCGAAGGCCCCGGGCTGCCGAACGAGCGGGTCGGCGACCAGCCGGACGCACCCCCGCGCCACGTCGGCGAGGTCGCCACGGCCGGTCAACGCGGCCAGGCGGGTCAGGCCGAGCGCGGCGAGGCTGGTCGCGGAGGGCGTCGCCCCGTCGAGGAGGTCCTTGGAGCGCGTGATCAGCTCCTCCGCGTCGTCGCCGGTGCGGAAGAAGCCGCCCCGCTCGTCGTCGTGGAAGCGGGCGACGAGGGCGTCCGCGGTCGTCAGCGCCTCGTCGATCCAGCGGCGCCGGCCGGTCAGCTCCGCCAGCCGCGTGAAGGCGTCGACGAGCGAAGCGTGATCGGCGGCCGTGGCCAGGTGCCGGGCCCGTGCCGTCTGCTCCTGCCACGACCGGAGCCACCGGCCGTCCTCCCGTCGCAGCTCGTCGACCAGGAAGGTGCCGAGCCGCTCGGCCGCCTCCGCCCAGTCGTCGCGACCCGTGGCGGCGGCCGCCTCGCACAGCGACGACAGGAACAGAGCGTTCCACTCGGTGAGGACCTTGTCGTCGAGCCCCGGCCGCACCCGCTGGTTCCGGGCCGCGAGCAGGCGTCGTCGGGCGTCCTCGATCTCGGCCGGGCGGTGGAGCACACCCCGCTCGGGTCGGACGGGGATGGAGCTGCCCTCGAAGTTGCCGGCCTCGGTGATGCCGTACCAGGCGAGGGCGGCGTCGGCATCGGCGCCGAGGACGTCACGGACCTCCTCTGGCGTCCAGACGTAGAAGCGCCCCTCCACGCCCTCGGTGTCGGCGTCCTCCGCCGAGGCCAGGCCGCCGCCCGGGCGGCCCAGCACGTCGAGCACGTAGTCGATCGTCTCCTCGACCACCTGCAGCCACTCGGACCGGCCCAGGACCTGCCAGCCGTGCAGGTACGCCCGCACGAGGAGCGCCTGGTCGTAGAGCATCTTCTCGAAGTGGGGGACGATCCAGCGGTGGTCGGTCGAGTACCGGGCGAACCCACCGCCGAGGTGGTCGTACATCCCGCCCGAGGCCATCGCGTCGAGCGTGGTCGTGACGATCGCCTCGTCGTCGGGCCCGGCGTCACCGGTGGCCAAGCGCCGCAGCAGGACCTCGAGGTTCATGGTTTGGGGGAACTTCGGCGCGCCCCCGAAGCCGCCGTGCTCCCGGTCGGCGGCGCGCCGCAACTGCGCGACCGCCTCGTCGACGAGCTCGGTCCCGGGCAGGTCGTCACCCGGCTCCAGCTCGGCCGAGCGGGCGACCGCGGCGGTGAGCTGGCCGGCCTGATCGGCGAGCTCTCGCCGCTCGGCTCGCCACGCCTCGTCGACTCGTTCCATCAGGTCGACGAACTGCGCCGGCCGGAAGTAGGTGCCGGCGAAGAAGGGCTTGCCGTCGGGCAGCAGGAAGGCGGTGAGCGGCCAACCGCCCCGACCGGTCAGGGCCTGGAGCGCCTCCATGTAGATCGCGTCGACGTCGGGTCGTTCCTCCCGGTCGACCTTCACGTTCACGAACAGCTCGTTCATGCGGGCGGCGATCTCCGCGTCCTCGAACGACTCGTGGGCCATGACGTGGCACCAGTGGCACGACGAGTACCCGATCGACAGCAGCATCGGACGGTCCCGCTCGCGGGCGGCGGCGAAGGCGTCCTCGCCCCACGCGTACCAGTCGACCGGGTTGTCGGCGTGCTGGCGAAGGTAGGGGCTGGTCTCCGTGGTGAGGCGGTTCACGTCGATCAGGCTACGGACGGGCCTCGGGGCTACGGTCGGCGCCCATGAGCGAGCAGCAGTCGTTGGAGGGGAAGGTCGCCGTCGTCACCGGGGGGTCCCGGGGGATCGGCAAGGCGATCGCGGCGGCCTATGCCGAGGCCGGTGCGCGGGTGATGATCACCAGCCGCAAGGCCGACGTGTGCGAGGAGGCGGCGGCCGAGATCGGCCACGGCTGCGAGTGGATCGCCGGCAACGCCGGCCACCCGGAGGTCATCGAGGAGGTGCTCGACGGAACGATCGATCGCCTCGGCGGTCTCGACATCCTCGTCAACAACGCGGGAGCCAACCCGTACGCCGGGCCGACGATCGACGTCGACCTGCCCCGGTGGGACAAGACCTTCCAGGTCAACGTGACCGCGCCGATGTTCTGGACCCAGGCCGCCTGGCGCAAGCGCATGTCCGAGCACGGCGGTGTGGTGGTGAACATCTCGTCGGTCGGGGGGCTCGCCACGAGCCCGATCCTCGGCGTCTACGACGTCACCAAGGCCGCGCTCATCCACCTCACCAAGCAGCTCGCCGCCGAGCTCGGGCCGAAGGTGCGGGTCAACGCGATCGCCCCCGGTCTCATCAAGACCGACTTCGCCCGCGTCCTCTGGGAGGGGGAGCGGGGCGACGAGGTCGCGCAGTCCTACCCGTTGGGGCGCCTCGGTGAGGTCGAGGACATCGCCGCCGCCGCCCTGTACCTGGCCGCCGACTCCGGCAGCTGGATGACCGGGCAGACCATGGTGCTCGACGGCGGTGGGTTGGTCGCCTTCAAGGAGATCGGCTGACGTCGGCGGACGCCGCCTCCGCGGCCGCCGCCTTGGCCGACTCGACCTCGCGCGTCGTGAGCACCGGCGCGGCGATGATCGACGCCACCACCAGGAAGGCGCCGCCGACGTAGAACGGCGCCCGGAGGCCGTAGGCGTCGGCCAGCACCCCGCCGATCAGGGCCCCGATCGGCATGCCGCCCCAGCCGAGGAAGCGGTAGACGCTGTTCACGCGGCCGAGCAGCTCGTCGGGGATGATCGTCTGGCGCAGCGAGACGGTCACCACGTTCCACATGACCGCGAAGAACCCGCTGGCGGCGAGGACGAGCCCGACCAGCCACGGGTCGGACAGGGGGCCGACCACGAGCTGGCTGAGGGCGATGCCGAACGCGCCGGTCAGCAGCAGCGGGCCGGGCCCGAAGCGCTGGTCGAGCCGACTCGTGACCATGCCGGCGAGGACGGAGCCGAAGGCCATCGACGTGCCGAGGATGCCGAACCCCACGTCGCCGAGGTCGAGGATGTCCTGGGCGAAGAGCACCAGGATGCTGAACGCGGCCGTGAACCACATGTTCATCAGGCCGAGGAGCACGGCGAGGGTGCGGAGCAGGCGGTGGCCGCTCAGCCAGCGAACGCCCTCGGCGATCTCGGCCCGCAGCGACCGCCGTTCGGCTCCGCCGTCGCTGCGGGCGGCTCGGAAGGATCCGGGGATCGAGGCGATCAGCGCCGACGCGGCGAGGAACGACGCGGCGTCGATCCAGAACGGCACCGAGGCGGCGACGGCGACGAGCAGGCCTCCGAGCGGTGGGCCGACGAAGTTGTTCGTGATCGTCTCGGCCGAGAAGAGTCGCCCGTTCGCCTTGGGGAGGAGCTCGGGGTCGTCGATGAGCGACGGCATGATCGTCTGGCTGGCGTTGTCGAAGAAGGTCTCGGCGACGCCGAGGGCGAACCCGACGACGTAGAGCATCAGGATCGAGTGCTGATCGGTCATCACGGCCAGGGCGAGGGCGGCGACCAGGCCGGCGCGGATCACGTCGGCGATCCACATGACCCGGCGCCGGTCCCAGCGGTCGACGAGCGCCCCGGCGACCAGCGCGAACAGCAGCCAGGGCAGGCGGAGCGCGAACGTGACCGCCGCGATCTCGGTCGGGTCCCTGGTCAGGTCGGCGGCCACGAGCGGGAGCGCGATCAGGAAGATCCCGTCGCCCAGGTTGGAGATCGTCGAGGCGGCGAACAGGCGGTGGTAGCGGTGGCCGAGGCTCACGTGTCGTCTCCGGTCGGGTCGGGGAGGCGGGGTCGGTCGGTGGGGAACAGCGAGACGAGGAGGCCGTAGACGACGTCGCCGCCGCGGGGTGCACCCCTGAAGTCCTCGGCGAGGTCGATGAGGCGGCGCTCGAACTCGGCGGCGCGGGCGGCGTCGATGCGGGCGAAGCGCACCGTGGTGAGACCGGCCTCATCGTCTCGTTGCGCACGGGCGGAGGCCACGGCGTCGCCGACCATCCAGGACTCGCCCAACACCTGCATCTCGTCGCTGGGCAGCAGGAACGTCGGCGCGGTCCGGCCGTAGGTCCGCTCCTCGATCGCTCGGACTCGCCGAGGGCTCACCACCTCGACGAGCTCGGCGTCCTCCAGCACCTTCACGTGGTGGGCGATCGTGCCCTTGGCCTTCCCGAGCGTCGCGGCCAGCTCGGTGATCGTGGCGGCCCGATCCCCGAGGAGGTCGACGATCGCACGACGCGTGTCATCGCCGAGCGCCTTCAGCCCCTCCACCCCGATCGGGCGGCCCCATCGGCGCTCGTCGTCATTATTGTCCGACACGAGCAAAACGTTCGATGATCGTCGGACGTTTGTCAAGGGGCGGTTCGCCCCGACTACGGTCGGCCCATGACCGACGAGCTCGTCGACCGCCTGTGCCCGCCCGAGCCCCTCTCGGCGTGGCTGGGCGATCGGTTGCCCGGCGACGGCTCGTTCGCGGTCGAGCGGGTCACGAGCGGCATGTCGAACGAGCTGTTCCGGATCTCGCGGTCCGGTGCGGCGTGGATCCTTCGCCGGCCACCCCGGGTGAAGCTGTCGCCCAGCGCACACGACGTGCGGCGCGAGTTCCGGGTCCTGTCGGCGCTGGCCACCACCGACGTCCCGCACGCCCACGCCCACCTGCTGTGCGAGGATGAGGACGTCATCGGCGCGCCGTTCTACGTCATGGATGAGGTGCCCGGGCGGGCGCTGGCGAAGGAGTTGGGCCCGTTCGACTCGGACCAGGGCCGCCAGCAGATCGGGATGGCGCTGGTGGAGGCCCTGGCCCGGTTGCACCGCCTCGACTGGGAGGCGCTCGGGCTCAGCGACTTCGGGCGACCCGACGGCTACACGGCCCGCCAGGTCGAGCGCTGGACGGGCCAGCTGGAGCGGTACCGGATCCGTGAGCTCCCCGACCTCGACGCGGCGGCCGAGTGGTTGCGGGCGAACATCCCCGAGATGCCGCGCGCCTCGTTGATCCACGGCGACTTCGGCATCCACAACGTGCTGTTCCGCCCCGAGCCGCCGGCGGAGCTGCTCGCCATCGTCGATTGGGAGACCTCGACGATCGGCGATCCGCTCGCCGACCTCGGGTACTTCCTCGGCTACTGGGTCGATCCGACCGAGCCCGACTTCGCCGACCTCCGCCTCGACGGCGCGCCCGGGGCGTGGCCGACGAGGGCCGACCTGATCGAGCGGTACGAGGAGATCACCGGACTGGCCGTCGCCGCGACCATCGACTGGTACCGGGCCCTCGGCCAGCTCAAGATCGCCGTCATCCTCGAGGGCTCCTACGTCCGCCACGTCAACGGCCAGGCCGACGTGCCCGAGTTCGCGGAGTTCGAGCACCGCGTGCCGCACCTCGCCGCACACGCCCGGGCGATCAGCGAGGCCGCCTCGACCTGAGGCGATCGCTCGGGCGGGGTTTCGGGAGGATGCCCGATGCCGTCCGGCCGCTCGGAGCGGACACTGCGGCCATGTCCGACACCGACACCCTCGACGACGAGCGCACCGGCCCGAGCCTGGCCCGGTTCGTGCAGGCCGCCATCCAGCAGCTCGACGACACCTTCCGCTTCGGGGCCGAGGTCGATCTCGACGACCCCGATCCCGATGCGTGGGACGCCTCCGAGCTGATCCAGTGGGCCTCGCACCAGGCCGACGCCGAGCTGCCCGACGGCTCCTGGCGCCAGTACAAGCACCTCCACGGCGAGGGCGCGACGATCGACGTCGACGAGGCCCTCGACCGGCCCGGCACGCTGCTGTTCCGGTTCTCCGACGACCCGTTCGAGGTCGACGGCCGACCCCGGATCTCCCACGTTGCCATCAGCGCCGGTGGCGGCGTCGTCATCGAGGCCACGACCGGCTCAGACCGCGTCGTCCGCCTCCACGAGCACGACGGCCGCTTCACCCACGCCGCTGAGATCCCCGCGTTCGCCGGCCAGGAGCTCGACGTCGACGACGTGACCGCGCTGCTCATGGGCGAGCCGGTCGCCTCGGTCGAGGCGGGCGACGACGAGCCGGTCGCCGACGACCCCATCGAGGACGATGGCGAGGTCGTCGTGGACCAGAGCGATCCGCTGCCGCCGGAGGAGCCGGCGGTCCAGCGGGTCGACTCCGACGGCGACGGCATCTCCGACGACATGGAGCGCGCCGACGGGCTCGACCCGAACGACGTCGACTCCGACGGTGACGGGCTGGTCGACTCGATCGACTTCACGCTCTCGAAGATCGGCTCCAACCTCCGTGAGCGGCTCGACACCGACGGCGACGGGCTCTTCGACGACGCCGAGCGCCTGCACGGCACCGACATCGGGAAGGCCGACACCGACGGCGACGGCATCGCCGACGCCCTGGAGGTGCTGATCGGCACCGACCCGCTCGCGGTCGACCTGCCCGACGAGGCGGCACCGGAGGGCGGGTCCGAGCAGGGCTCCGAGGACCTCCACCGCGGGTTCGGGGCCGTCCGCAACGCGCTGCGGCAGCGGCGCGACGAGCTCGACGAGCGCGAGGCGCTCGAGGAGCTGATCGAGTCCGAGTTCGACGACGACGAGCTGCTCGACCCCGCCGACGACGAGGTCGACGAGGACGTCGACCCCGACGGACTGATCGAGCCGGACTTCGACGGCGAGGACGAGCTGTCGGAGGACGTCACCGATGTGGAGCTGATTGAGCCGGACTTCGACGGCGAGGACGTGCTCGGCTCCGACGTGGAGCTGATGGAGCCGGACTTCGACGGCGAGGACGTGCTCGGCTCCGACGTGGAGCTGATGGAGCCGGACTTCGACGAGGTGGACGAGCTGTCGGAGGACGTGACGGACGTGGAGCTGATGGAGCCCGACTTCGATGCACCACTGCTGCCCGAGATCCCGGAGCTGATCGAGCTCGACCTCCCGACCGTGCCCGCGGCGATCATCGAGCCCCCGCCCGCCGTGGCCGAGCCCGAGCTCGCCCCCGTCGACGGGCCGAGCGAGGCCGCGTCGGAGCCGGAGCCCGTCGACCTGGACCTCGACCCGGCGTGAGGCCAGGTCGGCTGGTCAGACGACGACGGTGAGGCCGAGGGACGCCCAGCCGCACAGGGCGGCGGCCATCACGCGTCGACCGAGTCGCCTCATGGCGTCGATCTCGTGTTGGCGGACCATGCATCGACCATGACGGTCCGACCGCTCAGCCGAATCGGGGACGTCCCCCATCGCGCAACGCGGCCCGTCGGACCTTGCCCAGCGCGGTCATCGGCAGCGACTCGACGAGCTCGAGCTCCTTCGGTGCCGACCAGACCGGGAGCTCGTCGCGGACCCAGTCCCTGAGCTCGTCCAGCGTGGGCGGTGCGCCCGGGTCGGTGGGGATGACGAGTGCCACGACACGGTGCCCCCACTCGGGGTCGGGGCGGCCGATCACCGCCGCCCGCTCGATCCCGGGGTGCTGCTCCAGCCGGCGCTCGACCGGCTCGGGCCACACGTTCTGGCCGCCGGTGACGACCATGTCGCCGCGGCGGCCGGCGACGCTCAGCTTGCCGTCGTCGGCCAACGAGCCCTCGTCGCCGGTGGCGAGCCAGCCGTCGGCATCGAACGGTGTGGTGCCGTCTCGATAGGCCCGCAGCAGCATCGGTCCCCGCACCTGGACCTCGCCCTCGACCACCCGCAGCTCGACGCCGTCGAGGGGCCAGCCGTCGTACACGACCCCACTGCCGGTCTCGGTCAGGCCGTAGGTGGCGACGGCGTGCGGCGGCCGGTCCGGCGGGGGAGCGCTGCCGCCCAGGACGATCCGCCGCCAGCGTGAGGCGTCGATGCGGGCGAGCGCCGTGCCGACCAGCGAGACCAGCGTCGCGTCGCTGGCGTCGACCTCAGCGGCGTCGAAGCGGTCGAGCACATCGAACGGGGTCCCCGTGACGAGCGATCGGGTCACGACGGAGAGCCCGCCGACGTGGGCGAGCGGCAGGCAGGCGAGCCACCGATCGGTGGCCGGATCGACGTCGAGGTACGCCGAGGTGGCCCGAGCGGAGGCGGCGACGGCGTCGTGGGTGAGCACCACGCCCTTCGGCTCGCCCGTCGTCCCGCTCGTGGGCATCACGAGCGCATCGCTCTCCTCGACCGGACGACCCTCGACGCGCCGCCGGTTCCCCGCTGCGTCGACGATCACGGTCGGCCGCATCGCGACGAGGAGGCGATCGACGGCGGCGTCGGGGAGGCGGGGGTCGAGCGGCAGGACGGCGTCGCCGGCGTCCCAGCTGCGCCGGAGCACGTCGACGAAGCCGGAGCCGATGGCCGGGACGGCGACGAGATCGGGCACGCCGTCGAGGCTACGCAGACCGGTGGCGAGGCTGGTCCGCGAGCGCCGACGGCTGGGATGATCGGGCCATCACGACCTCGACCCCTCCCTCGGGCCTCGCGCTCTGGATCGCCGGATCGCGACCCAAGACGCTGCCGGCCGCCGTCGTCCCCGTCGCCATCGGCACGGCCGCCGCCGTCGGGGAGGGCGGCGTGATCTGGTGGCGGGCGCTCGCCGCCCTCGTCGTGTCGCTCGCCATCCAGGTCGCCACCAACTTCGCCAACGACTACTCCGACGGTGTCCGCGGCACCGACGACGAGCGGGTTGGGCCGCTGCGGCTGACCGGGTCGGGCCTCGTGCCTCCCCGGCGGGTGAAGGCGGCGGCCTTCGCCTCGTTCGCCGTGGCCGGCGTCGCCGGGCTCGCGCTCGCCGCCGCGGTCGGCTGGGAGCTGCTCGTCGTCGGCGCGGTGAGCTTCGTCGCCGGGTGGACCTACACCGGTGGCCCGAAGCCCTACGGCTACCTGGGCCTCGGCGAGGTCTTCGTGTTCGTCTTCTTCGGCCTGGTGGCGACGCTCGGCTCGACCTGGGTCCAGATCGAGCGGCTCACCGCCGTCGCCTGGGGCGGGGCTGTCGTGGCCGGCCTGCTCGCGACGGCGCTCCTCGTGACCAACAACCTTCGCGACATCCCGACCGACGCCGTCACCGGCAAGCGCACCCTCGCGGTCCGGATGGGCGATCGGGCAACCCGGTGGCTCTTCGTCGCGATGCTCGCCGGCTCGTTCCTCGTCGTGATCGCCGTCGCGGTGAGCCGGCCGCCGGCGGCGATCGCGCTGCTGGCCGTCCCGCTCGCCGTCGCGCCGTGCCGGACGGTGCTCGGTGGGGCGACGGGACTCGATCTCATCCCCGTGCTGGTCGCCACGGGTCGCGTCCAGTTGGTGGCCGGGCTGCTCCTCGCGGCGGGCACCGCGCTCGGGGGCTGACGGCCGTCGTGTGGCCGGTCCTCCTCGTCGGCGCCCTGGCGCTCGTCGCGCGCCGTTCGTACCGCCGCAGGTTGCTCGCCGTGACGGAGCGGGCGTCGGCGGGCAGCGCGGTCGCGCGGACGGCGATGGGGCCGGTCGAGTACGACGACCGGGGGAGTGGACCGGTGGTGCTCCACTTCCACGGCGGGAACGTCGGCCACAACGGCGCCTTCCTGCTCGATCACCTGGCGGCGGCAGGCCGGCGGCTGATCACCCCGGACCGGCCCGGCTACCTCGGCACGCCGCTCGGCGACCACGGCGCACCCGAGGCGCAGGCGGATCTCTTCGCCGCGCTCCTCGACGAGCTGGAGATCGATCGCGTCGCCGTCGTCGGGATCTCCGCCGGAGGGCCGGGCGCCGTGCAGTTCGCCGTCCGGCACCCCGAGCGGACCGATGCCCTCGTGCTGCTCTCGGCGATGACCCGTTCGATCCAGCTCCGCGACGAGCAGCTCGACAGCGTGCTGGGGCGCCTGGTCCTGTCGGAGCGGTTCCAGGACGTGTCCGCGCTGCTGATCAGCGAGGGCATGCGCCGTCTCCCGCGGGCGTCGCTCCGCGAGTTCGCCCGGACCGAGACCACCCACGACGACGAGACAGCCCGACAGCTCGTCGACCAGATCCTCGACGACCCCGGGCAACGGGCGCAGGTGATGGCGCTCGCCGAGGCCCTCGTGCCCGGCCGCCCCCGGTTCGCCGGTGTCATGAACGACGTCGGGCTGCAGCAGCACCTGCAGCCGCTCCCGCTCGACGCGGTGGGCGCGCCGGCGCTGGTGATCCACAGCGAGTACGACGGCGACGTGCCCTTCGACGGCGCCGTCGCCGCCCACGATCGGCTGCCGGACTCCGAGCTGCTCACCGTCCGGCAGTTCGGGCACTTCGTCTCGTGGGGCGACCCCGAGGTGGCACGCGACATCGAGGCCCGCCTGGCGGCGTTCCTCGATCGTCACGCCCCCCGCTGAGCGTCCTCGTCTGCCGGCATCGGCTTCGTCTCGCCGACGACGAGCACGAACACCGCCACCGTGGCGAGGCCGATGAGTCCGAGCGCGATCGCCGACCAGTCGATGCCGAGGCGATCGGCCGCGATGCCGACGACGAGCGGTCCGCCCATCCGCCCCACGTCCCGGACGAGACCGAGCGCGGCGAGGAACTGACCCGGCGACTCCGCCGGGGCGAGATCGGTCGAGACGGTGAGCATCGTCCCGGAGCCGATGCCGTTGCCGACGCCGACGAGCAGTCCGGACAGGACGAGGCCGGCGGTGCCGTCGGTGGCAGCGAGGACGAACATGCCGAGGCTCATGATCGTGAAGGCCGGGACGACGGCCCACAGCCGGCCGCGGCCGTCCATCAGCACGCCCGAGATCGGGAAGACGGCGAGGTCGGCGAGCGCGGAGAGGCTCACGATGAGCCCGATCTGCCCGGCCTCCAGGCCGATCGCGGCACCGTAGAGCGGGAACAGCGCCTGGCGGCCGAACCGGATGGCCATCGAACCGAGCTGTCCGCTGCCGGCTGCGGCGAGCGACCTCGCGTGCTGCCGCACGACGTGGCGGAACGGGGCGACCGGCCGTCGGTGGCGTGAGCTGCCGGCTCCGGATGCACCCCGCCCGAGCGCGCCGGGGAGGAGACCGATCGCGGCGAGCGTCGCCGCGACGAGGAACGTCGAGCGGAAGCCGACCGCGTCGGCCAGGAACCCACCGACGGCCGGTCCGGCGAGGAACGAGACCCGCTGCGTGCCACCGACGAACGACATCGCCCGGCCCCGCATGTCGGCCGGTGTTCGTCGCAGCACGACGGTCTGGCGGGACAGGATGAGCACCACCGCGCCGGCGCCGGTCACCGCCTGGGAGAGAGTGAGCAGCGCCGCGGACTCGACGAGGGCGAGCGTCGCCATCGACCCCGCCATCGTGCCCACGCCGATGACCACGGCGAGATCGGTGTCGTCCCGCTCGAGCAGTCGTCCCGCCGGGGCGTTGGCCAGCAGGCCGCCGATCCCGGTACCGGCGAGGACGACGGTGACGAGCGTGAAGCCGAAGCCGAGCTCGCGGAGGTAGAGCGGCAGGGTGGGCACGAGCATGCCCAGGCCGGTCTGGGTGGTCAGGATCGGGAGGTAGATGCTGAGCAGCAGCGAGCGGAGCACGCCCTGCTCGGGTGGCGTCCTCACCCGATCTCGGCAACGAGCGCGTGGACGACGTCGGCGACGGCCTCGGGGGCCTCCAGGTGGGCGGCGTGGCCGCATCCGCTGATCGACTCCACCCGGGACGGCCCCGGCCACGCGGCGTCGAGGCGTTCGGCCAGCTCGTGGAAGCGCGCGTCGAGCTCACCGACGACGAAGACCGCCGGCGCCGTCGATCGGAGGCGATCCCACAGCGGCTCCTGGTTCCCGGTGCCGGCGAGCACGAGGCTCGTGGCCAGGCCCTCGACCGTGTTGTGGCGGCGCTCCTCCAGGTGGGCGGCCGACGGCGGCACCGTGGCGAACATCGGCATCGCCAGCCAGGCGTCGAGGAACGCCTCCACGCCCTCGGCGATGATCCGGCTCGCCCGCTCGCAGTCGAGGCGATGGCGCTCGGCTCGGGCGTCGGCATCGTCGATCCCTGCCGTGGCGCCGATCAGGACCGCCCCGTCGATGACCTCGGGACGGTCGGCGGCGAGCTGGAGGAGATGGCGACCCCCCATCGAGTAGCCGACCCACACGGCCGACCCGACCTCGTCGGCGAGCGCGTCCACGGTGTCGCCGAGGGGCCGGGCGAGTGGATCGGCGTCACCGTGGCCGGGGAGGTCGACACGGACCACCTCGTGGCGCTCGGCGAGCAGCTCGTCGAGCCCGTTCCAGCAGCGGCGGGTCTGGGTGAAGCCGTGCAGGAGCGCGATCCTCCGCCCTCCTCCCAGCCGGTCCGTGGCCAACACGGGCGTCACCGTGGCATGCCGCGACCGCGAGGGGCCAGCTCCGATCAGCGGAGGTGGCCGTCGCGCAGCGCGAGTCGCCGATCGGCGTCGTCGAGCACGAACGGATCGTGTGTCGCGACGAGCAGGCTCAGCCCTCGGTGGCGCACCATCGACGCGAACAGCTCCATCACGGTGCGCCCGGTCGCGTGGTCGAGCTGCCCGGTGGGCTCGTCGGCGATGATCAGCTCGGGTTCGGAGGCCAGCGCCCTGGCGATCGCCACGCGCTGCTGCTCGCCGCCCGAGAGCTCGGCCGGGCGATGGCGGGCCCGGCGCTCCAACCCGACGGCGGTGAGCAGCTCCTCGACGCGTTGGCGACGCTGCGACGGTGACGTGCCCCGGAGTCGCATCGGCACCTCGACGTTCTCCGCCGCCGACAGCACCGGCAGCAGGCCGAACGCCTGGAACACGAACGAGACCGGCCCTCGCCGGATGGCGGTCCGGTCGGCGGTCGATGCGCCGGTGAGGTCGCTCCCGCACACCAGCACGCGGCCCTCGTCGGCCACCTCGAGCCCGCCGACGACGTTGAGCATCGTCGTCTTGCCCGAGCCCGATCGCCCCGAGACCGCCACGATCTCCCCCCGACCGACGTGCAGGTCGACCCCGGAGAGCGCGACGACCTCGGTCTCGCCCTGGCGGTAGCGCTTCGTCACGTCGTCGAGGACCACGAGGGTGTCGCCGGCGCCCGCGTCGGGCCGGTGCCGCTCGTCGGTGGCCGCCGGCGGCGCCGGCCCCCGGTCGGAGGGTGGTGCGAACCGGCCGTCGGCGCCGGCGTCCCGAGCGGCCGGTGGAGCGAAGGGGCTCCTTGTCGGGGTCTCCGGCTCGGCGTCGGGTGTCTCGGGCTCCGCGATCCCGGGCTCGGGGTCGGGTGGGGGTGCGAAGGGGCTGGTCATCGTTCCCCCAGGTCGGGGCCGGGTCGGAGCGCGACGTGGTCGTCACCGAGCTCGAGCTCGACGCGCCGGTGGAGGTCGAGCTGCTTCACGTGGTCGTCGGGGAGCTGGAGCCGGCCGGTCCGGTCGAGCACGGCGAACTCCTTGCGCTCGACCACCTCCTCACCCCACTCCCCGGTGTGGCGCAGCCGCAGGGTCTCGGCGGCGACCCGGCCGTCGCGGATCGTGATCGTCCGGTCGGCGCGTGCGGAGACCTCGGCGTCGTGGGTCACCAGCACGCCGGTCACCCCGACGTCGCGGGTCACCTCGGTCAGGACCTCGATCACCTCGTCGGCGGTCGTGCTGTCGAGCTCGCCCGTCGGTTCGTCGGCGAGCAGGAGCGCCGGCCGGTTGGCGAGGGCGACCGCGATGGCGACCCGCTGCTGC
The DNA here is from genome assembly GCA_039818945.1 of Actinomycetota bacterium. Lineage (GTDB taxonomy): Bacteria > Actinomycetota > Acidimicrobiia > Acidimicrobiales > Poriferisodalaceae > JBCBSZ01. The sequence goes on from JBCBSZ010000029.1 coordinate 35,380, forward strand.
TCGCCGCCGGAGAGGGCGTCGGGACGATGTCGCCCCCGATGGCCGATGCCGACCCGGTCGAGCAGCTCCTGCGCCCGGTCGCGTCGCTCCCGTCGCCCCGCGCCGGACAGCGCCAGCGGGAGCGCGACGTTCTCCTCGGCCGTCAGGTAGGGCAGCAGGTTCCGGGCCGTCTGCTGCCAGACGAAGCCGATGACGTCGCGCCGGTACTCTATGCGGTCCACCGCCGTCATCGTGAGCAGGTCGCGGCTTGCGACCTCGACCTGGCCGGCGGTGGGGACGTCCAGGCCGGCGAGGATGTTGAGCAGCGTCGACTTGCCCGATCCGGACGCACCGACGACAGCGACGAGCTCGCCGGCCGGCACATCCAGGTCGAGGCCCTGGAGGGCGACGACCTCGATGCCCTCGGCCTGGTAGATCCGGACGAGTCCCCGGCAGTGGATCGAGGTCCCCTGCGCCGGGCCGCCCGACCCGGTGGCGGTCAGGTTCACGTTCCCTCCTCGGTGCGCAGCAGGCGCGCGGTGTCGGACGTGGTGCCGGCTCGCTGCCCGAGCCCGGCTCCGGCGATGCAGGCGACGACGAGCACGAGACCGGCGATCAGCCCGATCCACCAGCTCGTCGTGATCGTGTCGCCGTCGCGGCCGGTGAACGTCTCGACCAGCACACGATCGCCCAGCTGGACCGAGAGCACCGCCCCGACCAGGCCGGCGGACGCGGCGGCGACCAGTCCGGGGACGGCGAGCTCGGTCGACAGGGCGCGGGCCGCGACGACCGGCGGTGCGCCCATCGCGGCGAGCATCGCCCGCTGCCGGTGGCGGGCATCGACGAGGAGCCGCGCGATGGCGACCATCGCCGTGAGCGCGAGCAGCAGCGCCGCGGCGACGATCACCGTCGCCGAGCTGCGCAGCGCGTCGGTCAGCGGCTCGTCGGCGTCGCTGCGATCGACGGCGTCGACGAGCGCGATGCCGATCGTCGCCGGCACCGCAGCGAGCACCACCGCACCGACGAGGGCCGTGGCGGTGGTGCCGCCCTGCTCCGCCCGGCGGAGGCCCAGCGGGACCGCGAGGCCGCCGGTGCCGGCCCGATCGGCCAGCCGGCGGGCGAGCCAGGCCGGGACGCGCCGCACGACGAGCACGATCACGGCGGCGACGGCGAGGGGAGCGACGGTCGCCAGCCACCCGGCCTGGTCCCCGGTCCCGATGCCGTTGCGGCGCAGCGTCACCCAGCCGGCCACGGCGACGATCGCGATCGTCAGCTCGGCGGCGACGGCGAGGCGAGCCGGTGGGCGGTCGACGTCACCTCGCGCAGTGAGCACCTCACCGAGCGGCGGCCGGTGGCGGACCGCTGCGGCGGCCGTGACCGCCGCGATCGCCCCGAGCAGCACCCACACCGCGGGAGCGATCGACGGGCCGGCGCCGACCGGTGCGTCGGTCGTGACGTTCGCGACGACGGCCCCGACGAGCGCACCGGCCCCCACGACGACCGCCGCCTCGACGGCGGTGAGCGCGATCAGTTGGGGTCGGGACGTGCCCCGGCCGCGGGCGACGATGGCGTCCCGGTTGCCGCGCCGCGAACCGGCCTCGGCTACGAGCAGGACCGTGGCGAGGGCGAGCGCGCCCAGCCCGGCCAGGGCGAGTCCGAGGACGTCGCCGGCGGTGATGCGACTCGTTCGCTCCCGCTCGAGCAGCTCGGCGAGCTGCGTGCTCGGGAACACGATCCCGGGGGAGGTGTCCGAGGTCGCCGACGTGGAGATGAACCGCTCCAGGCCGCGCTGGATGTCGTCGCTCGTCGCCAGCGTCACGGTCTCGGGACGCAGATCGGCCAGCCGGGTGCCCGAGTACGGGGCTCGGCGCAGCGGTGTCAGGGGCAGCACGTCGGGGCGGATGAACCCGAAGGCGAACACGTCGGCGCCGGTCCCGGTGTCGTCGATGATCGGGCGGTGGAGGCGCTCGTCGCCGAACCACTCGGGGCCGGCCGGGTCGGTGAGCTCGACGATCTCGGCGACGCGGAGCGCCACGTCGGTGGGGAAGGTGCCCGTCCGGCGCAGGAGCAGATCGTCGGGGTCGGGCTGGACGGTCAGGAGCGCTCCGACCCCGACGTCGAGCGCCTCGGCGGTCGCGACCGACAGCCCGATCTCCACGATCGGGAGCTCCTCGTCGGTCTCGTCGGTGGTCGGCTCGGCCGGGGCTCCCTCGACCACGCTGATCCGCTCGTCGAGCCCGGCGATGGTCCGCAGCGTGAGGAACGAGGGGAAGGCGGTGGGCTCGGCGTCGACGAGCGCGACCTGGTAACGGGTCAGGTCGACGATGAGCTCGGGGTCGTCGAAGACGTCGGCGACGGGGTCCGGCGCGGTCTCGAGCTGGTCCCTGGTGGCGCGGGAGACGGACTCGACGGGGTCGCCCCGCGGGGACCGTCGGTCGAAGACCTCGAGCCGGAGCCCCCGCTCGACCGGAGGGGTCGCCTCGATCTCGGCGGTGAGCGCCTCCTCGCCGGCGCGGTCGATCTGGCGGAGCATCCCCGTGGCGACGGCGACGACCACCGCGACGACCACGGCGAGCACCAGCCACGTGGGCCACTCGCTGCGGCGGCGCAGCGCCAGGTAGCGGAGGGCCCGCCAGCCGCCGGCGTTCACGTGATCTCCCCGGAGCGCAGGACGTTGGCGGCGTGCTGCTCGCGCCGGGCCGCCACGGTGAGCTGGGGGAGCACGACGACGGAGGCGGCGGCCAGGAGCGCGATCGCCGCGACCGCCGGCACCGGGACCTGGAGCACCGGCTCGGGGATGACCGGCAGGCCGTCGTCCCCGACCGTCAGCGACTCGACCGATGCGGCTCCCAGCACGAGCCCCGTGCCGATCCCCAGTCCGACGCTGACCGCGACGACCAGCAGCGCCTCGCGGACGAGCAGCCGCCGGATGCCGCCGACGGTCACGCCGAGCGCCTCCAGCACGGCAAGCTCGGCCGTCCGCTCGCGGGCGTCGGCGGTCGCCCCGACCGCGAGCCCGATGATCGCCACCGCCGCGGCGGCGATCGCTCCGAAGCTGAACATGGCGAGGATCCCGACCGTGGTCGCGTCGTTGGCTGCGGCGTCGGCGTCGAGGCGGCGATCGACGACGGCCGCCTCGACCGGCTGGCCGGCCAGGTCCTGACCGAGCTCCTCGTGACGAGCGTCGTCGACGCTGATCGCCAGCTCGGTGGGGGCGCGAACGGTCCGGTCGGCGCGGAGTCGCTGGGCGGCGATCGATGGCTCGTCGACGACGACGACTTCCCCGTCGGGGACCGACGGCAGGCCGGGTACGACGGCAGAGACGATGCCGTCGAGCGAGACCGTGCCCGACGAGATCGCGATCGGATCGCCGACCAGCAGGCCGGTTCGCTGCGCCACGGGTTCGCCGACGACGACCGGGAGCGGTTCGGGGGCGCCGGCACCGACGGCCGACGGGCTGAGCAGGACCACCTGGGATGGCGCACCGGACCGGTTGGCGCCCGGCGCGACGTCGATGACGAGCCCGTCACCGTCGAGGCGCTGCACGCCCGACCCGACGGGCACCAACGTGCCGCCGGTCGACTCCAGGCTCAGCTGCCAGTCGATCGGGAAGAGCGGCTCGGACGTCGGCGCGCTCGCGGTCAGCGAGAGCACGAGCTCGGTCGGGTTGCGGATCGGCACGCGGTCCTCGGGAGGCGTGTCGGCGGGCGGGTCGAGGCTGGGGGCCGGGACCGCGAGCTCCCACCCGACGAGTCGATGGGGGGTCGGTGGTGCGACGTCGCCGTCGACGGTCGGGGTCGTCAGTGGCAGGCGGACGTCGGCGCTGCCGGTGGGTGGCACGGCGACGGGCTCGGTCCGCCACGGTGTGCCGTCGGCGTCGACGAGGAGGGCGACGAGACCGAGGTCGTCCTCCACGCTGCCTGCCGTGACGTCCACGTCGGTACGCAGCGCCAGCTCGGTGACCGTCTCCGGGAGCGGGGTGCCCCCGAGCTCGACGCGGGCCTCGGCGAGGGCCTCGACCGGGGCTGGGTCGTCGAGGATCCGATCGGTGCCGCGCACGACCGAGCCGTACGCAGAGGCGTCGAGCGAGAGCACGGTGACGGGCCGGTCGTCGCCTCCGACCGTTCCGGACTGCCGGCTGGTGACCACTACGTCGTCGACCCCCGGGTTCGAGCGGGCGATCGAGGACGCGACACCGATCGGGACCCCGGCGCCGTCGCGGGTCGGCATCGTGGCCACGACGTCGGCGCCGGCGCGAGCCGCGGCCTGGTCGACGCGGGCCCGTTCCCAGGTCGCGCCGAACACGACGGCGTACGTGGCGACGGCGACGGCGACGACGACGAGCAGCGCGATGCGCCGGGTGCGGCCGGGCCGCCGGGAGGTCTGCCACGCCGCGAGCGCCCCGTGCAGCCCGCGGGAGCGGGCGGCGACCTCGGCGGCGGCCGCCCCCACGAGGCGGACCACCCGGAGGGCCAGGAGTCCGGCCGCGACCAGGCCGAGCGCGGGCGCCACGACCAGCACCGGGTCGACCTCGAGCCTCCCCTCCAGGTCGTCGGACAGCGGGGAGCCGCTCGAGCGCAGCTGGAGGAAGCCGAGCACGGCGACGACCGCGAGGGCGAGATCGATGCCCCACCGCTCGATCACGTCGTCGCCCGAGGCGCGGGCCCGCCGTCTCCGCGTCTCGGTGAAGCTGGTCGCCTGCCGGTGCACGGGCCAGACCAGCAGCGCCAGCGCGACGAGCCCGGCGAGGGCCGCCGAGAGCCACGAGGCCGGGGGGAGGACGCCGCGCAGGTCCAGGCCCGCGTCGGCGACGGGGCCGAGCCGTTCGATCGCCTCGGTCGCGAGGAGCGCGAGGAGGGGAGCGACGACGACCGCCACGCCGACGATGACCCCGGCCTCGACCGCCGCCGCCCGGGTCAGTTGGCCCGGCCTGATGCCCCGGGCGCGCAGGAGGCTGTTGCCCCCCTCGCGCGCGGACACGAGCGCGCCCGTCGCCACCGAGATCGCCGGGAGCGACATCGCCACCAGCTGGACGACGACGACGGCCACGGCGCCCCGCGTCGACGACAACGTCGGGCGGAGCTCACCCACCAGCTCCTCGAGGCCGGTGGCCGTCTCGGCGTCGACCTCCGCTTCGGAGAGACGGCTCCGCAGACGATCGGCCACCGCCTCCAGGGCGTCGATGTCGGCCTCCCCGAGGCCGTCGCTGTCGACGGCGTAGCGGATCCGGTGCGCGGCGCCCCGGTCGACGCCCACCAGATCGGCGCTCGGGACGAGCACGGGGCCGATCTCGGTGAACTGCCGGCCGGGCACGACACCCTCGCGGCCCAACGGTGCCTCGTACCAGAGGGGATCGGCCGGGTCGGCGGGCTCGACGAGCCCGACGATCTGCACCCCGACCTCGGCCGGAGCGCGGGTCAACACCAGTCGATCGCCGACCTCGATGCCGGTCGCCTCGGCAGCATCGACGTGGAGCACGGCCTCGACCGGATCGGCGCCAGCGACCGCTGGTCGACCGGCGGTGGTCTCGAACACGGGGCGCGTCGCCTCGATCGACGCGAGGCGGAAGGTCAGCGCGTTCTCGCCGCCGAGGTCGGCGCCGTTCGTGTCGGTCGCATCGAACGAGTCGGTGACGACGATGGCGGCCGAGCCGGAGACGAGGTCGTCGACGAGGGGGAGCGCGGCAGACGTGACCTGTTCGGCGACGACGGCGGCCTCCGAGGCGGGGGCGCGCACCAGCACCTCGATGCCGGATCGATCGGCCGGTGCGTCGGCGAGGCGGGCCCGCACGGTGGCGTCGATCACCGAGCGGGTGATCGACGGCCCCAGCGCGGCGATCGTGACCGTGACGAGCACGACGACCCCGACCGCTGCCACCAGCCAGGCGTCTGCCCGAGCGCGCGTCCAGATCGCAGGCGTGAGCACTCCCTCCCGTTCTCTCCGCCAGGACGGGACCCTACTGCGGCACCGTCAGCCGGTGGGGGTGAGCACCCCGTCCACCCACCCCATCGGCACGGTCGGGAGATCGAAGGTCCAGGTCGTGTCACGACCGATCACGACGACCGAGACCAAGCCGTTGACGGAGGGCTCGATGCCTACGAGAGCGATCCGCTGGTCGCCGAGGGTCGCGATCGGCGCCGAGACCTGCTCCTCCGCTCCCTCCAGTCCTGCCGAGACCCGCTCGACGTCGTCAGTCAGATGGACCAGGACGACGGCGGTGCCGTCGACCGCGGCGAGCTCCAGCACGGGTTGGTCTTCGAAGCCACCCGCCCAGAAGGTCGTCGGTCCGAACCCGTCGAAGCGGAACGAGTGGTAGGACCCGTCGGGATCGACCTGCAGCTCGACGAGGCGTCCGTCGACCGTCCCGGTGAGCTCGACCTGCTCGTCACCCCGAGGTTGGATCTGCGGCGTCGGGATCGAGTCCAACCCGGCCTCGGTGAACGTCAGCAGCTCGACGAGATCGAGCTGCAACGCGCGGTCCGGCTCTCGGATCGCGATCATCTGGGCCACCCCGACGCCCGGCTCCTCCCAGAGCGAGAGCGCGCCCTGCTCATCGAGGAAGAACCTGATGTCGTCGCGCTCCAGCGCGAACTCGTCCCACTCCTCGGGCGGGTCCGCCGGCTGCCCGAGCCCTCCGAGGTTGAGGGCGACCTGGACGCCGTCGCGTTCGAGCAGCCAGCCGATCTGGTGGGCACCGTCGTCGCCCAGCCGGTAGGTCTCGATGGTCGTCGTCCAACCCTCGACCTCGGGGCGGGGAGCGGTCACCACGGCATCCGGTGCGGTCGGGGGACGGGGTCCGCCCAGCGTCGGCAGCGCGTCGCCACCGGCGAAGGTCGTGGTGGTCGTCGGCGCCTCGACGACCTCGACATCGTCGGGGAACGTGCCGCCCCGCTCGGCCCACTCCTCCGGGGAGCGCTCGACCAGCTGCTCGGCGATGGCGACCAGCTCGTCGGCCGTGCCGTCGCGGAACAGCGTCGCCGATCCGCCGCCTGGCACCGACCAGGTGAGGGCGGGGAGGCGAGGCCCATACCAGGCTGTCCGGCCATCGACCTCGACCCGCTCGACCTCGCTGTCGAGGAACACGAAGCCGCCCAGCGCCCCGCCCAAGCTGGCCGGGTTGGAGACCAGATGGGTCCGACGCCCGCCGTAGGTCGTGGTGACCTCGGCGTAGGTCGAGGTGCCCGAGCCTCCCGCGGTCGAGATCTCGACGACCTCCCACGGGCCGATGGTCTCGCCGACCTCGGTCGGGACACGATCCAGGTCCCGGATCAGCTCGCGGACGGCGTCCAGCGGGGCGATCGAGGCGAGGAGCAGCTCGCGTCCTTCCAGGGTCCAGGTGCCCTGGACGACGTTCCGTCCCTCCACCTCGGTCAGGTAGAGGTCCGAGCCCGGGATCGGGTCGTCGAGGAGCCGCTGCGTCCGATCGCCCTCCGGGGCGAAGTCGAGGTCCTCGGGCGCGGGATCTCCCAGCGCGACCAGATGGCGGTAGCCGGCATCGGTCGGTTGGCCGAGCACGATCCCGGTCGTCGGGGCGACCTCGCTGAACAGTCCACTGAGCGCTCGGAGGTCGTTGGGCTGGACCTCCCGGTCGACGTCCAGCAGCGCCGGCTCGTTCGCCGGGCGGGGTGGGGCGGTGGCGACGCCACCGCCATCGCCACCACGGCCGGGCAGGAGCACGGCGAGGCCGGCGACGACGAGGATGGCCGTGGCGATCGCGAGCAGTCGCCGCGAACGCCGGTCCACGAGGGGTCCGATCTCGATCACCATCGGCTCGGGCTCGGTCGCCCGCGCCACGATCTCGTCCCACCGATCGGGCACGGCGATGGTGCCGAGGGCGGAGAGCTCCTGGTCCAGATCGGTCATCGTTCCTCCAGAGCGGCTCGGAGCTGGCGGCGGGCCCGCATGAGGCGGACCCGGACGGTGGCCGGATCGACGCCGGTGATGCGGCCGATCTCGACGGCGCTGAACCCGGCCCAGTGCCGCAGCACCACGGCCTCGCGGAGCAGCGGGCTGAGCGCCGACAGCCCCCGCAGCAGGTCGACGGGGACCTGGTGGTCCTCGACGGGAGGCTCCCGGTCGAGCGGGCTCGAGGCGGTGGTGCGGTCGTGCGCCAGGCCTCGGGCGACGGCGAACGCGGTCCGCCACACCCAGGCCGAGGGATCCCGGACGGCCTCACCGCGGCGGAGGAGCTGCACGAACGCCTCGGCGACGGCCTCCTCGGCCAGCTCCTGCCGACCGAAGGCGCCGACCAGCGCCCGGTGCAGCCGCGGCGACTGCTCCCGGTAGAGGGCCTCGGTCGTCGCCGGGGGCGCGTCCTCGGTCGTGTCGGTCATCGCCGGGTACAGGGCCGGACCGGGCCCGGAACGTGACATCGGGCGGCGGGTGCGTCGGCGATGACCGCAGCCTGGCACCATCGCGGGGCGATGGATCCCCAGCGGCCCGAAGACGTCCAGGCGACGTTCTGCCTCACGCTCGTGGACGAGCTCGCCCGCAGCGGCGTCGAGCACGTCGTGGTCGCGCCTGGCAGCCGGTCGAGCCCGATCGCGCTCGCCGTCGCCTCCCACGACGGCGTGACGCTGCACGTGCACCACGACGAGCGGGCCGCGGCGTTCGTCGCGCTCGGCATCGGTCGGGCGACCGGTCGGCCGGCGGCCGTCGTGACCACCTCGGGGACGGCCGCCGTCGAGCTGCACCCGGCGGTCGTCGAGGCCCACCAGGGCCGGGTGCCGTTGATCGTGCTGACCGCCGACCGGCCGGGGGAGCTGCGCGACGTCGACGCCCCGCAGACCGTCGAACAGGTCGGCCTCTACGGCGGCGCGACCCGGTGGTCGGTCGACGCCGGCGTCCCCGACGCGACGGCCGCCTCGACGTGGCGCTCGCTCGCATCCCGCGCCGTCGCCGAGGCCGTGGGTGAGCCGCCAGGCCCGGTCCATCTGAACCTGCCGTTCCGCGAGCCACTGGTCGGCACGGCCGGCGACCTGCCGGCGGCTCGCCCGGGCGGGCCGTGGCACGTCCGCCGCCGCCCCGGCCGGCCGGACCCGGCGCTCGTCGACGAGGTCGTCGCACGCCTCACGGGGCGGCGCGGCGTGATCGTCACCGACGGCGGAGCTCCGCCGTCGACGGTGCGGCTCGCCGGTGCGCTGGGCTGGCCGATCCTCGCCGGTCCACGGGCGCCGTTCCCCGGACCTCGGGTCGTCGCGACGTTCGACGCCATCCTCCGGCACGCCCCGACGGCCGAGCGCCTCCGGCCCGAGGTCGTGGTCCGCATCGGAGATGCCCCGGCCTCGCGACTGCTGTCCGAGTGGACGACCACCGTCGACGACCGCGTGCAGCTCGGCGGCGCTCCCTGGTCCGACCCCGGCCACGACGCCTCACTGCTCGTCTCCGCGCCGGTCGACGAGCTCGTCGACGCCCTCGCCGATGCGATCGAGACCGACGGCGACACCGCCTGGATCGATGCGTGGATGGCGGTCGAGCGGGCGGCGCGGGGTGCGGTCGTGGCCGGCGTGCACCGGAGACCGGCATCGGAGCCGGCGATCGCAGCGGCGGTGCTCGAGGAGGTGCCGGCGGGGTCGAGCCTCGTGCTCGCATCCTCGATGCCCATCCGCGACGTCGAGTGGTACGGCGGTCGCCGCCGAGCCGACCTGGAGGTCCACGCCAACCGGGGCGCCAACGGCATCGACGGCGTGGTCTCGACCGCGGTCGGGGTGGCGATCGGCTCGGGCCGTCCGACGACCGTGCTGGTCGGCGACGTCGCCCTGCTCCACGACACCAACGCGCTGCTCGGGCTGGCCGGGCGCGGCGTCGACCTCACGATCGTGGTGGTCGACAACGACGGCGGTGGGATCTTCTCGTTCCTGCCCCAGTACCGGCTGCTCGATCGGGACGTCTTCGAGACGCTGTTCGGCACCCCGCACGGCGTCGACCTCACGGCCCTCGCCGCCGCGCACGGGATCGAGGTCCACCTCGTGCCGGACGCGGCGGAGCTGCGGTCGCAGCTGGGCGCGCCGGGGGTGCGGATGCTCGTCGTGTCGACGGATCGGGAGGAGAACGTCGACGTGCACGCCGCGCTGCACGCCGAGGTCGCCGCCGCGCTCGACGCGCTCGGGCACCAGTAGCCTCCGGGCCGGCGACGAGGAGGCAGCGTGGACGTCGAGGGCATGGCACGGGCGAGCCGATCGCTCCGCGACGCGCTGGAGCCGACGATCGGCTCGGTGTACTTCTCACCCGAGTGCCACGTCGAGTACGCCCAGCTCGGCTTCGAGCCCAGCATCGGCGACGCCGACGGCGTCGAGCTGCCCGACGGCGCCGCCTACTTCTGCAGCCGCGGCTCCGCTCTGGGCCAGGCGCCCGGCACCGTCGTCGCCGCGGCGTTCGGCGTGTTCAACCCGTCCGCGGTCGTGCCCATGGTCTCCCGAGGCTGGACGCTCACGAACGCCGGTCAGATCGCCGCCGCCCGCGACCGCGGGGCGCTGGCCCAGCTGCGGCGGATCCTCGGCGAGCCGCCCGAGGCCATGTGGGCCTCACGGGTGCTGCTCCGCGGTGTCGACGCCGCCCACAGCGCCGGCCGCCCGCTCTACAGCGGACTGCTCGCCCGGGGGCTACCCGGCGATCCGCTGGGTGACCTGTGGCGTGCCGGCGACCTGCTGCGGGAGCTCCGGGGCGATGCCCACAACGCGGCCTGGACCACCGCCGGACTCACACCGATCGAGATCGGCCTCCTCACCGAGCTGTGGTGGGGCCTGCCCGCCCGCACCTACGTCCGCACCCGGGCGTGGACCGACGAGCAGCTCGACGCCGGTCAGGACGGGCTGCGCTCCCGTGGGCTGCTCGACGGCGACGAGCTGAGCGAGCTCGGGCACGACGTGCGCGAGCGGGTCGAGGTGGCCACCGACCGGCAGATGGTGCCGTCGTTGGCGGCCATCGGGGACGATCTCGACGACCTCCTCGTCCTGTTGCGGCGCTGGTCGGCGGCGGTCGTCGACGCGAAGGGGTACCTCTCCGGACCCAGCGACCTCACGGATCGGTGAGCGTCAGGGGCTGACGAGCGCCCCGAGGATCGCCCGGAGCTTGGCCCGCGTCTCGGCCAGCTCGGCCGCCGGGTCGCTGTCGGCCACGACGCCGACGCCCGACATCACCCGGGCCGCCGTGCCGTCGAGCTCGGCCCCTCGGAGGCCGACGGCGAAGCGACCGTTGCCGGCGCCGTCGACCCAGCCCACCGGACCGGCGTACGGCCCCCGGTCGCGTCCTTCGATCGCCCGCAGCAGCCGCAGGGCCTCGTCGGTGGGCTGTCCGCCGACCGCCGGGGTCGGGTGCAGCCCGGCGACGAGCTGCAGGACCGAGACCGGCGGATGCGAGAGCCGTCCCTCGACCGTCGACGCGAGGTGCTGGACGTTGGCGACCGAGAACACCTCGGGTTCGGTCCCGGCGTCGAGGTACGAGCACCAGGGGAGCAGGCCGTCGTGCACGGCGTCGATCGTGAACTGGTGCTCCTGGCGGTCCTTCGGCGACGCGAGCAGGGCGGCGGCGAGCTGGACGTCGCGGGTGGGGTCGCCCGTGCGCGGCGTCGTGCCCGCCATCGGCTGCGCCCGGACCACGTCGCCGGTCCGGCCGACGAGCAGCTCGGGGCTGGCTCCGACGAAGCCCTCGACGGCGTAGACCATGCTCGACGGGAACGCCCGGGCCAGTCGGTCGAGCACGACGCCCCGGTCGATCGGCGCGTCGGTGCGGATCTCCAGCTCGCGAGCCAGCACCACCTTGTCGAGCTCGCCGGCCCGGATGCGCTTGGCCGCGTCGGCGACGGCCTCGGCCCAGGCCTCCGGCGGCCGCTCGGCGACGAGCTCGTGACGAGACGGCTCGGGCAGGGGCGGCCGGGGCAGCGCCTCGGCGTCGGCGTCGTGATCGCCGACGGTCGTGATCCACCGCGTACCGTCGCGCGAGCGCCCGACGACCACCTCCGGGATGATCAGCTCGGCGGACGCGTCGCGCTCGAACGGCAGCGCGGCGAAGGCGACGACGCCAGAGCCCGGGCGGCCCAGCTCGTCGTCGACGTCCATCGCCGCCAGCTCGCGGGCGGCCAGCTCGACGGCGTCCGGCCACGGCCCGGGCAAGGCGATCCGGCCGGCGACGCCTCGGCCGGCGAGCCCATGACCGTCGTGGAGGAACACGAAGCCGTCGCGACCGCCGACGGCGAGCAGGTCGGCGTCGGCCTCCAGGCGGCGGGTCCGGATGGTCGCCGTCACGTCCTGGTCCCGACGAGCAGCTGGGCGGCCCCACCGGTGAGGAGGTCGCGCCGGGCGTCGCCGAATCCGGCGTCGCGCACGAGCGCCGTCAGCTCCGGACCGGACGGCAGGTACGCGAGCGACTTCGGGAGGTATCGATACGCCGACGCCTTGGACAGCGCCGCGCCGATGCGGGGCACCACGGTGCCGAAGTAGATGCCGTGGCCGAAGCGGAGCAGCCGGTTCTCGGGCTCGCTGGCGTCGAGCAGGGCGATGCGCCCGCCGGGACGGATGACCCGGGCGCACTCCCGCACGAAGCCGTCCAGGTCGACGAAGTTGCGGAGCGCGAACCCGCAGATCACGCCGTCGACCGAACCGTCCGGCACCGGCAGCGACAGAGTGTCGGCCTGCGCCAGCGGCTCGCCGGTGCGGGCGGCGGCCAACATGCCGAACGAGAAGTCCATGCCCAGCGGCAGGTGCCCGCCGGCTCGCAGGTCGTCGCAGAGGTCGCCGGTGCCGCAGGCCAGATCGAGCACGGTCGAGCCCGGCGGGAGCTGGAGGTCGCGCACCGCCCGACGCCGCCAGCGCACGTCGAGCCGGAAGGTCATCACCCGGTTGACCAGGTCGTAGCGGGGGGCGATGTCGTCGAACATCTTCCGCACGGCGACGGCCTTCTCCTCGCCCTCGGGGAGGACGCTGCCGTCGAGCTCGCGGGGTTCGGTCACGATCCGACCGTACCGCCGGGTGCGGGTCGGCCGTCGTGCTGCGGCGCTGTGCTGTGCGCCACAGCGACCGGCCGAGCCGCCCGCCCTACTTGAACCAGATGCGTTGGTAGTCGCGGCTCATCGGGTGGAGGAGCAACGCGAGCAGCGCGCCGTCGAAGAGGAGCTGGATCAGCACCTCGTAGCGGCCGTCGATGAGGAACCGGATCTCGTAGAAGACCGGGAGGACGGCGACGACGAGGCCGACGATGTAGCCCCACCGCTTCTCGTTGGCGATGCCGAGCGCACCGGCGATGAGGCCGATGATCAGCAGCAGCCGGAACTCTCCGGGCACGAAGAGCACCCGCGCTCCGAGGAGCGAGAAGACCGCCCTGAAGTACATCAGGAAGACAGCGATCTGGAGCGTCTGGGGCTGGTTGGGGCTCGTCCAGCGGAAGGCGGTCATCGGCCGACAGTCTGCCAGCCCGCGGGCCCCGATCGGTGGTCGTCGTCAGAAGGTTGTCGCCGGGGGAGCAGCGTGACCTCGTTGCCGGCCCGGAGCTGCCCGCAGGCGGCATCGATCGAGGTCCCGCGGTTGCGGCGGATCGTCGCGTTGACGCCCCGCTCTGTCAGCAGGTCTCGGAAGCGTCGGATGACCTCGGGCGAGGAGCCGGTGGTCGGCCACCCCGGGGTCGGGTTCAGCGGGATCAGGTTCACGTGGGCCCGCAGGGGGAGGGCGTACTCGGCCAGCGCGGCCGCATCGGCCGGGGTGTCGTTGACCCCGTCGATCATCGCCCACTCGAACGACAGCCGGCGATGCTGCGCGGCCATCCACTCCCGGCAGGCGTCGGCCAGCTCCCGGAGCGGGTAGCGACGGTTGATCGGCACGAGCTCGTCGCGCTGCTCGTCGGTGGCGACGTGGAGCGACACGGCCAGGCCGACCTGCAGGCCCTCGGCGGCCAGCCGCCGGATGCCGGGCACGACGCCGACGGTCGAGATCGTGAGGTGTCGGGCCCCGATCCCGAGATCGGTGTTGAGGCGGCGCACGGCGGCGAGGACGTGGTCGTAGTTGGCGAGCGGCTCGCCCATCCCCATGAAGACGACGTTGGACACCCGGCGCGGCCGGGCCGTCCGGGCCGCGGCGACGACCTGCTCGACGATCTCGCCGACGGTGAGGTGGCGGTCGAAGCCGGCCTGCCCCGTCGCGCAGAAGCCGCACGCCATGGCGCACCCCGCCTGCGACGAGATGCACACCGTGGTCCGCTCCGGGTAGTGCATCAGGACCGTCTCGATGCGGGTGCCGTCGTGCAGCTCCCACAGCTCCTTGACCGTGTCGCCGTCGTCGGACACCGAGCTCGTGACGCGTTCGAGCGCCCAGGGCAGCTCGTCGTCGAGGCGGCGGCGAAGCGCCTTCGGCAGGTTCGTCATCTCCGACGGCTCGGCGAGCTGCTCGTGGAGGCCCTGCCAGACCTGGTCGACCCGGTACCGGGGCTCCCCCTCGAGCAGGTCGGCGAGCGCGTCGCGGTCGAGGTCGTAGCGGGTGGGCACCCGCCTCAGGCTACGGGGGTACGGTGACGGCCGTGGCAGGTGAGGGGGATCGCAGCGGCGCTGCGGCGAGCGAGGTGCACCACGGTCACCGCAGCGTGACCGGGGGTGAGGCCCGGGCCGCCGTCTTCGGTGCCAGCGACGGTCTCGTGTCGAACGTCTCGCTGATCCTCGGCGTCGCCGGAGCGGACGTCGGTGCCGACATCGTGCGGGTCACGGGCCTCGCCGGCCTGGTGGCCGGAGCGGTGTCGATGGCCGCGGGGGAGTGGGTCTCGATGCAGGCCCAGCGCGAGCTGCTCGAGCGGGAGCTGGCCCGAGAGCGGCGCGAGCTCGAGCGCAACCCCAAGGGCGAGGCCGCCGAGCTCGCCGCGCTCTACCGGTCTCGGGGGCTCGATGCGGAGAGCGCCCAGGCCGTCGCCGACGCCATCGCTGCCGACGTCGACGTCGCCCTCGACGTGCACGCCCGCGAGGAGCTCGGCGTCGACCCGGACTCCCTGGGATCGCCGTTCGGCGCGGCGGCCTCGTCGTTCGGCGCGTTCGCCGTCGGGGCGGTCATCCCGCTCGCGCCCTGGTTCTTCGCATCGGGCACGGCGGCGATCGTCGCCTCGATGGTCCTGGCCGTCCTCGCAGCCGCCGTGCTCGGCGGCCTGCTGGCCGTCTACACCGCCCGGAGCATCATCCGCTCGGCGCTGCGCCAGGTGCTGATCGCGGCCGGCGCAGCCGGGATCACCTTCCTGATCGGCGCCGCGGTCGGGGTGAACGTCACGTAGGACGGCAGATCGCCGCCGGGCTCGGGTTTAGCGTCCGTCGGCTTCGGGTACGACGGTCCCGCTGGCGACCCCGTCCCCCAGGAGCCACCGTGATCATCGACTCACCCCATGCGCACCCACCCGTCCTCGGCAACGGTGTGGTCGACCGACTCACCGAACTGGCCCGGGGGTTCGATCCGGCCGCGGCATCGCTCGACGAGGTCGATGCCGCCGTGGCTGCCGTCCTCGCCTCGTCGGAGTTCGAGCAGGTGCTGATCGAGGTCAGCCACGCCGACCCGGACGACGAGCTCGTGGCGAGGGCGCTGGCAGCCCGTGACCAGGTGCAGCTCCTCTCCGATCTGCGCCGGCTGCGGACCGTCCTGACCGCCTCGGTGGCGACGGGCGTCGGGCTCGTGTCCCGAGTGCTCGGCGGGCTCGCCCCGGACGCGGCCGGCCCGCTCGCCCTGGCGTCACTCGCCCGGCGGCTGCCGGGGACGCCGGCCGGTGAGCGGCGCCTCCTGGACGCCCTCGGCCCTCGCGACTGGATCGATGCGCTCGCGCTCGCCGACCCCCATTCGGTCGCCGCGACGTCGGCCTACCGTCGCTCGGACGGTCACGTCGTCTCGAGCAAGGACGATCGAGCGGTCGAGGCGGTGATGACGCAACAGACGTTCACCTCCCTCCGGGTCGTCGACGGGGTGCTCGACCCCGAGGAGCGGCTGCTCGCCGACCTCTACGCACCCCTGCGGCGATGCGTCGCGATCGTCGACCAGAACGTCGGCGAGCACCACGGCGAGGCGTTGGGCACCTACTTCGACCACCACGGCATCGAGCTCACGGTGCTCGTCCACCGGGGCATGGAGGTCGACAAGGGGGTGCGCACGGTCGAGCGGATGCTCGGCGAGCTCAAGGCCCACGGCGTGGCCCGCCACGAGCCCGTGCTCGTGATGGGCGGTGGTGTGCTCGCCGACACCGCTGGCCTGGCCTGCTCGCTGTATCACCGCGCCACCCCCTACGTCATGCTCTCCACCTCGCTCGTCGCCGGGATCGACGCGGGCCCCTCCCCTCGGACCTGCTGCGACGGCTTCGGCTACAAGAACCTGCTCGGCGCCTACCACCCGCCGATCCTGTCGATCACGGATCGGACGCTGTTCTCCAGCCTCCGTGAGGGCTGGCTGCGACACGGGCTGGCCGAGGTCGCCAAGATGGCGATCGTCGACGACGCCGAGCTGTTCGGCCTGCTCGAGGAGGTCGGTCCCGACCTCGTGGCGACGCGGTTCGGATCGGTCACCGTCGATGGCCTGCCCGACCTGGGCCCCGCCTCCGCTCGGGTCATCGCTGCGGCGCTGCGCAGCTACGTCGGCGCCGAGTACGACAACCTGTACGAGACGCACCAGCTGCGCCCACACGCCTACGGCCACACCTGGTCGCCGGGCTTCGAGATCGCCGCTGGGCTCCTCCACGGCCACGCGGTGTCGATCGGGATGGGGTTCGGTGCGTTCCTCGCGCACCGCTCCGGGCTGCTCCCCGAGGGCGACCTGACCCGCATCATGGCCCTGCTCAGCCACCTCGGCCTGTCCACCTGGCACGAGGTGCTCGACGACCACGACCTGCTGTGGGAGGCCCAGCTGCGCATGGTGGAGAAGCGAGGCGGCCAGCTCCTCGCTCCGGTGCCGCGCGGCCGCATCGGGGCGGTCGGCTATCTCGATGCACCGACGCGCGCCGAGCTCGGCCTGGCCCTCGACGACTACCGCTCGCTCGCGGCGGCCGGACCGCGCGGTGGCCTGGGCATCGAGCGCCACTGCCGCGACGTCGGCCTCGAGGACCCCTCGGTGGTCGCTGTCGACGTCCCCGTCGTCGTCCCCGACGCCGCTTGAACCATCGGAAGGAAGCACCATGCCCGCACTGCTCTTCGGCTCGATCTCCACGCTCGCCGACACCTCCGAGCGCCAGAGAACGGCCTTCAACGACGCGTTCGCCGCCCACGGCCTCGACTGGCACTGGGACCGAGCCGCCTACCGTGAGCTGCTGACCTCGGCCGGTGGACGGGCTCGGGTCGCTGCCGACGCCCGCCGGCTCGGCCACGATGTCGACGCCGACGCCGTCCACGCAACGAAGTCCGAGCTGTTCCGATCGGACCTCGGCGCCACCGGCGTCGAGCCCCGGCCCGGCGTGGTCGCCGCCGTTCGGGCGGCTCGCGAGGCCGGTGAACCGGTCGCGCTCGTCACGACGACGTCGCGCGAGAACGTCGACGCTCTGCTGCAGGGACTCGCACCGAACGTCTCTGTTGCGGACTTCGACGTGATCGTCACCGCGGACGACGTGACCGAGCCCAAGCCTCACCCCGCGGCCTACGAGACGGCGCTGGAGCGGCTCGGCATCGGGCCCGCCCACGCCGTGGCCGTCGAGGACAACGTCGACGGGGTCGCCGCAGCCACCGCAGCCGGAGTGCGCTGCGTTGCGGTCCCGAACGAGAACACCGCCGGCCACGATTTCTCGGCGGCGGACGCCATCGTCGACCGCCTCGCGCCGGAGGTGCTGGCATGACCGACGAGACCGTTCCCCGCCTGCGACCCGTGACCCCGGTGGGCCTCGCCGTCGAGGCGCTCGAGCAGGGCGAGCCCGACCGTGCGCTCGCCTTGTTGCGCGATCTCGACGCCTATCTGTCGGCGTCGTCGTCGCCTGCGTCGCCCGCGTTGTCCGAGCTGGCCCGCAGGAGCGACCTGCACCCGTGGGACCCGGATCGACCCCTCGAGGCGGAGATGCTCTCGGGCCACGTCGAGGGTCGCCTGCTGTCGCTGCTCGTCAAGCTGTCGGGCGCCACCCGGATCCTCGACATCGGGACCTTCACCGGCTACTCGGCGCTGTCGATGGCCGAGGCCGTGGAACCGGGCGGGGAGGTCGTCACCTGCGAGCTCGACCAGGGCGTGGCCGACATGGCGGCGGCGGCCTTCGCCGGGTCACCGGTCGCAGATCGGATCCGGCTCGAGGTCGGGCCCGCGCTCGAGACGCTGCGACGGCTCGCCGATGCCGGCGAGCGGTTCGACCTCGCCTTCCTCGACGCAGACAAGCCCGGTTACCTTCCGGTCTACCGGGCGCTGCTCGACCTCGGTCTGGTCGGGCCCGGGGGCCTGATCGTGGCCGACAACACCCTCCTGCAGGGCCAGCCCTACGCAGGGGGCGTCGAGGTCGACGCGAACGGCGCAGCCATCGCCGAGTTCAACGCCGCCCTGACGGCCGACGATCGTGTTGAGCAGGTGTTGCTGCCGGTTCGCGACGGCGTGACCCTGGCCCGGGTGTCGGCCCCATGAGCTCGACTACGGCGCGACGCAGCGCCCGGCTCCGCTCGCTCGGCATGCTCGGCCTGCTCGCTGCGAGCCTGCCGGTCGACCTGGCCCTCACCGCTGCGGCGGCCGGCATCGGTGCGGTGCGTCGTCGTCCTGACCACGCGCCCGCGACGCGGCCCCGCACCGTGCTGCTGTCCGGCGGCAAGATGACCAAGTCGCTGGCCCTGGCGCGGGCCTTCCACCGTGCCGGCCACCGCGTGGTGCTCGCCGAGACCGCCCGCTACCGGTGGTCGGGTCACCGGTTCTCCAACTGCGTCGACGCGTTCCGGATCGTCCCCGCCGCCGATCACCCGGGCTACGTCGCGGCCCTCGCCGCCATCGTCGACGAGGAGGGGGTGGACGTGTACGTCCCGGTGTGCAGCCCGCTCTCGAGCCGCTTCGACGCCGAGGCGGCCGACGCGCTCGCCGATCGCTGTGAGGTCGTCCACGTCGGTGCGGACGTCGTCCGGACGCTCGACGACAAGGATGCCTTCGCCGCATCCGCCGAGACCCTCGGGCTCGCCGTGCCGGAGACCCACCGGATCACCGACCCCGAACAGGTCGTCGACTTCGACTTCGACCGCCGTCCGGGTCGGAGGTACCTCCTGAAGTCGATCCCCTACGACCCGGTGCACCGGCTCGACCTCACCACCCTGCCCCTCGCCACGCCCGAGGCCACGGCCGAGCACGCCCGGTCGTTGCCGATCTCGGAGAGCGCTCCCTGGGTGCTGCAGGAGTTCGTGTCCGGTGACGAGTACTGCACCCACGGCACGGTCCGTGACGGGGCGCTCCAGGTCTGGGCGTGCTGCGAGTCGTCGCCGAGCCAGCTCAACTACGAGATGGTCGACCGGCCCGACATGGAGAAGTGGGTCCGGTCCTACGTCGAGGCCCTCGGGCTCACCGGCCAGGTGTCCTTCGACTTCATCGTCGACGCCGACGGCAGGGCCGTGGCCATCGAGTGCAACCCCCGCACCCACTCGGCCATCACGATGTTCGCCGGTCACCCCGAGCTCGCAGCGGCCTACCTCGAGGACGGGGGAGATGCGATCGTGCCCCTCCCCGGTAGCCGCCCGACGTACTGGTGGCACATGGAGCTGTGGCGCATGGTCCGCGATCCGCGTCGTGCGGCTGAGCGCCTGCGCGTCGTGGTTCGCGGGCGCGAGGCGCTGCTCGACCCGCACGACCCCCTCCCGTTCCTCCTCGTCCCGCACCTCCAGATCACTTCGCTGCTCGTTCGAGCGCTGGTCCGCGGGACGCCGTGGGTCAAGATCGACATCAACATCGGCAAGCTCGTCGAGCCGGCCGGGGACTGAGCGCATCGTGTCACCCGCCGAAGGGCCCCTTCGCGTCGTCCACTGCACGGGCTCGCCGGTCGACGACCGCTGGGCTGCGTTGTCCCGCCGCTACGCAGCCGGGGCGCTCGACGCCCTCGGCGGGACCGCCCCTCCGCTCGACGGCAGGTGGGAGCACGTGGTCGTCGACGTCTCGCCCGACGGGTCGTGGCGGTTCCCCACCTCGCTGGAGCGCGCCGACCTCGCCGCCGCCGAGCCGCTGGACCGGGCATCGGGCATCGCCCGGCTCGCATCGCTCGGTGCGGACGTCGGCGTGCCCCAACTGTTCTGCCACCCCGGCCTCACCGACCATCGCGCCCTGCTGTCGCTGCTCGGCATCCCGTCGGTCGGCAACGACGCCCACGTGATGGCGCTCACGATCGACAAGGCGATGACGCGAGCGGTCGTCGCCGATGCGGGCGTCCCTGTCCCCGCAGCAGTGCTCGTCCGCCGCGGTGACGCTCCGCCGCAGCTCGCCGGGCCCGTCGTCGTGAAGCCGGTCGACGGCGACAACTCGACCGGTGTCGTCCTGGTCGACCGCGCGACCGAGCTCCGCGAGGCCCTCGAGCAGGCGCTGGACGCATCGCCGGCGGCCCTCGTGGAGGACTTCGTCCCCCTCGGGCGCGAGGTCCGGTGCGGCACGATCCGGCGCGGCGGCGACCTGATCGCCCTCCCACTGGAGGAGTATGCGGTCGATGCCGCCTCGAAGCCGATCCGCGAGGAGGCGGACAAGCTCGACTGGGACGCCGACGGCGACGTGCACCTCGTGGCGAAGGACGACGACCACGCCTGGATCGTCACCGACGACGACCCGGCGGTCCCGGCGGTGCACGAGCTCGCTCGCACCGCCCATGTCGCGCTCGGTTGCACCCATCACGGCCTCGTGGACGTGCGCATCGATCCCGACGGCCGCCCGTGGTTCCTCGAGGCCGGCCCGTACTGCTCGTTCGCCCCCAGCTCGGTGGTGGTGATGATGGCGGCCGCAGCGGGCATCGGCCTCGCCGAGCTGTTCGCCGACGCGGTCGACCTCGCCAGGCCGTCGGTCGCCCCGGCCCTCGCGGCCCTGTCGTGAAGGTCGAGCCCCGCCTGCCGGTGGGAGCCGTGGTCCGGGGCGTCTCGCTCGATCGCGAGGGTTCGGTCGACCACGACGTGCTGCGCGAGGCGCTCGCCGAGCACGGGGTGCTCGTGCTCCGTGACCAGCAGATCGACGACGACGCGTTCGTCAGGTTCCTCGCCGGGTTCGGCGAGTTGCAGTTCACCGCCGGCGAGACCCCGGTGCCGGGGCGCGCCGATCTGAACGTCGTCACGAACGTCGGTCGCGACCGGGCGCCGGTGTCGAACTGGCACGTCGACACCGCGTACGTGTCGTCGCCGCCGGCCTACACCGCGCTGCGAGCGGTCCAGGTGCCCGCCCGCGGCGGGGAGACGCTCTTCAGCAACCAGTACCGGGCCTGGGACGACCTGGATCCCCGCCTCGGCGAGCTCGTCGCCGGGAGGACGATCACCCACGGCGTCACCGGCGTCGACCCGGGCGCCGGGGCCCAGACCGAGGCCGCTCACCCCGTCGTCCGCCCCCATCCGCGCACCGGACGGCCGGCGTTGCTCCTCGATGCGCCCGCACGCTGTCGACGGGTGTCCGGGCTCGACGACGACGCCGCCGGCCGGCTGGTCGCCGAGCTGCTGGCGTGGTCGACCCGACCCGACAACGTCTGGCGCCATCGATGGCAGCCGGGCGACGTGGTGATCTGGGACAACGCCGTCGTGCTGCACCGAGCCGACCACGCCGACGTGGTCGGCGACCGCACCTTCCACCGCGGGATGGTGTCCGCATCGGGCTACGCCGCGGGCTGATCCCGACGGTCGGTCGGTCAGGCGACCCGCACGCTCGCGGTCGGTTGGATCCGCTGCTGGAGCCGGTACTCCTCGCTGCGATGGTTGCGGGGCCGGAGCACGAGGACCGCCACGTCGTCGTCGGGCTGATCCGCGAACTCGTCCATCACGAGCTCGGCGATCGTCGAGCAAGGCTCCGTGACGTGCTCGTGCACGAACGCACCCAGCTCCGCCATCCTGTCGTCGATCGATCGATCTCGCCGCTCGACCAGCCCGTCGGTGAACATGAGCAGGACGTCGTCGATGGCGACGTCGAAGGTCGCCTTCGTGGCGGTGCCGACGACCCCGATCGGCGGGCGCCTGCCTTCTTCGATGAGGGACACCTCGCCGTCGGGTGTCACGCGAAGCAGCGGCGGGTGCCCGGCCGAGGCGATCCGGCCCGTGGTCGACCCGTCGAGCATCACGACGACCATCGTCGTCCCCCGTGCGCCCGGGAGGTCCTTCGCGAACGCGTCCAGGCCCGTGAGCAGGTCGAGCGGATCGGCGGACACACGAGCGAGGGCGTTCGATGCTGCTCTGAGCTGGCCCATCACGCCGATCTGGGTGAGCCCGTGGCCCACGACGTCGCCGACGATGGCGACGACCTGGTCGTCGGCACGGTCGACGAGGTCGTACCAGTCGCCGCCGACCCGCAGGTCGTCGTTGTGGGCCGCGTAGGCCGCCGCGGCTTCGGTGCAGCCGATGGGCGGCAGCGAGGCGGGCAGCAGCAGGCGCTGCAGCTCGAGATTGCGCTGGCGTTCGTCCGACATCTCGACCGCAGCGTAGGCCGCCCGTCAGGAGACGCCGTCACGGTGCCCGGGCACGGCGTTACCCCGGTCGTCCACGGGAAACGCCCTCGTCGCGACTGCCCATCCGGCGGAGGTGTTTACGCACCCCTGGATCGGGGCACTCATCGTGTGCGGCTTCGCCGTTGGCCGCTGCCTCCGACCGATCCGAAAGGACGCCCATGTCAGCGCTCCGTGCGTTCCCCAATGACCTGAGGCTCAAGCTCCCGTTCCTGGTGGCGGGCTTCGCCTCGTTCCTCTTCTCCGTCTGGCTCTACTTCGTCGAGGGCGAGACCACGGCCGGCATCTTCGTCGGGCTGTGGGTCCCGTCCATCCACTCCCTCGGCACCCTGCTGCTGACGCCGGCCCCCGACGTCCCGGCGCTCCGAGACCAGGAGGTCCGGTCATGAGCGAGCTCGTGATCTTCGTGATCGGCACGATCATCTTCGCGATCACGGTGTACGGCACCGTCACGATCGGCGGGCTGCTGTTGACACGGCGGCAGTTCGACGAGAACGACCAGCTCGAGGTGCTCAACGGCGACGGACTGCCTGATGGCCTCCCCACCGACATCCGTTACTGATCCCTGGCCGGCGGGGCCGGCGGACTCCGGCGATCGTCGGGGCGACACCGATGGCCGCTCCGGGTCGGGTTCGAGCAGGCCGGTGCGACGGCATCGTCCCGTCGGACTGCGCTTCGTCGGCCTGGCGGCGCTCGGCGGCTGAACCGTCGCCGTCGAAGCGGCGGGGTGGGGTCGGCTCGTTGCCCCGTACTCGCGAGCAGGCAGCTCGTACCGAGCTGCCCGGAGGACCTCAGTCCTCGGCGAGCTCGAGGGAGAGACCACGATCGCTGAGGCTGGCGACGCGGAGCACATCGGCCACGACCCCCGAGGGGTGACGGAGCACGAGCCGGCCTCCATGAGCTCGGGCGTGCTTCGCTGCGACGACAAAGACGCTGAGCGCGCCGCTGTCGATCAGCCGTACCCGGGCGAGGTCGACGACGACCTCACCGCCGGACGACGTCAGAGCGAGGAGCTCGCCGGCGAGTCGGTCGGCGATATCGGAGTCGAGCACCCCGGAGGCGCGGGCGACGACGGACGGCGGAGCGATGGTGGCGGCAGCTGTAGTCATGCAGCGGGGTTACCGCCAACCGAGGGTCGTCAACCTCTCGGCGGACGGATCTGGACAGCGATGGTCCGGCCGGCTCGGCGTCAGGTCGCCGCCGTGTGCACCACGGCCCAGACCCGCTTGCCCGCCTCCAGGCGCTCGACGCCCCACCGATCGCTCATCGCGTCCACGAGCAGGAGACCTCGCCCGCCCGGGGTGGTCGCCGACGGCGCACCGATCGCAGGCTCGCCGCCGCCGCCGTCGGAGACCGCGATCCGCAGCGACCCGGCCGAGACGTCGGCTTCCACCCGGAGCTCGATCGGGGGTCCCCCGTGCCGCACGGCGTTCGACACGAGCTCGGTCGCCACCAGTTCCGCCGATGCGCTGTCACCTCCGAACGCTGCGCAGACGTCGCGGACGGCGTCACGTGCGTGCCCGAGGGCCGACAGGTCATCAGGCAGGGTCAGGGGGGCGCGCTCGGCCGTCACGGGTCCGGTCGGGAGACGATCCGTCGTCGCCATGACAAGGAGAGTATCCCTGCGACCCCGAAGCCAAACCCCCCGCCGACCCGGCGTGGCCGGGCGTACCGAGCCGTTCCGAACCGTCTCGCCTGGAGGGGAGTCGTCGCTCGTCTCGGGGTCGCGTTCGCTAGCTTCGTCTCGACAGACGGGAGGAACGAGCGATGCGGATCGACACGCGACGCGACGGCGGCCTGCTGACCGTCGAACTGGCGGGTGAGATGGACGCCAACAACGCCGGCGAGCTCGTCGCAGCCGTCCGACCAGAGCTCGCTGCCGACGTCGGACGCATCGAGGTGCGCGTCGCGGAGCTCGGCTTCATCGACTCCTCCGGCATCAGCGCCCTCCTCGAGCTGCACGCCGAGATGGTGGAGCGCGGCGGGTCGCTCGCCGTGGTCGATCCGACGGCGCCCGTGCGGCGCGTGCTCGAGATCACCGGGCTCACCGAGGCCTTCCAGCTGTGAGTCGGCGGTGATGGACACCGGAGAGGCCGCGATCGAGCTGCGCGTGCCGGCCGCGGCGGACAGCATCCGGTACGCCCGGCTCCTCGCCTCTGCCGTGGGCGACGATGCCGGCTTCGACGTCGAGCAGGTCGACGACCTCAAGATCGCGATCGACGAGCTGTGCGTCGCCGTCTTCGACGGTGCGGCGACGACCGGTCCGCTGACGATCGCCTTCCGGAACGCCGAGGGCGCCGTCGAGATCATCGGGTCGTGCGCCATCACGGGCGACTTCGACGAGCCCGATCTCGATGGTGGGGGCCTCCAGGCCCGGATCCTTCGCGCCGTCGCCGACGAGGTCATGTTCACGAGCAACGGCGATCGCGCCGGCTTCGTGCTCCGGAAGCGCCGCTGAGGTCGGGTGTGGGCGAGGCCGGCGAGTCCGACGAGCTCTTCCGTCAATATCGGTCATCGAGGGACCGCGGGCTCCGGAACCAGCTGGTCGAGCAGCACCAGGGACTGGCCATCACGATCGCCCGCCGATACGTCAACCGTGGCGAGGGTCTCGACGACCTCACCCAGGTGGCGCTGGTCGGCTTGCTGAAGGCGGTGGAACGCTACGACCCCGACCGCGGTGCCAGGTTCGCATCGTTCGCTGCGCCGACCATCTCGGGCGAGCTGAAACGGCACTTCCGGGACCGGACCTGGCGGGTCAAGGTGTCCCGTCGCGACAAGGATCTGTCGCTGCGCGCACGGGAGCGCATCCCGACGTTGACCCAGACGCTGGGTCGAGCGCCCCGTATGTCCGAGGTCGCCGATGATCTCGACGTCACCACGGAGGACCTGCTCACGGCCTTGGAGGCGAGGGAGGCCTACCGGCCGACGTCGATCGAACGCCCGGCGGCCGGGGAGGGGACGAGCATCGGCGACCGCCTCGGCTCGGCCGACGTGCGGCTCGAGGCGGCTGCTGACCTCCTGGCGCTCGACGAGCTCATCGCCGAGCTGCCCGAGCGCGAGCGCACCATCCTCCGATTGCGGTTCGACGACGAGTTGACCCAGAGCGAGATCGCCGAGCAGGTCGGGATCTCGCAGATGCACGTGTCGCGTGTGCTCCGACGCACGCTCCGGGTGCTGCGGGCCCAACTCGAGCTGCCCGCCGACGGATCGGGTTGAGGGGAGCAGTTCGGACCCAACGGCCCGTTCAGGCCGTGGCGACCATGTCCTGCTCGGCCAGGTACAGCCGGCGGCGGATGTCGATCTCGAAGCCCATCCGGTCGTAGAGCGCCCGGGCCGGGCCGTTGTCGGCGTCCACGAAGAGCATCCCCTTGGTGAGCCCGAGGCCCGCGAGGTGGTGCAGACCGGCCGCCACCAGCGCCCGGCCGAGGCCGCGACCCTGCGCATCGGGGTCGGCGGCGATGGCGAAGATCTCGCCGACCGGCGGGTCCTCGTCGTGGTGGACCTTCGTCCAGCAGAAGCCCAGCAGGCGGTCGTCCTCCTCGAAGAGCAGGAAGCCCTCGGGGTCGAACCAGTCCTCGGCGAAGCGCTCGGTCAGGTCCTCCTGGGTCAGCCTCCCCTGCTCGCGGTGCCAGGCGAAGGCCCGGTTGTTGACCCGCAACCAGGCCTCGTCGTCCTCGCCCGGTCGGAACG
>JBCBSZ010000030.1:0-58583 GCA_039818945.1 Actinomycetota bacterium
ACCGTCCACCAGAGCCGGCGCTGGGACACCGACTTCCTGGCGCTGCGCCGCACGATCGACCGCGGCCTCGTCGGCGACGTCTTCAACATCGAGACCTTCGTCGGCGGCTTCGACCACCCCTGCCGGGCGTGGCACTCGGAGGACTCCATCTCCGGCGGCGCCGTCTACGACTGGGGCTCGCACCACATCGACTGGATCCTCCAGCTGCTCGGCGAGGCGCCGGCCCGGATCCTCTCCACGACCCACACCCGGGTCTGGCACGACACGACCAACGTCGACCAGCTGACCGTGTGGATGCAGTGGGACGACGGGCGCGAGGCGACGTTCCGCCAGAGCGACGTCGCCGCCCGACGTCGGCCCAAGTTCTACGTGCAGGGCACCGAGGGCACCCTCGAGGGCCACTACCGCCCGCTGCGCACCGAGACCGTCGAGCCCGGCCGCGGCTTCGTCGGCTCGTGGTCCCACCACGCCGAGGCACCGGTCGACCTGCAGCTCAGCCGCTACGAGGGCGGCGGCGAGGTGGTCGAGCGCACGGTCTCGCCCGCGCCGCACCCCGGCTGGGGCTTCCACCGCAACCTCGCCGACCACCTCCTGCTCGGCGAACCCCTCGCCGTCCCGCCGGAGCAGTCGCGCGACGTGGTGGCCGTGCTCGAGGCCGCGCATCTCGGCGGCGCCCGGCCGGCTGCGGTCATCGAGCTCGACTGACGGACGAGGCAGCGTGCAACCCGTCCGGTTCGGCGTGCTCGGCGCACGTTCGTTCATCTTCCGGGCCGCCGTGCAGGGCGCCCTCGCCGAGGCGGACGCCGCCGAGCTGACCGCCGTCGCCGCCGCGACCGGACCCGTGCCCGACGACCTCCGCCACCTCGACGCCGGCTCCTACGACGCCGTCATCGACCATCCCGACGTCGAGGCGGTCTACCTGCCGCTCCCGAACGGCGCCCACCGGTACTGGACCGAGCGGGCGGCCGCCGCGGGCAAGCACGTGCTGTGCGAGAAGCCGCTCGCCCCGACCGCCGACGCCGCCGCCGCCATGGCCGCGGCGTGCACCGAGTCCGGCGTCCTGCTCGCCGAGGCGTGGATGACCCCGTTCCAGCGGCGCTGGCGTCAGTCGATCGGGCTGGCCCGCAACGGCGCCCTCGGCGACGTCCGCCACGTCCGCACCGAGTTCACGTTCCCGCTGCCCGCGGGCGAGAACTACCGGTGGGACCCCGCCGACGGGGGCGGCGCGCTCCTCGACGTGGGCATCTACGCGCTCGGGCCGGCGGTCACGCTCTGGGGCCCCGATCCCGACCACGTCGCGGCCACGGTGGCGCGCAGCGAGCGGGGCGTCGACCTGACCACGTCGATCGAGGTCGGGTGGGAGGACGGCCGGTCGGCGTCGGCGCTGTGCTCGTTCGAGCTGCCGGAGCGTCAGCTGCTGGAGGTCGCCGGCACCGCCGGCCGCCTCGTCCTCGACGGCGACGCGCACACCGGTGGCATGCGAGCGACCGAGATCGTGTTGTACGACGATGATGGTGAGCAGCACACGATGACGACCGACGGCGGCGCCCCCTACCGGGGCATGGTGGAGGCGTTCGGACGAGCGGTCCGCGGCGCGGAGCCGTGGCCCCGACCCGTCGCCGAGGCCCTCCACCTGGCCCGGCTCCTCGACCGCATCGCCGGGGCGGCCCGGTGACCGAGCCCGCCGAGGACTGGATCGCGCTCCCCAGCGGCGTCGAGCTGCACGTCGTGCGGTGGGAGGCCGACGAGCCGACCGGCGTGCCGCACCTGCTCGTCCACGGCCTCGCGTCGAACGCCCGGCTCTGGGACGGCGTCGGCCGGCGCCTGGCCGAGCACGGCCACCCGGCCGTCGCGGTCGATCAGCGCGGCCACGGTCGCTCGTCGAAGCCCGACGGGCCCTACGACATGGTCACGGTCGCCGACGACCTCCTCGCGCTCATCGACGCACTCGGCTGGGAGCGACCCGCCGTGGCCGGGCAGTCGTGGGGCGGCAACGTGGTGCTCGAGCTCGGCTACCGCCATCCGGAGCAGGTGCAGGTGGTCAGCTGCGTCGACGGCGGCTTCATCGACCTGGGCGGGCGGTTCGACACCTGGGAGGAGGTCGCGACCGCGCTCGCGCCCCCGAAGCTGGCCGGCACGCCCGCCGACCGCATCCGGTCGTGGCTCGACTCGAGCAACGCCGACTGGCCGGTCGAAGGCCGGGACGGGACGATGGCGAACTTCGAGCTCCGCGACGACGGCACCATCGCCCCCTGGCTCACCGCGGAGCGTCACCTCGAGGTCCTGCGGGGCCTGTGGGAGCACCGCCCCTCCGAGCGCTACCCGGTGATGGAGGTGCCCGTCCTGCTCATCGCCGCCGACACCGGCGACGTCGCGTGGACCCACTCCAAGGAGGACGCGGTCGACGCCGCCGTCGCCGCCCTGCCCACGGGCCGGGCCGAGTGGTTCCGTCCCGCCCATCACGACGTGCACGCCCAGCGACCCGCCGAGGTCGCCGACCTGCTCCGACGCGCCGCCGCCGAACCCGACTTCTTCCCCGGAGGACCTCACCGTGGCTGAACCACGCATCCTGGCGATCATGGGCTCGGGCGAGACCGCCCCGACCATGATCAAGCCCCACCGGGCGATCTTCGACCGCCTGTCCGATCCGGTCGACGCCGTGCTGCTCGACACGCCGTACGGCTTCCAGGAGAACGCCGCGATCCTGTCCGAGAAGGCCCTGGAGTACTTCCGGGACTCGATCGGTCGCCCCGTCGAGGCGGCCCGGCTGCACGACACCCGGTCCGACGTCGTGGCCGTCGAGTCGGCGATCGCTCGCATCCGAGCCGCCGACTGGGTCTTCGCCGGTCCCGGCAGTCCGACCTACGCGCTCGGCCAGTGGGCGGGGACCCCCGTTCCCGACGCCCTCGCCGACAAGCTGGCCACCGGCGGCGCCGTGGTGTTCTCCTCCGCCGCGGCGCTGACGCTCGGCGTCGTGACCGTGCCGGTGTACGAGGTGTACAAGGTCGGGGTCGCGCCGTTCTGGGCCGAGGGCCTGGACCTGCTGGGCGCGTTCGGCCTGCCGGTCGCCGTCATCCCCCACTACGACAACACCGAGGGCGGCAACCACGACACCCGGTTCTGCTACCTCGGCGAGCGCCGGCTCGCCCTGCTCGAGCCCTCCCTCCCCGAGGGTGCGTTCGTGCTCGGTGTCGACGAGCACACCGGCGTCGTGATGGACCTCGACGCCGACACCGCCGAGATCGTCGGGCGCGGTGCCCTCACGCTGCGACGGCAGGGCGAGTCCGTCCGCATCGAGGCGGGCGAGACGGTCCCGGTCGACGTGCTGCGCTCCGGCGGCGATCGCACCGCGGGCGGTGTGGCAGCCGTTCCGG
Organism: Actinomycetota bacterium; assembly: GCA_039818945.1. Lineage (GTDB taxonomy): Bacteria > Actinomycetota > Acidimicrobiia > Acidimicrobiales > Poriferisodalaceae > JBCBSZ01. The sequence continues at coordinate 3,375 of JBCBSZ010000030.1, forward strand.
AGCCGGCGGCCGGTGAGGAGGCCGACGACGGAGCCGAGGCGGCCCCCAGCGCCTCGCTCGCCGACGAGGCCGCCGACTGCGAAGCGGCGTTCGACGCGGCCATCGCCGCACGCGATGCGTCGGCCGCGGTCGGCGCGGTGCTGCGACTCGAGACGGCGATCGTCGACTGGTCCCGCGACACGCTCCAGTCGGACGAGACCGACCGGGCGCGGGCGGCGTTGCGGTCGATGATCGTGCGCCTCGGCGAGGCGGCGACCGGCGGCGTCCGCGACCCGCGCGAGGTGCTCGGCCCCGTGGTCGAGGCGGCGATCAGCGCCCGGCGTGTGGCCCGCGAGGAGCGGGCCTTCGCGGTGTCCGACGCCATCCGAGACCAGCTCGTGGCGGCCGGCGTGGAGATCCGCGACACCCCCGACGGCACGGAGTGGCTCCTCACCGAGTGACGGCGGTCTCACCGAGCGCGTCACGTTTGTCGCTGCGTTGTCCCGCCGTCGTGGCGGACCTACGAGACTCGGCCCCATGTGGCGAGCGTTGGTGGTCGGCATCAACATCGGTGTCGTCATCGCGCTCGCGGTCGTCCTGAACGACTCCGGGGCCGACGACGACCCCGAGACGATCGCCACGGCGACCTCGACGTTCCGGTTGCCGCGCCTCGACGACCCGGCGGGTGCGGCCTCGCCTCCCGACGACGCCGCGAGCACCTCCACGACGGCGCCCGCCGACGTCCAGATCGACGCCTCGGCCTGGGTGGTGCTCGACCTCGACGGGACCGTCGTCGCCGGCGACGACATCGACCGCGAGCTGCCGATCGCGTCCCTGACGAAGCTCCCGCTCGCCCTCGTCGCGGCCGACGACGTGCTCGCCGCCGAGGCCCATGTCGTGAGCGAGGAGGCCGCCACCATCACCGGGAGGCGCGTCGGCTGGCCGGCCTCCACCTCGGTCGGACCCACCGAGCTGATCGACGGGCTGCTGCGCACCTCGGGCAACGACGCCGCCATCGTGACGGCCAACGCCGCCGGCGGGGTCGACATCGTGCTCGCCCAGATCTCCGCGATCGGCGGCGACGGCATCCGCGACGTCACCGGGCTCCGATCGGACTCCGTCGCCACCGCCGGGCAGGTCGCCGAGTGGATGCGGCAGGCCCTCACCCAACCCGAGCTCCGGGTGGCGCTCGAGGCGCGGGCCGGCGAGCCACTGCCGGGCCAGACCGGCATCCTGCTCGGCAACGACCGGGAGCCGACGATCCTCGCCGCCAAGACCTCGTTCAGCACCGCTGCCGGCCAGTCGATGGCCGCGCTGGTCACGTGGGAGGACACCGAGCGCATCGTCGTGGTGCTGAACGCCCGGTCGCCGATCGACGCCGCCCTCGACGCCTACATCGCCGCCTGGTGGGAGGGCGGGACGTAGGTCCCTGCATGACACCACCTCGATCGGGTTCGCTGGTGCGGTGGCTCGACCCGCCTACGACCTCACCGCGCGACGCCTGCACTGGTGGACGGCGATCCTGGTGCTCACCAGCGGCCCGCTCGGGCTCTGCCAGGCCACCGTGCCCGACGAGGCCATGGCCGACGCGCTCCTCCGGGCCCACCTGACGCTCGGGCTGGTGATCATCGGCCTGACGCTCGTGCGGGTCGTCCACAGCGTCGTCGTGCCGCGGCCCCCGCTGCCGGCCTCGGTGACCGGGCGCCGACGCACGGGCGCCGTCGTGGTCCACCGCACCCTCATCGGGCTGCTGCTGGTGATCGCGATCACCGGGCTCGCGGTGTGGATCACGAGCGACCTGCCGCTGACGCCGTGGTCGGCGTCTCGCGAGGCGATCGACCGGGCCAGCGCCGCCGCGCTCGCCCACCGCTTCCTCGCCTACCTGTTCTCGGTGCTCGCCGTCGTCCACATCGTCGGGGTCATCGCCCACGACGCGCTCCACCCGGGCACGATCGGCCGCATGAAGCGGGAGCGCTCGACACCCGAGCCCGGGCTCACCGAGAGCGAACCGGTCGCCTGACCCGCACCCGCCCGGCCGGTGGCATCCTCTGCGCCGTGCGCCGCATCCTCGTCCCCGCCGTCGCGACCGCGCTGGTGCTCATCGCGTGCTCCGACGACGACGGACTGGACGCGGCCGGCGTGCTCGAACGGGTCGAGCCCGCGGTCGCGCTGGTGACCACCGGCGTCGCCGGAGGTTCGGGCGTGCTGGTCGACAACGACGGCGAGACCTTCGTCGTCACCAACGTCCACGTCGTCGATCCGATGGCCGCCGTCGACCTGGCCTTCCCCGACGGCACCGTGCTCGACGACGTCCCGGTCGTCGCCAGCGATCCGTTCCTCGACCTCGCCGTCGTCGGGCCCGTCTCGGTCGACGGCGTCGAGCCGCTGGAGATCGGTACTGCCGGCGAGCTGGAGCGGACCGACCGCGTCTACCTCGTCGGCTACCCCGGCGAGACCGACGCGGTCGCCATCGCCACGATCTCCGAGGGCATCGTCTCGCGGCTCCGCACGCCCGACGACTGGCCCGAGCACCTGTTCGTGCAGTCCGACAACGCCATCGGTGGCGGCCAGTCCGGCGGGGCGCTCGTCGACGCCGACGGTCGGCTGGTCGGCATCAGCGGCTACTCCTTCGCCGAGCAGTTCGCGCTGTCGGTCGATGCCGCGGAGGTGGCGGCGCTGCTCGACGACCGAGACGGCGAGCGCTCCGGCACCCAGTGGTTCTCGCCGATCGAGGCGGACCGTTCGGAGCTGAGCGTGACGCTCGACGACGACCGGACCTTCGTCGAGCTCTGGTTCGCCGCCGGCGACGGTGAGGTGGAGCTCTCCGTCGGCGGGACGGACGATCCCGTCGTCATCGCGGGCGACCTCGACGACGTCGTCCAGGTCACCCCACCGGGCCAGGGACTGCTCGACGAGGTCCTCGGGGTGCTCGGGCTGGCGCCGGCCTCCGAGCCGCTCGGCCGGAACCCGTTCCTGCTCGTGCTCGACCCCGACGCACCGACGCGGGCCATCGTCGGGAGCGGACAGGACCGTCCGACGACCGTGGGCATCACCGCCGACGTCGAGTTCGCCGCCTCCGAGCCGTTCGGTGAGCCCACGCCCCTCGAGGTCGGCGACCGGGTCGAGTTCGTCGTCGAGGGCTCGGAGCTCTCGGAGCGCTTCGAGGTGAAGCTGCTCGCCGGCGACGCGATCGAGATCCGCGTCGACGGCCCGATCGCCGATCCGGTCGTGGCCGTCGTGGCGCCCGGCGGCTCGGTCGACGAGGCCGAACGATTCGACGACGACGGCACCGGCCTCTTCGGTGTCGACGCCAGCGGTGTGTACACGGCGTCCGAGGACGGACTCCACGAGCTGCTCGTCAGCACCTACGACGTCGAGGCCGTCGGGTTGGCGATCGAGATCCGCCGCGCGGGAATGGTGGACGACGCCGACCCCACGTAGCCTCGGCGACCGCCTGCGCAGCGGGCGACTCCCCCCGACGACGAGGAGCGTGGACGAGACATGGCCGATCTGGGCTACGACAACAAGGTCGCGATCGTGACCGGAGCAGGCGGCGGCCTGGGGCGTGAGCACGCGCTCCTGCTCGCCCAGCGCGGTGCCCGCGTGGTGGTCAACGACCTCGGCGGCAGCGTGGACGGCATCGGCGCCGACGCCAGCGCCGCCCAGCAGGTCGTCGACGAGATCGAGGCCGCCGGCGGCATCGCCGTCGCCGACCACAACTCGGTGGCGACCCAGGAGGGTGGCGAGGCCATCGTCCAGACGGCGATCGACGCCTTCGAGCGGGTCGACATCGTCATCAACAACGCGGGCATCCTGCGCGACAAGACCTTCCACAACATGACCGACGACCTCCTCTCCCCGGTCGTCGACGTCCACCTGAAGGGCGCGTTCTTCGTGAGCCGCCCGGCGTGGATCCACATGCGCGAGCAGGGCTACGGCCGCATCGTGAACACGTCGTCGAACTCCGGCATCCTGGGCAACTTTGGCCAGACCAACTACGGCGCGGCGAAGATGGGCCTCGTCGGCCTCACCCGCGTCATGGCCGCCGAGGGCGCCAAATACGACATCAAGGCCAACGCGATCGCCCCGGTCGCCCGCACCCGCATGACCGAGGACATCCTCGGACCGCTGGCCGACAAGCTCGACCCGTCGACGGTCGCCCCGGTCGTGGCCTGGCTCGTCCACGAGGACTGCCCGGTGACCGGCGAGATCTACTCGGTCGGCGGCGGTCGCGTCGCCCGCTTCTTCATCGGCATGACCCGGGGCATCGCCTCCGGCGAGCTCTCCGTCGAGGAGGTCCGCGACCGCTTCGAGGAGATCCGCAGCCCGGACGGCTACACGATCCCCAGCGGCCCGGCCGACGAGTTCGGGGCGATGATGGAGGCCTTCCAGAGCCTGGAGGGCTGAGGCAGAGCGGGACGGGTTCCACCCGCGCCGCCTCGACCTGCGCACAACGGATCCTCAAGCCCACGGGCCACCCGGTCGATGGATCGGGTGGCCCGTGTCGCGTCCATCGAGCGCTAAGGTTACGGAACCGTGACGAACTATGACGACGCCGTGACGAACAGGCGACGACGACGACGCCTCGCCTCGCTGCTCACCACCGCCGCCCTGCTCGTCACCGGGCTCGGCGCCGGCATGGCCGGCGCCCACGACGGCTCGCCGGACACCGTCGACGAGGAGGGCGACGAGGTCCGCGACATCGTCTTCCCGATCGACGGCGACGTGCACTACACCGACACGTGGCTGTACCCCCGCTCCAGCGGCCGCCGACATCTCGGCGTCGACCTGATGGGCGACAAGATGCTGCCGGTGCTGGCCGCCGTCGACGGGTGCATCACCTACCTCGACCACGGTGGGCCCGGCGGCGGCAACATGCTCACGCTCGCCGACGAGGACGGGTGGCGCTACCACTACATCCACCTCAACAACGACACCCCGGGCACCGACGACGGCGCCAACCTCCTCGAGCACGCCTTCGTGGGCGACCTCGAGGAGGGTGACTGCGTCGAGGCCGGCCAGCACATCTCGTACAACGGCGACTCCGGCAACGCCGAGCACACCGGCGCCCACCTCCACTTCGAGATCCAGCGGCCCGACGGCATCTGGATCAACCCCTTCCACTCCGTCGAGGAGGCCGAGCGGGTCGAGCTGCGCGATCCGCTGCCGTGCGGGGCGCCGACCAACCCGGAGGGTGAGCCCGACCCGGCGTCAGGGCGGGGCCTGTGGGTGCTCGCCGACGACGGCAGCGTCGTCGGCGTCGCCCCGGCGGGCGACGAGATCGAGAGCTTCGGCGACCTGACCGAGGTCGACGATCCGGCCGAGCCGGTCGCCATCCAGTCGACACCGACCGGCGAGGGCTACTGGATCGTCGACGCCGACGGCGTGGTCCATCCCTTCGGCGACGCCGCCGACCACGGCGACATGTCCGATGCCGTCCTGAACGGTCCGGTCCTCGGCCTCGAGGCCCACCCCGACGCCGGTGGCTACTGGCTCGTGGCGGACGACGGCGGCGTCTTCTCGTTCGGTGACTCGGCCTTCCACGGCTCGATGGGCGGCACCGAGCTCAACGCCCCGGTGATCTCGATGGGCTCGACCGCCAGCGGTGAGGGTTACTGGCTCGTCGCCGCCGACGGCGGGGTGTTCTCCTTCGGCGACGCCGAGTTCCAGGGCTCGACCGGTGGGATGGACCTCGCCGCCCCGGTCATCTCGATGGGCGTGCACCCCGACGGCGAGGGCTACTGGCTCTACGCCGCCGACGGCGGGGTGTTCTCCTACGGCGTGCCGTTCCACGGCTCGGTGCCCGGCATGGCGTTGTGCGACGAGCCGCGGGCCGTGTCGCTGAAGGTCTCCGACACCGGCGACGGGTACTGGGTGCTCGGCGTCGACGGTCGCGTCTTCTCCTTCGGCGACGCCATCGAGGTGGACGCTGCCGAGCTCGCCGAGGAGGTGGGCGCGGTCGACCTGGCCGTGCGTCACGTGCCCGTCGACGGTGAGACGAGCGGCGACGACGGCGGCGAGACCGAGACCGACGGCGAGGGCGACCCGGAACCCGATGGTGAGGGTGAGCCCGACGACGAGGGCGGCGGCACGTCCGGTGAGGCCGCCGGCGGCTGAGCGCCACCCCCGGTGAGGGGCTGTCGACCCTGCGTCGACGATCTGCGCCACACTGTCACCGGTGCGGAAGGTGCGGACTCTCCTCGCGGTCGTCGCGATCACGGCGACGGCGGTCGTGGCCACGGGTGGTGTGGTCACGGCGGTCGACCTCAGCCGCGAGCTCGACGCCGAGGTGCGCGAGCTCGAGTACTTCCCCGTCGTCGACGACGAGGTCTGGTACCCGCCCAACTTCCTGGCGCCCCGGGGCGGCGGGACCCGCCTGCACCAGGGGGTCGACATCTTCGCCCCCAAGGGAGCACCGCTGCTGAGTCCGGTCGACGCCGTCGTCGATCGGCTCGACTTCGAGGACACCGGCCTGTCCGGCAACTACGTCGTGCTGCGCGACGCCGATGGCTGGGAGTACGTCTACGTCCACCTGAACAACGACACGCCCGGCACCGACGACGGCGCCAACCCCCGCGAGCTGATCGCCCCGCTCGACATCGAGGTCGGGGCCGAGGTCGAGGCCGGCCAGGTCGTCGGCTTCAACGGCGACTCGGGCAACGCCGAGAACACCCCCGCCCACCTCCACTTCGAGATCCGCCGGCCCGACGGCACCCGCCTCAACCCGTTCCCCAGCCTCCAGCTGGCCCGCGGCGTCGAGATCGGCGACGTGTGCACCTGGAGCCGGAACCCCGACCGGGAGCCCGACGAGGCCTCGGGGCGCGGCTACTGGACCGCCGATGCCGCCGGTCGGGTGACCGCGACGGGCGACGCCGTCGACCACGGCGGCGTCGGCGATCTCGAGCTCAAGGGCGACGTGCTGGGCATGACACCGACGCACACCGGCGGCGGCTACTGGCTCGTCGCCGAGGACGGCGGCATCTTCGCGCTCGGCGATGCCGAGTTCCACGGCTCGACCGGCGCGATGGTGCTCAACGAGCCGGTCATGAGCATGGCGGCGCTGCCCGGGGGCGAGGGGTACTGGCTGGTCGCCGCCGACGGCGGCATCTTCGCCTTCGGCGAGACCGAGTTCTTCGGGTCGATGGGCGGCCGCCCGCTCAACGAGCCGGTGGTCGGCATGGTCCCCACCCCCAGCGGCGACGGCTACCTGCTCGTCGCCCGCGACGGCGGCGTGTTCGCCTTCGGTGACGCCGAGTTCTTCGGGTCGCTGCCGGGAATCGGCGTGGAGGCGGACGTCGTCGCGGTCGCCGTCGCACCGGACGCCGAGGGCTACTGGGTCCTCACCCGGCAGGGCGGGATCTACCCCTTCGGCGACGTCGAGTGGCACGGCTCGGTCCAGTCCGGTGGGCTCTGCGGCGAGCGCCTCGCCGTGGCCATCGCGCCGTCGGCCACGGGCGAGGGCTACTGGGTCCTGACCGACGACGGTCGGGTCTGGCCCTTCGGCGACGCGGTCGACTTCGAGTCGACCGACACCGAGGAGCCGACCGCCGACGACGGCGGTGACGAGGCCGAGCTCGTCGGCGAAGCGGTCGCGCTGTCGGCGGTGCCGCCCGGCGCCGAGCTGCCCGACCCCGACGACGAGCAGGGCGAGCTGGATCCGCCCGCCGACGGCGAGGACGAGCAGGACCCGCCGGTGGAGGACGATCCGCCGGCCGACGACGATCCGCCGGTGGACGAGGCGCCGATCGGCGACGGCGAGCAGCCGCCGACCACCGAGGCGACCGGCGAGCAGATCGAGGCCGGCTGAGCTCTCGCGGCCGCGGTCAGCCCTCGATCACCACCTCGAGCCCGTCGAGGTCGCCCTCGACGACGGCAGTGCGGCCGGTCGCCTCGATGCGGAGCCGGCGCTCACCCAGTCGGAGGTCCTCGACCGCGATGGAGCGTCGACCCCCGAGGCGGGGACGCATGTGCACGCACCCCTCGTGAAGTCGCGGCCGGAGGCCGAGCAGGGCCGTCACGATCTGGATCGGCACGGACGCCGCCCACGCCTGGGGTCGCGCCGACGCCGGGTAGGTCACAGGGGACGAGATGTCGTCGCGGGCGAAGCCACCGAGGAGCTCCGGCAGCTCGCCGTCGAGCTCGTCGGTCAGGTCGATCAGGCCACCGGCGACGAGCCCCAGCTCGTGCTCGAGGCCGCGGAGGTTGAGCCCGCGCAGGAAGACGGCGGTGTCGTGGGGCCACACCGATCCCCGGTGGTAGCCGAGCGGGTTGTACGCCGCCTCGGTCTCGGCGAGCGTCCGTAGCCCCCAGCCGCTCAGCTCGGCGGGTTCGACGAGGCGGCGCGCCAGCGCGGCGGCGGTGCGATCGTCGACGATGCCGGTGGCGAGCAGATGCGCGACGTTCGAGCCCCGCACGTCGAGGGGACGTCCCGCCTCGTCGAGCGCCATGGCGAGCAGCGTGGGCGGTCCGACCGCGAACCGGCGACGGAAGCGCTCGGCCAGATCGTCGGCCTCGCGCCGCAACGCCGCGGCGGCGGTCTCGTCGCCGGCGACGTGGGCCTCGAGCTCGGCCAGACCCGTGAGCGCCGCGTGGACGTACCCCTGCACCTCGGCCAACGAGGTCGCCTCCTCGATCACCGTGCCGTCGGGGCGCACCATCGAGTCCCCGGAATCCTTCCACCCCTGGTTCCCGATCCCGCCGTCGTGGGGGATCGACTGCACGAAGCCGAAGCGGTCGACGTGGGATCGGCACCACTCGACCGCCCGACGGGCGGCCGGGAGGAGATCGCCGATCCCGCTCCGGTCGACGCCCCACGCGAGGCACTCGGCCAGCAGCACGACGAACAGCGGGGTGGCGTCGACCGAGCCGTAGTAGGCCGCGCCCGGTGACAGCCCGAAGACGCCCATCTCCCCGATCCGGAGCTCGTGCAGGATCCGGCCCGGCTCCTCGAGCGTCGACGGGTCGTGACCGGCGCCCTGGGCGTTGGCCAGCACGGCCAGGGTGTCCAGCGCGCGCTCGGGGGCGGCGAGCATCGCCAGGGCGGACGACACGAGCGCGTCACGTCCGAACGCGGCCAGGAAGTGGGGCGCTCCGGCGGCGAGGAAGGGGGTGCCCGTCGATGGATCGATGACCGTCAGCGAGTCCAGGTCCCAGAGCGCGCTGCGCAGCGCACGCTCGAGGATCGGGTCGTCCGTCGAGATCGTCGGCGTCGAGTGGAGGCCCGGGTGCGGGTGGCCGAGCGCGAGCGCCCAGGAGCAGACCGCCACCGCGCCGGGGCGGACCTTCACCCGGGCGCGGACGGCCAGGTCGCCCTCGACCGCGAAGCCGTCGGTGCGCAACGACCCACGCACCAGCTCCGCCGTGGCGGCTCGATGCTCTCGTGCGTGGAGGTCGTAGACCGGTCCCCCGCCGGCGTCGAGCTCGAGCCGGACGTCGAGGTCGAGGTCGGACCGGAACGCCCGGATCTCCAGGCGGTCCTCGACGTCGGCGCCGAGGCGTCGGTCGCGCAGGATGATGGCGACCGGGTCCGGGCCGTCGCCCCAGTGGCCGTAGACGAGCCGGTCCGAGCCCACGCCGGTCCGGGTCCGACCGAGCAGGCGCGGCCGGTAGCCGTCGACCAGGAGCCGGAGGCCCTCGACGAGGCGCCGGTCGCGGGCGTAGATGCCCCCGCCGTCGTGCGCCTCGATGGTGCCGTCGCGGGCGGTGACCCAGGCCAGTCCGGCCCGACTCAGGCTCCACCCGTCCACGGGCAACGCTGTCGACACCGTCTTCCCCCTCCACCTGCGCGTGCTCGGTGGCGGTCAGTGTGACAGGTTCTCCGTCGATTTGAAACGTTTCTTGAAACGCTTCAAGAAACGTTCTAGGGTCCGAGCCGTGGGAGGCCGGGGATCGGGGGCGACGATGGTCGTCATGGAGACGAGCGAGACCAGCGGACCACGCGTCACGATCCGGGACGTCGCTGCGGCGGCGGGTGTCTCGGTGGCGACGGTGTCCAACGTCGTCAACGGCCACGCCCACGTCCGCGAGGGCACCAGCAGGAAGGTGCTCGACGCGATCGAGCGCCTCGGCTACCGGCCGAGCCGGGCGGCGAAGAGCCTCCCGGCCGGGCGCACCTTCCTCCTCGGCTACTGCCTCGCCGGAGGACCGACGCCGAACGCGGCGCTCGACTCGTTCCTCCGCGAGATCGCGATCACCGCCTCGGGGGCCGATCTCGAGCTGCTGCTCTTCGCCCGGCAGGGCGACCAGTCACCGACCGAGCCGTACGTCGAGCTGCTCCGCCGCGGTGGCGCCGACGGGTTCGTCCTCGCCGACATCGGCTACGACGACCCGCGGGCCCGGTTCCTCGCCGAGCGCAACATCCCGTTCGCCTGCTTCGGTCGGGTCGAGGACCCGCCGGGGGTGTCCTGGGTCGACATCGACGGCGCCACCGGGCTCCGGATGGCCGTCGAGCACCTCGTCGACCTCGGCCACGAGCGGATCGCCCTCGTGGGCTGGCCCGAGGGCTCGCTCGCCGGCGACGACAGGATCCGTGGAGCCGTCGCCGCGCTCGACGCGGCCGGGCTCGAGGCGGACCGGATCGTCCGCTCGACCAACGAGTTCGATCGCGGTCGGCAGCTCGTCGCCGACCTCCTCGATCGGTACGACCCGACCGCCGTCGCCTGCGTGTCCGACGACCTGGCGCTCGGCGTGATGGCCGGGCTGCGCGACGCCGGCATCGAGCCCGGCGGCCAGGTGGCGGTCACCGGGTTCGACGACACGCCGGCGGCGATGCTGACCGCCCCCGGCCTCAGCTCGCTGCGCCAGCCCATGGACCGGGTCGGCGCACTGCTCGTGGAGCGCCTCGTGGCGCAGATCCGCGGAACCACGCCGCCGGAACCGACGCTCGTCGAGCCGGAGCTCGTCGTGCGGGCCTCGACCCGCACCGACGACGGCTGACGGGTCCGATCCCGCCGGCGACACACACATCGAGAGAGGGGACATCATGACCACGCGATGGATGCGGCTCCTGGCCGTGTTGCTGGCACTCGGACTCGTCGCCGCGGCGTGCGGCGACAGCGACGACGACGGCGGAGGTGACGACGCCGCGGACGCGGCCGAACCGGCCGACGACGGCGGCGGCGGCGATGACGGCGGTGGCGCGGCGGGCGACGTCGACCTCGCCGGCGCCGAGCTCTCGGTGTGGGGCTTCTCGTCCTCGGAGGCGGAGGACACCCAGCTCAGCGCCGTGATCGACGGCTTCAACGCCGCCACGGGCGCGCAGGCCCAGTTCCAGCCCCAGCCGGAGTACGACGCCGCCCTCCAGGCCGCGCTCGTGGCCGGCGACCCGCCCGACGTGTTCTACGTCGACTCGGGACGCCTCCCGGAGCTCGTCGACTCGGGCGCCCTGGCCCCGGTGCCCGACGGGGTGATCAGCGATCCGGACGACATCTACGGGTCGCTGCGCGAGGTCTTCACTATCGACGGCACGTGGTACTGCCCGCCGAAGGACTTCTCCACGCTCGGCCTCGTGTACGACCCGATCGTGCTCGAGGCCGCCGGCGTCGAGGTCCCGACCACGTGGGAGGAGCTCGCCGCGGCGGCCGAGGCCCTGACCACCGACGAACAGGTCGGGTTGAGCTTCGGCGCCGAGTTCGCCCGGGCCGGCGCGTTCCTGTTCCAGGCCGGTTCGAACATCCTCAACGAGACCGGCGACGAGGTCATCATCGACAACGGCGGTGGCCTCGAGGCCCTCACCTACCTCGACGACCTCTTCGCCTCCGGTGCCGCGGCGACACCCCAGGACATCGACACCGGCTGGGGCGGCGAGGCGTTCGCCTCCGGCGCCTCGGCGATGACGATCGAGGGCAACTGGATCGTCGGGTTCCTCGACACCAACTTCCCGGACAAGGAGTTCGCGGTCGCCGAGCTCCCCGCCGGTCCGGCGGGACCGGGCACCTTCGCCTTCACCGTCTGCTACGGCGTCGCCGCCGCGGCCGACAACCCGGACCAGTCGTGGGCGCTCGTCGAGTACCTGACCAACGCCGACGGCGCTGCGGCCTGGACCTCCGGCTTCCAGGTGATGCCGGCCCGCGAGTCGGTGCGCGATGGCTGGCTGGGCGACAACCCGGACCTCGAGGCGTTCGTCGCCGGGGCCGAGTACGCCCAGCGCTTCCAGTTCCCCGCCGGGGTCGGGGACATCCAGGGCGTCTTCAACGAGGGCTTCCAGCGGATGATCGGCGGGGAGATCACACCCGAGGAGCTCATCGACAGCGTCGTCGAGGCCGGCGAGGACCTGCTCTAGGCACCACCGGCACACCCGGCCGTGGGGTCGGGCGTGGCACTCCCTCCCGCCGCGCCCGACCCCACCAGCCGACGAACACCACGACCGGCACGAGGGGGACGAGATGGGGATGGGGACATGACGGCGGTGCTCGACGAACCCGTCGAGGTGGTCAAGGGCGGCTGGCGGCAGCGGCTCCGCAGGCTCCGGCCACCGGCCGACCAGGGCGGCGCCAAGATCTTCGCCCGCGAAGGGCTGTGGGGCTGGGTGTTCGTGCTGCCCGCACTGCTCGGGTTCCTCGTGTTCCTGGTGATCCCGATCGTCATGGCGGTCCTGGTCAGCTTCCGGGACTGGACCGGGCTGACGGCGCCGCTCGACAGCGAGTTCGTCGGGCTCGACAACTACCGCGAGCTGCTCTTCGAGGACGGGGTACGGCGGCGGGACTTCGCCCTCTCGCTGCGCAACAACTTCTACTACGTGATCGGCGTCGTCCCGGCGCAGACCTTCCTGGCCCTCGTGCTCGCCGTGGTGCTGAACCAGAAGGCGCTCAAGGGGAAGGGGTTCTTCCGGACCGCCTACTACTTCCCGTCGATCACGAGCTCGATCGCCGTCTCGCTGATCTTCCTCTTCCTGTTCCAGACCAACGGGGCGATCAACGCGCTGCTGCCCATCCAGGACATCAACTGGTTGGCCAACTCGAACGGCCTGATCCACAACCTCCTGGGCGTGTTCGGCGTCGATCAGGCGCCGAGCTGGATGGACGACACCGAGATCTTCTCGATCTCGCTGTGGGAGTGGATCGCCGGCCCGTCGATCGCCCTGCTGTCGATCATGATCCTGGTGACCTGGACGACCACCGGCACGTTCATGCTCATCTTCCTGGCGGCGCTCCAGAACATCCCGCCGTCGGTCGAGGAGGCCGCAGCGATCGACGGCGCCTCGTGGTGGCAGCGGTTCCGCTACATCACCGTGCCGATGGTCCGCCCCACGCTGATCTTCGTCGTGACGCTCGGGTTGATCGGCACCTGGCAGGTCTTCGACCAGATCTTCGCCATCAGCTTCGGCGGCCCGGAGAAGACGACCCTGACCCCGGCCTTCCTCACCTACTTCCAGACGTTCCAGAACGGTGAGGCGAGCCTCGGCGCAGCGATCTCGGTGCTCCTGTTCTTCATCATCATGGGCTTCACGCTGCTGCAGCGGCGGATCATGCGCGGGCAGGACTTCTGATGACCGACCTCGACGCACGACCCGAGGCCGATGCCGAGGCCGAGCTCACGCTCGCCGGCCGGGGGGAGCCCACCGGACGCGAGCGGGCCATCAGGTTCGTCCGCTACTTCGGCTCGTACGCGATCCTGATCCTGTTCGCGCTGCTGTTCATCATGCCGTTCGTCCTGGCGGCCATCTCCTCGTTCAAGTCGCTGCCGGACATCGCGGAGAACCCGACGGCGCTCACGTTCGACCGCGACCTCGGCAGCCCGACGCTCGACGGCGTCCGAGCGCTCGACGACGACCGGATCCAGATCCCGCGGTGGGCGCTCAACAGCACCATCCAGACGGTCTCGGTGACGCTCGGTCGGGTGTTCCTGGCCTCGCTCGCCGGCTACGCGCTGTCCCGGCTCCGCTTCCGCGGACGGTGGATCGTCTTCGGCGCCGTCATCGCGGTGCAGGCCATCCCGGGCATCGTGCTCGTGATCCCCCGCTTCCTGGTGATGCGGGAGCTCAGCATCCTGAACACCTACTGGGGCCTGATCATCCCGCTGATGTTCGACGCGTTCGCGATCTTCATGATGAAGGGGTTCTTCGACCAACTCCCCCGCGACGTCGAGGAGGCGGCGGCGCTCGACGGGGCCAGCCTGTGGCAGACGTTCTGGTACCTCATGCTGCCGCTGGCGATGCCGGGGGTGATCGCGCTCACGATCCTCAGCGTGCAGGGCACGTGGAACGAGTTCCTGCACTCGCTGCTCGCGGTGCCGACCGAGCCCGAGCTACGGACGCTGACCGTCGGCCTGGCGCAGCTGCGGGGTGCGTTCGGCGAGTCGAACCCATGGAACACGCTGATGGCGGCGAGCCTGCTCACCACCATCCCGATGGCGATCATCTTCTTCACGTTCCAGAAGTACTTCCGCCAGGGCGTCGCGGCCTCGGGCTCGAAGGGCTGACGCTGGCCTACGCACCGCGGGACCGCTGGGTCTGGGACCTCTGGCTCGCGTCCGACGGCCGGAGGTGGCACCTGTTCCACCTCCAGGCCGATCGGTCGGTGGCGCCCGACGAGCGCCACTGGCACGCGTCGATCGGGCACGCCGTGTCGGAGGATCTCGTCGACTGGGAGCCCCTCCCGACGGCACTGGTCCCGGGTCCGGCCGGGACCTGGGACGAGCTCGCGCTGTGGACCGGGTCGGTGCTCCGGCACCGCTCGGGCCGTTGGTGCATGGCGTACACCGGCCTGCGGCGCGAGGACGGTGTCGTCGTCGAACGGATCGGGCTCGCGTGGTCGGACGACCTCGTCGTCTGGCGGAAGGACCCGGCCAACCCGGTCTGCGAGCACGACCCCCGCTGGTACGAGGAGCCGGGTGCGTCCGCCTGGCAGCACGGTTGGCGCGACCCGTTCCTGATCGACCTCGACGACGGCGTCGGGATGCTGATCTCGGCGCGGACCAACGCTCGGCGGGACCCCCATCGGCGCGGTGCCGTCGCGCTGGCCACGTCGTCGGGCGGCACCGCGTGGACGGTGCACCCGCCGCTCTCGGACAGCCTCGGACACGCCGGGGAGCTCGAGGTGCCGCACCTCGTCGGCGACGACCTGATCGTCTCGACCAAGGTCGGGCGCGGCTGGGACCCGGGTGACGATCGAGCGACGTGGGGCGGCACGGCGCGGATCCGGGACGGCCGGCTCGACCCGCTCGTCGGCGACGAGCGGTGCTCGCTCTACGCCGGGCGGGTGGTGCGCCAGGGAGCCGGGGCCGTACTCCTCGCGTTCGGCAACGAGGACGCCTCCGGTCGCTTCGTCGGAGGCGTGAGCGATCCGGTCGCGCTCGAAATCGAGGCGGTGCCGGCGACGCAGCGCAGTACCGTCGAG
This sequence comes from Actinomycetota bacterium, assembly GCA_039818945.1. Lineage (GTDB taxonomy): Bacteria > Actinomycetota > Acidimicrobiia > Acidimicrobiales > Poriferisodalaceae > JBCBSZ01. The sequence goes on from JBCBSZ010000030.1 coordinate 18,689, forward strand.
CTCGTGAGCCGCACGACGACCGACCTGATGATGCGTCCCGATCCGGGACCGTCGCCGCGCGCTCGCTGAGCGAACCACCGTCCCGGGAGCTCCCGGGACGTGTGCGCTCCACGGGATCTCCCGGGCCCAGACCCAGGAGCTCCCCGTGCCCACCACCCTCGTCACCGCCGCCATCCCCTACGTCAACGCTGCGCCGCACCTCGGCTACGCCTACGAGCTCGTGCAGGCCGACGTCGCGGCGCGAGCGCTCCGGGCCACGGGCCATGCCGTCCGCCTCACGACCGGCACCGACGACAACTCGCTGAAGAACGTCCTCGCCGCCGAGGCGGTCGGGGAGGACGCGGCGGCGTTCGTCGACCGGCACGCCAACCGGTTCGCCGCGCTCGAGGCCCCGCTCGGGCTCGCGCTCGACGACTTCGTCCGCACGAGCCGCGACGAGCGCCACCGAGCCGCCGTCGAGCGGATCTGGACCGCCGCCGAGGCCGCCGGCGACCTGTACCGGCGCGACTACGTCGGCGACTACTGCGTCGGGTGCGAGCAGTTCTGGCGGCCGGACGAGCTGGTCGACGGTCGCTGCCCCGAGCACCTCAGCCCGACCGAGCGCGTCGAGGAGCTGAACTGGTTCTTCCGCCTCTCCCGCTACCGGGACCGGCTCCACCGCCTGATCAGCGACGACGCGATCGAGATCCGGCCGGAGCCCTTCCGGCGCGAGGCGCTCGCCTTCGTCGAACGTGGGCTCGACGACCTGAGCGTCTCGCGGTCGGCCGAGCGGGCCCGGGGCTGGGGGCTGCCGGTGCCGGGCGATCCGAGCCAGGTCGTCTACGTCTGGTTCGACGCGCTGACCAACTACCTCAGCGCGCTCGACTGGGGCGGTGCGGGGCCGGGCGCGTGGCGGGCGCTCGACGAGCGGATCCACGTCATCGGCAAGGGCATCCTCCGCTTCCACGCCATCTACTGGCCGGCCTTCCTCGCCTCGGCCGGTGAACCGCCGCCCACCCGCATCCGGGTCCACCCGTACCTGACCGTCGACGGGCGGAAGCTGTCCAAGTCGGCGGGTGCGTCGATCGACCCGACGTCGGTGGTCGAGGCGACGTCGACGGACGCGCTCCGGTGGGCCTTCGCCCGCGACGTCGGTGACGTCGCCGACACCGACGTGAGCATCGACCGCATCGTCGAGCGGGCCGACGACGAGCTCGCGAACGGCATCGCCAACGCGGCGCACCGGATCACGACGCTGGTCGCACGGCACCTCGACGGCGTCGTCGCGCCCGGTCCGGTCGACGAGGTGATCGACGAGCGCTGCGCTGCCGCTACCGCTGCGCTCGCCGCGATCGAGCTGCGGGACGGGTCGCGGGCACTCGCCGAGGCGATCGACCGGCTCAACGCCACGATCAGCGCCACCGAGCCGTGGGTCATCGCCCGCGACCCGGACCGCCGGGACGAGCTCGCCGCCGTGCTCGGATCGCACCTGGCCGGCGTGCGCCGGATCGCCACGACCCTCGCTCCCATCTGCCCCGGCCTGTCGGCCCGCCTCCTGCACCTCACCGCCGGGTCACCGCTCCCCACGCCCACCCCGGCGCTCGCCCGCCTCCGCCGTCGACCTCCCGCGGCAGGTCGTCGAGCACCAGGCCCGGGTATCGTGACCTGATGGCCAAGCGGAAGAAGCGTCGTTTCAAGTTCCAACCGCCGGCCCGTCCCGTGCGCCCCGGCCTCGTGACCCCGATGCGCCAGGTGCCCAGCAGCATCAAGCGCCCCGACTACGCGCTCACCGGCGGCCCGGGCAAGACCATCGGCGAGCCGGTCAAGCCGCCCGAGGTCATCGACCGCATGCGCGAGGCCGGCACGCTGGCCCGCAAGGTCATCCTCCGCCTCTCCGAGGAGGTCGGCCCCGGCGTCACGACCGAGCACCTCGACCGGGTCGCCCACGAGATGACCGTCGAGCACGGCGCCTACCCGAGCCCGCTCAACTACACCGGGCACCCGAACTACCCGAAGGCGATCTGCACCTCGATCAACGAGGTGATCTGCCACGGCATCCCCGACAGCCGCCCGCTCGAGGACGGCGACATCGTCAACTGCGACGTCACCGTCTACCTCGACGGCGTCCACGGCGATCACTCCGAGACCTTCCTCGTCGGCGACGTCGACGAGACCAGCCGCAAGCTCGTCGACGTCACCCGCGAGGCGATGTACGCCGGCATCGGCGCCGTGCGCGCCGGCGCCCGGGTCAACGACATCGGTCGCGCCATCCAGGACCACGCCGAGCGCAACGGCTTCGGCGTCGTGCGCGACTTCATCGGTCACGGCATCGGCGAGACCTTCCACATGGCGCCGAGCATCCCGCACTACTACGACCCCCGCGCCACGACCGAGCTCGAGGCCGGCATGACCTTCACGATCGAGCCGATGATCACCGTCGGCTCGCCGCGGGCGGTCATGTGGGACGACGGGTGGACTGCCGTGACCGAGGACCTCCAGCGCACCGCGCAGTTCGAGCACACCCTCGTCGTGCTCGACGGTGGCGCCGAGATCCTCACCCGCCTCCCGGAGGAGGAGCAGCCCTACCTGCCGTCGTCCTCGGGCGTCGCCGCCGGGTCGTGAACGACGCCCCCGACGTCGAGGCGTTCCGGGCCGAGGCCCTGGCGTTCCTCGACGCTCACGCCCATCGGGGTCCGAGGGACTACGGGGCGATCATGCCGCCCGAACTGCGCGACGAGGGCGTGGCGTGGCAGCGGATCCTCGCCGAGCACGGCTTCGCCGGCGTTCACCGCCCGGCCGAGCTGGGCGGCCGCGGCCTCACCCCGGCCCATCAGGCGGTCTGGCTCGAGGAGTGCGCCCGCGCCGGCGTGCCGCCGTTCCTCAACATGGTCGGGCACGTCCTCGCGGTCGGTTCGCTCCTGCGCTACGGCACCGAGGAGCAGCAGCGACGGTGGATCCCACCGACGCTCGCCGGCGACGTCGTGTGGTGTCAGCTGTTCTCCGAGCCCGGCGCCGGGTCCGACCTGGCCGGTCTGTCGACCCGGGCGGTCCGCGACGGCGACGGCTGGGTGGTCGACGGGCAGAAGGTCTGGTCGAGCGCCTCACGGGTGAGCGAGCTCGGCATCCTCCTCGCCCGCACCGACCCCGACGCACCGAAGCACGCCGGCATCTCCTTCTTCGTCATCGACATGGCCACCGAGGGCGTCGAGCCCCGGCCGCTGCGCCAGATGACCGGCGACGCCGAGTTCGACGAGGTGTTCCTCACCGAGGCCCACCTGCCCGGCGACGCGCTGCTCGGCCCGCTCCACGGCGGGTGGGGCGTGGCGATGTCGGTGCTCACCGACGAGCGAGGCTCGATCGGCGCCTCGATCATCTCGCTCGAGCGACGCCTGGCGGCCATGGCGGGCCTCGGCGGCGACCTCGATCCGGTCGAGCAGGAGCGGCTGACGTCGCTGCTGGCCCGGGGGACCACCTTCAAGTACGTCGCCCAGCGCCAGGCGGCCGGGGCGTCGACCGCGTCGTCGTTGCTCAAGCTCGGGATCACCGAGCTCGGGTTCGAGCAGGCCGAGCTGCGGGCCGACCTCACCGGCGCCGAGGCGATGCTCGAGGGCACGGCCACCACCGGGCTCCTGGCGGCGCCGGGTGGCCGCATCGCCGGCGGCTCCAGCCAGATCCAGCGCAACATCATCGGCGAGCGCCTCCTCGGCCTGCCGAAAGAGCCGAAGGCGAAGGCCTGAGCGGCCCGTCGAGCGAGCGGATGCGCAGGCCCGGCGAAGCCGGGACGGAGCATCGAGGAAGCTCGACCAGAGCGGAGTGAAGGAGCCGAAGGCGAAGGCCTGAGCCATCGGCCCTTCAGGTCTGCGTGCGGCGAGCCTTCGCCCTGCGCACGTCGCGGGTGATCAGCAGGCCGATGCCACCGATCGCGACCACGATCACGCCGAAGAGCAGGAGCTGGTTGGCGCCGCCCCGGTCGTCGGCGTCCTGGGGTCCGGTCACCTGGCTCGGGTTGGGGCCGATGATGCTGTTCACCCCGTCGGGCAGCTCGGGCAGCGTCGTGGCCGTCGTCGCGTCCGCGGCGCCGGCGCCGAGCACGACGAGGACCGCAGCCACGAGGAGAACGACCAGGGAACGTCGAGCCACCGCACCAGTCTGGCAAGCCGGCCGCCGATAGCCTCATCCTCATGGCTGAGGCTCGCGACGACGACATCGACCGCTCCGACCTCCGTGAGCGGCTCACGCCCATGCAGTACCACGTCACCCAGGAGGCCGGCACCGAGCGGGCCTTCACCGGCGAGTACCACGACACCAAGGACCCCGGCACCTACATGTGCGTGGTCTGTGGTGCGCCGCTGTTCGACTCCGAGACCAAGTACGACTCCGGGTCGGGGTGGCCGAGCTTCTACCAGGCGATCTCCGAGGACGCCGTCGACACCCGTCGCGACATGAGCCACGGCATGATCCGCACCGAGGCCGTGTGTCGGAAGTGTGGCGCTCATCTCGGCCACGTCTTCCCCGACGGGCCCCAGCCGACCGGTGATCGGTTCTGCATGAACTCCGCCTCGCTGAAGCTCGAACGGGCTGCTCAGGACACCGACGACGAGGACTGACACCGGGCGGTTGGCCGCACGCTGGGGGTGAATCCACCACTTTCGCGTGACGGTCGGTAATGTGATCGCAATGATTCGTCGAGTCGTGCGGCCGCTCACCGGCCTGGCCGCCCTCTCCCTCGTTGCGCTCGGGTGTTCCGATGCTGCTCGTTACGACCTCGGCGACACCCCGATCCCGACCACCGTGCCCGTCACCACCACGACGGTGCCCGACGTGACGGTGCTCGACGCCGCCGTCGTCGCCAGCGCGGAGATCGGCCTCGAGGTCGACGCCGATCCGGGCACGGTCGTGCACGTCATCGAGTCGGGCGATCTGCTCTACGACCTGGCCCTCGAGTACGGCGCGTCCGTCGACGCCGTCCTCGACGCCAACCCGACGATCGATCCCGACAACGTCGCGATCGGCGCCGAGGTCGTGATACCACTCCCGGGGTGACCACCCCCGACCACGTCATCCCCTCCTCCGGCGGCGTCGACGTCGCCGTCCACGAGCTCGGTGGCGAGGGCCCGCCGCTGCTGCTGTGCCACGCGACCGGCTTCCACGGCCGCTGCTGGGAGCCCACCGCACGGCACCTCACCGACCGCTACCGCTGCATCGCCCCTGACCTGCGCGGCCACGGCGACAGCCCGGTCCCGCCCGAGCTCGAGCTGCACTGGTCCGGCTTCGCCGACGACCTCCTCGCCGTGATCGACGCGCTCGACCTCGGTCCGGTCCGCGCCGCGGGCTGGTCGATGGGCGCGGCGGCGCTCGTGCTCGCCGAGCAACGTCGGCCGGGGACCATCCACTCCGCCTTCCTGTTCGAGCCGATCATCTTCCCCGTGCTGCCGACCGGTCCGAACCCGATGGCGCCGGGGGCCCGCAAGCGCCGCGAGGTGTTCGCGTCGCGCGACGAGGCGTTCGACAACTACCTCGGCAAGGGACCCTTCGCGAACGCCGACCCGGCGGCGCTGCACGGCTACGTCGAACACGGCTTCAGCGACCGGCCCGACGGCTCGGTCATCCTCAAGTGCCGGGGCGAGATCGAGGCCCAGGTCTACGAGCACCACGGCCACGACGCCTGGGATCGCCTCGACGAGCTCGACGTGCCGCTCGTGCTGGCGATGAGCGGTGACGGCGGGCGGCCGGCCCAGCTCGTGCCGCTGCTCGCCGAGCGCGTGCCCGGAGCGACCCTGCTGCGCCTCGACGAGCTGACCCACATGGCTCCGCTCGAGGATCCGGCGGCGGTCGCCGAGGCCGTCGCCGACGCCGTCGGGTGATCCCCGCCGGTGCCACAGCCGCCGCCTAACCTCGATGCCATGGCCGCCGTCGAGCTCGAGTCGCCCTCCGCTCCCGCCACGGCGCTGCCCGAGCGGCTGCCGACGCCGACCGGCCTCTCGCCGTCGCGCATCTCGGCGTTCCGGGACTGCGGCCTCGCGTTCCGCTACTCCTCCATCGACAAGCTGCCCGAGCCGCCGTCGGCACCGGCTGCGCTCGGCACGCTCGTCCACCACGCGCTGGAGCTGCTGTTCCTCCGACCTGTCGGCGAGCGCTCGCTCGACGCCGCGCTGGTCGACCTCGACGCCGCCATCGAGGCGGCCCTGGGCTCGCCGGACGGCGACGTGCTCGGCCTCGGAGGCGACGACCACGACGAGACCCGCGATCGGGCCGCCGACCTCGTCGCCCGCTACTTCGCCCTGGAGGACCCGAACGAGATCCGGGCGGTCGGGCTCGAGCTGCGGCTCGAGGCGACGATCGGCGGCGCTCGCATCCGCGGCGTGATCGACCGACTCGACCTGGCCCCCGACGGCACCCTCGTGGTCACCGACTACAAGACCGGCCGCTCGCCGTCGCAGTTCAGCGAGCAGCAGCGCATGCTCGGCGTCACGGTGTACTCGGCGATGGTCGAGCAGGTCTTCGGGGTGCGCCCCTCCCGCATCCAGCTGCTCTACCTCAAGGACCCGGTCGCCATCTCGACCGAGCCGAACGATCGTCAGGTCCGGGGCCTCGACATCAAGGTCGGTGCCCTGTGGCAAGCGATCGAACGGGCCTGCGAGCGGGCCGACTTCCGCCCCAAGCAGAGCCGGCTGTGCGACTGGTGCTCGTTCCAGGCCTACTGCCCGGCCTTCGACGGCGACCCCGCTGCGGCGTGGGCCATCTCGGCGGCCAACCCCGACGCCCGTCGCCCGGAGTGAACCTCGGCGAGCTCGTCGCCCGGGTCGACGCCATCGACGCTGCCGTCGACGAGGCGCTCGACCGGGTCCGGGGCGGGCCGCTCGACCGCGTCGCCTACGGGCTGTCCGAGGCGGCCAACCACTCGCGGCTGTGGCACGCGCTCGGCGCCGCCTCGGCGCACCTGCCGGGCGGTGGTGGTCGCCGAGAGGTCGTGGAGATGTCGGTGGTGCTCGGCATCGAGTCGGCGCTGGTGAACGGGCCGGTCAAGTCGCTGTTCCGACGCCCCCGTCCGGCTGAGCGAGACCATCCCCACCAGCTCCGGACGCCGCTCACCTCGAGCTTCCCGTCCGGTCACGCAACCTCGGCGTTCACCGCCGCCGCGGTGCTCACCCACCACCGCCCCGCCGGACGACCGGCCTGGTACCTCCTGGCCACGGCGGTGGCCTGGACGAGGGCGTGGGTCGGCATCCACCACGCCTCCGACGTCGTGGGCGGCATCGTCATCGGCCTCGGCCTCGGCCGCCTGGCGACCACGGTGCTCCGCCGTCTGCCGCGCTGAGCGCCCACCGGGGCGTCGAATCGGACTCTGCGCCCCGGACCCGTCGCTTCACCGAGGTCGACCGCTGGCCGGTCATCGAGGCGGCTGACGGCGTGACCACCAACAACGCCGACATCCAACGGTGGCGCGACGCTGAGCAGCGCTGAGCGAAGCGACGCCCTACGAGCCCAACGCACGTTCGGCCGCTTCGGCGTCGAGCACAGGTACGTCGATGCCCCGTGAAGAGCACTTCGTTATCGTCGATCGCATGGCGCTCACCGCGCACTCCCTCGCAGAACTCGTCGCCGACGGGATCCAGCGCGCCGAGACGCGGGGACAGATGCTTCGGTGGGTACGCCAGTTCATCGCAGACGCAGAGCGCTCGAACGAGCGAGCGGCCGCGATCGCCGACCCGCCCGATCCGACCGGCGACGCGCGGTGGGACGCCCTGATCGCAGGCGTCGCTGAGGACATCGCCTGGCGACACCAGCTCGACGTCCCACCCTGGGTCCGCGACCCGTGGCGCACCCTCGACACCTGGTGGTTCGTCACGAGGTTCGAGTCGATGCATCCGACGGCCTTCGTCAACACTCCACCGACGATCTCAGCTCACGGGGTGTTCATCGGACGCGACTCCCTCGTCAACGTATGACGGTCGATCTCGACCGCACGGCATTGGTCGCGCTCTTCGACGCGCTCGCGGCCAAGTGCGAGCAGCGCGGCGTTCGCGCCGAGCTGTTCGTCGTCGGAGGAGCTGCCATGGCGCTGGCGTACAGCACGACCAGAGCGACGAAGGATCTCGACGCCGTCTTCGAGCCCAAGGAGATCGTCTACCAGCTTGCTAGCGAGGTCGCGGCTGAGTCGACCCTCGACCTGCCCGGGGACTGGCTGAACGACGGGGTGAAGAGCTTCCTGCCAGGACCCGACCCGTCGGCCTCGGTCGCCTACGAGCGACCTGGGCTCACGGTGCGGGTCGCGTCACCCCGATACCTCTTCACACTCAAGTCACTGGCGGCGCGGGAAGCAGACGAAGAGGACCTGCTCGTGCTGTTCCGCGAGTGCGGCTACGGCTCGGCGTCCGAGGCGCTGGAGGACGTCGCCGTGGCCTACCCGGCGCAGCCAATTCGGCCGGCGACGCAGTACCTCGTCGAGGAAGTCGCCGGCGCGGTGCTCGGCGGCCGAGAAGACGATGCCGGCTAGATCCAACGAGCATCAGGCGATCGCCTGCTCGGGCGTCGAGCACTCGTACATCGACGCGACCAGATGAGTGCTCCGTCTCGCCCGGTGTCCTCGTACCGCAGCGACGCCGGCTGACCGAAGGAACCGAGAGGTGAGCAGCGACCAGCGAGTCGTCGTCCTGACGTCGCTGCGCAGCGCTTCGGCGTGGGTGGTCTGCTTCGGGAGCATGGCCTTCCTCTGGCTGGGCCTCCTCCTCGTCGAACGGCCGCCGATCGGGTCGACGCTGGGCCTGATCGGCCTCACGCTGCTGTCGGGCGGCCTCGCTGCGTACTTGGCTCTCGGGCACGCCGTGATTGCGACGCCTCACGGCGTGCGCCGCGCAGGACCGTTGCGCCGGACGGTCGCGTGGGACTCCATCACCGGGTTCACCTCATCGGACGTCGGCGCAGGACGACACGTCGTTGCGCGTCGCACCGACCGTCGGACGGCTGTCGTCGCCGCCCTCGTCCCGATCGGTTGGTGGGGAGAGCACAGCGACGAGGCGTTGTCGGCGTGCATCCGCCAGCTCACCGAGCTCGCCGAACGCTACGAGGCACCGCTCGACGGCCGGTGAACCAGGTTGCCTGTCTAACGTTCGTTAGGTAGGGTCGAGCCCGTGTTGGAGGCAGCGGGGGCCGAGGCGACGTCGGACACCAGCGAGTCCGAGGGCCGGCGGCGGATCCTCGACGAGGCCGCGCGGCTCTTCGTCGACCAGGGCTACGCCGCCACCACGCTGCGCCAGATCGCGACGGCGGCGGGGATCAAGGCCGGATCGGTCTACTACCACTACGCCTCCAAGGACGAGCTCTTCGACGCCGTCCTCGCCCGCGGCATCGACGTGATGGAGGCGGCCTTCGCCGACGCCGCCGAGGGCAGCGTCGGCCACGACGGGCGCACGACGTTGCGCCACCACGTGCGGGCCCACCTCGCCTCGCTGTTCGAGCACGGGCCCTACACGGCGGCCCACGTGACGGCCTTCCACACGGCACCGCCGGAGGTGAGGACGGCCGCCATCGAGCGGCGCGACGCCTACGAGTCGCTGTGGACCGAGCTCCTCCACGACCTGATGGCCGAGGGCGACCTCCGGCCCGACCTCCACGTCACCACGACCCGCCTCATCCTCTTCGGGGCGATGAACTCGACCGTCGAGTGGTTCGACCCGGACGGTCGCCGGAACCTCGACGAGCTCGCCGAGGCCATCACCGAGCAGTTCTGGTCCGGAGCCGCGACATGAACCCCATCCAGAGCCGCATCGACGCCGGCTCGGCCGCGTTCGCCGAGAACCGGGCCGCCTACGAGCAGCTCGTCGAGACCCTCCGGGAACGGCAGCGGTGGGCGATCGACGGCGGTCCCGGTCGGGAGCGCAGCATCGAGCGCCACCTCGCACGGGGCAAGCTGATGGTTCGCGACCGCATCGACGCCGTGATCGACGACGGCACGCCGTTCCTCGAGCTGTCCACCCTCAGCGGCTACGGCCAGTACGACGACGAGGTCCCGGGCGCCGGCATGGTCACCGGCATCGGCGTCGTGCACGGCGTCCCCTACGTGTTCATCGCCAACGACGCCACGGTCAAGGGCGGCTCGCTCGTGCCGGTGGCGATCAAGCAGCACGTCCGGGCCCAGGAGATCGCCGAGGAGAACGACCTCGGCGTCATCTACCTCGTCGACTCGGGCGGGGCGTTCCTCCCGCTCCAGGACGACATCTTCCCCGACAAGGACCACTTCGGCGGCAGCTTCTACCGCCAGGCCCGGCTGTCCGCCCAGGGGCTGCCCCAGGTGTCGGTGGTGCTCGGCGGTTGCACCGCCGGCGGCGCCTACGTCCCGGCGCTGAGCGACGAGGTGATCATGGTCGAGGGCATCGGCCGGATCTTCCTCGGCGGGCCGCCGATCGTGAAGGCCGCCCTGGGCGAGATCATCGAACCGGACGACCTCGGCGGCGCCGAGCTGCACACCCGGGAGTCCGGCGTCAGCGACTTCCTGGCCGACTCCGAGCAGGAGGCCTACGGCAAGCTCCGCGAGCTGTGCGAGGCCCACAACCAGCGCCGGGTCACCGACCGCCAGCCGTGGGCGGACTGGGCCGAGCCCGAGCCGCCGGCCTACGACCCGGCCGAGCTCTACGGGATCGTCAGCGCCGACGACCGCATCCCCTTCGACGCCACCGAGATCATCGCCCGCCTCGTCGACGGCTCCCGCTTCTCGCCGTTCAAGCCGGAGTGGGGCGACTCGATCGTCTGCGGCTTCGCCCGCATCTGGGGGCACCGGGTCGGCATCATCGCCAACAACGGGATCATCTTCAGCGAGTCCGCCCTGAAGGCCACGCACTTCATCGAGCTGTGCGAGCAGCGACGGGTGAAGCTGCTGTTCCTCCAGAACACCTCCGGCTACATGGTCGGCCGCGACTCCGAGGTCGGGGGCATCGCCAAGAACGGGGCGAAGATGGTGGCGGCGGTCGCCAACGCCACCGTGCCGAAGTACACCGTCCTGATCGGCGGCTCCTACGGGGCGGGCAACTACGGCATGTGTGGGCGGGGGTTCCGGCCTCGCTTCCTGTTCGCCTGGCCCAACTCCCGCATCGCCACGATGTCGGCCGAGACCGCCCAGACCGTGCTGGTCGACATCCGCCTCGCCGGCATGAAGGGCGACCAGACCACCGACGAGCAGGTGGCGGCGCTGCGGGCCGAGGTCGCCGACCAGTACGAGCGCCAGTCCGACCCCTACTACGCCACCTCCCGCCTCTGGGACGACGGCCTCATCGACCCGCTCGACACCCGCGACGCGCTCGGCCTGTGCTTCGGCCTCGCCGCACGACAGGACGAGCCGGCCCCCGGGCCCGGCCTCGTCTACCGGATGTGACGACGACCATGCGCATCCTCATCGCCAACCGGGGCGAGATCGCCCGCCGCGTCATCCGGACCGCCCACCGCCTGGGCCACGAGACGGTCGCGGCCTACGCCGACCCCGACGCCGACGCGCCGTTCGTCGCCGAGGCCACGGTCTCCACCCGCCTCGGCCCGGCCGACCTCGCCGAGTCGTACCTGTCGGCCGACGCGCTGCTCGCAGCCGCCGAGCGGACCGGCGCCACCGCCGTGCACCCCGGCTACGGCTTCCTCTCGGAGAACGCCGCCTTCGCCCGGGCGGTCATCGACGCCGGGCTGACCTGGATCGGTCCGAACCCCGACGCCATCGAGCGCATGGGTTCGAAGATCGAGGCCCGTCGCCTCGCCTCGGCGGCCGGTGTCCCGATCATCCCCGGGTTCGACGAGTCACAGGACCCCACCGACCTCGCCGCCGCCGCCGAGCGCATCGGCTTCCCCGTGCTGGTCAAGGCCGCTGCGGGGGGTGGCGGCAAGGGCATCCGCATCGTGCACGAGCCCGACGGGTTCGCCGCCGCCCTGAGCGAGGCGACCACCGAGGCCCAGCGCTCCTTCGGCGACGGGGCGATGATCGTCGAGCGCTACATCCAGCGGCCCCGTCACGTCGAGGTGCAGATCGTCGGCGACCGCCACGGCACGGTCATCGAGCTCGGTACCCGGGAGTGCTCGGTCCAGCGCCGCTACCAGAAGGTGCTCGAGGAGGCCCCGGCCCCGAACCTGCCCGACGCCACCCGCCACGGCCTGCGCGCCTCGGCCGCGCAGCTGGCGGCATCGATCGGCTACGACTCGGCCGGGACGGTCGAGTACGTCGTCGACGACGAGACCGGCGACTACTTCTTCCTCGAGATGAACACCCGGCTCCAGGTCGAGCACCCGGTCACCGAGCACGTGACCGGCCTCGACCTCGTCGAGCTCCAGCTCCGCGTGGCCGACGGCGAGCCGCTGCAAGTGGCGCCGGACGACGTGACGCTGACCGGCCACGCCTTCGAGGCCCGCATCAACGCCGAGGACGCCGCCGTCGGCTTCGCCCCGCAGATCGGCACCGTCACCGCGCTGCAGGTCCCGCCGGGCGTGCGCTGGGACAGCGGCATCGGCGCCGGCTCGGAGATCACCCCGCACTACGACTCGATGGTCGCCAAGCTCGTGGTCGGCGGCCCCGACCGGGCATCGGCCCGTCGCCGCCTGGCCGCAGCGCTCGACCAGCTCCTCGTCGCCGGGGTCACCACCAACGCCGGTTTCCACCGGTGGCTCGTCGACCAGCCGCCGGTCGTCGAAGGCCGCATCACGACCCGGTTCCTCGACGAGGCCGAGCTCCCCGGGCCGGCCGACGTCGCTCCCGCGGCCCAGCTCGCCGCGCTGGCGTGGGAGACCACGCGACACGGCGACGCCGCCGACGGCCCGTGGGGTGCCCTGGGCTCGTTCCGAGTGGTGCCCCACCATCCGACCCGCCCGGTCGTGCTCGTCGACGCCGCCGGCGTCGCGCACGAGGTCGTCGCCGACGCCAGCGCCCGGATCGACGGCTCCCAGCTCGTCGTCGACCGCGACGGCGTGACGAGCCGTCACCCGGTGGCCGTCGACGTCGAGCACCGCCGCGTGGCCGTGGCCGTCGACGGGCACACCCACGCCTTCGACGTCCCGACCCGCAGCGAGCACTGGGCGCCCGCGGCCGACGCCGGCCACGGCCACGCCGGTGCGATCGTCGCCCCCTTCCCCGCCGTCGTGACCGAGGTCAGCGCCTCGCCGGGCGATGTCGTCGCCGGCGGGCAGGTCCTCGTCGTCGTCGAGGCGATGAAGATGCTGCACTCGCTCGCCGCCGCCGGCCCCGGCACGGTCGACGAGGTGCGCGTCGCCGTCGGCGACCAGCTCGCCTCGAACCAGATCCTCGTGACCTTCCACGCCACCCAGACCGCCGATGAGGAGCCCTCCCCATGACCCTCCGCAACGCCTACATGACCGACGAGCTCGAGGCGATCTACGAGCAGACCGTCGAGTTTGTCTCCAAGGAGGTCGTCCCCCACGCCGACGCCTGGGAGCAGGCCGGCAAGGTGCCCCGTGAGGTCCTGCGGCAGATGGGGGAGCTCGGCATGTTCAGCCTGCGGGTGCCCGAGCAGCACGGCGGCCTCGGCCTCGGGATGCTCGCGTCGGCGGTGTTCTCCGAGGCGCTGGGCTCCTCGACCTACGGCGGCTTCGACGTCACCGTGCTCGTGCACACCGACATGGCGCTCCCCCACCTCGTCAACTCCGGCAACGACGAGCAGTTCGCCACCTACCTGCCCGGCATCCTCGCCGGCGAGACGATCCTCTCGATCGGCGTGACCGAACCCGATGCCGGGTCGGACGTCGCCGGCATCCGTACCACGGCCGTGCGCGACGGCGACGGCTGGCGCATCAACGGGGCGAAGACCTACATCACCAACGCGGTGTACGGCGACCTGACGATCGTCGCCGCCAGGACCGACCCGGGGAACAAGTACGGCATCTCGATGTTCCTCGTCGATGCCGGCACCGAGGGCTTCTCGGTGGCGAAGAAGCTCGACAAGACCGGCTGGCGGTGCTCCGACACCGCCGAGCTGGTGCTCGACGACGTGTGGGTCCCCGAGCGCCGCCTCCTCGGTCACGAGCACCGCGGATTCTACGAGACGATGAAGAACTTCCAGAACGAGCGGATGGTCCTCATCGGCATGGGCATCGGCGCCGCGCAGCGGGCCATCGACATCACCCTCGAGCACACCCAGAACCGGCCGGCGTTCGGCTCCACGCTGTACGACCTCGGCGCGATCCGGCAGCGTCTCGCCATGCACCAGGCCAAGGTGGACGCCGTGCGGGCGTCGATGTACCACGCCGCCTGGCTCCACGATCAGGGCGCCGACAACGTCAAGGAGATGTCGGGCGTCAAGGCGTTCGGCGCCGAGGTCGTCAACCAGGTCATGTACGACTGCGTCCAGTTCCACGGCGGCCTCGGCTACATGACCGAGACCCCGGTCGAGCGGATGAGCCGCGACGCACGCATCCTCCCGATCGGCGGCGGCGCCACCGAGGTCATGCTCGAAGAGGTCGCCAAGCGCTCCTACATCGGGGCCTGAGGTGGCCGCGATCGGGCGGCTGCGGTCGCTGCTGTTCGCACCGGCCGTCCGACCCGACCTGATCGCCAAGGGCCCGCGGTCCGGCGCCGACGGCATCGTCATCGACTGCGAGGACGCCACCCCGCCGGACGCGAAGGTCGAGGCCCGCGCCACCGCCCGCGAGGCGGCGCGCGAGCTGGCCGGCGAGGGCCCGCTGGTGTTCGTGCGGATCAACGCCGTGCCCACCGAGTGGTTCGCCGACGACGTGTGCGGGGCGCTCGGCGACGGGCTCGACGGCGTCGTCGTCCCCAAGGTGGAGACGGTGGGGCAGCTCGACACGATCGGCGCCGCGCTCGACGACGCCGGCCACCCGGACCTCCCGGTCGTGCTGGGGTTGGAGACGGTGCTCGGCGTCGCCGATGCCCGCCAACTGCTCACCCACCCCCGCTCCGCCGGTGCCTACTTCGGGGCCGAGGACTACGTCGCCGACCTCGGCGGCGTGCGGACGGTCGGGAACGCCGAGGTGGCCGTGCCGCGGGCGCAGGTGGCGATCGCCGGCCGGCTCGCCGGCGTGCCGACGCTCGACCAGATCGTCGCCGACTTCCGCGACGACGACCGCTTCACCGCCGAGACCGCCGAGGCGCGGGCGATGGGGTTCCGGGGCAAGCTCTGCATCCACCCGGCGCAGGTGGCGCTGGCCAACGCCGGCTTCGTCCCGTCGGCCGAGGAGGTCGACCGGGCCCAGCGGATGCTCACCGCCTACGACGAGGCCAAGGCCCAGGGCCTGGGCGCGATCGCCTTCGACGGCCAGATGGTCGACGAGCCCCTCGCGGCGCAGGCGAGAGCGATCATCGAGGCGGCGACGCCGGACGTTTGAGCATGAGCGCCTGACGGACCACCCGGCAGACCAGCTCGTGACGCTGGTTGAAGGTGCGATGCTCGAACGTGGTGATGCCCTGGTTCGGCCGGGACGAGGACTCGCGCGCCGCGGTCACCTCGCTCTCCACCCGGATCGTGTCGCCGTGGAACACCGGCTCGGGGAAGGCGATCTCGCCGAAGCCGAGATTGGCGACGGTCGTCCCGAGCGTCGTCTCGTGCACGCTGATGCCGATCGTCATCGACAGCGTCAGCAGCGAGTTCACGAGCGGCTGGCCGAACTCGGTCTCGGTCTCGGCGTAGTCGAAGTCGAGGTGCAACCAGGCCGGGTTCATCGTCATCGTCGTGAACGAGACGTTGTCCGACTCGGTGATCGTCCGCCGGATCGCGTGCTGGATGACCGTGCCGACGGTCAGCTCCTCGAACCACCGGCCGCTGTGCGCTCGTTCCATGTCCCCATCGTTGCCCCAAGCGGCGCTCCCGTGCGAGAGACTGCGGGGATGAGCGACACCGAGCAGCGTCATCGCACCGTCCATCTCGAGCAGCAGATGTCCGACGCCGAGGCGCTCATGTGGAACGTCGAGAAGGACCCGTGGCTCAACCCGAGCGGGGCGATGGCGACGATCCTCGACCAGCCGATCGACTTCGACGGCTTCCGCCGCCGGCTCGCGGCCGCCGTCGCGGAGACCCCCCGGCTGCGCGAGCGCGTCCAGCCCGGCCTCGGTCGGCTGAGCCCGCCGTCCTGGGTCCCCGACGAGGACTTCGAGCTCGACCACCACGTGCGCCACATCGCGCTGCCGGCGCCGGGCACCGTCCGGCAGCTGATGGACCTCTGCACCCACCTGTACGAGGACCCGCTCGATCGCACCCGGCCCCTGTGGGTGTTCTACGTGATCGACGGGCTCGAGGATGGCCGCGGTGCGCTCTTCAGCAAGCTTCACCACACGATCGCCGACGGCAAGACCGCGATCCGCCTGTCCGAGCGCTACATGGAGTTCGAGCGGGAGACGGAGACGCCCGACGAGGTCGACCTCGACCGGATCGTCCGCGAGGCCGCAGCCGCGGCGGCCGCCCGGGCGGAGGATGACGGCGACGAGCAGGAGCAGGGAGGGAATGGTGCCGTCGACGCGGCCGGCTCGGCGCTCGGCGTGGCCGGTGATCTCTTGCGCCGCCAGCTCGATCTGACGAGGAAGGTCGTCGGCGAGGTCGCCGGGTGGGGCGCCGACGTGGACCGTCCGGTCGAGCTCGGTGAGAAGGCCGTCGGGCAGGCGAAGTCGATCTTCGACAACCTCGGCTTCGGCGAGGAGGAGCGGCCCGGCTCCCCGCTGTGGAGCGAGCGGTCACGGCATCGCCACCTCGAGGAGCTGTCGATCCCGCTCGACGGAGCCAAGGCCGCCGGCAATCGCCTCGGCGGGACGATCAACGACGTGTTCGTCATCGGGGCCGTCGCTGGCGCCATCGAGTACCACGCCAAGCGGGGGGTCGTGCTCGACGAGCTCAACGTGAGCTTCGTGATCAGCACGCGCACCCGCTCGACCAAGGGCGGCAACGCCTTCACACCGACCCCGGTGCGGGTCCCGGCCCGTCAGGTCCCGCTGCCGGAGCTGTTCGAGACGATCCGCCAGCTCATCGAGGACAAGAAGGCCAGCATCTCCGGTGGCAGCTCGGCCAGCCTGGGCTCACTGGCCCGAGTGGCCAACATGCTGCCGACGTCGGTCGTGACGAGGATGGCTCGCGACCGCGCCGGCACGCTCGACTTCGCCACCTCGAACCTGCGCGGCGCGCCGCGTCCGATCTACGTGTCGGGCGGCGAGGTGCTCCAGAACATCATCATGGGGCCGGTCGCCGGCACGGCGTTCAACCTCACGACCATGTCCTACAACGGGAGCCTGGACATGGGTCTGTTCTGCGACCCGGCCGCCGTCGAGGACCCCACCGGCCTCCGCGACTGCCTCGCCGACGCCTACGCCCAGCTCCTCGCCCTCGGCGCCGACTGAGCCGGAGCGGCTGGACGCTCAGCGCTCGCCGAGGCGGGCCAGCAGCGGACCGAGGCGCTCGGCGATCAGCCCGGCCTCCTCGTCGGCGAGGTCCCGTCGCCAGCGGCCGATCGACGCCGCGGGCGACCGCGACGTCGTGTGGTGCCGATGGTCGGCCCAACTCGCCTCGGCGCGCTCGGGGTCGAGCTCGACGCCGAGCCAGCCACCCAGGCGTGCTGCGGCCGCCGGCAGGTCGGTGACCAGGTCCTCGTAGCGCACGACGAGCCGGTCGACGCCGGCTCCGGGTCGAGCATCGCGGTGAGGCCCCGCTCGAACGTGGCCAGGAAGCGATGGAGGTACTCCTGCTCGTCGACGACGCCCTCGCGACCGAAGCCATCGACTCCTCGGTCGGTGAAGGACCGGATCGACGCCAGCACGTCGCGGGGATCGCGCACCAGATCGATCGCCCGCACGGGCAGCCCGGCGTCGACCAGCTCGCGCACGTCGACGGCCAACTTCTCGGCGTACAGCTCGGCGGCCGGGCGGGCGGCACGAGCCTGCCCGCTCCACGCGACCCACATCTGTCGGAGCAGGCTCCGGCGCAGGGCCGTGAGCTCCACCACCTCGGTCTCGAAGGGGATCGGCCCCCACAGCGGCTCCGGCCCGAAGAAGAACGGTGTCACCCCCGGATGGCGTCGCTCGTCGAACGGCTCGGTCATGGCCTCGGCCACGCGAGCGAAGTAGGAGACGAAGCGGTACTCGGCCGGGTAGCGATCGTCGAACACGATCCGCTCGGACGTCGCGAGCAGACCCATGAGCAGCGTCGATCCGGACCGCCCCTCCGCCAGACGGACCCCCACGATCGGCAGGCCGGCATCGTCCACGGCGACCACCTTGTCACGACGCGCCGGAGCCCGGATCCGACATCGGGGCGGCCGATGCGGACCCGGGCACGAGCCGGCGGATCTCAGCTGGTGAGGCGCAGCGCCTCCGACGGCCGGAGGCGGGCCGCCCGCACCGCCGGGACGGCGGCGGCGAGGCCGGCGGCGACCAACGGCACGAGGACGATGACGCTCAGGGCCGTGACCGGCACGGCGAAGTCGAGGTCGATCTCGAAGGTGCTCGTGCGGGTCAGGAGCTGGTAGCTCGACGCCAGACCGAGGAGCACCCCGGCACCGATGCCCTGGAGGGCCACGAAGCCGGCCTCGGTCACGAACCAGCGGCCGACTCCACCGGCGGGCAGGCCCATCGAGCGGAGCATGCCCACCTGCGCCCGACGCTCGCGCACGGCCCGGACCATCACGACGCCGAGCCCGGCGACCCCGATGACCAGACCGAGCGCCAGGTAGCCGGAGAGCAGGTCGAAGAAGCCCTGCTGGAGGCGGACCTCGTCCCGCACGATCGAGGCGAAGGTGCTGACCTCGGTGCCGTTCTCGACGAAGCGGCCGTCGAGCGCCGTCGCCGCGGCGTCGACGTCACCGTCGAAGGTGACGTAGTGCCGGGGCCACGTGGTCTCGGCCAGGCCGCGATCGACGAGGTCCCGGGAGACGTAGGCGCCGGCGAAGGGGATGTCGTTCTCGACGATCCCGACGACCGTGAGCGACTGGACGGTCCCGTCCTCGAGGACCAGGCCGACCGTGTCGCCCGCCGCCGGGTTCCGCACCTGGGCGTCCTCTTCGAGGAACCACTGCGAGATGATCACCTCGTCGTCGGCCGCCGCGAGCCCGTCGAAGGCGGCGACGTCGGAGTCGTACCGGTCGGCCCGATCGATGAGGACCGGCGCGCCGCCGAGCGACGTGAACGAGTCGTCGATGCCGGTGACCGACCACCGCTCCGGGTCGTCGAGCGTCTCCGGGACCAGATCGGTCGAGAAGGGCACGATGCCCCAGCTGACCTCGACGGTGTCGGTGACCGACGAGTCGGCGTCGAGGTCGGCGATCCCGAGCGGGTCGGCCGGGTTGGAGTCGACGACGGCGTCGAACCCGCCGGAGGCGTCGGCGACGAAGGCGTCGGTCTGGTCGCCGAACGACCGGTTCAGGACGGCCATGAAGGTGAGGCTGAACACGATCAGCGAGAACATCGCCAGCGAGACACCCGTCCGGAAACGCCGGGCGACCGGGTAGGCGAGGCCGAGCTTCGTCGCCGGATCGTCGGCACCGAAGCGGGAGGCCAGCCGGGCCCAGGCCGGGCCCATCGTCGAGGCGATGGCCACCGCACCGGTCACCATCAGGACGCCCTGGAGCAGGAAGGCCGAGATCGGCGGATCGTTCAGGACGTCGGAGTAGAGCCCGAAGGCGGCCACGCTCCAGCCGATCACCGCGAGGCCGATGCCGATGTTCGCCCAGCGGGTCGAGACGAACCGGTTGAGCACGACGAGCAGGCTGAACAGCGCGATCGGCACGCCGACGAGCAGGAGCTCGGCGCTCCCGCCGGCACCGGGGCCGAACGTCAGCGCCAGCCCGGCAGCGATCCCGAGCGCACCGAGCGAGCTGACGACCAGCGCTCCTCGCTGCGAGGTCGGCTCGGGCAGGTCGCGCAGCGCCCGGATGATGCCGAGGCGGCTGATCCGCCACGAGGTCAGCCAGATCACGACGAGCGAGATGACGAGCCCGGCGAGCGCCGCGGTGAGCAGCGAGGCGGGCTCGATCGCGAGCTGCAGGGTGAGGTCGGTCCCGGTCGACGCGAAGATCGCCGAGGTGACCCGGATGAGGACCCAGCCGACACCGATCCCCATCGCCGCGCCGACGGCGGCAGCGATGGCGGCGTAGGCGGCACCCTCGAGGACGAAGCCGCGGACGAGGTGGCCCCGCCGCCACCCGACGGCCCGGAGGACGCCGAGGGACACCTTCCGCTCCTCGGCCAGCATGACGAAGAGGTTGACCAGCAGCAGCACGCCGGCGAGCACGCTGAAGCCGCCGATGGCGGTGAAGATCGAGGTCAGCTCGTCACCCTCCTCCTGGGCCTCGTCGAGCAGCGACTGCTTGGCCGAGGACTGCTCGAAGGCCAGACCGGCGGCGTCGAGCCGCTCGTCGATGGCCGCCGAGGCGGGGTCGACGAACTCGTCGGCATCGAAGACGTCACCCACGAGCGAGACCCACACCTCGCCGGCGGGCGGCGTGCCCTCGGGTGGGCCGCGGGCGGCCAGCTCGGTCAGGGTGCCGGGCGCGATGAACGCCTCGCCCTGTCCGGCGATGCCGACGTGCGGGACGATCGTGCGGACCGTCAGCGGGGTCTCGACGCCGTAGGCGTGCAGGACGACGTCGTCGCCCTCGTCGAGCTCGAGCTCGTCGGCGACGTCGTCGACCAGGACCAGCTCACCGACGGTCGGCGTGGTACCGGCTGCAACGAGGCCGGAGCTGGTCTCGCCGAGCGCTCGCAGCTCGTCGAAGTCGCCCTCGACGATCGAGACCGAGGGCTCGGCCAGTGGAGCGGGACCCGTCGTGGCCAGGGCGGCCTGGGTCCGCACGACGCCGGCGACACCGTCGACGCCCTCGATCGGGGTCGAGCCCTCGATGGCGGCGATCGTGGCGTCGAGCCGGTCGACATCGGTGACGTCCACGACCTGATCGATCGGGCCGAGGTCGGTGCGGGCGATGTCGCGGATGGAGTTGTCGAACGTGTCGCCGACGACGAAGGCGCCGGCGATGATCGCGGTGCCCAGCGCGGAGCCGAGGACCACGAGCGAGGCCTCGCCCCGGCGTCGGGTCAGGTTCCGGAGCGCCACCCGGCGCAGCACGGGACGGCGGACGAGATCGTGGAGGGCGACCCCGACCAGGAGCGTGGCGAGGACGACGAGGACGATCATGACCGCACCGCCCCGGCGACGGCGGCCTCGACGGCCGACGGGACGGCAGCGTGGACGATCCGACCGTCGCGGACCTCGACCAGGCGGTGGCCGAGTCCGCCGAGCTGCGCATCGTGGGTCACGATCACGACCGTCTGCCCGGCGCGGTTCACCTCGAGGAGCAGCTCGACGATCGCCTCGGCCGTCTCGGAGTCGAGGTTGCCGGTCGGCTCGTCGGCCCACACGAGGGCCGGTTCGGTGACCAGCGCCCGGGCGATGGCCACCCGCTGCTGCTCGCCGCCGGAGAGCTCGGTCGGGCGGTGGTCGCCCCGGGAGCCGAGTCCGACGCGACCGAGCATGTCCTCGGCGCGGCGGCGGGCCGCGGCCGGCTTCACGCCGAGCACGCCGAGGGGGATCTCGACGTTCTCCCTGGCGGTGAGGACCGGGATGAGGTTGAAGCTCTGGAACACGAAGCCCATCCGCTGCGCCCGGTGGGTCGTGCGCTTGGCGTCGGAGAGCCGGTGGATGTCGACGTCGTCGATCACCACGGAGCCGGCGTCGATGTCGTCGAGGCCGGAGAGGCAGTTGAGCAGCGTCGTCTTGCCGTTCCCGGACGGGCCCATCACCGTGACGAGCTCGCCGGCGGCGATGTCGAGGTCGACGTGGCGGAGCGCCTCCACGGCGACGGAGCCGGTGCGGTAGGTCTTGACCACCCCGCGGGCGGACAGGATCGGGGTGGCAGCTGGTCTGGTCGTCATGACGTCATCGTCCGCCCGGAGGCCGATCCGCACATCAGGGCGGACCCCGGAACGAGCCTCCGGGACACCTCCGGGTCCGTCCGGGTCGGCCCGGATCGGGACCTCCCGCTCTGGTGCGGCCGGGGCCTCGGAGGGAGGATCGAGGGAAGGACCAACAGGGAGGGCGACATGCCGACCCGGAGCGCCATCGACGAGTTCCTCTCCGGCGACCCGATCGCGGTCGTCGGGGTCTCGAGGAACCCCAAGCACTTCGCCAACCAGGTCTACTGCCACCTTCGCGACGGCGGTCGGGAGATGGTCCCCGTGCACCCGATCGCCGACGCGATCGAGGGCGACCCCTGCGTCCGCTCGGTGGCCGACCTCCCCGACCACGTCGACCGGGTGCTCGTGATGCTCGGCGCGGAGGCGGCGATCCCGGTCGTCGACGCCTGCGCCGAGCGCGGCGTGTCGCACGTCTGGCTGCACCGCGGGGCCGGCGAGGGCGCGGTGTCCGCCGAGGCCATCGACCGGTGCCGCGACGCCTGCATCGAGGTGGTGGACGGGGCCTGCCCGTTGATGTTCGCCGAACCCATCGGATGGATCCACCGGGCCCACCGCTTCGTCTCGGGCCGCCGCATCCTCACCACGACCTGACGCCAGAACGGTTCAGGGTCCGTACACCGCCTCCCACTCGGAGCGGTCGACGAGCTCGATCGCGCCGGCAAGCTCGAGGACCTCGCTCTCGGAGTATCCGGTGGCGCTCAGGGTGAGCCAGGTACCCCAGGTCGCCTCCCACGCCACGACGATGGAGGCGGCGCTCGCTTCGGTCTCTGGGAGGTCGCCGACCCAGCCGTCCCCGAGCGCTCCACCGCGATCGAGACGTCGGAAGCGACCGTCGAGACCGAGGTACGGACCTCGGTCGGCGATCACGCTGAAGCTGCGACCACCGACGCCGCGACCGCTGACCAGGACGACGCCCTGCTCGGCACCGTAGACGGACCGATCAACGGTGCGGATCTGATCCGGGCCGCCGGGCAGGATCCGGAGCGCCGTGGCGTCCGTCGCTCCCGCGGCGACCTCGAGCGACTCGAGGATCGTCTCCGTGGACGGACGGTCCTCGATGAGGACGAACAGCTCGTCGACGGCGGTCTGGAGGAAGCGGGTCCCCGAGAGGTCATCCACGACCACGTCGGCCTCGTACCCGGCGACCGTCATCGTCGACGGTTGGAGCTCACCGGCGACCTGGCCGGGCCAGGGTGGTGTCGCCGACACGAAGAGCACGACCGGCTCGTCGAACGTCGCGTCGTCGGTGAACGTCCCGACCACGATGCGGTCACCCTCGCCGGACTCGAGCTGCGGTGCGAGCGATGCGCCACTGACCTGCATCGAGTCGAGCACGAGCAGCGGGTAGCGGAGCGGAGGCGGTTCCAGATCCTCGTCGCGGGCGGTCGCGATCTCGATCACCCGTCCGTCCGCGTCGTAGCTCGCGGCGACGACGATCGCCGCATCGTCGACCGGCCCGGCTCGCTCGACGACCAGCGGTTCGCCGGGCGTCGTGTCGAACCCCGTCCCGGTGCCGCCGAACCCGCCGGCCTCTGCGGAGGCGACCAGCACGGCGACGGTCCCGCCCGGGCGTGCCACGACCGGCGCGCCCGAGCCGGGGTCGATGGCGAGCGGACCGCCGGCGCGTACGACGACCCAGCCCCCGTCGGCGTCCCGACCGAGCTCCACGATGACGGACCGGCCGGTCGAGGGATCGCTCACCTCGGCGCGCTCGTCGTCGGCCACCTCGATCTCGACGGCCTCGGACCAGCGCAGCACCCACCGGGCGAAGTCGGCGATGACCGCCCTGGAGTCCGGGTAGGGGTCGACCTGGCCGTCGCCGACCAGCTCGGGCGGATAGACGTGCTCGAACCCGGTGCTCAGGTCCAGGCCCAGCTCCTCGGTGATCGACGGCAGGCCGAAGGTCGTGGCCGGCCCATCGTCGTCGACCACCCCGACCTCGTCGGCGTCATCGCCGGCGACCACGGCGAGACCGACGCCGGCGAGCACCAGCACCCCGCCGAGCGCGCCGGCCTGGAGGAGCCGCCGTCGTCGCCGGCGACGCATCGCTCGTCCGCGCAGGATCGGCAGCTCGATCGAGGGCACCGCGTCGGGGGTCACCCGGTCGAGCAGCAGCTCGACGTCGTGCTCAGCGTCCGACATCGTCGACCTCCTCCACGACGAGCTCCCGCAGCCGCCCACGGCCCTGCGCGCTCAGCGCCTTCACCGTCCCCGGGCGACAGCGCATGATCTCCGCCGTCTCGCTCACCGACAGCAGCGCGTAGTGCCGCAGCACGACCGCCGTCGCCTGCCGAGGGGGCAGCCGGCCGATGAGGTCGAGCACGGCCAACGAGGAGTCCAGCTCCTCGACCCGGTCGGGCGGACCGAGGCGCGCCAGTGCCCTGCGCTCCGCATCGCGACGTCGCCATCGACTCCGCGACAGGTTCATCGCGACCTTCACCAGCCACGGCCAGGGTGCGTCCAGGTGGCGGACCCGTTCCCACCGCTCCACGAGGCGCACGAGGGCGTCCTGTGCCAGCTCCTCCGCCAGGTACCGATCACCGACCCGCAGGAACAGCAGCCCGACGAGCCGGGCGTGATGGGCGTCGCAGAACGCGGCCAGGGCCGCGTCGTCGCCGTCGGCGAGATCCGTCACGTCAGGAGAGACGCACGAGCGGGTGCATCGGTGTAGTCCGCTAGCCGGCCAACAGCCCGCAGATCGGTTCGGTGAGGATCACCTCGGGGCCGAAGGGGCCGGCGGCGAGGTCGTCGATGTCGGTCTCGGCCACCGACATGCTCATCGAGGGACCGTCGGGGCCACGACGGACGAGCAGCTCGACCTCATCGCCACCGATGAGATCACCGACGCGCTCGCCGACGTCGAGCGCACGCCACTCCCCGGCGCGCAGGGGCGGGTTCTGCACCTCGACGGCGAACGGGCAGGTGTTGATGACGCCGAGCGACGTCGATTCGCTGCAGGCGCCCAGACCTCCGAGCACGGAGGCGGCGAGCAGCGCCAGCCGGATCAGACCGGTCCGGCTCCGGGCACCTCGGCGGTGTCGCCGGTGTTGAGGACCGAACGCATGTCGAGCAAGAGGTCGGCGACCTCGGAGCTGGACACGAGCTCACGGCCGGACATCGACTGCAGGGCGCCATCGATGATCTCGAGCGCTTCGGCGATCACCGTCAGCTCACGTGTGTCGGTCATTCGAGTCAGCGCCTCCGCAACGAGTCCTCGCCCGACCTGCCGGGCACCCGGCCGGTCGGCCGGTTGAGCACACCGTAGCCGCGCTCGGCCGGGGGACCGTGTCGCCGGCGCGACTACGTTCCGTTGTTGTGACCGCATCGATCGGCCTGACCTTCGCCAGCCTCGGCTCGCTCGGCGTTCCCGCCGCCCCTGAGCTGGCCCGACGGGCCGAGGACCTGGGCTACTCGTCGTTCTGGGTGGCCGAGGCGAACGGCACCGAGTCGTTCGGGCTCCTCGCCGCAGCGGGCGCCGCCGCACCGACCGTGACCCTCGGATCGGGCGTCCTGCCCATCCAGGCGCGCTCGCCCGCCCTCGCCGCCATGGGCGCCGCGACGCTCCAGGCGTCGTGGCCCGACCGGGACGTCATCCTCGGTGTCGGCATCTCGACGCCCGCCGTCGCCGGCCGCTGGCACGGCGCGGACGGCTTCGATCGACCGCTGGCCCGCATGCGGGAGTACCTGACCCTCGTCCGCGAGCTGCTCTCCGGCGAGAAGGTGAGCTTCGAGGGCGACTTCTGGACGGTGCGCGGCTTCCGCCTCGGGGTCCGCCTCGGTGAGCGTCGACCCCGGCTCGGACTCGCCGCGCTCAACGCCGGCATGTTGCGCCTCGGTGGCGAGCTGGCCGACGTCGTGCTGCTCAACTACCTGCCGGCCTCCCACGTCGGTTGGTCGGTCGAGCAGGTCCGGAACGGTGGCGACGCCGAGGTCCACGCCTACGTCCACGCCGGCGTGACCGACTGGGAGACGGGGGTGGGCTCGGCCCGCAAGGACCTCTTCGGCTACGCGATGGCGCCCGGCTACGCCCGGATGTTCGCCGCCGCGGGCTACGCCGACGAGATGGAGGCGATCGACGAGGCCAAGGCGGCCGGCGACCGCGAGGCGATGGTGAACGCCATCTCCGATCGCATGGTTCGCGACATCGACTTCATCGGCGACGCCGACGAGGTCGCGACCTTCGTGCAGTCGTACCGCGATGCCGGGGTCGACCACCCGATCCTGATGCCGCTGCCCTGGGGCAGCGATCGTCGGGCCGTCGCCGAGGCCACGATCGAGGCTGCCGCGCCGACCTGACGGCCGTGGATCGTCGACGTTCGTCCGCCGCCGCGACGGTGGTCCTCGCGGTCGCCGTCGTCCTCGCGCCGGGATGGCTCGCCGCGCTCGCGGGCCTGTCGCTGCTGGGCATCGCCGCCTGGTGGGCCCGTCGCGACGGTGTCCGCTCCAGCGGTGCCGTCGCCGCGGTGACGTGGGGCTGCGTCGGCCTCGCCGGCGCGCTGTCGTTCGGTGTGGTCTGGCCGATCCCCCAGGCGATCGGGCTGGTGGTCGCCGCCGCTGCACTCGGGCGGGCCGGGGTGCGGGCACCGCGCTGGATCCAACCGGGCACCGCCGACCGCCTCACCAGCGCACTCGCCATCGCCACGGTCCCGGCGACGACCGCGGCCCTGGTCGCGTTCATCGCCTCGGGTCGCACGGACCTCGAGGCCGCGACGGAGGGCCTCGATCAACTGCCGACGTGGACGCTCCCGGCGGTGGGGGTCGGCTTCGCGATCGTCAACCCGACCGTGGAGGAGGTCCTGTTCCGCGGTGTCCTGCACGAGCTGCTCGTCGAGGTCACCCATCGGCCGACGGTCGCCATCGTCGGCTCGTCGGTGGCGTTCGGCGCGATCCACCTCGCCGGCGTCCCGGGCGGTCCGCTCGGCATGGTCATGGCGGCAGGGTGGGGCGCCGTGCTCGGCGTCGTCCGGCACCGCTCGGGCAGCATCCACCTCCCGTGGCTGGTGCACGTCGCGGCGAACGCGACGATCTTCACGACGATCACCGTGCTCGCCGTTCGCGACGGCGTGCTCTGACCGGGCTGGACCGGCTTGCGGTCAGCCCGGGAACTCGGCGTCGTGGAGCGTGCGGATCTCCGCGAGCAGCGCGCCGCGCACCCGCTGCTTCGTGCCCCGGTGGGCCGTCAGGTCCACACCGGTCAGCCGCTCGGCCTCGGCGCGGGCGACGGCGAGGACGTCGGTCGGCTCGACGAGGCGGTCGACGAACCCGGCCGCCAGCGCCTCGTCGGCCTCGAAGAGCGGTCCCGTCGTCGTGGCCCGGTTGAACCAGGCGGGGCTCAGCCGGTGCCGGGCCGCCTCGATGCCGTAGTGCGGGATCGTGAGGCCGATCATGACCTCGTTGAGGCCGAACTTCGCCGTGCCGGTCGGGCCGATGCGGACGTCGGCGCCGAGGAGGACGAACGCTCCCTGCGCGATGGCGTGCCCGGTGCAGGCGGCGACCACCGGAGTCGGGAAGCCGAGCAGCCGGTGCACGAGATCGCCGCCCGCTCGCAGGGTGCGGACGATCTCGTCGGCGGGACGACCGAACATGGCCGTGTCGTAGCCGCCCGAGAACATGCGCTCGCGGCCCGAGAGGAGCACGACGGCCTCGTCGGCCTCGGCGCGGTCGAGCGCCTCGTGGAGCGCTGTCAACATGGCGAACGACATCACGTTGGCCTTGCCGTCGTCCATCGTGACGGCGGCGATCCCGTCGGCGAGGTGGTAGGTGACGAGCTGCTCGGTCATGGGTCGGTTCCCTCCGGATCGGTGGTGGTGGCGAGTGCGGCGACGGCGGCGTCGGCGAAGACGTCGGCGAGCGCGGTCGGGGCGAGCGCAGCGCTGCCGCGGCTCCACTGGCGGCAGTGCTCCTGGGCCGGACCGATGCTGAGCGCGTGCGCGGTCCACCGGTCGAGCGGGCCCATCGCGCCGGCGTCGACGAGGCCGGTGTGGAGCCGGTCGACCGCGGCGAAGAAGGCGGCGTTGCGCTGGGAGAGGGGCTCCACCACCTCGCGCATCACCTCGTCGGGGAGCGTGGCGAACAGGAAGCGCGCGAGCGGCGCATGGGCCTCGACCCATCCGAGGTGGGCGGCGACGTAGGCGCGGAGCGCGGCCACGGCGTCGTCCTGCTCGAGCGCCGCCATCGCCGTGCGCTGGTAGTCGGTCATGCCCTCGACGTAGACCGCCGCGGCGAGCGCCGCCTTCGATCCGAAGGCGTGGAAGAGGCTGCCGTTCGACACCCCGACCTCGTCGCGGACCGCGGCGAGGGTGAAGGTCGCGTAGCCGTGCTCGCCCAGTCGGCGGGCGGCGGCGTCGAGCAGTCGGTCCCGGGTCGAGGTGGCCATTGGAGTGACACTCTAGAGCATCACTCCAGGACCATCGACCGATGGCCGCGGACCCTTCGACTGCACTAGGTTGCAAGCGCTTTCACGCGTGGGCGGGCAACGGGACATTCGTCGCTCGGAGGGGACAACCGATGACACGCCGGTGGGGTCGTTCGTCTGCGCTGCTCGCAGCGCTCCTGGTACTGCCGCTGCTGGCCGTCATGCCGGCCTCGGCGGACCACACGTCGGAGCCGACGGCCGTCGTCGTGGCCGGCAGCCTGCAGGCCGAGCTCGGCTGCACCGACGACTGGCAGCCCGACTGCGCCGCCACCGGACTGACGCAACGACCCGACGGGGTCTGGTCCGCCACGTTCGATGTCCCGGCCGGCGACTGGGAGTACAAGGCGCCGCTGAACGGCAGCTGGGACGAGAACTACGGCGCCAACGCCGTCGCCGACGGGGCGAACCTCCCGCTGTCGCTGGCCGCCGACGCCGCCGTCAGCTTCTTCTACTCCCACGACACGCACTGGATCACCGACGACGTCACGTCCGAGATCGCCACCGCGGCGGGGAGCTTCCAGTCCGAGCTCGGCTGCGCCGACGACTGGTTGCCCGACTGCCTCGCCTCGTGGCTCCAGGACCCCGACGGCGACGGCACCTACACCTTCACCGCGGCCGGCCTGCCCGCCGGTGACTACGAGGCGAAGGTCGCGATCGACCAGGCCTGGGACGAGAACTACGGCGTCGGCGGCGTCGCGAACGGCGACAACCTCACCTTCGCCGTGGCCGACGGCCAGACGGTGGAGTTCGCCTGGGACAGCACCTCGAAGGCCACGACGATCACGACCTCGGGCGGTGGAGGCATCGACCCGGGCGACGAGGAGCTCGTCACCGCTCCCCTGCGGCCGGCCGCCGACGAGGTCATCTACTTCGTGATGCCGGACCGCTTCGCGAACGGCGACCCGTCGAACGACACCGGCGGCGACACCTCGGGCGACCCGCTCGTCAACGGCTTCCTGCCCGACAACAAGGCGTACCACCACGGCGGAGACATCGCCGGGCTGCGGGCGAACCTCGACTACATCGCCGGCCTAGGGGCGACGGCCATCTGGGTCACGCCCCAGTTCACCAACAGCTGGGTGCAGGGTGACGGCACGATCGAGGGCTCGTCGTCGTCGTACCACGGGTACTGGCAGACCGACTACACGATCATCGACCCGCACATGGGCACCAACGCCGAGATGCAGGCGCTCATCGCCCAGGCCGACGCGCTCGGGATCGACGTGTTCTTCGACATCGTCCTCAACCACACCGGCGACGTCATCACCTACGCCGAGGGCGAGTTCGGCTACGTGTCGAAGGACGACGCGCCCTACGTCGACGCCGACGGCAACGTGTTCGACGACCGGGACTTCGCCGGAGGCGACACGTTCCCCGCGCTCGACGCCGCCACGAGCTTCCCGTACACGCCGGTCGTCACCGATCCCGACGCCAAGAACCCGGCCTGGCTGAACGACCCGATCTACTACCACAACCGGGGGAACTCGACCTTCACGGGCGAGAACTCGCTGTACGGCGACTTCTTCGGCCTCGACGACCTGTTCACCGAGCATCCCGACGTGGTCACCGGGCTGATCGACATCCACACGTCGATCATGGACACCTTCGACATCGCCGGCTTCCGGGTCGACACCGTCAAGCACGTCAACGACGAGTTCTGGGAGGCCTTCGTCCCGGCGATCCTCGAGCACGCGAACGACCCCGAGTTCGTCGTGTTCGGCGAGATCTTCGACACCGACGCGGAGTTCGTGTCCCGGTTCACGACCGAGCTGCCGTTCCCCGGCGTGCTCGACTTCGGCTTCGACTCGGCCGCGCGGCAGTTCGCCGCCGGCACCACGGACACCGACCGGCTGCGCCAGGTCTTCGCCGACGACGACTGGTTCACCGACGCCGACTCCAACGCCCACGAGCTGGTCAAGTTCACGGGCAACCACGACATCGGCCGCATCGGCCTCGACATCGTCAACGCCAACCCCGGCGCCGACGACGCCGAGCTGACCGCCCGTGCCGAGCTGGCCCAGGCGCTCAACTTCCTCACCCGGGGCCGGCCGATCGTCTACTACGGCGACGAGCAGGGCTTCGTCGGCGACGGCGGCGACCAGGACGCCCGCCAGAACATGTTCCCGAGCCAGGTCGCGAGCTACAACGACGACGACCTGATCGGCACCGACGCCACCACCGCCGACGACAACTTCGACGTCACCCACCCGCTCTACACCGCGATCGGTGAGCTCGCGGCGATCCGCGAGGCCCACCCGGCGCTCGCCACGGGTGCGCAGCTCCACCGGGTGTCGGAGACGACCACCGGCGTCTACGCCT
Source organism: Actinomycetota bacterium (assembly GCA_039818945.1). Classification (GTDB taxonomy): domain Bacteria; phylum Actinomycetota; class Acidimicrobiia; order Acidimicrobiales; family Poriferisodalaceae; genus JBCBSZ01. The sequence continues at coordinate 49,288 of JBCBSZ010000030.1, forward strand.
TCTCCCGCATCGACCGCGACGAGCGGGTCGAGTACGTCGTCGCCCTCAACAACTCCGAGGCAGTCGACAGCGCGGTGATCGCCACCGACACCCCCGGCGCCACGTGGACGCCGATCGTCGGCGCGACCGGCGACCTCGCCTCGGACGCCGAGGGCAACCTCGCCGTCGAGGTGCCGGCGCTCGGCTACGTCGTCTACCGGGCCGACTCGACCATCGCCGAGCCCGCCGATTCCACCGGGGTCGCCATCACCGCCCCGGCCGCCGATGCGGCCGTGACCGGCCGGGTCGAGGTCGTCGCGGAGCCGGCGACCGACGGCTACGCCGAGGTCACCTTCGCCCGGTCGGTCAACGGGGGCGAGTACGAGGTCATCGGCACCGACGACAACGCCCCCTACCGGGTGTTCTCCGACGTCTCCGAGCTGGCCGAGGGCGACACCGTCACCTTCAAGGCCATCGTCGCCGACGCCGCCGGCCAGCTGGCCAGCGACTCGGTCGTGGTCACCCGCGGCGCCGACCCCGTGCCGCCCGACCCGGGCGGCGCCGGCCGCTACGCGATCGTCCACTACCTGCGCGACGACGGCGACTACGGCGACCACACCACCGGCGACTTCGAGGACTTCTGGGGGCTGCACCTGTGGGGCGACGCCATCGCCCCCGGCGAGGTGACCGAGTGGCCCGCGCCGAAGCCGTTCCTCGGCGAGGACGACTACGGCCGGTTCGCGTGGATCGAGCTGCAGGACCCGTCGCAGCCGGTGAACTTCATCGTCCACCGCGGCGACGCCAAGGACGGCACCGACGACGACCGCAGCTTCGACCCCGCCGCCACGCCGGAGATCTGGCTGCGACAGGACGCCCCCACGAACTACACGTCGCAGGCCGCGGCCCAGGGCTTCGCGACCATCCGGTACCAGCGACCCGACGGCGACTACGGCGAGGGCACCCCCGGCTACTGGGGCCTGCACCTGTGGGGCGACGCCATCGATCCGGCCGAGGCCACCGAGTGGGACGCGCCCGAACCGCCGACCGGGTTCGACGAGTTCGGGGCGTTCTGGGAGATCCCCCTCGCCGACGTCGACGCGCCGCTCAACTTCATCGTCCACACCCCCTCGGGCGACGACCAGTCGCCGGGCGGCAACCGCGAGCCCGGCGGCGACCGCTCGTTCGTGCCCTCGGAGCAGCCGACGGCCTGGCTGGTGCAGGGCGACGAGACGGTGTACGCACAGCGCGGTGCCGCCCTCGATCTCGCCACGATCCACTACCACCGTCCCGACGGCGACTACGGCGACCCGACATCCCCTGACTTCAACGACTTCTGGGGCCTGCACGTCTGGGCCGGCGCCGCCGAGCCGAACCCGGCCTGGCAGCAGCCCGTCCTGCCGGCCCGCTTCGACACCTTCGGCCCGGTGTTCGAGGTGGCGCTCGAGGACGGCGCCCCGGAGCTCGCCTACATCCTCCACCGGGGCGACGAGAAGGACCCCGGACCCGATCAGTTCCTCGACATCGGCACCTACGGCCACGAGGTCTGGCAGGTGCAGGGCGCCGACCCGGCGGCGCCGTACGTGTACCCGACCCTCGCCGGCTCCGGGCCCGTGAGCGGCGGCGACCTGTCGCAGCTCCGGGCCCACTGGGTCGACGAGCGCACGATCGTGTGGCCCGGCGCCGACGGGGCGGAGCGCTACGAGCTCTGCTCCGCCCCCGGCGGTGGGCTGGAGCTGACCGACGCCGGCATCGGCGGCGGCGACTGCGTCGCGCTGACCCCGGGCGACCCCTACCCGTCGGGCGTCGAGGGCTTCCGCCACCTCGCCGGCGAGCCGACCTACCGGATCGGTGACGACGTCGACGTCGACGCGATCCTGGACGGGCAGGTGGCCGTGGTGTCCGCCGCAGCAGGGGCCCGCGTCGACGCCACGGGCCTGCAGGTCCCCGGCGTGCTCGACGATCTCTACGCCACCGACGCTCCCCTCGGCGTGACCTGGGACGACGACGAGCCCAGCGTCGCCGTCTGGGCGCCGACGGCCCGTTCGGTGAACCTGCACCTGTTCGACGACTCGACCGGCGACGCCCGCGAGATCCTCCCCATGGCCGAGACCGACGGCGTGTGGCGGATCGACGGAGACGATGACTGGGAGGGCGACTACTACCTGTTCGAGGTCGAGGTCTACGTGCCCTCGACCGGGCAGGTCGAGTCCAACATCGTCACCGACCCGTACTCGGTGTCGCTCGCGACGAACTCGACCCGCTCACAGCTCGTCGACCTCACCGACGACGATCTCGCACCGGATGGCTGGGACGAGGCGGTCAACCCCGCGCCGGCGCGACCGGAGCAGCTCTCGATCTACGAGCTCCATGTCCGCGACTTCTCGGCCACCGACTCGTCGGTCCCCGAGGACCTGCGGGGCACCTACCGCGCCTTCACGGTCGAGGACTCCGCCGGCATGACCCACCTCTCCGCGCTCGCGGAGGCCGGCCTGACCCACGTGCACCTGCTCCCGGTGTTCGACATCGCCACCGTCGACGAGGACCGCGCGAGCTGGCGGTCACCGTCGTTCGCCGACCTCGACGGGTTCGGGCCGGCGGCCGAGGACCAGCAGGCGGCCGTCTCGGCGACCGCCGAGGTCGACGGCTTCAACTGGGGCTACGACCCGTGGCACTACACGACGCCCGAGGGTTCGTACGCGACCGACCCGGACGGCACGACCCGCATCGTGGAGTTCCGCGAGATGGTGGCGGCGTTGAACGGCACCGGCCTCGCCGTCGTCATGGACGTCGTCTACAACCACACCAACGCCGGCGGGCAGGCGCCGACCTCCGTGCTCGACCGCATCGTGCCCGGCTACTACCACCGACTCGACGAGAACGGTGTGATCACCACGTCGACGTGCTGCGCCAACACGGCGACCGAGCACGAGATGATGGGCCGGCTGATGATCGACTCCGTCGTGACGTGGGCCCGCGATCACCGGGTCGACGGCTTCCGATTCGACCTCATGGGTCACCACTCGCTGCAGAACATGCTCGACGTGCGAGCTGCGCTGGATGCGCTGACGCTCGAGGACGACGGCGTCGACGGCTCGGCGATCTACCTCTACGGCGAGGGCTGGAACTTCGGCGAGGTGGCCGACGACGCCCGCTTCGTCCAGGCCACCCAGCTCAACCTGGGTGGCACCGGCATCGGCTCGTTCTCCGATCGGCTGCGCGACGCCGTGCGGGGCGGTGGGCCGTTCGACGGCGGCATCGACCTGGTCCGCAACCAGGGCTTCGTGAACGGGCTCTGGTACGACCCGAACGCCGAGGCCTTGGACGAGGCGGCCACGCTCGACGAGCTGCTGCTGTCGGCCGACCAGATCCGGGTGGGGCTGGCCGGCAACCTCGCCGACTACGAGCTCGTCGACCGCACCGGGGCCACCGTCGCCGGCTCGCAGGTCGACTACAACGGCTCACCGGCCGGGTACACGTCCGACCCGCAGGAGAACATCGTCTACGTGTCGGCCCACGACAACCAGACGTTGTTCGACATCGGCCAGTACCACCATCCGCTCGACGCCACGACCGGGGAGCGCGTGCGGGCGCAGAACGTCGGCATGAGCCTCACCGGCCTCGCCCAGGGCGTGGCGTTCTTCCACGCCGGGGTCGACACGCTGCGGTCCAAGTCGCTCGACCGCGACTCGTTCAACTCCGGCGACTGGTTCAACCGCGTCGACTGGACCTACGTCGACAACGGCTGGGGCTCGGGGCTCCCGGTCGCGGAGAAGAACGAGGACAACTGGGACGTCATGCGCCCGTTCCTGGAGTCACTCCCCGCGCCCGGCCAGGCCGACATCGAGGCCGCCGCCGCCCACCTGCGCGAGCTGCTCGCGATCCGGGCCAGCTCGCCGCTGTTCTCCCTCCCGACCGCCGAGGACGTCCAGTCCCGGGTCCGGTTCCACAACACCGGGCCGGACCAGGTGCCGGGCGTCATCGTGATGTCGGTGTCCGACACCGTCGGCGACGACCTCGACCCCCTGCTCGACGGCGTGTGGAACGTGTTCAACGCCACCGACGACGACGTCGAGATCGCCATCGATCCCGCGCTCGCCGGTGAGCTGGTGCTGCACCCCGTGCTGGCGACGTCGGCCGACACCGTCGTGCGTGGGGCCGCCTACGACCCGGCGACCGGGACGCTCTCGATCCCGGCACGCACCACGGCGGTCTTCCTCGACGCCGCCGTCGACGCGGCGCCGCTCGAGGTCACCGCGGACGTCGAGGTGCTCCGGGAGCTCCGCCGGCTCCTGATCGGCTCGATCGACGTCGAGTGCGCCGGCGGTGCCGCGCCGCTCACCGTCGAGGCTGCGCTGAACGGGATCGAGGTGCGCGACGGCCAGCGGGTCCTGCTGTTCCGCAACGACCGGATCGAGCGTCACCGCGTGGTGCGCGACACGCTGTTCATGTGGGCGTCGTCGTTCGAGCTGACGGCGTCGTGCGCGGACGCGGCGGGCGACGAGGTCCGCGTGACCGTCCCGGTCGGCCCGTAGCCGGAGGCCGACCTCCGACGAGTCGGGGATCGCATCGCCGATCAGCTGCTGCCGGCCAGAGCCTCCGGCGAGTCGGGGATCGCATCGCCGATCAGGTGCTGCCGGCCATAGCCTCCGGCGACATGACCGACGACACGCTCGCCGATCTGTTCTCGCTGCGCTCGGAGCTGCTCGCCGCCGGTCGATCCTGGGCCGACGAGCTGGGCGACGTGCACGCGTCGCACCGGGAGAGCGCTCGGAACCTCGCCCACTACCTCGCACTGCGCCGCCACGATCTCCGGCGGCTCCAGCCCGAGCTGACCCGGCTGGGGCTGTCGTCGCTCGGACGGACCGAGGCGCACGTCTTCGCGGGCGTCGATGCCGCGACGACGGCCGCAGCCCGCCTCGCCGGGATCGACCCACCGACCGAGCCGCCGGCCGGCCCCGTCCCGACGTTCGACACCGGTCCTGCGCTGCTCGCCGAGCGGACCGCCGCGCTGCTCGGTCCCGAGCCGGAGGGCCGCACGACCCGCATCATGGTCACGTTGCCGAGCGAGGCCGCCACCGACCCGGCGCTGGTCCGACGCTTCGTCGACGAGGGCATGGACTGCGCCCGGATCAACTGCGCCCACGACGGCCCGGACGCCTGGAGGTCGATGGCCGCCAACGTCCGCAGCGCCGCAGCCGACGCCGGGCGCCCGATCGCGATCATGACCGACCTCGCCGGCCCGAAGATCCGCACCGGAGGGCTGCGCCACGAGCCCGGCGTCGTCAAGGTGCGTCCCCGCCGCGATCCGTACGGCAACGTGCTCGAACCGGCCCGGGTCGAGTTGCGTACGACCGCGACCGGGACCGCAGACGTCATCGGCGTGCCGGTCGAGCTGCACGACGGCGCGGAGCTCGCTGTCGGCACCCGACTCCGGCTCCGGGACGCCCGCGGGTCGCGCCGTCGGCTCCTGGTCGTGTCGAGGACCGCGCACGGTTGGATCGCCGAGACGCGGCGGACGACCTACCTCGTCGAGGGAACCGAGCTCCGGGCCGAGGACGGGCTCACCGCGGTGGTGGGTGGACTCCCGCTGCGACCGGTCCCGCCGCGCCTCCAGATCGGCGACCACCTGGTGTTGACCGACGGCGCCGAGCCGGCTGCTGCGACGGGGCCGGACCGGATCAGCTGCACGGCGCCCGAGATCATCGACGACCTCCGCGCCGGGCAGCCGGTCTGGTTCGACGACGGCAAGTTCGGCTCGGTCGTCGAACGGGTCGACGACCGCGAGGCGCATCTCCGGATCACCCGCGCTCCGCCCGGCGGCGCGCCGCTCAAGCCGGAGAAGGGCATCAACCTCCCGGGCACCGAGCTCCACGTCGAGGCGCTGTCGACGCGCGACCGTGCCGACCTCGCCGTCGTCGCCGAGTTCGCGGACTGCGTCGCACTGTCGTTCGTCCAGCGCCCCGGTGACATCGACCTCCTGCTGGAGCAGCTCGACCGGATCGACGCCCGGCACCTCGGCGTCGTCATCAAGATCGAGAGCCAGGTCGCGTTCGAACGACTGCCCGAGCTGGCGATGGCGCTCATGCGCCACGAACGCGTCGGCGTCATGATCGCCCGCGGCGACCTCGCCGTGGAGTGTGGCTTCGAGCGGCTCGCCGAGGTCCAGGAGGAGATCATGTGGCTCTGCGAGGCGGCCCACATGCCGGCGGTGTGGGCGACGCAGGTCCTCGAGACGTTGGCCAAGACCGGACGTCCGTCGCGGGCCGAGATCACCGATGCGGCGATGGGTGACCGCGCCGAGTGCGTGATGCTCAACAAGGGCCCGTACGTCGACGAGGCGATCGCGCTGCTCGTCGACATCTTCGGGCGCATGCAGACCCACCAGTCGAAGAAGCGCGCCCTGTTGCGCCGCCTCCGCTCGTGGAGCTGAGCGAGGTGGTCCACTCGTACGTCGACGTCGCTGCCGAGGACGTCCCGATGGCGTGGCACGACCTGCACCAGGGGCTGGACGCCGGCACCTCGGTCGACGTGCTCGTCGACCCGCGGGCCGGCGGTGCCGACGATCCCGCCGAGCGGTGGCGCGACGTCGCGGTCGGAGCCGGCTTCGACCTGGAGGCGATCGACGGTTCGGGGCCCGAGATGGCGCTCCGGCTCCGGGCGCTGCACTCGCTCGCCGACACCGTGGGGGCCGGCATGCGGCTCCTGGCCTGCGGGCTCAACCCCAGTGTCCACGCCGCCGATGCCGGCCTCGGGTTCGTGACCGCCAACAACCGGTTCTGGCCGGCGGTGCTCGGGGCCGGGCTGGCGTCGGTCGATCGCGACCCCGTCCGAGCGCTCCGCCACCACGGCCTCGGCATGACCGACCTGGTCAAGCGGCCGACACCGCGGGCGTCCGAGCTCGGCACCGCCGAGTACCGATCGGGCCTCGGGCGGCTCGACCGGCTCGGCGCCTGGCTCCGGCCCGGGGTCGTGCTGTTCGTGGGGCTCGCCGGCTGGCGGGCCGCGGCGGACCGGTCGGCCACCACCGGCTGGCAGGACCGCGGCGTCGGCGGATGCCCCGCCTACGTGATGCCGTCGACGAGCGGCCTCAACGCCCGCACCTCGCTCGACGAGCTGACGGAACACCTGCGGCGGGCCGCCGCCGGACCCTGAGCCCTCGGTTCGCGGAGCTCAGGCTGCGCAGGCCTCGTACGGCGTCCACTCCCCCGCCGGCTGGGCGAGCCGGTCGGCGACGATGCGATAGGCCTCGGGGTTGTGACCGAGGCCGAGATGGCTGCCCTGGATGACGACGGTCTCGCTGGCGTCACCCTCGGGCTGGAACCCGTCGTCGACGGCGACCACGGCGTCCTGGGTGCTCACCACCGAGGTCGTCGGCACCGGAGGGGTGTCGGCCACCGCCGACAGCTTCTCGTCGGTGAAGTCGCTCCACCGAGCGCCGCTCACCGTCCGATAGATCGGCCAGATGGAGAGGGTCCGGGGGTCGCGCCGGAAGGGCGAGCCGAGGGTGATGACCTGCCGCACGGCGTCGGGCTCGCCCGCTGCAGCGAACCGCGAGGCGATGCCGCCGAGGCTCCAGCCGACGAGGCTGACCGGCACGCCGAGCGCCGCCGACCTCCTCGCGACCCGCTCGACGTAGGCGTCGAAGACATCGGGGGATCCGAGGTTGCGCCCGAGGCCCCAGCTCTCGACGGCGTAGCCCTTCGCGGCGAGGAAGCGGCGCAGCAGGAGGGTCGAGCCGTCGCCGGCCAGCAGCCCCGGGGCGACGAGGACCGGGTGGCCGTCGCCTCCGGGCAGGGCAGCGAGCTCGGGCGCACGGCGGGCGAGTCCGGCGTACTCGCGCGCGGCGGTGACCTCGCGCAGGAGGGCGATCGGCATGGGGGGCTCCTTGTTGAGTGCACTCAGTACAGTATCGAGTCGACTCAGTAACGTCCACCGACCGCTACCCTGGCCTCGTGTCCGCCCGCACCCGAGATCCCGAGGCCAAGCGCGCCGCCGTGCTCTCGGCGGCCATCGAGGCGTTCACCAGCGACGGCTTCCAGGGCACCTCGACCGCGGCGATCGCCGCCGCCGCCGGCGTCTCGGAGGGCATCGTGTTCCACCACTTCGGCTCGAAGCACGGGCTGCTCGAGGCGTGCGCGACGTCGAGCGCCGAGGCGTTCATCACCGGCGAGCTGCGCACGGGGCACCTCGAGCGCGTCGACGAGCAGCGGCTGGTGGGAGCGATCTTCGACTGGGTGGCGGGTCACCCGCTGATCTCCGGGGTGTGGGCCGAGCGCGACGACCGGGTCATCGGCGCGCTCCGGCGCGGGATCCAGCGCGCGGTCGTGCAGCACGTCGCCGCGCGGCTGGACGACGAGCAGGCCGCCGGACGCTGCCGCCCCGGCGACACGACCTTCTTCGCCCGCCTGCAGTTCGGCGTCGTCGGCGAGGCGCTCGCGCTGCACTTCGCCGCTGCGGACCGGTTCCCGCGCGAGCTCGTCGTCGCAGAGACCGCCCGCGGGGTGGCCGGCATCACCCGCCCGTGAGCGGCCGGCGTCAGGGCGCCCGCACCACGCCGGTCCGGATCACGTCGGCGTAGAAGCGGGCGCTCGCCTTGGGGATCCGCTCGAGCGTGTCGTAGTCGACCCGGACGATCCCGAAGCGCTTGTCGTAGCCCCACGCCCACTCGAAGTTGTCGAGGAACGACCAGGCGAAGTAGCCCTCGACCGGCACGCCGCGCTCGATGACGCCGGCGAGCTCGATCAGGTGGTCGGCCAGGTAGGCGATCCGGTCCTCGTCGTCCACGACGCCGTCCGGACCCGGGACGTCGTCGAAGGCTGCGCCGTTCTCGGTGATCGCGTAGGAGGCGAAGCCGTGCTCGGCGTGCACCCGCTCGAGCGTCTCGCTGAGGCCGGTGGGGTAGATCTCCCAGCCCATGGCGGTGACCGGCAACAGCGGATCGACCGACTCGTCGCCGGCCTGGATGATCTGGCGGGAGTAGTAGTTGACCCCGAGCACGTCGATGGGCGTCGCGATCGCCTCCATGTCACCGGCGTGCACCTCGTGGCGGGCCCACCCCAACCGCTCGACGGAACGCTCCGGGTACCCGGCGCCGCCGATCGGGTCGACGTACCACCGGTTCTCGAAGTCGTCGGTGAGCTCGGCCTCGGCGACATCGGCCGGGTCGTCGGAGCGGGGCACGACGGGCGTGAAGTTGAGCACGATGCCGACCCGGCACCCCGGCGCGGCCTCGCGGATCACCGGCACCGCCCGTCCGTGGGCGAGCAGCAGGTGGTGCGCGGCGGTGAGGCACTCCGGCATCGACGTGTGGCCCGGCG
>JBCBSZ010000031.1:0-57999 GCA_039818945.1 Actinomycetota bacterium
GGGCCACCACCGCGCGAGTCGTCGAGCTGTGCGACCAGTTGCAGGGCTTGCAGACCGAACAGCCCCAACCACTCCTCCGGCGAACGGGCACCGTCGAAGCTCCACCACGACGTCGACAGCCATTCACCGAGCACCCCGGTCAGTTCGGCCTGCAAGCCCTGCAACTGGTCGCACAGCTCGACGACTCGCGCGGTGGTGGCCCGGGCGGCGACGACGTCCACGACCTCCGTTCGACTCGAACACATGTTCGTAGTGTAACGACGGGGTGTGTCGCCGTCGGATGAGAACTCGGGCGACGTCCCACGCGGGCACCGATACGTTCCGCGCTCGTGGCGAAGCGTCAACACATCGAGCTCCCGGCCGGCACGTTCTCCTACCTCGACCAGGGCGACGGACCACCCCTCGTCCTGGTGCACGCGCTCGGCCGTAGCGCGGCGGACTGGAACCCGGTGCTCGACCGCCTCGCCGCCCGGCGCCGCTGCCTGGCCGTCGACGTGCGCGGCCACGGCGACAGCCAGCGCTGTGACGAGTACTCCTTCGACGCGATGGAGTCCGACCTGCGAGCGTTCGTCGACGCGCTCGACCTCGACGCCGTCGCCCTCGCCGGCCACTCGATGGGGGCCAACGTCGCGTGGCGCTTCGCCGCCCGGAGTCCGGACCGGCTCACGCACCTCGTCATCGAGGACACGGCACCGCCATCGCCCGACCAGCGGGTGCCCGAGCCGCCGGCCGAGCCACCCGAGCCGGTCGACTTCGACTGGGCGGTGGTCGGTCGGATCATCGGCGAGCTCAACGCCGCCGACACCACGTGGTGGGATCGGCTGCCGTCGATCACGACCCGGACGCTGCTGATCTCCGGCTCGACGGAGGACGACCACCTCGCACGAGCGCACGAGCTCCTCTCCGACGCCGAGCTCGTCCACCTGCCGGTCGGGCACTGGATCCACGAGACCGCGCCGGAGGAGTACTGCGACCACCTGGCGCGCTTCCTCGGCGACGGGTGGGCCTCAGCCGGGCTCGGTCTCGATCGCGGTGAAGCTCGGGATCTCGGTTGTTAGCTCGGCCACTGGCTCCGGGATCTCTGCGGGGAGCCGGAGCTCGAGCGTGCCGCCGAGCTCGGCCAGGCGCCGCTTGCTGGCGTCGAGCACCGAGGCGACGTGCTCCGCGTCGAAGTCGGTTGCCGACGACAGGTCGACGACGACTTCGGTGAGCCCCTGTCCGTCGACGAGGTCGCCCAGGATCCGCTGGAGCCGGGCCGAGCCCGCCTCGTCGATGCGGCCGTCGACGCGCACGAGCGTGACCCGGCTGATCGTGAAGTGTGGCCCTGGCTGATCCAGCAAGGGCGACATGGTGTCAGACGGCGGATCCGAGGACGGCGACGCCCGACGTTCGCGGCGCCTCAGCCGTCGGCGCTCAGCAGCTCCAGCCCGGCGAACTCGCCGGCGTCGCGCCAGCCGGCCAGCAGGGCGAAGAAGGGGTCGGGACCGGCGCCGTAGCTGGTGTTCTGCCCGGACAGCTCACCGGGGCGGCCCTCGTTGTTGTAGTAGCCGGGCGTGCACTCCTCGAGGAAGTCGACGCTGCGGCGGCTGTTGGACTTGATGGTCTCGACCCAGGCGTCCTCGGCCCCCTCGGTGGGCTCGACGACCTCGATGTCGTGGTCGACCGCGTGGCGGACGATGTGGGCGATGTGGGTGCTGAGCTCGTCGAGCAGGTGCGGGTAGTTGACCGTGAACGCGCCCTGGACGTGCCCGACCACGAAGCAGTTCGGGAAGCCGCGGGTGTGCAGGCCGTGCAACGTCCGCACGCCGTCGGCCCACTTGTCGGTGAGGGTCAGCCCATCGCGCCCGTGCAGCTCGCAGCCGGACCGGCGGGTGTAGGAGGTGCCGACCTCGAAGCCGGTTGCGTAGATGAGGCAGTCGAGCTCGTACTCGACCCCGTTGGCGACCACACCCCGCTCGGTGATGGCGTCGAGCCCCGTGCCGTCGGTGTCGACGAGGTGCACGTTGGGCCGGTTGAAGGTCTGCAGGTACTCGTCGTGGAAGCAGGGCCGCTTGCAGAACTGCCGGTACCAGGGCTTGAGCGCCTCGGCGACGGTCGGGTCGTCGACGAGCTCGTCGACCCGACCCCGGATCTGCTCCATCTTCTCGAAGTCGGCCAGCTCCATCGTCCTGGCCAACCCCTCCGCCGAGAGGTCGGCGTCGGGGTCGGTGCGCACCTGGAAGAGCAGCTTGCCGATGATGTCGGTCCACCCGTCGTCGACGAGGTCCTCCTCGGCGAACCCGCCGGACACGAGCGTGTTGAAGTTGCGCATCCGCTCGCGCTGCCAACCCGGGCCGAGCGAGGCCGCCCACGCCGGATCGGTCGGCCGGTTGTTGCGCATGTCGATCGACGACGGCGTGCGCTGGAAGACGTACAGCTCCTTCGCCGCGGCGCCGAGGTGGGGCACCGATTGCACCGCCGTCGCGCCGGTGCCGATGATGCCCACCCGCCGGTCGGCGAGCTTCGAGAGCCCGCCGGACGAGTCGCCGCCGGTGTAGTCGTAGTCCCAGCGGCTCGTGTGGAAGCTGTGGCCCCGGAACGAGCCGAGTCCGGGGACACCCGGCAGCTTCGGCCGGTGGAGCGGTCCGCTGGCGGTCACGACGAAGCGGGCCCACACCGTGTCGCCCCGGTTGGTGCGCACCGCCCAGCGGCGGCGGTCGTCGTCCCAGCGCAGCTCGGTCACCTCGGTCTGCAGCCAGGTCCGGCGGTAGAGGTCGAAGTGCTCGGCGATGCGGCGGCTGTGCTCGAGGATCTCCGGTGCGTGCGCGTACTTCTCGGTCGGGACGTAGCCGGTCTCCTCGAGCAGCGGGAGGTAGATGTACGCCTCGACGTCGCACTGCGCGCCGGGGTACCGGTTCCAGTACCAGGTGCCGCCGACGTCGCCGCCCTTCTCGATCAGCACGAGGTCGTCGATGCCGGCCTCGACCAGCCGGGCCGCGGCGAGCAATCCACCGAAGCCACCGCCGATCACGGCCACCTGCGCCTCGCTGGTGTGGGGGTCCCGGTCGAGCGGGTCGACGTACGGGTCGTCGACCAGGCCGGCGAACTCGCCGACCACCTCCACGTACTGGTCGTTGCCCTCCGGGCGGATGCGCTTGTCGCGCTCGTCCCGATACCGCTGACGCAGCGCGTCGGCGTCGAAGTCCATCGTCGTCCCCCTTCCGGCGCCATCGAACACGGGCCGCGTCACCCGACGCCAACCGGGGTCGGCCATGTCGCTGGTCGGAGGGTGGTGGCGCTACCGTCGTGCGCCATGGGTGAGCCCGTCAACGTCGCCGTCCACGAGACCTCGCGCCCCGGCGTGGTGCGCTTCGAGACCGATCGCCCGCTCACGGGCATGGGGCACCGCAACTATCGCGGGCTCGACGACGCGCGCTCCGTCGAGGACCCGGCCGACGAGCTCGCGCGCCGGCTCTTCGAGCGCGGCGGCGTCGATCACGTCCACGTGTACGGCAACCTCATCACCCTCGAGCTCTCCCGCGGCGCCTCCCACGACGGCATCCAGGAGCTCCTCCAGGAGATGTTCCTGCACTACCTCGACCGCTGATCGCCCCGGCCGGTCGGCCTGTCAGATCCGTGACAGGCGTTGTTCTTGCGGCTGAGACACGTTGGTCGCCGTACGTACACCTCGTGCCGACAGGATGTCCCCTGTCGGCGCCCACCCCCTCCGGGCGTCCGACACGAGTGGACGGCCGGGCCTCGTGAGTCCCCCTCCCCACGGGGCCCGGCCGATTCCACCCGGCCGGTCGGCCCTCAGGCCCGTGCCGCCGCCGCCGCCGTGTCGACGATGCGGTCGATCTGGGCGTCGGTCGTCACCAACGGCGGGCAGAACGCCAGCGCACCGACGAGCGGCCGGATCACGACCCCTCCCGCCAGGGCCCGGTTGCGCACCTCCGCCGGCGGCTGGTCGTCGTGGGTGGCCAGCGCCCACACGAACCCCTCGCCCCGCACGCCGGCGTAGAGCCCGTCCTCGACCAGCGCGGCGAGCCCGGCGCCGAGTCGCGCCCCCGCCTCGTCGGACCGGGCGAGCAGGCCGTCGGACTCGGTGACGTCGAGGCACGCGGCCGCAGCGGCGCAGGCGGTGGCGTGTCCGGAGTACGTGTACCCGGTGCGGAGCACGTGATCGGGTGCGGCCTCGAGGGGCCCCCGTACGGCGGCGCCGACGACCACACCGCCGAGCGGTACGTACCCGGAGGTGACCGCCTTGGCGAAGGTGATCAGGTCGGGGCGCACGCCGTAGCGCTCGATGCCGAACCAGGTGCCGAGGCGCCCGAAGCCGCAGATCACCTCGTCGGCGATCAGGTGCGCGCCGTGGTCGTCGCAGAGCCGGCGGAGCGCGGGCCAGTACCCGTCGGGCGGCGGGAGCACACCGCCGGCGCCCTGCACCGGCTCGGAGATGACGGCTGCGATCTCGTCGCCCCGCTCGGCGAAGAGCACGCTCATCGCCTCGATGTCGTCGCCCGGCACGCTGACGAAGTGCGGGGCGAGATCGCCCCAGCCGGCCTGGTTGAGCGGGATGCCCTGGGCGCTGGTGCCGCCGAGGTTGGTGCCGTGGTAGCCGGACGAGCGGGACACCACGATCTGCCGGTGCGGTTGGCCGGCGAGCTGGTGGGCCGCGCGGGTCAGCTTGATCGCGGTGTCGACCGCCTCGGAGCCCGAGCCGGTGAAGAAGACCCGAGCGTCGTCGACCGGCGCCAGCCCGGCGATGCGCGCGGCGAGGTCGTCGGCCGGACCGTTCGTGAACGGATCGAAGCAGTGGTAGGCGTGCAGCTGGCCGGCCTGGGCGGCGATGGCCTCGACCACCTCGCGCCGGCCGTAGCCGAGGTTGGCGAACCACAGCGCCGACATGGCATCGACGTACTCGGTGCCCCGGTCGTCCCAGATCAGCGCGCCCTCCCCGCGGACGATGCGGACGAAGTCGTCCTTCGTCGGTGCGCTGAACGGGTGCAGGAACGTGGTCGACATGGCGGTGCCCCTCCCTCCGGAATCGTTCGGAGCGTAGGGGTGCGGCCGACCCGGGTCGATCCGCTCCGACGGCCTCGCTACCGTCGCGTGTCGTGGACGGTGACGAGCTCCCGGAGCTGGACCCGCTCGGTGCCCGGGTGCTCGGGTGCCTGGTCGAGAAGGAGCGGTTGACGCCCCAGGCCTACCCGCTGACGCTCAACGCGCTCGTCGCGGCGTGCAACCAGTCGACCGGGCGCGACCCGGTGCTGTCGGTCGACGAGCACGAGGTGCTCGAGACCCTCGGCCGGCTGCGGGCCGAGTCGCTGACCCGGGTCGTGCACCCCCGGTCGGGTCGGGGGGTGACGAAGTACCGCCAGGTGCTCGACGAGGTCTTCCGGCTGGAGGCCGACGGCATGGCGGTGCTGTGCCTGCTGCTCCTTCGGGGCGACCAGACCGTCGGCGAGCTGCGGGCCCGGACCGAGCGCATGCACGAGTTCGCCGACCAGGCCGAGCTCGAGGCCACCCTGACCGACCTGGTCGGGCGGGGCCTGGCCGTCGAGCTGCCTCGCCGCCCGGGCCAGAGCGCCACCCGGTGGACGACCACCTGGGGCCGCGGCGAGGTGCTCGTCGAGGCCCCGCCGGCGATGGCGCCGGTCGTGCCGTCCGCGGCCGTGCCCGGGGCGGTGGCCGCCGGTGGTGACGAGCTGGCCCACGAGGTCGAGGCGCTCCGGGCCGAGGTGGCCGAGCTCCGCTCCTCGCTCGACGAGGTCAGGCGGGCGCTCGGGTTGTAGCGCGAGCGCGATACCCGATCGAACAGGTGTTCGATACGGTGGTGCCATGGCCGTGGGGCGGGCGATCAGCGTGCGGGTGGCGAGCGTCGACGAGAAGCACGCCCGCGCCGCCGCGCTCCGGGCCGACGGGTCGCTGCGCGACCTTGCCGCCGAGGTGGCCCCGGTCTCGCTCGCCGCCGAGCAGGTGCTCCCGCTGCCGAGGCCGCTCGACGAGCTGGTGCCCGAGGCCGGGCTGCGACGGGGGTGGACCGTGGCCGTCGAGGGGGTCGCCGCCACGTCGTTGGCGCTGGCGCTGGCGGCCGAGGCCACGTCGACGGGGTCGTGGGTGGCGTTCGTGGGCGCGCCCGAGGTCGGGATGCTCGCCGCCGCCGAGCTCGGGGTCGACCTGGCCCGCAGCCTCGTGGTGCGCCTCGACGACGCCCGGCACTGGTCCGAGGCCACGGCCGCGTTGCTCGGCGCCGTCGACCTGATCGTCACCCGGCCGCCGTCGGGGGTGCGCCAGCGCGACGTGCGCCGCCTCGCCGCCCGGGCCCGCGAGCGGGGCACGGTGCTCGTCCGCCTGCCCGGTGGCGACGAGGTGATGACCGTCGACCGGCGCTTCCGGGGCACCTCGCCGTCGTGGGTCGGGTTGACCCCGGGGCGGGGGCGGTTGGTCGCCCGCCGGCTGCGGGTCGACCGCGGTGACCGCTCCGGTGGCGGGTCCACCCGGTCGGTCGACGTGTGGTTGCCCGGCCCGTCCGGTCGCCTGGCCCCGGTCGAGGAGCCCGGCGTCGAGTCGACGGGGCGTGCTGCATCGCGACGCCCGGTGTTGCGGACGGTGTCGTGACCGCCTCCTCCGGAGTGCGCACGCTCGTGGTCTGGTGCCCGCACTGGCCGCTGGTGGCGGCCGGGGTCGATCCGGCGGTGCCGGCCGTGGTGATCCACGCCAACCGGGTCGTCGACGTCACCCCGGCCGCGCTCGACGAGGGCATCGTGCCCGGGCTACGGCGGCGGGAGTCCCAGTCGCGGTGCTCGGGCCTCGTCGTGCTCGACCACGACCCGGCCCGCGACGCCCGCTGGTTCGAGCCGGTCGTCGCCGCGGTGGGGGAGCTGACCCCCTGGGTCGAGATCACCCATCCCGGCCGGTGCGCCGTCCCGACCCGCGGCCCGTCCCGCTACTTCGGGGGCGACGAGGCCCTGGCGGCCCGGGTGGCCGAGGTGGTCGACGCCCGGCTCGCCGAACGGGCCACCGGGGTGCGCGAGGGCACGCTCGACGACCGCCTCCGGGCCCGGGTGGGGGTGGCCGACGGGCCCTTCGCCGCCGGGCTCGCCGCCCGCCGCCTGGGGACGGGCCGGCTCGTGGTGGTCCCGCCGGGAGGGTCCGCCGAGTTCCTCGCCCCGCTGTCGGTCGCCGCGCTCGACGACGCCCTCGGCGCCGGTGCCGTCGGCGACCGCTCCAGCGAGGACCGCCGGGCCGGTGACCGCCTCGTCGATCTGCTGCACCGGTTGGGGCTCTCCACCCTCGGGCAGGTGGCCGAGGTGCCGTCGTCGGACCTCGCCGACCGGTTCGGTGTCGACGGGCTCATCGCCCACCGGCTGGCCGGCGGGCACGATCCCCGCGGTCCCGACGCCCACCCGATCCCGCCCGACCTGGTCGTCACCGCCGAGCTCGATCCCCCGATCGAGCGGGTCGAGGGTGCGGCGTTCTTCGCCAAGGGCATGGCCGAGGAGCTCGACGAGCGCCTCGGCGCGCTGGGGCTGGCCTGCACCCGGGTGGTCATCGAGGCCGAGACCGAGCACGGCGAGACCCTCGCCCGCCAGTGGCGCCACGAGGGCACCCTCGGACCCCGCGAGGTGGCCGATCGCATCCGCTGGCAGCTCGACGGGTGGTTGCTGGCCGGGCCCGAGCGGCCCGTCGAGCGAGCGGATGCGGCGCGTCACGCCAGTGGCGCAGAGCATCGAGGAAGCGAGACCGGAGCGGGAGATACCGGGCCCGGGCACCGCCCGACCGGTGGGCTGGCCCGGCTGACGCTGCGGCCCGACGAGGTCATCGCCGACCGGGGCCGCCAGCTCGGGTTCTGGGGTGGGGAGGCGGCGGCCGACACCCGCGTCACCCGGGCGGCGGCCCGGTTGCAGGGGTTGCTCGGTCCCGAGGCGGTGCTGGTGCCCGAGCTCCGGGGCGGTCGGGGCCCGGCCGAGCAGGTCCGTCTCGTGCCGGCGGTGGCTGTCGAGCTGCGCACCGACCGCCCGATCGAGGGGCAGGGCTGTGACGCCCCGTGGCCGGGCCGGGTGCCGACCCCGTCGCCGTCGCAGGTGGTCGATCGGTTCCGCTCGCTCGACGTGCTCGCCGCCGGCGGGCAGCCGGTGCGGGTCGACGCCCGCGGCCTGCTCGACGCCGAACCGGTCGGGGTCGTGCTCGACGGGCTCGCCGCCGGGGTGGAGGGGTGGGCCGGACCGTGGCCGGTCGAGGAGCGGTGGTGGGATCCGGCCACCGCCCGCCGCCGGGCCCGCCTCCAGCTCCTGCTGGACGACGGCCGCGCCGTGCTCGCCACGCTGGAACGTCGCCGCTGGGTGGTCGAGGCGGTCTACGACTGAGCGGCCCGCCGCTGGAGCTCGGTGAACGAGGCGGCCAGGCAGTCCCGGAGTCGATCCGGGTCCGGGAGCAGCGACGGGTGCGAGCCGAACTGGAGCGTGAAGGTGTCGCAGTAGCTGCCCGCCACGAGGAGGAGGCCCATGCCCTCCATCAGGAACCCGCTGCTGAGCGAGCGCACCAGCCGAGCGCCGTCCAAGTACAGCGGTTCCCTCGGGCCCGGGACGTTGGTCAGCGACACGCCGCTGAACGGCTGCGGCACCCGGTCGGCGAGGCGCAGGCGGACGTAGCCCTCGTAGCCGGCGTGCAGCAGGTTGGTCGGCAGTTGGTCGGCGAGGTCGGCGATGCCGCCCGGGTCGGACGCCCCGACCGCCCGCTTGGCCTTCCCGGTGGCGGCGCACACCTGCCGGAGCCGGTCGATCGGATCGGCCACGTCGGTCGGCAGCGCGACCAACATGGCGGAGATCCGGTTGCCGACGTCGTCGGGCTCGTCGGGCCGGTGCGCCGAGATCGGGCAGGTGATCACGACCGGCCCGTCCGGGAGCTCGCCGTGCCCGGCGAGGTAGTTGCGCAGTGCCCCGGCCGCAAGGGCCAGTGCGACGTCGTTGATCGTCGCTCCGTCCGCGAGGCGACGCATCGCCTGGACGTCGGCCAGCTCTCGCTCGAGGAAGCCCAACACCCGGTGTCGCGACGGGATGCTCCGAGAGAAGCGCGTCCGGGGCGGTGGTGCCGTCGCCGGGAGGGAGGCCTGCCCGCGGCCCGATGACGTCGCCCGGCGCACGAGATCCGGTGTGGACCGACCCGCGAGCACGGCGGTCCTCGCCGCTCGCCGTACGGCGCTCCAGGGCGCGCGGGAGAGCAGATCGAGCGGGCCGGGTGCCGATTCCGGCTGCCAGTCGTCGTCCGGCGGGGTCGTGCGCTCGGGGCTCGTCGAGTGCAACCTCCCGATGAGCCGGACGAGCTTCGTCCCGTCGAACTGCCCGTGGTGCAGCTTCAGCGCGACGGCGAACGCCTCGCCGTCGACGTCGGGGATCTCCCGCAGGCCGGTGACCAGGGTCAGCTCCCACAGCGGCTTCGACCGGTCGAGCGGTCGCTCGGCGAGCCGTTCGAGCGTCACGAGCAGATCGTCGAGATCGCCCCGCCCGTCGACGGCGACCTCGCTGAGGTGGTCGTCGAGATCGAACCCCTCGTCCTCGACCCAGTAGGGCAGATCGGCAAGGAACGGGACCTGCACGAGCCGTTGCCGAAGCGGCAGGCCCGCCAGGCAGCCGGCGACGTGACGCCGCACCTCCTCGATCGTCGGCCGGCCGCCGTCGCGCGACGACGGGTCGTAGACGGCGACGTTCATGACGTGCATCGGCGTGTTCGTGGTGTCCAACGCGAACCAGAGGTCGTCGCTGCCCGTGAGTTGCCGCATCCGCGCATCGTCGCGCCGACGAGCGCCGAGCGCTCGCGCGATGTCGCCGGCGGACCGCCGATCGGGCTCGGTCAGTCGTTGTCGAGGGCGGTGGGGCGGGGGAGCGTGGGGAGTCCCTGGCCCCGCCCGCCGAGGGAGGCTCGGCCGACGGCCGTGCCGCCGAAGCGCTCCCGGATGGCGTCGACGGCGTCGTCGAGGTCGGCGGACCCGGCCGGCCCGGAGGCGTCGACGTCGTCGAGGTCGAGCGACAGCTGCACGGCGTCGGGGCGGCACAGGCCGGAGAACGTGATGCCGACGAGGGAGCAGCCGTTGCGGGCCAGCGCGGAGCCCGGACCCTCGGGGCCGTCGACCAGGTCGCGGAGCAGCTCGACCGCCGTGCCGGTGAGGATCGCCGTCTCGTCGGTGGGCTCCTTCAACGTGCGCGACCGGGTCGACCCGGTCATCGACGCATCGCGGTAGCGGACCGTGACGGTGCGGGCGAGGCGGTCGGCCTTGCGGAGCCGACCGGCGACCTTCTCGGTCAGGGCCAGGATCTCGAGCCGGAGCTCGTCGGCCGTCCGACGTCGGTGGCCGAGCGCCCGCTGGGAGCCCATCGTCCGGTCGCGCCGGCCCACCTCGACCTGGCGCGGGTCGCGGTTCCACGCCAGGTGGCGGAGGTGGCGTCCCGACGCCGGGCCGAGCAACCCGACCAGTGAGTCCTCCGGTGTGTCCGCGAGCTGGCCGACGGTCCGGATGCCCTGGTCGTGCAGCCGCTGGGCCGTGACCGGCCCGACCCCCCACAGCGCCTCGACCGGGAGCGGGTGGAGGAAGGCCATCTCGGCGTCGGGTGCGACGACGAGCAGCCCGTCGGGCTTGGCCTGCTGGCTCGCGACCTTGGCCAGGAACTTGGTGCGGGCCACACCGATCGAGAGCGGCAGCCCGACCTCATCGCGCACGCGGGCGCGCAGCGCGGCGGCGATGTCGGGCGGCTCCCCGAGCAGTCGCCGAGCTCCGGACACGTCGAGGAAGGCCTCGTCGATCGACAGGGGCTCGACCAGGGGCGTCACGTCGTCGAAGCACGCGAACACCGCCTTGCTGGCCTCGGCGTAGGCCTCCATCCGGGGCGGGACGACGACCGCGTGCGGGCACCGGCGCCGCGCCTCGCCGCCGTTCATCGCCGAGCGCACGCCGACGATGCGGGCCTCGTAGCTGGCGGCCATGACCACGCCCTCGCCGACGATGACCGGCTTGCCCAGCAGCTCGGGTCGGTCGCGCTGCTCGACCGACGCGTAGAACGCGTCGAGGTCGGCGTGGAGGATCGACGCGGTCGACACGACCTCATCGTAGCGAACGGATGTTCGTCCCTCAGCGGAGGAGGTCGACCACCTCGCCGTAGGTCTCGTGGGCGGTCCGCAGGACCGCGGCGTTCGCCGCGACCTCGTGCCGGGCGATCATCGAGTCGACCGTCGAACCGACGAGCTCGGCCGGCGCTCCGGTGCCCTCCTCGACGGCGGCGACGCCGTTCTCGGCCTGGCGGAGCGTCACCCGCCGACCCTCGACCGGCTCATCGTCGTCGTCGACGCTGTTGACGTTGGCGATCGAGTGGGCGGCGGCGTCGAGGCGAGCCGTGCCGGCGCGGATGCCCGAGGTGGCGGCGTCGATCGCTCCCATCATGAGGTCGTGATCGGCCGCCGCGGGCCGGGGCTTGAGGCGCCACGCGTTCCCGTCCTCGCCTCGCCGCGGCTCGAGTCAGCCGTCGAGCGACCAGGACGCCCGTTGCTCGGGCGAGGCCAGCGAGTGGTCGAGCGAGTTGCGGGCGAGGCGGCCCAGGTCGTCGAGCCCGAGCTCGCACCACTCCCAGGCCCGCCGGTACTCGTCGAGCAGCGAGGTCTGGAACATCGGCGGATCGTCGCTGCCCAGGGTGACGGTGACGCCAGCGTCGAGCATCGTGCCGAGCGGGTGGGCCTCGGCCGACGGGACGGCGGCGAGGGCCAGGTTCGACCCGGGGCACACGTCGCAGGCGATCCCGCGCTCGACGAGCAGCGCCAGCACCTCGGGGTCCTGCGCCGCCCCGATCCCGTGCTGGATCCGCCGTGCGCCGAACCGCTCGATGGCGAAGCGGACCTCCTCCGCGCCGCCGTGCTCGCCGGCGTGCGCGACCGCTGGCACGCCGAACGACCGGGCCCGCTCGTAGATCGGAGCGAAGTCGTCGGTCCACCAGGTGTCGGCCGGTCCGCCCATGCCGATCGCCACCACGTGGTCGAGGTCGTGGGCGAACACCTGCTCCATCGCCCGGGACCCGTCGGACGCGGGCAGGTGGGGCGACACGTCGGGGATGAGGCCCCACGTCACACCGGTGCGGTCCTGGGCCCGCCTGCACCCCTCGACGATGCCGTCGTGGATCGGCGCCCACTCGGCGCCGTGCTCGACGACGTGGCCGGTCGCCGAGACGTGGAACTCCACGTGCACCGCCCCCTGCGCCACGGCGTGATCGAGGTAGGCCTCGGCGATGAACCCGAAGTCCTCCGGGCCCCGCAGCAGCCCGAGCACGGTGAAGTACCGCTCCAGGAACATCGGGAAGCCGTCGAAGCGGTACCACGCATCGATGCCCTCGACGTCGGGTGCCGGGGGCTCGACGCCGTGCCGCTCGGCGAGCGCGAGGAGCGTGGCGGCGTCGACGGTGCCCTCGAGGTGGACGTGCAGCTCGGCCTTCGGGAGGGCACGGACCGCGTCGGTCGGGAACGGTGGGTGGGCCACGGCGAGAGGGTACGACCATCGCCGGCGGGTACGGTCCAGCGCCGTGGTGTCGATCGAGGCCGTGGTGTTCGACGTGGGCGGCGTGCTGGTGGAGTCGCCGTTCGAGGCGGTCCTGCGCTGGCGGGAGGTCCACGACGTCCCCGACGAGGTGCTGCGCATGTTGTTCGCGGAGTACGCCCGCCTCCCCGGGCCGGGTGAGGAGCCGCCGATCTGGCATCGGGTCGAGACCGGCCACGTCCCGATGGCCGAGTTCGTGGCCTACGCCCACGAGCGGATGGCCACCGAGCTCGGCCCCGAGCACCCGGCCCTCCGGCTCGGCATCGACGACTTCAACGTGTTCGCCGGCGCCCGGCCGCATCCGGCCGTCGCCGAGCGGGCTCGCGAGCTGGCGGCGGCCGGCTACCGGCTCGCCATCCTCACCAACAACGTTCGCGAGTGGCACGAGTGGCGCTCGAACGTGCCGCTCGACGTGTTCGACGTCGTGATCGACTCCTCGGAGGTCGGCCTGCGAAAGCCCGACCCGGCCATCTACGAGCTCGTCCTGTCACGGCTCGGCGTGGGGGCGGAGCAGGCGGTCTTCCTCGATGACCACCCGACCAACGTCGAGGCCGCGCAGGCGCTCGGCATGGGCGGCGTCGTCGTCACCGCCGACCTCGATGGCGCGCTCGCCGAGCTCGATCAGCTGCTCGACTCGGCCGCCTGATCGGGGTCGCGCCGCCCCAGGCGTTCGAGCACGAACCGGGGCCGGTTCGTGGTGATCGAGTCGACCCCGGCGGCGGTCAGCCGGTCGATCTCGTCGCCGTCGTCGGCGGTGTAGCACCAGACCTCCGAGCCGACGCCGTGGATCATGCGCATCAGCCGCTCGTCGACGCCGTGCTTGGGGCAGTTGACCGCGACGACGTGGTGGCGCTTGACGAGCCACCGCAGTCGGCGGCGGAACACCTCGTGCAGGAGACGGGCGATCGGCCGGGGGAGATCGAAGTGGATGAGGCCCTGCTCCCAGCGCTCGAGGTTGACGAGGAACGACACCCGCTTCCCGTCCTCGGCGTGGCGGCGCACCAGGCGCGCGGTGCAGCCGGAGATGACGACGTGGTCGTGCAACCCGCGGCGGTCGATCTCGCGGACGAGGAGCGGGATCACCGCCGGGTCCTTGACGTCGAGGTTGAGCGGAACGACGCCGCCGGCCAGGTCGAGGAGGCGATCGAGCCGGTAGGGGCCCAGGAGGCCGTCGACGGTGGGCCACGGCAGCTCGCCGATCGTGGTGGTACGGCCGTGGTCGACGATCTCCTCGTCGTGGAACAGCACGCCGACGCCGTCGGAGGTCACCTGGACGTCGACCTCGACCATGTCAGCGCCCAGCTCCATCGCCGAGCGCACCGCGGCCTCGGAGTTGTCCGGCGCCTCCGAGGAGTTGCCCCGGTGGGCGACGACCTGCGGCTGCTGGGTGCGACGGAAGCTCACGACGTCGATTGTGGCACCGGGGTGTTCCGCTGGTGTCCACGGCCGAGCCCCGGGCCGACCGGTACGGTGCGCCGGCGTGGACCGTGCGAACGTCGAGCGGTGGTTCCTGCGTCGGGGCCTACCGCACCTCATCGACGACTACCGCGCGTCCGAGGACGTCTACACCCGCGTGGCGCCGCTGCTGCTGCTGATCTTCTTCCTGTCGTCGGTCGGAGCGCTGCGGACCGAGTGGTCGGCGGCGGCGAACACCGCGGCCGTCGTCGGCGGGTTCGTCGTGCTCGTCGGCATCATCGCCGCGGTCAACCGGCTGCGGGGGCGCCGGGCCTTCCAGCGGCCCGATCGGGTCGGGCGCACGGAGCTGGCCGTGTTCGTGCTCGGCCCGCCGGCCATGGCACTGATCGTCAGCAGCAACCTCGTCGGCGCGGCCGTGACCTTCCTCGTCCTCGGGACGATCCTGGCGGTCATCTCCGTCGGCGCCAGCTTCGGGGCCGTGCCGATGGTGCGGTGGGGGATCGTGCAGGCGGCCCACCAGATCGGCGACGTCGCCAACCTCGTGATCCGGACGCTGCCCATCCTGTTGATCTTCTCGGCGTTCCTGTTCATCAACGCCGAGATCTGGCAGGTGTCGGCGGACCTGACCAACGTCGGGCTGCTGTCGGTCGTCGGTCTCCTCGTGGCGTTGGGGGTGGCGTTCCTGCTGTTCCGCATGCCGCGGGTGCTCGGGCAGATCGAGTCGTTCGCCGACGCCGACGAGGTCCGGAGCTGCCTCCCCTCGACCGTCGACGTGCCGCACGACGGACCCGTCGACCTCGACGCACCGCTCGGGCGCGTGGCGAGATGGAACGTCGGCCTCGTGCTGACGGTCAGCCAGGGCCTGCAGATCCTGCTGGCGGCGATCGCGATCTTCGCCTTCTACGTGATCTTCGGCGTCGCCGCGATCGGCGAGTCCACGATCGAGCAGTGGGTGGCGGGCGGCATCGAGCAGGCCGACGTCATCTCCCGTTTCGAGCTGTTCGGCGAGGAGCGGATCGTCACCGCCGCCCACCTCCGGACCGCCGCCTTCATCGCCGCGTTCGGCGGCCTGCACGTGACCGTCGCCGCGCTCACCGACGCGACCTACCGAGAGGAGTTCGCCGAGGAGGTGACCGCCGACGTGCGCGCGGCGCTCGCGGTGCGGCTCGTCTACCTCTCCGCCCTCGCCCGCTGAGCGGCGAGCACCGCCTGCGGGTCGAAGTACTCCGTCCAGTGGGTGATTCGTCCGTCGACGACGGTCACGATCCAGCAGTAGGTGTTGGCGTAGGGGATGCCGCCCGGGAAGCTGCCCGTCGAGGAGCACGTGGCGACGAAGCGGGTCGGGTCCTCGGTCGCGAGCACCTCGACGTCGTGGAACGCCAGGGAATCCATGCGGCGGCGCGCGTCACCGAAGCGGGCCTCGATCTCGCCGATGCCGTCGAAGCGGGTCGGCGCCCCGGTCGGTGAGAAGGGCGTGTCGGCGGCGACGTCGTCGGACATCAGCGCCAGCCAGCCCTCGACGTCGCCCTCGCCGAGCAGGTCGAAGAAGCGGCGGACGAGGTCGTGGCTCACCCGACGGCCGCCTTCGCCCGGGCGAGGAAGTCGATGTGCTCGTCGGCGGAGGTCAGACCCTGGCCCATCGTGACGACCGAGACGTGGGTGCCACCCGCCTCCCGCCATCGACCGGCCCGCTCGGCGACCTCCTCGGCCGACGAGACGCCGGTCGTGACGAGGTCGGCACCGAAGCCCTCCACGTCGCGCCCCGCCTCGGTCAGCAGCTCCTGCACCCGCGCCCAGGCGTCGAGGCAGGCGTCGAGTCGCCCGGCGAAGATGAACCCGTCGCCGAGCCGGGCGCCCCGCTGGAACGCGGCCTCGCTGAAGCCGCCGACCCAGATCGGGATCCGCCGGCCCGGCCGGGGCAGCACGGCCGCCCGCTCGACGGTGTCGAAGCGTCCGTCGAAGCTGACCAGCTCGTCGCCCCAGCACCGGCGCAGCAGCTCGATCTGCTCGTCGGCCCGGGCGCCCCGGGTCGAGAAGTCCTGGCCCAGCGCCGTGTACTCGACGTGGTTCCACCCCACCCCGACGCCGAGGCGCAGCCTGCCGCCCGAGAGCAGGTCGACGTCGGCCGCTTGGCGGGCGACGAGCACGGTCTGGCGCTGCGGGAGGATGAGCACGCCGGTCACCAGCTCGATGCGCTCGGTCAGCGCGGCGAGGTGGCCGAAGAGGACGAACGGATCGTGGAACGGGTCGCGCTCCGTGTACGGCCCCCAGAGCTTCGGCTCCCGGTCGGCGTGCTCCGCGCCGGCGACGTGGTCGTAGACCAGGAGGTGGTCGTAGCCGAGCTCCTCGGTGGCGAGCCCGATCGCCCGGACCGCGTCCGGGTCGCCGTTCAGCTCGATCTGCGGGTAGACGGCTCCGATCCTCATCGCCCCATCATGGCGTGGCGCGACGTGGTCGTCGTCGAGTCCCGTGGGCGAGACTGCGCCGATGGCAGCTCCCGCACGACTCGCCGTCATCGGCGCCGGTGGCATGGGCTCGTTCCACGCCCGCACCCTCGCCCGGATCCCGGGCGTCGAGGTCGCGCTGATCGCCGACCCCGTGCCCGAGGCGTCCGGACCGCTCGCGGTCGAGCTGGGGGCGGACGCGACCAGCGATCCGGCGGAGGCGGCGACGGCCGAGGGGATCGATGCCGTCGTGATCGCCTCACCCGACGAGACCCACGCGGAGCTCACCCTCGCGGCGATGGCCACCGGCAAGCGGGTGCTGTGCGAGAAGCCGCTGGCGTCGACGGTCGCCGACGCACGAGCGGTCGTCGAGGCCGAGACCGAGCTCGGCCGGCGTGTGGTGCAGGTCGGGTTCATGCGGGAGTACGACCTGGCCCACCGCCAGGTCGTCGAGGCGATCGCCGCCGACGAGCCGCTCCGGCTCATCCGGTCGGTGCACCGCAACACCGACAACGGCCCCAGGACCGACCTGCTGGTGGTGGGGCAGTCGATCGTGCACGACCTCCACTCGATCCGGTTCATGACCGGCCGCGAGATCGTCGCCGTCCGGGCGTTCGGCTCGCGCCGGCCGGACGGCAGCCTCGTGCACGTCCTGGTCGTGTGCGAGCTCGACGGCAGCGGCAACGCCGTGATCGAGTTCGACGACGACGCCTTCGCCTACGAGGTGCTGGTCGAGGTGACCATCGGGCGGGCGACGGTCACGACCGCCGGGCCGCTCCGGGCGACCGAGCGGCGTGGCGGCTCGGTGACCCGGACGATCGGACCCGACTGGTTCGGCTGGTTCGCCGAGGCGTACCGGATCCAGGACGAGGCGTGGGTCCGGTCGTTGGACGACGACGAGGCCTCGGGCCCGTCGACGTGGGACGGACTGGCCGCGCAGATCGGCGTCGACGCCGCCCTGAGGTCGCTCGACGACGGGCAGCGGGTCGCCGTGGAGCTGCCACCCCGGCCCGCCCTGTTCGAGTGATCAGGTCGGTCGGAGGACGGTGATCGAACAGCGGGGCCCGGTCGCACCGGCCAGCCGGGCATCGGTGGTGAGGAGCTCGGTGTCGAGTGCCTCGGCGACGGCGACGTAGGTGGCGTCGTACGCCGTGACGTTGTCGCGCAGCTCCCACACGCGGTCGAGCAGTCCCGTGACGGAGAAGCGGACGACGGCCAGACGCTGCCACCGTCGGACGGCGCGCTCTCCGTCCTCGGCCGACAGCTCGTCGAGGCGGACGAGGCGGCGGAGCGCGCTCGTCACCTCGGAGTCGACGAGGTGGGGGACGGCGACGTCCTGCTCGCTCATCACCCGGCGTGCCCGTCCATCGGTGAGGAGGCCGTTGATGGCGACGGACGCGTCGACGACGATCAAGGGTCGCGTCGGCCCTCGTCGAGGGCAGCGAGGACCGCGTCGTTCGAGACGTCGAGATCGGGCAGGTCGGCCAGCAGCCGTGCGTTGTCGGCGCGTCGAGCGATCTGACCGAGCTCGCGGACGGCGAACGCCGAGACCGACATCCCTTCTCGCTCGGCCAACTCGGCGAGCTTCGCCTTCACGGCCTCCGGCACGTTGCGGAGGTAGAGCGTCGTCATGTTGTAAGACGCTAGCATGGACGTTGCAATCTGCGACTACGTCGGGAACGGGTCGTCGGAGAAGACGACCTCGACCGGGAGATCGAGCGCCTCGGCCAGGCGCAGGGCGACCCGCAGCGAGGGGGAGTACTCGCCCCGCTCGATGTAGCCGATCGTCTGGTAGTGGACGCCGACGGCGTCGGCGAGCTGGTGGCGACTGAGCCCCCGTTCCCGGCGCAGCTGCTCCACGCGGTTGTGGACCGGGTCGGTCTGGCGGTTGGCGGTCATCATGGGCCCCACCCCTGCGGATCGAACGTGTGTTCGTCGCACTCTAGCGGCATCTAGCACACCGAAGCGAACAGGTGTTCGATACCCTGTTCGGTGATGGGGTGGCGCAACCCGCCGGTGACGTGGTCCGAGCTCGAGCGACGGCTGTCAGATCGGGGCAGCGGTGGGCGCGGCGCGCCCGAGCCGGCCCACCGCGACGGGTTCTTCGACGGCGACGGTGGCGACAGCCCGGCCTGGTCCCGCAAGCGTGACGCCTACCGGCCGCCCGAGCTCCCCGCCGTGGGCACCGGCACCGTGCCCTACGCCGAGCTGCACTGCCACTCCAACTTCAGCTTCCTCGACGGTGCCTCCCACGCCGAGGAGCTGGTCGAGGAGGCGGTCCGGCTGGGGCTCACCGGTCTGGCGTTGACCGATCACGACGGGTTCTACGGGGTGGTGCGCTTCGCCGAGGCCGCCCGGGCGGTGGGGTTGCCCACCGTCTTCGGCGCGGAGGTCACCCTCGGCCGCACCACACCCCAGCACGGAGAGCCCGACCCCGACGGCGACCGGCTGGTCGTGCTGGCCCGCGACCCGCAGGGCTACGCCCGGTTGTCCCGGGTGCTGGCCCGCGCCCAGATGTCGGGGGAGAAGGGGGCGCCGCGCTGCTCCCTCGACGAGCTCGCCGACGCCCACGACGGGCACTGGCTCGTGCTCACCGGGCACCGGCGGGGCACGGTGCCGCGCACCGTGGTGGCCGACGGTCCCGGCCCGGCCCGCCGCGAGCTCGACCGTCTCGTCGAGATGTTCGGCCGGCCGAACGTCGCCGTCGAGCTGTGGGACCAGGGCGACCCGCTCGACGAGGCCCGCAACGACACCCTCGCCGCCCTCGCCACCCGGGCCGGCGTCCACCTGGTCGCCACCAACAACGTGCACTACGCCACCCCGTCGCGCCGCCGCCTGGCCACCGCGCTCGCTGCGGTGCGGGCCCGGCGCAGCCTCGACGAGCTCGACGGGTGGCTCCCGCCCAACGCCGGCGCCCACCTCCGCTCCGGGGCCGAGCAGGCCCGCCGCTTCGCCCGCTACCCCGGGGCGGTCGAGCTCACCGCCGAGCTGGCCGCCGACTGCGCCTTCGACCTCTCGTTGGTCGCCCCCGGCCTGCCGCCCTACCCGGTGCCCCCGGGCCACGACGAGATGAGCTGGCTGCGCGAGCTGGTCCGCCGGGGGGCGGTGGAGCGCTACGGGCCCCGGGTCGACGACCGGGTCCCGGGGGCCTGGGACCAGCTCGACCACGAGCTCGACATGATCGACGACCTCGGCTTCCCCGGGTACTTCCTCATCGTCTGGGACATCGTCGACTTCTGCCGTCGGGCCGACATCTACTGCCAGGGGCGGGGATCGGCCGCCAACTCGGCGGTCTGCTACGCCCTCGGCATCACCAACGCCGACGCGGTGAAGCTCGGCCTCCTCTTCGAGCGGTTCCTCTCACCCGAGCGCGACGGGCCGCCCGACATCGACCTCGACATCGAGAGCGACCGCCGTGAGGAGGTCATCCAGTACGTCTACGAGCGCTACGGCCGCGAGCACACCGCCCAGGTGGCCAACGTCATCACCTACCGGGCCCGCTCGTCGGTGCGCGACATGGCCAAGGCGCTGGGGTACTCGGTCGGCCAGCAGGACGCTTTCTCCAAGTCGATCGACCGGTGGGGCTCGATCGCCGACCAGGACCGCCAGACCGACGAGCACGGCCGGCCCGACCACGAGATCCCGGTCGAGGTGCTCGAGCTGGCGGCCGAGGTCGAGCACTTCCCCCGCCACCTCGGCATCCACTCGGGCGGCATGGTCATCTGCGACCGACCGGTGGTCGAGGTGGTGCCGGTCGAGTGGGCCCGCATGGAGGACCGTTCGGTGCTGCAGTGGGACAAGGACGACTGCGCCGCCACGGGCCTGGTGAAGTTCGACCTGCTCGGCCTCGGCATGCTCACCGCGCTGCACGAGTGCGTCGACCTGGTGCGCGAGCACGAGGGCGTCGACGTCGACCTCGCCCAGCTCGAACAGGACCCGGCCGTCTACGACATGTTGTGCCAGGGCGACTCGGTCGGCGTGTTCCAGGTCGAGTCCCGGGCCCAGATGGCGACGCTGCCCCGACTGCGGCCCCGCTGCTTCTACGACCTCGTCGTCGAGATCGCCCTCATCCGGCCCGGGCCGATCCAGGGCGGGTCGGTGCACCCCTACATCCGGCGCCGCAACGGGCTCGAGCCGGTCACCTACCTCCACCCGTTGCTCGAGAACTCGCTGGCCAAGACCCTCGGTGTGCCGCTGTTCCAGGAGCAGCTGATGCAGATGGCCATCGACGTCGCCGGGTTCAGCCCCGCCGACGCCGACCAGCTCCGCCGGGCCATGGGGTCCAAGCGGTCGCGGGACAAGATGGAGGAGCTGCGGGCCCGCCTCTACGCCGGCATGGCCGAGCGGGGCATCACGGGCGACGTCGCCGACCAGCTCTTCGACAAGCTCGCCGCCTTCGCCAACTACGGCTTCCCCGAGAGCCACTCGGTGAGCTTCGCCTACCTCGTCTACTCGTCGTCGTGGCTGAAGCTGTACCACCCGGCCGCGTTCTGCGCCTCGCTGCTGCGGGCCCAGCCGATGGGGTTCTGGTCGCCGCAGTCGCTGGTGCAGGACGCCAAGCGCCACGGCGTGGTGGTGCACACCCCCGATCTCGCCGCCTCCGACGCCGGGGCCACCTTGGAGCCCTGCGCCGGGTCCTTCGGCGGGCAGGCGGTGCGGTTGGGGATCGGTTCCATCCGCGGCATCGGGGCCGACCTGGCCGACACCATCGCCTCGGGTCGACCCTACGCCTCGATGGAGGACCTCGTCCGCCGCACCGGCGTCACGCTCGAGCAGGTCGAGGCCATGGCCACCGCCGGAGCCTTCGGGTGCTTCGGGCTCGATCGGCGCGAAGCGCTGTGGGCGGCCGGTGCGGTCAGCCAGTCGAAGCCCGATCGGCTGCCCGGGGTGGTCACCGGGGTCGAGGCCCCGCAGCTGCCGGGCATGAGCGAGCTCGAGGAGTCGATCGCCGACCTGTGGGCCACCGGCGTGTCGCCCGAGGGACACCCGACCCGGTTCCTGCGCGAGGAGCTCGACCGCCGGGGGGTGGTGACGGCGGCCGGGCTGGTCGACTGCGACGACCGGGCCAAGGTGACCGTCGGGGGCATCGTCACCCACCGCCAGCGCCCGGCGACCGCCAGCGGGGTGACGTTCATGAACCTCGAGGACGAGACCGGCCTCATCAACATCGTCGTCTCGGTGGGGTGCTGGAAGCGGCACCGCCGGGTGGCCCGCACCGCCCCGGCGCTGCTCATCCGGGGCACCCTGGAGCGGGCCGACGGCGGCGTGCTCAACGTGGTCGCCGACAAGCTCGAACCCCTCCCGGTCGCCGCCGCCCCGAAGAGCCGCGACTTCCGCTGAGGCGGAGGCGGGCCGCTCAACGGGCGACCGGGTTGACCCAGGTGATCTCGGTGAACCGTGCGAAGTCGCTGTCGGCGCTGACGATGTCGAGTCCGTGCTCGATGCACAGCGCGGCGAGCACAGCATCGGTGACGAGGCCGGCACGAAGGTCGTGGTCGACGACGAGCCGGCGCAGCAGGTCGTGATGCGCCGGCCCGGGAGCCGGGACCCAGGCCGCCGGTGCCGACAGCCAGCCGTCGACGATCTCCCACGCCTCGGCCGGGCGGAGCGGGGCGTCGAGCGCGCGCGGGTTCGTGGCGATCCGGAGGAAGGCGGTGAGTGAGATCCAGGGCAGCCCGACGCGCCTCGGACCGTTCAACGCCTCGGTCAGCCAGCCCGATGCCCGCTCGTGGAACGGGCACGTCTCGTCGACCGAGTACAGGAGGACGTTGGCGTCGATCAGCATCAGCGGGCGTCGGGGCCCTCGAGGAGGTCGAGGGCGGCGGCCACGTTCGACACATCGATCCGCAGGCCGAGCGGTCGGGTCGACGGGACGAAGGGCTCGACGTCGTCGACCTGACCGAGCATGCCTCGCCGGATCAGCTCGTTCACGGCCTCGCTGAGGCCCCGACCCGACGAGCGGAGGCGCTGCACCTCCGCCGCGGTGTCGTCATCGAGATCGACCGTCGTCCTCATGAGCTCAGGCTAGCAGCAAGATGTATGAGAACGCGCATCAAGATGCGACCTCGGGTCCCGGTCGCTCGTCGAACGGGTCGTCAACTCGCCGCGCCACCCGTCGAGGCGCAGGCTGCGGTCGGTCGGCATCGTGGGCCGAACGGCTCCGCCGGCGGTGAGCGAGCGGGGCCGGACGACGCATGCGAGGTCGGGCCCCCGTCGCCCGATCCTCTCGTCTACGGGTGGCGGCCCAAGAAGGCCGCCAGGCGGTCGAAGGTCGGGGCGTCCGCCGCGATCTCGACCGCCGGTCCGAACATGCCGGGGACGCGGATCATCGGGTCGTCGTGGCGGTGGGCGAGCTCCAGGGTGTGCTCGACGAGCTCGGCGTCGTAGCCTGCCGACCGGCCGGTCGCCCGCTGGAGGTCCCAGCCGTGGACCACCTGTTCGATGATCATGAACTCCACGAGCGCCGACCCCGGCGTCTCACCCCAGGGCATCGCGTAGGACCGGTCGACCACACCGGGCGCCGACCACGCGGTCGACAACAGCTCGCCGGCCCGCTCGTAGGCGGCCGCCGCCTCGTCGAGGTCGAGGGGTCGCTCCTGCGGCGGCCCCGTCGCCCAGTCGGCCGTGGTCGGCACCTGGGCGAAGCCCTCGAGCCCGCTCGCCAGGTGCGCGACGAGCGCCGCGACGTCCATCTCCTCGCACGGCGTCGCGGCGCGCCATCGATCCGGGCCGAGGTGGGAGATCAGGTCGGCCGTGGCGCCCACCGCGCGCCGGAGGAACGACAGCGAATCGGTCATGGCCACATCGAACCGCGTCGTCGACCGTCGCGGCAGAGGCGATGGGCACGTTCCGTCGACCGAACGGCCAATCGATGGCGGTGGGCCGGCTGGTCGCGACGTCGTCGACGTCGCCGGTCACGACGAGGCCGTCGGGCAGTCGACGGGCCCGACCTGGAGGTGGCCACGGCCGACGAGCCGTGGTGTCGCGCCATCGACGGGCAGCTCTTGCTCGATGACCTCGCCGCGCGCCACGTCGAGGTGGTGGCGGGTGATCCACGCCTCGTCGAGCCGTTCCGCTCCTCGATGCGGGCCGCGATCGAGGAGATCAGGTCCGAGCCTTGATCATCGGTCTCCCTTGATGATAAGCAGTCGCTGATGATTCAGGCCCCGGCACCACCCGACGACGTCGGGGTCCAGTTGGCGGCGCTGGCCGACCCCACCCGGCGGCGGATCTTCGAGCTCATCGCGCACGCGCCCTCGACGGTGCGGGCGGTGACCGACCGGGTGCCGGTCTCGCAGCCGGCCGTCTCGCAGCACCTGAAGGTGCTCCGAGAGGCCGGCCTGGCCGTCGGGACGGCCAGGGGAGCGAGCACGGTCTACCGGGCCGACCGCGCCGGGCTCGCGTCGATCCGCACCTGGCTCGACCGGTTCTGGGACGACGTGCTCGACGGCTTCGTCGCCGCCGCCGAACGAGAGGACGACCGATGAGACGAGCCCCTGACCCCATCGCTGCCGTGCGCAAGGAGCGGGCGGTGCCGTTGCCGCCGGAGCGGGCCTTCGAGCTCTTCACGACCCGCATGGGCTCGTGGTGGCCGATGCTCACGCACTCCCTCGCCGGCGACGGGGCCACCGGCGTCCGCTTCGAGGGACACGTGGGTGGCCGGGTCGTCGAGCTCACCGCCGACGGCGTCGAGCACGTCTGGGCCGTCGTGACCACGTGGGACCCGCCGGAGCGGCTCGTGCTGTCGTGGCACCCGGCCGAGGAACCGGAGGCCGCCTCGCGGGTGGAGGTGAGGTTCGTGGCGACCGACACCGGGTGCCAACTCGAGCTCGAGCACACCGACTTCGAGGAGCACGGCGAGATCGGTCGGCAGCTGCGCGACCGGTACGACCCGGGCTGGGACGAGGTGCTCGTGGCGTTGGACCGGGCGACCGTCTCGACCTGAGCACGCCGGTCCGCGGCCGCGCCCCGCCGCCGCGAACCCTCGGGCACACTCGATGGCCGTGCGGGTCTGGGGCGGGTTGGTCGCGGTGCTGGTGTCGGCCGCGCTCGCCGCACCCTCCGGTGCTGCGCCGGGGCCGCGGGTGATCGAGGTCGACGCCGCCGCCGACGTCGGCGACCTGGGCGATGTGCGGTTGAACGACGAGGTGGTCGCGATGGCCACCGTCGAGCAGGGCTACTGGTTCGCGGCCGCTGATGGTGGGGTGTTCGCGTTCGGTGATGCGGGGTTCCACGGGTCGATGGGTGGGGTGGCGTTGAACGCTTCGATCGTGGGGATGGCGTCGACGGCGTCGGGGGAGGGCTACTGGCTCGTCGCGGCCGACGGTGGGGTGTTCGCGTTCGGTGACGCGCCGTTCGTCGGCTCGATCGGCGACGTGGGGTCCTCGACGCCTGTCATCGGCGTGGCGCCGTCGCCGACCGGTGACGGCTACGCGCTGCTCGACCGCAACGGCACGATCTGGCGGTTCCCCGACCGCACCGCGTCCGGCGCCGCCGGCGAGGTCACGCCCGCGGTGGCGGTGCTGTGGAGCGAGCAGGCGCTCGACGTGGTCCACGCCGACGGCACGATCGTGCGCCGCGAGGGCGCAGGGCCGGCGCCGGCGAGTCCGGCCGTCGACGGTCGGGTCGTCACGGCAGCCGCCACGCCGGCGGGCGGTCTGCGCCTCGCCGTCGTGCCAGACCGGATCACGATCGCAGCCGGCGGCGACGTCCACGGCGAATCGAGGGTGGCGCGGCTGCTCGCCGCCGGCGGCAACCCGCTCGAACCGGTGGCGGCGGCGATGTCTGCCGCCGACTTCGGGATCGTGAACCTCGAGACCGCGGTCGGGTCGTCGGGTCGGGCAGCGGCGAAGCGCTACACGTTCCGCGCCGCGCCCGAGCTCGTGTACCGCCTCGCCGATGCCGGGGTCGACGTCGTGAGCCTGGCCAACAACCACGCGCTGGACTACGGCGTGGCCGCGCTCTTCGACACGATCGACCACGCCCGGGCCGCCGGGCTGGTCGTGGTCGGTGCGGGCCGCGACGCCGCCGAGGCCTACGCGCCGGCGCTCGTCGAGACCGACGGCGGCACGGTGGCCGTCGTCGGCCTCTCGCAGGTGCTCTCACCGGGTTGGGCTGCGACCGCCGATCGGCCCGGACTCGCCAGCGGGCACGACCGAGCCGCCTCGGTGGCCGCGGTGCAGCACGCGGCCGCGCTGGCCGACACCGTCGTCGTCGCCGTCCACTGGGGTCGCGAGCTCGACCGCTGCGCCTCGCCCGGTCAGCGCGATCTGGCGCGGGCGCTGGTGGCCGCCGGCGCGGACGTGATCCTCGGCCACCACCCCCACGTGCTCCAGGGCATCGACCGGGTCGACGGCGCCGTGGTGGCGTACAGCCTCGGCAACTTCGTCTGGTACCACTCCAAGCTGCCGTCGGCGGAGACCGCGCTCGTCGAGGTCGACGTCGAGGGTGGCGAGGCGCTCGGCCATCGCGTCGTGCCGGCCGTCATCGACGCCAGCGGTCGACCGGTGCCCGTCGGCGAGGAGCGCGGCGCCCGGATCGCCGGCGCGACCGCGGCCTACCGTCCCGGAGCCGGGGTCTGCCCCGCCTGATCCAGCCTTGTGACGAACGTCACGGCGACGTCGCGTATCACCGGGTCGTCTCGCCGCTCTGACCCTGCGAGACCGAGCGTGAGAGGGAGCGAGAGATGACCATCGTCGAGGACTGGACGAGCCAGGCGGCGTGCCAGGGAGTGGACATCGACCTGTTCTTCGACGAGGACCGCACCATCGAGGCCCGTCGCCTCTGCCTGTCGTGCCCGGTCCGCACGAGCTGCCTCTCGGCCGCTCAGGATCGCGACGAGCCGTGCGGCATCTGGGGCGGCCTGACCGCCACCGAGCGGGACCTCGCCGGCGCTCGCCGGATCCCCAAGACGGCGCTGATCGTGCACGCCTGCGCGACCTGCGACGCGCCGCTCACCTTCCCGATGTCGCCGATCCCCGCCGACACCGAGGCGCCCTGCGAGGGCAGCTTCTGCGTCGACGGCGAGGGTGGTGCGGTCGTGCACCGCGGCGACCTGCGCCGTCGGGCCCAGAACGGCGCGGTCACCTGCGCCGAGGGCCACCGGGTCGGCGAGGTCGTCGCCGGCAGCATGCACGTCACCCTCGACCTGCGGGCGACGGCCATCCGCGGCCGCACGCCGCTGGCGGCGGTCAAGGTCGCCTGATCGTCACTCGGCGTCGGCGGCGGCGAAGTCGGCCATGAAGGCGAACGCCTCCTCGGCCGGGCGACCCAGCACGTCGGGCAGCTCGCCGCTGAGGCGCAGCGCCACGGTGCCGTCGGCGTCGAGCGCCACCCAGTAGGGGAAGGCGTTGAGGCCGAAGGCGCGGGCGGCGTCGTTGTTCTCGCTGTCCATGAGGATCGGGACGTCGAGCCCCTCCTCCTCGAACCAGGCCGACGGCGGGTAGTTCGGCGCGGACCGGTCGACGTTCGTCGCGACGGCGTAGAGGTCGACGTCGTCGCGCAGCCCCTCGGCCTCGAGCCAGTCGACGAGCAGCGGCAGCTCGCGCTGGCAGTGCGGGCACCAGTGCGCGAGGAAGACGACGACCTTCGGGCGGCCATCGAAGAGGATCTCCGTGGGCTCGCCGGTGTACGAGAGGCCCGACAGCTCCGGGGCGGGCACGCCGATGCCGACGTCGTCGGCCGGGTTCGTCAGCTCCGGCAGCGGATCGCCGTCGACGATCACCTCGGCCATCTCGATCGGGTCGACCACCTCACCGTCAGCGGTCTCGACCGTGTCGCTGTCGTCGCCCGAGCTGATGCCGATGGCGACCGCGGCGGCCAGCGCGATGACCGCGACCACGGCCAGCCCGATCCACATCACCGGGACGCCCGGGCGCTTCGACTCCTTGGGCTCGTTCAGGGATGCGAACTGGCCCTGCTTGCTCGCCGAGTTGGACATGGGTCTCCTTCAGACGCCGACGGCGACGCGCTCGTCGGGTTGCTCGGCCGGGACGGCCGGGCGGGGCAACCACAGCAGCGCCAGTATCGCGAGGAAACCGGCCAGCGCCATGGTGGGGATGGTCACGAACCCGAACTCCTCGACCCAGATCGCGGTGCACGGGGCGACCGGGTCGCAGCTCGATCCCTGGTCGGGGAACTGCTGGAGCTGGATGTGGTAGATCGCCAGGCCCGAACCCGCGACGGCGAGCACGGTGGCGGACAGCTTGGCCGAGACGTCCGGGCGGAACGAGGCCACGCCGAGCACGGCGACGAGCGGGTACATCGCGATCCGCTGGTACCAGCAGAACTCGCACGGCAGGAAGCCGGCGACCTCCGAGAAGTAGAGGCTGCCGCCCGTGGCGCTGGCGGCGACGAGGGTGCCGAGCGGGTACCGGACGCGGTGCACACCGTCGAGCAGGTCGCCCGCGGCGGCCGAGCCGCGATCCGCGAGGAGTCGAACCACCACGAGCCCCGCCGTCCCGGCCATCGCCACGAGCGCCAGGAGCGCCGCGAAGACCGAGAAGGCCTCAGTGTCCACTCAGGGGAGGGGTCGGCCGAACGGGAGCTCGTCGCGCCAGGTGCGCAGGTGTTCCTCGGCGGCGACGCATGCCCCGATGATAGGACCGTCCTCGTGGTCGCGAGCGTCGCGCAGCGCATCGGTGACCA
Source organism: Actinomycetota bacterium (assembly GCA_039818945.1). Taxonomy (GTDB): domain Bacteria; phylum Actinomycetota; class Acidimicrobiia; order Acidimicrobiales; family Poriferisodalaceae; genus JBCBSZ01. The sequence goes on from JBCBSZ010000031.1 coordinate 28,060, forward strand.
AGGTCCCGACCGCCGTGACCAGGTCGTCCACCGAGCTGTCGGCGTCGGCGAGCCCGGCCATCGTCGGACCGATGCCGGCGACCCACTCGGGCCACACCTCGACCTGGCGGGCCCGCAGCTGGGCGACCGCCCGCGGCGTCACCACCAGATCGGCGGCGCCCAGGACCGCCCCGGCCCCGATGCCCGCCTCGTTGGTGTGGTCGACCGCGCGCAGCGTCGCCGGCGGGACGTAGAGGTCGGTGTCGACGGATCGGACGGCGTCGGCGTCGGCGTCGCCCTGCTCGTCGCCGGCGAGGATCGCTCGCAGCCGGTCGGCGGAGTGCCCGGCGACGTCGATCGAGCCCTGCTTGCGATGGGCGACCGCGGTGACGAGCGCCCCGCCCTCGACCAGCGTCGCCGCCGCCTCGACGACGGTCGGCGAGAGGTGGCCGAGCGACAACGTCCGGCCCTCGACGCCACCCATGGCGACGCCGGCCGCGGCGACCAGCCCCGCGGCGTGCACGGTGGTGGCGTGCTCGCGGTGGGCGGGATTGCGAGAGTCGTGGGCGTAGAGGGGCGCGAGCTCCTCGTCGGAGAGGCCCCAGCCGGCCGTCGTGTGGAACACGTTGGCTGCGGCGTACTCGGTCTCGGCCTCGGCCACGAAGGCCGCGACGGCATCCGAACGCTGCTCCTGCTCGACCTTGATGCCGCCGGCCCCGCCACCGAGCTGCTCACCGAGCAGCGCGAAGCGGTACGTCGCGGCGCGGGCGTGGAGCTTGGCGTTGACCTGCAGCACCTTCGGGCCGAGCGTCGTGGGCCCGAAGCACGGCACGTCCTCGAGGTCCAGGACCGCCCAGGCGGTCGTCGAGGTCAGCTTGTGCAGCTTCACGGGCGGCGAGGCTACTCCTCGCGCCCGCGGCGGCCTGCATGGAGGGCGGGCTACTCGTAGAGCCCGGCGACCTGGGTGATCGCGATCGTGACGGCGTCGATCCGGGTGAGGAGGTCGGCGGCCGCGCTGCCGTCGGGGAGGTCGACCGGCTCGGCCAGCGCGTAGAGGGTGAAGAGATAGGTGTGGAGCGTGCCGTCGACGGGCGCCGGACCGGTCCAGCCCTGGACCGAGAAGTCGTTGAGGCCCTGGATCGCCCCGGGCGGGACTTGGCCCTCCTCGATGCCGACGCTCGTCGGGTCGAGGCCGGCGAGCACCCAGTGCACCGCGCCGCCCTCGGCCACGTCGGTGACGACGAGCGCCAGCTCGGCCGTGCCCTCCGGAGGTGAGCCCCAGCTGAGCGGGGGTGAGACGTTGCTGCCGTCGTTGAGGCTGTAGCGGGGCGGGATCAGGCCCTGGTCGTCGAAGGCCGGGCTGGCGATCGCGAACCCACCCTCGGGCAGGACGACGTCCTCGCCTGCGTCGGGCAGCGGCGCCACCGCCTCGGTGTCGGGCTGCTTCAACGTGGTGCCGTCACCGGTGTCGCAGGCCGCCGCGAGCAGGGCGAGGACCGCGATCGCCGCGAGCATCGGGCGTCGTCTGCGCTCGGTCGAGTCGTCGAGAGGGCGGGTTCGCCACGGGGTTCGCAACGTCGTGGAGACTACCGGGGTGACCCGTCCGCTCCCGGCGCGCCTCGTGCGTCGGTTCACCCGGTCGCTGTTCGGACCCGACGCGGCCGACACGCGGCAGTCGCTGGTCGCGCTCGCCATCTCGACCGTCACGAGCATCGGCGCCGGGCTGACCCTGGGCGCCATCGACGGCACCCTCGAGGAGCTGCGCGGGCTGCTCGTGCTCGTCCCCGCCGCCATCGCGATGCGGGGCAACATCTTCGGGGCGCTCGGCAGCCGTCTCTCCACGACATTGCACACCGGCACCTTCTCCCTCTCGCGGCGGGTCGACACGATCGTGGGTCAGAACGTCGTCGCCGCGGTCGTGCTGACGCTGGCCAGCTCCGTCGTGCTCGGCGTGCTCGCGAAGGCGACCGCGGTGGCGTTCGCGGTGCCGGACACCATCTCGGTCGTCGACCTCGTGGTCATCTCGACCGTCGGCGGCCTGTTGTCGTCGCTGGTGGTGCTCGCCGTCACGCTCGCGCTCGCCGGCGGATCGACGCGGTTCAACTGGGACCTCGACAACGTCACCGCGCCGCTCGTCTCGGCCGTCGGCGACGTGGTGACCCTGCCGGCGCTGTTCGTCGCCACCTACGTCGTCGGGATCGACATCGTCACGCCGCTCATCGGTCTGGCCTCGGTGGCGGCGACGGTGGCCGCGTTCGTCTGGGTCGCTCGCAGCGGGCTGGAGGTGCTGCTCGACATCGTGCGCGAGAGCGTGCCGATCCTGTTCGTCGCCGGCCTCCTCACCGTCGTGGCCGGTGTCGCGATCGAGAAGCAGATCGAGACCTTCGGCCGTTTCCAGGTGCTGCTCGTGCTCGTGCCCGCCTTCCTGGCCGGGGCCGGGGCGATCGGCGGCATCCTGTCGAGCCGGCTGTCGAGCAAGCTGCACCTCGGCATCGTGGAGCCGGCGGCGTTGCCCGACCGGATCGCCCGCCGCGACCTGCTGTCGGCCACGGGCCTCGCCTTCCCGGTGTTCCTCGCGATCGGCGTGCTCGCCCACCTCAGCGCCACCGGGCTCGGGCAGACCAGCCCCGGCCTCGGCGATGTCCTCGTGATCTCGATGCTCGGCGGCTTCGCCACGACCGCGCTCGTCGTCATGATCGGCTACTACGGGACCATCGCCGCGGTCCGCTTCGGCGCCGACCCGGACAACGTCGGCATCCCGCTCGTCACCAGCACCGTCGACCTCGTCGGTGCGTACGCCCTCGTCGTCGCGGTCTCACTCGTGGGGCTCACGTGACGCCCGCAGCACTAACCTGAACGAAGGCCCGCCATGGACGATCGACCGCGAAACCTCAAGGCCATGCTCGTCGAGGCCAAGGACACCTCCGAGCTCATGGTGGACCTCGCGTACACCGCGCTGTTCTTCGACGACGCCGACATGGCCGACGAGGTCATCGATCTCGAGGCGGAGATGTCGACGCTCGTGCACGACATGCGGTCCGTCGCCGTGCTCGCCGTGCGCAACCCGCGCGAGGCCGAGGCGATGTCCTCGGTGCTCCAGTTGATCAGCGCGATCGAGCGCATCGCGAACGATGCCGTCGACATCTCCAAGATCGTGCAGCGCGAGGTCGGCATCCCGCGCCAGCTCGTCGCCGAGCTCGCCACCGCCGAGGAGGTCTCGCACCGCGTCGTGGTCAGCGAGGGATCACATCTCGCCCGACGCCCGCTGGCCGACGTCGAGCTCCCGGTGCAGGTGGGGTTGCGGGTGGTGGCCATCCATCGCGGGTCGACGTGGATGATCGAGATCGACGGCGAGACGATCCTCCAGCCCGGCGACGTGCTGTTCCTGCGCGGTTCCCGCGCCGGCATCGAACGCCTCCGCGAGCTGGTCAACGCACCGGTGTGGATGCCGCCGCAGGTCCACGAGCCCCACGCGCTGACCGAGCTCGACCGGGCGGTGGAGACCCTCGTCGAGATGAAGAACCTCTCCGAGACCGCGGTCGGTCTGGCCTACTCGTCGCTCGTGCTGCGCGACCTCGGCCTGGCGGGCGAGGTGATCCAGCTCGAGGACCGGCTCGACCGGATGAAGGACTCCCTGCAGACCTGGGTGCTGCGGGCCGCCGCCGACGACCTCGATCCGTCCGACCTGCGCGGCCTCCTCCAGCTGGCCGAGGCGGCCGAGGATCTCGGCGACCAGGCCCAGCAGATGGTGTGGCTCGTGGAGCGCAAGGAGGAGCTGCACCCCATCATCGGGCTCGCCCTCGGCGACACCGACGACGTGGTGGTCCAGGTGCCCGTGGGGGAGGGTTCCGACACCGACGGCCGGAGCCTGCGCGAGCTCGACTTCTCGACCGAACCCGGCTTCCTCGTGCTCGCCATCCGCCGAGGTGGGCGCTACATCTACCGACCGCGCGGCTTCGTCACGTTGGCCGCGGGCGACCAGCTGATCGCCAGCGGCCCCGAGGAGGGCACCGAGCTGCTCGCCGCCCGCTGCGGCTTCCGCCTGGTGGAGGACGAGGACACCGGGCAGTTCGAGTTCGAGCCCCTGACCGCCGCGGAGGCGAACCGATGACCAGGACCGTGCTGCGGGGCGCCAGGAGCCCGGGCGACGTCGCGTTCGAGGACGGCGCGATCGTCGCGCTCGGCGACGTGGCCGCCGAGCCGGGCGACGAGGTCGTCGACGTCACCGGCGACATCGTCACCGCCGGGTTCGTCAACACCCACCACCACCTGTACCAGTGGATGACGCGGGGCCGAGCGGTCGGCTGCGACCTCTTCGGCTGGCTCACGACGCTCTATCCGGTGTGGGCGCAGCTGTCCGTCGACGACGTGCGCCTCGCCGCCCGCGTCGGGATCGCCGAGCTCGCCCGCTCGGGCTGCACGACCGTGTTCGATCACCACTACCTCGTGCCCGGCGGCGACGTGACCGTCTTCGACGCGGTGGTCGACGCCGCGCGGGAGGTGGGCACGAGGCTGCAGCTCTCCCGGGGATCGATGGACCTCGGCGAGTCCGACGGCGGGCTCCCGCCCGACCACGTCGTCGAGGACCGTGACGCGATCCTCGCCCACACCGAGTCGCTCGCCGCACGGCTCGCCGACGACCCGCTCGTCGACGTCGTCGTGGCGCCCTGTTCGCCCTTCTCGGTCACCCCGGAGCTGATGACGGAGTCGGCCGAGCTCGCCCGCCGGCTCGGACTGCGCCTCCACACCCACCTCGCCGAGACGATCGACGAGGAGACCGACGCCCTGGCCCGCTTCGGTCGCCGGCCGGTCGAGCTGCTCGACGGCTGGGGCTGGATCGACGCCGACGTGTGGGTCGCGCACGGCGTGCACTTCGACGACGCCGAGGTGGCGCTCCTGGGCCAGCGCGGCGTCGGCGTGGCCCACTGCCCCTCGTCGAACGCCCGCCTCGCCTCGGGGATGTGCCGGGTCGGCGACCTCGAGCCGGCCGGCGCGCCGGTGGGGCTCGGCGTCGACGGCGTTGCCTCGAACGAGGTCGGTCGCCTGTTCCCCGAGCTCCGTCAGAGCCTCTACACGGCCCGCCAGCGCACGCTCGACGCGGCGTCGTTCCTCCCCGGCGACGCGCTCCGGCTCGCGACCGAGGGCGGTGCCCGCTGCCTCGGGCGCGACGACCTCGGCCGCCTGGAGGTGGGCGCAGCGGCCGACGTGGCCGTCTGGCCCGGCGACGATCTCGGCGACATCCCCGATCCGATCGACGGCCTCGTGCTCGGGCCGGACCGCCTCGTCCGCCACCTCTTCGTGGCCGGCCGACCGGTCGTCGAGCACGGCGAGGTCCTCGGCCTCGACCTCCCGGGGGCCCACCGCGAGCTCGCCGCGGCGTCACGGCGGCTCTGGTCGTGACCGAGCACCCGCTCGTCGACGCGGTCCGGCCGCTCGTGGACGCGCTCGGCGCCGAGCTGGTCGAGCCGACCGAGATCGGTCAGGCCGACCTCAGCCTGTGCTGGGAGGGGCGGGTCGTGGCCGGGGTGCGGTTGCCCGACCTCCACGGAGCGCTCGGCCGACTCATCGACTCGGTGGAGAAGGAGCTCGGCTCGACGCTGGCCGACCTCGGCCGCGAGGAGAAGCAGGAGGCCGTCCGCCTCCTCGACGAGCGCGGCGCCTTCACGCTCCGGCGGGCGGTCGAGCAGGTCGCCGACGCCCTCGGCGTGAGCCGCTTCACCGTCTACAACTACCTGAACGCCGACCGCGGAGAGACCACATGACGGTCCGCATCGAGTTCACCGTCGAACCCTTCGACGACGGCCGCCCCGGCCCGCACGTCGAGGCGGCGATCGCCGCGGCCCGCTCGGTCAGCGGGGTCGAGGTCGGCCCCTTCGGCACGTCGCTGCTCGGCCCCACCGCGCTGGCGATGGCCGCGCTCCAGGGCGCCACCGTCGCCGCGTTCGGGGCAGGTGCGACCCGGGTCTCCTCGCAGGTGGTCCGGGAGGAAACGCGGCCGTAACGGCCCCAGCGTTGACAAAACGTTGAACAGGAGGCTTCGCTTCACGCCATGGCCATCCAGATGCCGGGCACGCTCGACGAGGTGTACCGCGCCCTGGCCGAGGAGCCCGACGCCCACCTCCTCGCCGGTGGTACCGACCTCATGGTCGAGGTCAACTACGACGGCCGCCGCCCGCCGGCCGTCGTGGGGTTGCGCAAGGTCGGTGAGCTCCGCACGTGGCGGCGCGAGGGCGACAGCCACGTGCTCGGTGCCGGCCTGACCTGGACCGACCTCATGCGGGGCGAGCTCGCCGAGCAGTACCCGGGTCTGGCCATCGCCGCCCGGACCGTCGGCTCGCCGCAGATCCGCAACGGCGGAACGATCGGCGGCAACCTCGGCACCGCCTCACCCGCCGGCGACGGCCTCCCGCCGCTGTACGCCCTCGACGCCGTCGTGCTCGTCGGGTCGGCGTCCGGGGTTCGCGAGCAGCCCATCGACGAGTTCATCACTGGCGTGAAGCGCACGACCCTCCAGCCCGGCGAGGTGATCACCGGCATCCGGGTCCCGGTCGTCGACGGCCAGCAGGAGTACTGCAAGATCGGCACCCGCAACGCCATGGTCATCTCGGCCGCGGGCGTCGCCGTGGTCGTCGACCGGCGCAGCCGCAGCGTCCGCTGCGCCCTCGGCGCCGTCGCGCCGACCATCGTGCGGGCCACCGAGGCGGAGGCCGTCGCCACCGCGGCGGTCGACTGGGACGCCGACCGGCCGAGCATCGACGACCCCACCGTCCACGAGCGCTTCGGCGAGCTCGCCGCCGACGCCGCCCGACCCATCGACGATCACCGCTCGACGGCCCGCTACCGCCGCCACGCCATCTCGGTCATGGCGCGCCGGGCCCTCCTGCGGTGCGTGTGAGGCCCAGATGAGCGGCACGGTGGTGGCCCGAGGGGCCGACCAGAAGGCGAAGGTGCACCGATGAGCGAACACGTCTCCTACCAGCTGCGCGTCAACGGCGAGACCAGGGAGGTCGAGGACGGCTGGCTCGGCGAGAGCCTCCTCTACGTGCTGCGAGAGCGGCTCGGCCTGCCCGGCTCCAAGAACGCGTGTGAGCAGGGGGAGTGCGGCAGCTGCTCGGTCGTCCTCGACGGCGAGCTGGTGTGCTCGTGCCTCGTGCTCGGCGCCTCGGCGGCCGACTCCGACGTCACCACCATCGAGGGCTACGGCGGCCCCGACGGTGAGCTGACCGAGGTGCAGGCCGCGTTCATCGAGAACGCGGCGGTGCAGTGCGGCTTCTGCACGCCAGGGCTCATCGTCGCCATCGAGCACCTCCTGGAGGAGCATCCCGAGCCCACCGAGCTCGAGGTGCGCGAGGCGATCTCCGGCAACCTCTGCCGGTGCACGGGCTACGGCAGGATCTTCGCCGCCGTCGAGCAAGCGGTCAGCGTGCGCACGGGAGGACGGGCATGACCTCGGTCGCCCATCGGGACCAGACGACCACCGGCGGCCGCATCGGCGACGACACGCTCCGCCCCGACGGCGTGCCGAAGGTGCGGGGCGAGTTCGCCTTCTCCTCCGACCTCTGGGAGCGGGGGATGCTCTGGGGCCGCACCCTGCGCTCGCCCCACGCCGCCGCCCGGATCCGCTCGATCGACATCGGGCCCGCGCTCGCGATCCCCGGTGTGCACGCGGTGCTCACCGCCGACGACGTGCCCGGCGAGGCCAACTACGGGCTCGAGCACACCGACCAGCCGGTCTTCGCGAGCGACGAGGTCCGCTACGTCGGCGAGGCCATCGCGGCCGTCGCCGCCGACCACCCCGAGATCGCCCGGCTCGCGATGGAGGCGATCGTCGTCGACTACGAGGTCACCGAGCCGCTCACCGACGCCGAGGCCGCCATCACCGCACCGGCCATCCACCCCGACGGCAACGTCTTCCGCCACCAGGTGATCCGTCACGGCGAACCCGACGGGGTCGAGGGCGATGTCGTCGTCGAGGGCACCTACGAGGTCGGGATGCAGGACCAGGCCTTCATGGGCCCGGAGTCCGCCATGGCCCTGCCGATGGAGGACGGCGGCATCGAGCTGTTCATCGCCACGCAGTGGCTCCACGTCGACCAGTCACAGGTCGCGGCGTGCCTCGGGCTCCCGCTCGACAAGGTCCGCCTCGTGCTGGCCGGCGTGGGCGGCGCGTTCGGCGCCCGCGAGGACCTGTCGATGCAGGTGCACATCTGCCTGCTCGCGCTGCACACCGGCCGGCCGGTGAAGATGGTCTTCAGCCGCGAGGAGTCCTTCTTCGGGCACGTCCACCGGCACCCCTGCCGGCTCCGGTACCGCCACCACGCCGACCGTGAGGGCAACCTCGTCAAGGTCGAGGCCGAGCTCCTCTTCGACGGTGGTGCCTACGCCTCGTCGTCGACGGCGGTGCTCGCCAACGGCGTGTCGTTCGCGGCCGGTCCCTACCGGGTGCCGCACGCCCTCGTCGAGGGGTGGGCGGTCCGGACCAACAACCCGCCGTGCGGCGCGATGCGGGGCTTCGGCGTCGTCCAGGCCTGCTTCGCCCACGAGTCGCAGATGGACCGCCTCGCCGCCGAGCTCGGGATGGACCCGGTCGAGCTCCGCCTCCGCAACGCCATGCGCACCGGCGACCACATGATCACCGGACAGGAGGTCACCGGCACGGCGCCGGCCGAGGAGTGCCTCCGCGCCGCGGCCGAGATGCCACTCCCGCCGGTGCCGACGGCCGACGCCGACGACGTGATGCTGCTGCCGGGCGGGGCCGGTCGCACCGCCGACCGTGGTCAGGTGCGGCGAGGTGTCGGCTACGGCCTCTCGATCAAGAACATCGCCTTCTCCGAGGGCTTCGACGACTCCGCCGCCGCGGCCTGCACCCTGCGAGGCGACGTGGCGATCATCAAGTCGGCGTGTGCCGAGGTCGGGCAGGGCTTCGTGACCGTCGCCGGCCAGATCGCCCGCGAGGTCCTCGGCGTGAGCGACGTGGTGCTCGACACCGTCGACACCGACATCGGCTCGGCCGGATCCACCTCTGCGAGCCGCCAGACCTGGATGTCGGGCGGTGCGGTCGAGCACGCGTGTCGCGGCGTTCGCGACCTCGTCGTCGAGCGTGCTGCACGGCGCACCGGCGCCGACCCGTCGACGCTCGACCTCACCGACGGGCGGGTCGTCTCCACCGACGGAACGGTCGACCTGGCGCTCGCCGACGTCGTCGGCGACGAGGAGCTCCGCCACGAGCTCGTGTTCCGCCACGCCCCGACCCAGCCGCTCGACGAGCACGGCCAGGGCGACGCCCACGTCTCCTACGCCTTCGCCGCCCATCGAGCCGTGGTCGACGTCGATCCCGAGCTCGGCCTCGTGCGGGTGGTGCAGATGACCACCGGGCAGGACGTCGGCCGAGCGCTCAACCCGGTCCAGGTCATCGGCCAGATCGAGGGCGGCATCGCCCAGGGCGTCGGGCTGGCCGTGATGGAGGAGATCGTCGTCGAGGACGGCCTGGTCAAGAACGCCTCGTTCACCGACTACCTGATCCCGACCGCGCTCGACATGCCGACGGTGGAGACGGCGCTCATCGAGCAGCCCGAGCCGGGCGCGCCGTTCGGGGCGAAGGGCGTCGGCGAACCGCCGACGATCTCGTCCACCCCGGCCGTCGTCGCCGCCATCCGCGATGCCACCGGGCTGAGCCTGCCCCGGGTTCCGGTCCGCCCGGAGGACATCGCGTTCGGCGCAAGAGGATGAGCGGGGAGCAGAGCGCCCGACCCGGCGTCAGGCGGGCTGCTCGGTGGCCTGCTGGTCGATGAGCGGCGACGACCGACGGCGCCGGAGCAGCCGGACCACCAGCCAGGCGACGGGCACGAGCCACACGAACGGCAGGATCGCCCCCGCCACGAGGACCACGATCCCGACCAGCGTGCGCAGCACGTCGAGGCCGCCCTCGAGGGCGTCGCCGAAGCCGGGCAGCGCATCGCTGGCCCGGACGTCGAGCTCGACGCGCTCGCCGTCTGCTCGGATCGCCTCGCGGAGCGGGTTGCCGTCGGCGTCGGTCGGCTCGGCGGTCACCCGCAGCGTCGACGCCCGCCCCGGCTCCGCCGTCACCGGATAGGCGACGATGATCCGCTCGCCCGGCGCCAGCAGGGCGTCGAGGTCACCCTCGACGACGGTCACGTCGGCGGCGTCGACGTCGAGGGAGTCATCGGTGAACGCCAGCCCGCTGAGCATGGTGTCGCCGCTGTTCAGGACCGTGGCGCACAGCACGAGCTCGTCGCCCTCGTCGACCGAGAGCTCGTCGCTGCCGGGGCAGGCGTCGTCGGCGAGCGTGCCCTCGTAGCCGGTCTGCGTGAGCGTGAGCGCCGGAGCCGGTGCCTCCTGGGTGAAGACCGCGACGATCGTCGCCAGGGCCACCTGATCCTGCAGCGTGCGGAGCTGACCGCGCAGCTGCTCCAGCGCCGTCTCCCGCTCGAGGAGCTGGCCCTCGAGCCCGGCGATCGTGTCGAGGTCGCCCGCCTGCTCCAGCAGGGCGCGGAGGCGATCGACGCTGGCCTCGCTGGTCTGGATCCTGCTCTGCAGGTCGACCACCCGCTCGGTGACGTCGTCGGCCGAGACGGTCTGGCTCCTCGGCACGCCGAGGTCGGCCAGCGCTGCGAGCGCGGCCTGGAACTGCTCCGGGGCGATCTTGAAGGTGAAGACGGCGCGAGGTGTCGGGTCGTTCGTGGCGTCCTGGCCGAAGACGATGCCACCCAGCGCCCCGATCTCGGCCGCCGCCCGCTGTGAGGCGACGGCGACGTCGGCGACCTCCAGGTCGATGTTCGCGGTGAACACGATGTCGCGACCGAGGTCGGCCGTCGGCACGGCGGCGGGCACCACGCCGGGTCCACCCGTCGGCTGGTCGGCGGCTGCTCCGTCGTCACCGGCCGAGTCCCCGTCGTCGGCGGGCGCCTCGGTCTCCTCGGTCGGCGCGACCGTCGTCGCCGGGGCGGCGTCGTCGGCGCCGAAGTCGGCGGCCGGCTCGGCTTCGGCGCTGTCGCCGGCCGAGTCGTCGTCGCTGTCGCCGCTGCACGCGGCGAGCAGCACCAGCAGGGTGAGCACCAGCGCCAGCAGGCGCTTTGGTGTGGTGGTCATGGCGGCTCCCTCCCGTCCGTGATCACCAGTCGGACGGTCCGCCGGTCGGCCCCGGTTCCCGTCCCGATGTGTCGATCCGATGTCGGCAGATCCGCTTCGGCGGCAAGGGACCTTCGTCCCAGATCCTCAAGTCAGCACTGAAGGAGCCGATCAGCTTGAGAACGCACCCCCCTGGAGTTCGCACATGGAACTGTTCCGAAACCTCACCTCGTCGGTCACGGCGAAGATCGTTGGCGTCGTCCTCGCCGCCGCCATCGTCCCCGTCGCGCTGGTGGCCCTGCTGTCGTACAACTCGGCCTCGACGTCGCTCGAGGACGAGGTCTCCGCCAAGCTCGACGGCATCGCCACGGCGCGCGCTGCGGAGATCGAGCGCTACAGCAAGACCATCCGTCAGCAGCTCCAGACCTTCGGTCACCGGCTGGACGTCGTGGATGCCGTGATCGCCTTCGACGCTGCGTACGGCGAGCAGCCCCCGAGCACGCTGCAGGAGCTCTACATCGGGACGCTCGGCGAGGTGACCGACGCCGGTGACGGGTCGACGTGGACCGACCTGCACGCGCAGTACCACCCCGAGTTCCTGGAGTACCAGCAGGAGTTCGAGTTCTACGACGTCTTCCTGTTCAACACCGAGGGCGATCTCATCTACTCGGTGTTCAAGGAGCCGGACTTCGCCACCAACTTCAACGACGGCGAGTTCGCGGACAGCGGCCTCGGCCGGGTGTTCCGCGATGCGATCGAGACCGGTGAGCTGGTCTGGGACGACTTCGCCCCCTACGCGCCGTCGAACGGCGCTCAGGCGGCGTTCGCCGCCGAGCCGGTCCTGGACCACGGCGAGGTCGTCGGCGTGGCCGCGTTCCAGATGCCGGTCGACCGGGTCAACGCCGTGATGAACGGCGCCGCCGGGCTCGGCGAGACCGGTGAGACCTTCCTGGTCGGAGCGGACCGGGCGATGCGCTCCGACAGCCGCTTCGTCGAGGAGTCGACCATCGGCAACGTCGCGGTCGACACGGAGTCGACGCGGGCGGCGCTGGCCGGTGAGTCGGGTACGCACATCATCGAGAACCACCTCGGCCAGTCGGTGCTGTCGTCGTACCAGCCGGTCGATGTGTTCGGTCAGCAGTGGGCGATCGTCGCCGAGCAGGAGACCTCGGAGGCGACCGCTGCCGTCGGTGACCTGCGCAACACGATGCTGCTCGTGACGCTGCTCATCGTGGCCGCCGTCGCCGCAGGCGCGGTCTGGTTCGGCCGTCGCTTCGCCAAGCCCATCGTCGCCGTGGCCGACGTGGCCACCTCGCTCAGCCAGGGCGACACCGACGTCGCCCTGCCGCCGGCCGGCGCCGACGAGGTCGGTGACCTCGTGCGGGCGATGGACGCCACGGCGACCTACCTCCAGGTCAGCGCCGACGTCGCCGTCGAGGTCGCGAAGGGCAACCTGCAGGTCGAGGCGCAGATCGACAGCGAGAGGGACGTGCTGGGCTACGCGCTGCAGGACATGATCGAGAACCTGCGCAAGGTCGTCGCCGACGCCCGCAACGTGTCCGACGCCGTCGCCGAGGTCTCCGATGCCCTCGCTCGGACCTCGGCGGAGTCCGCGCTCGCGGCCGGCGAGGTCGCCGGGGCGATCGGCACGGTGGCGACGTCCTCGACGCAGCAGGCCGAGATCGCCGACGACCTGCAGAACCAGGTCCGCGACATCGCCGAGGAGGTCCGGTCGACCCTCGAGGCCGTGCAGCGGGTGGCCGAGGCCGCCGGCGTCGCCCGTGACGACTCGCAGTCGGGCAGCGCCCTCATCGAGGAGGGGTCGGCGGCCATGGAGGCGATCACCGAGGCGTTCGCCGCGGTCGGCTCGTCGATCAGCGACGTCGAGGCGAAGTCGAGCCACGTCGAGGAGGCGGTCGGGCTGATCGCCGGCATCGCCGAGCAGACGAACCTGCTCGCCCTCAACGCTGCGATCGAGGCCGCCCGGGCCGGCGAGGCCGGCCGCGGCTTCGCCGTGGTGGCCGAGGAGGTCAAGTCGCTCGCCGACGAGTCCCGCCGTGCCACCGATCGGATCAGCGAGATCGTCACCTCGATGAAGGCAGGCGTTGGCGGCGCGGTCGAGTCGGCCAGCGCCGGTCAGGAGGCCGTCGGTCGCGGCAGCGAGAAGATCGCCGAGGCCAGCGGAGCCTTCGACGCCATCAGCGGCGGCGTGACGGCGATCGACGAGCGGGTCACCGCGGTGTCGAGCTCCGCCACTCGCATCGACGGCGTCACCACCCAGATCTCGGAGAGCACCAACGAGCTCACCAGCCTGACCGCCGCCAACGGTGCCGCCGCCGAGCAGGTGGCGGCCTCGTCGGAGCAGGCATCGGCCTCGGCCGAGACGATGGACGGCACCGCCAAGGAGCTCGCCGTCGACGTCGAGCAGCTCCGCGAGACGCTCTCGCAGTTCCGGCTCTGAGCTCCGACTACCGCTGGGTCAGGCGTCGCCGAGGATCGATCGAGCCGAGCACGAACGATGTGATCGCGGCGTGCACTGCAACGCCGAGCCCCCAACCGAGTGTCGGCCAGACCGGCCAGAAGTAGCTGCCGGGCGTGATCGCCCAGATCGTCACCAGGAGCAGCATGGTCAGGGCGTACATCACCGCGTGCAGCCGGACGGCCAGGCGTGCGGCTGCACGACGTGCCGAAGGGGACGGGGTCGTCGGGAGATCGACGGTGACCTCGGCCAACTCGGAGGCGGTCAGTGCGGACCAGGTCGACGTCAGCCGATCCTCGAGCTCGCACATCGTGAGGCGACCCACGGAGTAGTGCTCTGCGAGCTGGCGGGCGACGACCTGTCGTGCTTCGTCGTCGATGCGGAGATCGCCGGGTTCACGACAAGCCGCTGGCACAGGCTGCGGGCGCTCTTGCCGAGTCGTGGGCTCTGCTGCGCTCACGACGCCGCCGATCCGGACGCCGACCGGGCGAGGGCGCGGCGGATCGCCGCGCCCTTCCACAACCACAGACCGCTGCCGGCGACGACGGGGACGCCGACGAACATGAGCGTCGAGCGAAGCAGGTCGTGCGCGGCGTCGTACTCCATCGGGAGGTAGACGAAGGTCGCGAGCAGCGAACCGACGACGATGTGCACGACGCGGATGAGCGTGCGTTCCGTTCGGCGGCTGAGGGCGGGCATGTTGGCAACCTCTCGTGGGTTCGTCGGCATTAGGTTTACACTGACAATCTAAGTCGCCATCTTGACGATGTCAACTCGGAGGTGAGCATGCCGAAGAACCCGACGTACTACGACGGCGATCTCGCCGGCGATCTGGTCGCCGCTGCGGTGCGAGCCATCGAGGCCGGTGGTCCGGCCTCGGTCAGCCTCCGGTCGCTGGCTCGGGAGCTCGGGGTGTCGAACGCGGCACCGAAGAACCACTTCGTCGACAAGGCTGCGCTGTTCGCAGGGGTCGCTATCGAGGGATTCAGCGGACTGATCGCCGCACTGGAGCGCTCCGTGCGACCCGGCTCCGACACTGCGCTCGTCGACGCAGGCGTCGCATACGTGGCCTACGCCCTCGAGCACCCCGCTCACTTCGCCGTCATGTGGCAACCCGACCTGTTCGCCGGCAACGCCGGCGTGGTCGCCAGACGCGCAGCGGCGTACGACGAGCTGGTGCGCGTGATCACGGCCGCGCGAACCGACCTCGCCGATCCATCCCACCGGGCCGACCGGGCGAACCGCGCCTGGGCCGTCGCACATGGTTGGGCGGCGCTGCTCCTGTCGGGATCACTCACCGTCCCGAGCGGAACGCCACCGCTCGACTACGTCCGCGAGCAGCTCACGATGTCGACCGCCGACGCCGTCCGGGGCGGCCCGACTTGACGATCCGAGTGGGGCGTCGCGGCGACCCGGTAGGGCTGGGTCAGGCGTCGCCGACGGCGACGGCCCTGGCCCAGCGGTAGTCGGCCTTGCCCGCCGGTGAGCGCACGATCTCGTCGCGGATGATCACCCGCTTGGGCAGCTTGTAGCGGGCGACATGTTCGGCGGCGACCTGCAACAGCGCCGACTCGTCGGCGTCGGCGCCGTCTCGCAACCGCACGATCGCCACCACCTCCTGGCCCCACCGCTCGCTCGGTCGGCCGGCGACGACGACGTCGTAGACATCGGGGTGGTGGGAGATCGCGGCCTCCACCTCCTCGGCGAAGACCTTCTCACCGCCGGTGTTGATCGTGACCGAGTCGCGACCGTGCAGCTCGATCACCCCGTCGGCCCGATGGCGGGCCCGATCGCCCGGCACCGAGTAGCGGTCGCCGTCGACGACCGGGAACGTGGCGGCGGTCTTGCCGGCATCGCCGAGGTAGCCGAGCGGGATGCGCCCGCCCTTCGCCAACCAGCCGGTCCCGTCGTGACCGGGCGCGAGTCGAGCGTCGAGGTCGTCGGAGAGGACGACCGACTCGGGATCGGGGACGAAGGTGCCGGTCGAGGCCGGTTGGCCGGCGACCGTGATCTGGCGCATCTGGCCGCCGGCCTCCGACGAGCCCACCCCGTCGATGAGGGTCAGGTCGGGGAGGTGCTCGAGGAGGCGGGCCTTGCGGGGCGCGGCGAGGGCGGCACCGCCGGACAGCAGGATCCGCAGCGAGGTGAGGTCGTAGTCGCCCCGATCGAGCGCGTCGAGCAACGGTTGGCCGTAGGCATCGCCCACGATCAGCAGGAAGTCGACCCGTTCCCGTTCGATCGTGCGCAGGATGTCGTCGGCGTCGAGCCGCTCGGTCACCCCCTGGATCACCACCTGCGCACCCCGTCCCCAGGCGCTGAACGCGTTCCAGTGGCCGGCGCCGTGCATGAACGGGGGCGCGGGCAGGAAGCGCATCATCGTCGAGTCGTCGGCGGCGTCCTCGACCAGGTCGTCGAGCGACTGCCACTCGCGGCCGTTCGAGGAGTCCTTGATCGAGAACGCGGCGACGGCCACGTCGGCCTGGCGCCACAGCACGCCCTTGGGCATGCCGGTCGTGCCGCCGGTGTAGAGGATGTAGAGGTCGTCCGGCGACCACTCGACGTCGGGCCGCTCGGGCTTCGCGGTGGCGAGCACCTCCTCGTACCACTCGGCGCCGTCGAGGAGGCCGTGGCCGGACCCGTCGTCGACCTGCAGCAGCACGTCGAGCCCGTCGATGCGCCCCCGCACCTCGTCGAGGATCGGGGCGAGCGACGAGTGGAACACGATCGCCCGGGTCGCCGCATCGCGCAGCAGGTACTCGAGCTCCTCGGCGACGTAGCGGTAGTTGACGTTGAACGGCGCCATCCGGGCCTTGTAGGCGCCGAGCATGGCCTCCAGGTACTCGTTGCCGTTGTAGAGGTAGCAGGCGAGGTGGTCCTGACCGGACTCGTGCCCGGCGAGCCGGCTGCGGGGGACGACGGTCCCGAGTCCCCGGTCATGGAGCGCGTTGGCGAGGCGACGGGTGCGGTCGGTCATCTCGCCCCAGGTGAGGCGGCGATCCCGGAAGATCAGGCACTCCCGATCGGGGACCCGTTCGGCGATCGCCTCGTGGAGGGCGGCGAGGTTCAGTTCGACCATCGCCGACCATCCTGGTGGATGAGTGACCGATGACACACATCCACGGGTCGATCCTTCGTTGTATGATCGAGCTTGTGAATACAACGCACGTGATGAAGATCTCCCGGAACGGCCAGGTGTCGATCCCGGCGCCGGCTCGCTCCCGGTGGAACGCGGAGCGTGTGGTGGTCGTCGACCTCGGCGATCACGTCGTCTTGCGGCCGGTGCACGAGGAGCCGGCGGCCGAGCTCGCCGGGAAGTATGCCCACGCCGGGCCGACCAGCGACGAGATGCGACGGGCATCGCGGGCCGAGGATGCCAGCGACGACCTGCGTGGGCGGTGATCGTCCTCGACGCCTACGCCGTGATCGCCTTGCTCCGCGGTGAGCGGGCAGCAACCGACGTGGCCGACCTGCTCGTCGGTGAGACGTGCGCCCTGACGCCACTCGGCGTCGCTGAGGTCGTCGATCGCCTCGTGCGGCTGGCAGGTGCCGACCCGGACGATGTCGCCCTCGACCTGGCGGAGCTGGGGCTTCTCGAGCCCCGTCCCCTCACTGCGGCTGCCGCCGTGCGCGCGGGGTCGCTGCGCTCCCGCCGCTACCACGGGAGCGCGTGCGCCGTGTCGCTTGCCGACTGTGTGGTCGTCGAGGTTGCCCGGGAGGAGGGCGGTGTCGTCGCGACGAGCGACCCGCACCTGCTCGATGTCTGTCTCGCCGAGGAGCTCCCGGCGGTGGTGTTGCCCGACACGACCGGGCGGTACTGGACACCGCCGTGACCTCGGGCATCAGGCAGCCGGGCCCACCTCGGCGGGGACGAGGCGACCCCCGTCGACGACCTGGCGACCGCCGACCCACACGCCCTCGACGCCGACGGGCGTCAGCCGGGGCTCTTCGTAGGTGGCCCGATCGATGATCCGCTCGGGGTCGAAGAGGACCAGGTCGGCCGGTGCGCCGACGGCGATGCGCCCGAAGCCGTCGGCGCGCACCACGGCGGCGGCCTGGCTCGTGCACTTGCGCACGGCGTCGGGCAGGTCGGTCGCCCCCATCTCGCGGACGAAGCGACCCAGCACTCGAGGGAACGTCCCGTAGAGCCGGGGGTGAGGGTGACCGTCCGGGGCGACCACGCCGTCGGTGCCGACCGAGCACCACGGCTGGGAGAAGAACCGGACGACGTTCTCCTCGACGTTGTTGAACGAGACGATCGTCATCTCGAGCCGCTCGTCGACCATCAGGTCGAAGAACGTGTCGAACGCCTCGGCCGAGTGCAGGTCCTCGTGGCCGGCGTCGACGAGCACGTCGCGCAGGTACCGGCCGACCACGCCGGGACGCTCGGCCTGGGCGATCTTCAGCCCGTCCCAGCCGTCGGAGAACACCCACCAGTTGTCCCAGGACGTGGTGTCCTCGAGCATCTCGCGCCGCAGTCGGGCCCGGACGGTGGGGTCGTGGAGGCGACGCAGCATCTCGTCGCGACCGCCCTCGTGGGCCCACGGCGGGAGCAGGATCGTCGCCGCCGTCGACCCGGCGGTGTAGGGGTGGATGTCGGCGCTGATCCGAACGCCGTCGGCGTGGGCGGCCTCGATGAGCTCGAGCAGCCGCGCGGCCTTGCCCCAGTTGGTGCGGCCGGCGCACTTGATGTGGCTGTAGTGGAGGTGACAGTCCGTCGCCGCCGCCACGCCGATCACCTCCTCCGACGCCTCGATCACCTGCTCGCTCTCGGAGCGGACGTGGACGAAGAACGGCAGGTCGTGCTCGGCGACCACCTCGGCCAGGGCGTGCACCTCGTCGGTGGTGGCATAGGCGGCGGGGACGTAGACGAGACCGGTGGAGAACCCGCAGGCGCCGGCGGCGAACGCCTCGCGCAGCGCGTCCTGCATGGCGATGATCTCTGCCGCCGTGGGCTCGCGCCGGGCCATGCCCATCACGTAGCGGCGGACGGTCGCGTGCCCGACCAGCGACGTCGCCCGCGTCGAGCACCGGAGCCGGACGGCGGCGAGGTAGTCGGCGAAGGACTGCCAGCTCCAGTGCTCCTCGGGCAGGCGACCGTTGAGGCCGGCCTGGAAGCCGCGGAAGTCGTCGTCGTCGGGCGCGATCGGCGCCGCGGAGATGCCGTCCTGGCCGAAGACCTGGAACGTGCAGCCCTGCAGGAGCTTGGGGACGTCGCCGATCGGCGCCCCGTCGGGACCCGGGACGACCGACCACAGATCGGAGTGGCTGTGCAGGTCGACGAAGCCCGGGGCGAGGGTCAGCCCGTCGGCGTCGAGGATCGGCTCGGCGGGTGCCGGCGCCAGCGACGGGGCGATCGCGGCGACCTCTCCACCGTCGAGACGGAGGTCGGCGATCACGGGGTCGGCGCCGGTGCCGTCGAGCACCGCGGCACGTCGGATCAGCATGCGCCCACGATCCCACGAGCGGGGCCGACCCACGCATTCGTGGACGCCCCGGGGTCTCGGCAGGACGGTCCGGCCCACGCCTTCGTGAACATCAGGTCAAACGCCCGCGGTCAGGTTGACAGATTGTTGAAGGAGCGGGAACCTCGACGCCGATGGCCGGTCCGTCCTTCCTCCAGGCTGCCGAGCTGCGGCGCAGCGGTGTGGTGAACCTCCTCGGCGACCTCATCCGGATCCCCTCGATGAGCGCCTACGAGGGCGAGGTCGTCGCCCGCCTCCGCGAGGAGATGGAGGTCCTGGGCTACGACGAGGTCTGGGTCGACGAGTTCGGGTCGATCATCGGCCGCATCGGCAACGGTCCGGTCCGGATCGTCTACGACTCCCACATCGACACCGTCGACATCGGGGCCAGGAGCGAATGGTCCCGGGACCCCTTCGAGCCCTACACGGCCGGCAA
The DNA here is from genome assembly GCA_039818945.1 of Actinomycetota bacterium. Lineage (GTDB taxonomy): Bacteria > Actinomycetota > Acidimicrobiia > Acidimicrobiales > Poriferisodalaceae > JBCBSZ01. The sequence goes on from JBCBSZ010000031.1 coordinate 47,504, forward strand.
CATCATGTACGGGCGCGGCGCCTCCGACGACAAGGCGGGCATGGCCGCCATGGTCTACGGCGGTGCGCTCTACCAGCACATGGGCCTGACCGACGACGTCACCCTCTACGTCGTCGGCTCGGTGCAGGAGGAGGACTGCGACGGTCTCGCCCTCGAGCACGTCCTGACCGAGACGTTGCCACGTCCCGACCTCGTCGTGCTCGGGGAGGCCACCGACTGCCAGGTCTTCCGGGGCAACCGTGGCCGGGTCGAGGCGCTGGTGCGGATGCGGGGCTCCTCGTGCCACGGGTCGATGCCCCACGTCGGGATGAACCCGACCTACGACCTCGGCCGGGTGCTCACCGACATCGAGTCCCTCAACGACCGACTCGGCTGGGACGACTTCCTCGGCTCCGGGACGATCGCCGTCACCAAGATCGAGTGCGAGACCCCCAGCCTCAACGCCGTCCCCTCGACCGCGACGCTCTACGTCGACCGGCGCCTGACCGCGGGGGAGGACCCCGACCGGGCGATGGCCGAGCTGATGGACCTGCCGTCGGTCAAGGCCGTCAACGGCGAGGTCGAGCTGCTGCACTACGAGCGGACCTCGTTCACCGGCATGACGCTCGGGATGCCCAAGCAGTACTCCACCTGGGTCACCCCCGAGGACCACGTGTCGGTGTCGACCGCCGTCTCGGTCGGCGAGGCGGCGCTCGGCCGCACCCCCGACATCGGCCACTGGGTGTTCTCCACCAACGGCGTGGCCTCGATGGGCAAGCTCGGCATCCCGACCATCGGCTTCGGGCCGGCCGACGAGGTGCACGCCCACACCGTCCACGACCAGTGCGAGCTCGACGGGCTCGTCGACTCGATGGCCTGGTACGCGGCGTTCCCGCGCTCCTACGCCGAGCAGATCCGCACCGCCGAGCAGACCGAGGACCTCGCTCCCGTCGAGGAGCGCCGCACCACCTGGGAGTCGGCCGACCGCGGCCCGACCTCCGAAGATCTCGCGACCTGACACGTCACCCGCCACGAGAGAAGGCCACCATGACCGCCGTCGACGACGACCGGACCGTGACCGCCAGCGACCGGGTCGAGTTCACGCTGAACGGGGAGGTGGTGTCGGTACGGGGTGACCATCCCCACGTGCTGGCCGCCCTCCGCGAGGAGCTCGACGTCACCTCACCCAAGGACGGGTGCTCCCCGACCGGGCAGTGCGGCTGCTGCGCCGTGCTGCTCGACGGCAAGGCGCAGGTCTCGTGCCAGATGTCCCTCGAGAAGGCAGCCGGCCGCGAGGTCGTGACCCTGGAGGGCTTCGACGACGCCGAGCGCGACCGGCTCGCCGACGCGTTCGCCGCCACCGGCGCCCTCCAGTGCGGGTTCTGCACGCCCGGCATCCTCGTGCGCACCAAGGCGCTGCTCGACAAGCACGGTGACTCGCTCGACCGCGACAAGGCGGCCCGCCACCTCGGCGGTCACCTGTGCCGCTGCACCGGCTACATCAAGGTCCTCGACGCCGTCGAGGCGCTGGCCCAGGACGAGGGCGTCGAGGTCGCCCTGCCGAAGCGGGTCGGCGACCGCGGCATCCGGTACGAGGCGTCCGAGCTGTCCCTCGGCGACCGCGGCTACGTCGACGACCTCCGGCCGACCGGCCTGCTCCACGGCGCCGTCCACCTCGCCGCTCACGCCCGCGCCGACGTGCGCTCCATCGACACCACGGCCGCTGCTGCCGCACCCGGTGTGGTCCAGGTGTTCACCGCCGCGGACGTGCCCGCAGCGTTGCGGGTCGGGTTGATCCACATCGACTGGCCGGTGTTCATCCCCGAGGGCGGGCGCACGTCCTACCTCGGTGACGTCCTTGCCTTCGTCGTGGCCGAGGACCGCGAATCGGCCCGGCACGCCGCGTCGCTCGTCGAGGTCGACTACGAGGTGCACGAGCCGATCACCGATCCGGTCGCGGCCATCGCCGACGGCACGCCCGACGCGGTGTGGGAGCTCGACGGCAACGTCCTCTCGACGTCGGTCTACGCCCGCGGCGACGTCGACGCTGCGCTGGCGGAGAGCGCACACACCGTGCACGAGGTCTTCCACACCCAGCGCATCGAGCACGCCTTCCTCGAGCCGGAGTCGACGCTCGTCGAGCAGACCGCCGGCGGCGGCCTGCACGTCTACTCGGGCGGCCAGGGGGTGTGGGACGACCGCAACCAGATCGCGTCGGTGCTCGGCATCGACCGCGACCTCGTGACGGTCGAGTTGGTGTCGAACGGCGGCGCCTTCGGCGGCAAGGAGGACATGTCGAACCAGGCCCAGACCGCGCTGGCGGCCTGGGTGCTGCAGCGACCGGTGAAGTGCACGCTCTCGCGCGAGGAGTCGCTCCTCATGCACCCGAAGCGCCACCCGATCCGCATCGAGGTGTGGGCCGGCTGCGACGACGGCGGCTCGCTCACGGCGTTCAAGGCCCGGATGGTCGGCGACTCCGGTCCCTACGCCTCGGTCGGGATGAAGGTCCTCGAACGGGCGGCCGGCCACGCGTCCGGGCCGTACGTCGTGCCGAACATCGACGTCGAGGCCGTCGCCGCCCGCACGAACAACTCGGTCTGTGGCGCCTTTCGCGGCTTCGGCGCCAACCAGGCGCAGTTCGCCATGGAGGGGGTGATGGACCGCCTCGCGGAGGCGAGCGGCATCAGCGGGTGGGAGATGCGGGCCCGCAACGTCGTCGAGCCCGGCGTCGTGTGGGGTCCCGGCCAGGTCATGGACGACGGTTGCCTCGGCGCCCGGGCCTGCCTCGACGCCGTGAAGGAGTCGTACGAGGCCGCCGTCGCCGACGGCAAGGCGGTCGGTGTGGGTCTCGGCCTCAAGAACTCGGGTCTCGGCAACGGCTTCAAGGAGACCTCCGGGGCCGTCGTGCACTTCCGCGCCGACGGCAAGGTGGAGGTCCGCCACTGCTGGACCGAGATGGGCCAGGGCATCCACACCGTCGCCCTGCAGGTGGCGGCCCAGGAGCTCGACCTCGACCCCGAGCGGATCGAGGTGATCGTCGACACCACCCGCGACTTCGACCCCGGCCAGACGACCGGCAGCCGCGGCACGCTCATGGGTGCCGGCGCGGTCCAGGCCGCCTGCCGGGCGGCGATCGAGGGTGGGTGCGAGGTCGGCATCGACTACGAGGGTGAGTACCGGGTCGACTGGACCAACTCGCTGTCGGAGGGGCTCGAGAACCCGATCATCCACTCCACCTTCGGGTACGCCTCGCAGGTGGTGATCGCCGATCCCGAGACCGGTGAGGTCGAGAAGGTCGTCGCCGCCCACGACGTCGGCAAGGCGGTCAACCCGCTGCTGTGCGAGGGCCAGATCGAGGGCGCTGTCCACATGGGCCTCGGCTACGCGCTGACCGAGGACTTCCCCTGCGACGACGTCGGCCAGCCGGAGCACATGACGCTGCGCCAGCTCGGCATCCTCCGGGCCAAGGACATGCCGCCGACCGACGTGATCCTGGTCGAGTCACCCCAACCCGATGCGCCGTACGGCATCAAGGGCGTGGGCGAGATCGGCCTGGTGCCGACCGCCGGAGCGGTCGCCGAGGCGTTGTACCGGACCGACGGGGTGCGCCGGACCCGGCTCCCGCTGCTGAAGCACGCCCCACTCCAGGTCGACTGATGTCGGCGGTCACGCCGGGGATGGTGTGCGCCCATCACCACCTCTACTCGGCCCTGGCGCGGGGCATGCCCGCCCCGCCGGGCACGCCGACGAACTTCCTCGAGATCCTCGAGCTGGTGTGGTGGCGCCTCGACCGGGCGCTCGACCTCGACACGATCTACCACTCGGCCCGGCTCGGGGCGCTCGAGGCGCTCGAGCGGGGGACCACCTGCATCATCGACCACCACGAGAGCCCGAACGCCATCGAGGGCTCGCTCGACGCGATCGCCGCCGGCTGCGCCGAGGTCGGGGTGCGGGTCGACACCTGCTACGGCGTCACCGATCGACACGGTCCCGAGGGCGCGGCGGCCGGGTTGGCGGAGAACGAGCGCTACCTGCGAGCCGGCGGGCGGGGCCGGGTCGGCGTGCACGCCGCCTTCACGTGCAACCAGGAGACCCTGGAGGCCGCGGCGGGTCTGGCCGCGGACCTGGGCGTGGGCGTCCACATCCACGTCGCCGAGGGGCGGGCCGATGTCGAGGCCGGCCCCCGGCTCGACGGCCTGGCCACCGGCGACTGGCTGCTCGTGCACTGCGTGCACCTCGACCGCGAGCTCCCGGGGACGATCGCCCACAACCCGCGGTCGAACATGAACAACGCGGTGGGGTACGCCCAGCCGGCGGCCCGGCCGAACCGCATCGTGCTCGGCACCGACGGCATCGGCGCCGACATGCTCGACGAGTTCCGGGTCGCCTTCGTCCGCCACCGCGAGGACGACGTCGAGGCCACGCCCGACGACGCCTGGTCGTGGCTCACCAACGGTCGCGAGCTCTTCCCGGAGGCGCTCGACGACCGCGTGACGTGGAGCTACGACCCGGCCGACGACCCGTGGCACCTGGCCTACAGCACCGGCGTCCGGCCGATCCGGGTCGAGATCGACGGGCGCACGGTGGTCGAGGACGGCGTGGTCACGACCGTCGACCCCGACGAGGTGCGAGCCACCGCCCGAGAGGCGGCCGCCCGCCTCTTCGCCGCCCTGGAGGAGCTGTGAGCCGCACCAGCGGGCCGTCGCTGGTGCTGCGGCCGGCGACCCTCACCCGGTGGTGGGCCAACGCCCTGCTCGCGCTGCTGGCCGGTGCCTTCGTGCTCTTCGTCATCCGGCCCGGAGCGGCTCGGGCGCTGTTGCTCGTCGTCGTGTTCCTCATGGTGCTCCCCGGTTTCGTGTCGTCGATGCGGCGCGCGGTGATCGACGGCGACGGCATCCGCATCGGCCGTCGCCGCGTCGCCTGGGCGGACGTGGTCGCCATCGACACGGCCAAGGCGGAGGTGCACACCCGGCACCCGCGCCGGTACACGCTCCCGGGCCGCATCGAGCCCGCCGATCTGAGACCCTTCGCACCCGACCACGTGAAAGTTGGCTGAGCCATGCCCACGCCCGTCGCCATGTACCTGCAGGACGCCCACGATCTCCGCGAGGCGATCGAGCACGTCCGCTACGCCGAGGAGCGGGGGTTCGCCGCGGTCTGGCAGGCCGAGAGCCGGCTCGTGCGAGAGGCCACGGTGCCGATGGCCGCCTACGCCGCGTCGACCGACCGGATCGAGGTGGGTTCGGGCGTCGTCGCGTCCTGGACCCGCAACGCCGCGGTGCTCGCCTCGACCTTCTCGACCCTCGACGACCTCGCTCCCGGGCGCATCAAGCTCGGCATCGGGGCGTGGTGGGACCCGCTCGCGTCGAAGGTGGGCATCGACCGGGTGAAGCCGCTGCGCCAGATGCGTGAGGTCGTCACCGTCGTCCGAGCCCTGCTCAACGACGAGAACGTGACGTTCCACGGCGAGTTCGTGAACGTCGACGGCATCGAGCTCGACTACGTGCACCAGGAGCGCCGCGCCAAGGACGTGCCGATCTACATCGGTGCGACCGGCATGAAGATGATGGAGCTGACCGGCGAGATCGGTGACGGCGTCGTCCTGAACTACCTCGTCTCGCCGAGCTACAACGACCGGGCCATGGAGCACCTCGCCATCGGCGCCGCCAAGGCCGGGCGGACCGTCGACGACCTCGACCGTCCCCAGCTCGTCGTCTGCTCGGTCGACGAGGACCGCGACGCCGCGCTCGACGGCGCCCGCCTGCTCGTCACCCAGTACCTCGGCCAGCAGCCGCACATCATGAAGGCGTCGGGCGTTCCCCAGGAGCTGCTCGACCGGATCGGTGAGGTCCTCACCTGGCCCGCGACCCACGAGCAGGTCGTCGAGGCGTCGAAGCTGGTGCCCGACGACGTCGTCCAGATGATCTGCGCCGCCGGCGACCCCGACGAGGTCGTCGCCAAGGTGCGCGAGTACGTGGCCGCCGGGTGCACCTGCCCGATCCTCTACCCGCTCGGCCCCGACGTCCGGAAGATGATCGACGTCTTCGCCGACGCCGAGCTGTAGCCACGTCAGCGGCGAAAGCGGGGCCCGAGCGGCTCGGCGAGCGAGCGGATGTGAAGCGCCACGGAGGTGGTGCGGAACATCGAGGAAGCGAGACCTGAGCGGGGAGCACCGAGCTGTAGGCGGTCAGCCACCGGCGGTTGACGCCGGTCGGCCATCGGTTAACGGCCCGTTGGCGCCGCCGACGGAACCTCTTCGTGCCGGGCGACGACGCCCGCGGAGGAGAGGAACGTGGCGATGGGACGGATGGGCGGACGGGGACTGATCCTCGGCGGGGTGATCGTGCTGGTCGCCGCGTGTGGCGGCGGGAGCAGCTTCGATCGCGACGAGGCGATCGACGACATGGTGGCCACCGGCCTCGATCGTCCCGACGCGGAGTGCGTGGTCGACGCCATGGTCGAGGAGTTCGGCGAGGACACCCTCGGCAGCGACGACGAGCCCTCGCCCGAGCAGGTCGAGCGGATGGTGGACCTCACCACCGACTGCGTGCTCGGCGTGGCCGACGACGCCGGGAGCGGCGGCGACGGCGGTGGCGAGGAGGCCGGGGGTGGTGAGCCCGTGGCGGTCGAGCTGTTCTCCGACAGCGACTTCGCTCCGGCCTGCCGGGGCAACGGCATCGCGAGCGCCTCGCCGTACTCGCCCGGCGACGGCACGAACCTCACGGTCGTGCTCGAGGGTGAGGACCCCGACTACGGGTTCAGCGCCGTCCAGCTCCCGGACGGGTGGGAGGCCGACTTCGAGTCGTACGCCCAGGCCGAGCTGGTCATCTGCCTCAACCGGGTCTCCGCGACGCCGACCCAGGTGTGCGACGGCTACGAGGACGACGGCATCGCCTGGTCGGTCCAGCTCCACGACTCGACCTACGAGGTCAGCGTGCGGGAGGCGACCACGGGCACCGTCCTCGCGACGCAGAGCTTCGACGCTCCGGCCGAGGACTGCCCCGTCTTCTCCAGCTACTCCGAGGGTGATCCGAACCCGAAGCCCGAGTTCGACGCCCCCGACGCCGAGATCGAGGTGTTCGCCGCCGAGTTCGTGACCGGCAGTGCCGCCGCGGCTCCGGCCGAGGAGCCGGCCGCCGAGGAACCGGTCGGCGAGGAGCCCGCTGACGCCCCGGCGGTGCCGAACGACTACGGCGACGATCCGACTCTCGACGCCCTGTGGGACGGTTGCGAGGGCGGCGACCTCGCCGCCTGCGACGAGCTCTACTGGACCACGCCGGTGGGCTCGGTCTACGAGGAGTTCGGTGCGACGTGCGGTCGCCGGACCGACGGGTCGACGACCGGCCTCTGCGCCGAGAGCTGATCGAACGGGGCTGCGGCCCCGGCACCACGGATCGCCAGCGGTCGTCGTCGGGGGACGGCGGCCGCTGGTCCGCGTCCGGGCGGCTGCGGTGACGTCGAGCCGAGCGCCCGTCAGGACGACGGGCCGGCGAGCGCGGCGAGCAGCCCGCCGACGTCGGCGCGGCGATCCACCTCGACGGCGACGAAGCGGTCCGAGCCCCGCACGATCAGCTGACCGGGCAGCCGGGTGAGGTCGACGGCGAGGCGCGGCAGCTGCAGCTGCCAGGCGAGCTCGCCGGTCGGGGCCGACGTCGGGAAGGTGGCCACGACGAGGCGCTGGTCAGTCGCCACCAGGACGAGCCGGACGCCGGGGGCCACGGCGGATCGATCGACCGGGAGCCTCGCCAGCCGCAGCGCGGCCGCGCCGAGCGAGCGTCCCGGCAGGGTCGCCACGGTCGTCTCGTCCGGCCACAGCAGCGAGCGCAGCTCGCGGCTCGATCCTGTCATGGCCTCAGCGTCCCCTTCGGGCGCCAACCACCCGCCAACCGGTACGTCCGACGCGCTGGGTGGCCTCTCGACTGCCATCGGCACGCAGTGACCACGTACGTTCTGAGGCTCGTGACCGGGAGACGCACCACACCGCCGAGCGGCAACGACGCCGACCTCGTCCGGCGGCGCCTGGAGGACGTCCTCGCCGGTCGGTGGCACCGCCGCCTCACGCTCGTGCGAGCCGGGGCCGGTTTCGGCAAGACGACGCTGCTGGCCCAGGCGGTGCGGCGCAACGCCGTCCGGCCCGCCGGCATCGACCTGTGGCTCGGCTGCTCGCCCTCCGACGCCGACGGTTCCCGGTTCGCTGCCTCGCTCGCCGGCCTCGTCGGGGACGACGAGGACCTCGACGAGCTCGACGACGTGGCGCTCCACATCGCGGACACCGTGGCGGGTCGGTCCCCGACGGCGATCTGCCTGGTCCTCGACGACGCGCACCACCTGCGTCCCGGGTCGGGCGGGGCTGCCGTCCTCGACCGGCTCCTGGAGGAGGCGCCGGACAACCTGCACCTCGTGTTGAGCGGACGGGCGGAGCCGGCGATCGCGCTGAGTCGCCTCCGCGCCTCGGGGGAGCTCGTCGAGCTGACCGAGGCGGATCTCGCCCTCGACGAGGCCGAGGAGGCGGAGTTGGGCGTCGACCCCGCCGTGGTCGGCGAGCTCGGGGGATGGCCGGCGCTCGTACGGATGAGCGCCGCGCTCGGCCGCCCGGCCGCACGGCGCTTCCTCGTCGAGGAGGTCCTGCACGCCCTCGATCCGGAGCAGCAGCGCGTGCTGGCGGTGTCGTCGGTGCTCGGCGGCGTCGACGTCGACCTCCACGATGCGGTCGTGGGGGAGCGATGCGACCTCGACCGGCTGGTCGACGGACTCCCGCTGGTCGCCGTGCACGACGGCGTCGTCATCGCCCACGACCTGTGGTCGCAGGAGGCGTGGGGGTTCGACGAGGTCGTCCGATCGGTGCCCGCCGACGGGTGGCGGCGTGGCGCCCGGATGCTGCTCGACCGAGGTGAGCACGAGCGCGCGCTCGGGCTCGGGGTCCGGCTCGATCTCGACGACGTCGTGACCGAGACGATCGAGCGGGCCGTCGCCGACCGGCTCCCGGTGTTCCCGGCGGACACGGCGGACCGGTGGCTGGGGACGATCCCGGCCCAGCTCCTCGACGCGCCGGAGGTCGAGCTCCTCCGCGCCGCGGCCCGGCTCGACGATCGGCCCACCCGCACCGACCGCCTCCACCGCCTCCACGACGGCTTCGGTGACGCCGGCCGTGACGGCGCCCGACTCGCGGCGCTCGCGGTCGTGGCCTACCACGCCTACGCGAGTGGCGACCTCGGGACCGTGCTCGAGATCCGTGGTCGGCTGGCCGAGCTCGACGAGCTGCCCGGCGGGTTGCTGGGAGCGATCGCCTCCGGCGTCGACGCGGTGCTCGCCGATCTGTCGGGTGACCCGAGCGGCGCGGTCGAGCACCTCGAGCTGATCGACATGGCGGCCGTGCCCGACGATCTCCGCGTCCAGTTCGCCCGCCTGCACGCCAATTCCCTGGTGCTGCTGGGCCGTCCGGCCGAGGCGCTCGATCGGGTCGGTCGACGGCTCGCGACGGCCGGCGATCCGCACGTCCGCCGGACGGTGCTGTCGCTCCGGTACTTCGCCGGCGACGCCACCGCGCTCGAGGGGTTGGTCGATCCCGGTCCGCTCGACCTCGAGATCGAGCCCCACGACTCGGTGGTCCACGAGGCGTTCGCCGCTCACTTCCGGGCGGCCCTCGGCCAGGCGGCCACGGTGCCGTCCGAGGCGTGGGACCTCGCAGCCGGCAACGACCGGCTCCGGACGATGGTGGCCGTGAGCGAGGCCCTGAGCCTGGCCGTCGCCGGACGAGACGCCGAGGCAATGGCGCAGCTCGCCGATCGCCTCGACGAGCTCGGCGGCTCACCCCTCGCGACCATGGAGCTGCTCCGGTTCCCAGCGGTGATCGAGGTCCTGGCACCGGACCGGTTCCCCGACCTCGACCCCGGCCCCACCGTCGCCGAGGCCCGGTCCATGGGAACGCTCCTGCGCGCCGCGCGCGACGGCGATGCCAGAGCCGTCGGTGCCGCCGAGCCCTGCGTCGAGCGGATCCTGACGAGCCTGCCGCTGCGGTGGTCGACCGAGCTGGCCAGTCGGGCCGAGGGGCTCGGGGCGGAGTGGGGCCGGCACCTGGCCACCCGCCTCGCCGACACCGCCGGCGATCCGGTGACCGCCCTGCTCGACGAGCACGCCGCCGCTGACGACCCGGTACTGGCGTCCGGCGCGGCCGGCCTGCTGGCCTCGGTCCCGCTCCGCCCGTCGGCGGAGATCACCGTCGAGCTCCTCGGTGGGCTGCAGATCCGGCGTGGCGGCGAGGTGGTCGACGACGCGCTCCTCCGGCGGCAGCGGGTGCGCCAGCTGGTCGCACTGCTCGTGATGGAGGGATCGTTGAGCCGCTGGCGGGTGCTCGACCTGCTCTGGCCGGACGCCGACCAGGACAAGGGCCTGCGGAACCTGCGGACGAACCTCTCCCACGTGCGCCGGCTCCTCGAGCCGGGCCTCGACGAGGCGCTCGAACTCCCAGACGTCGACCGTCAGGGCCGAGCCGCCGATCTCGAGGCGATCGCCGACGG
>JBCBSZ010000032.1:0-57851 GCA_039818945.1 Actinomycetota bacterium
CCACCACGAGACCCCCCGCCGGCTCGCCCACGACACCCGCTCGGCGTGCGGCCTCGTGGTGGGCGGCGATCAGCCCGACGAGCTCGCCGTCGACGACCAGCGACAGCGAGAACGAGGCCGCCACACCCATGTTGCGGAGGTACTCGAGGTGGATCGGCGACGTCGCCCGGAACTGGGCGTAGGTGAGGTCGGCCGGTTCGCTGTCGGGTCGTCCGAGCAGCGCCGCGCCGTCGTAGGTCGTGTCGGCGATCACGCGGGTCGGGTTGATCACGAACAGGCGGCGGGCCTGGCGGGGGATGTCGGTCGCCGGGTAGTGCAGGCCGAGAAACGAGTCGACGCCGTCCTCGACGGACTCGGCCACGACCTCGCCGTGACCGTCGTCGTGGAAGACGTACACCATCACCCGGTCGAACCCGGTGAGCTCGCGGACGGCGTCGCAGGCCGCGGTCAACGCGTCGCCGAACGACGGGGCCCGGTCGACCTCGTCGACGACCAGCCGGAGACGGTTGAGGAGCTCGGTGGGCATGATCGCCCCACCGTCCGGCTCCGCCTCCGCGATCGTCAGCCCCTGGTGGTGGTGGCCGACGTAGGTCCAACCGCCCTCGCGGCGCACCTCGATCCGACCGACCGGTCGCTGGGCAGCGGCCCGGAGCAGCCCGGGGAACGGCTCGGGCAGCTCCTCGATGCTCGCGCCGACGAGCTGCGTCGGCTCTCGGCCGACGAGCTCGGCGGCGTTCTCGCTGATCTGGTCGATCCGGTCGCCGCGGGCGATCACCATCACGACCGGCGGCTGCACCGCACCGGCGAGGTGGATCGGTTCGAGGTCGCAGGAGGTCTCGTCGACGGGCATGGCGCCGAACCGGCGCGTCGCGTCGCTCATCCGTCACTGCGCGGTCGGTGGCTCACCAGCTGTCATGGTGCCAGGTCGCGACCCGAGGTCGATGCATCGAGACCGCTCAAATCTCGCCCGGATCGTCCGACAGACCGTGGATGGGACGTACACGACGTGGACGCGCGCGGGATCGGTCGGCCGGGCTCGTCGCCGGCTCGGTCTGCGCCGTCGGGTTGGTGCTGACGCTTCTGCTCGTCGTGTTCGGTCGTCGTGCGATGGTGGCCGACGTCGATCGCTGGTTGCCGTGGGCGATCGGGTCCGTCGGCCTGGTGCTCAGCACGCTCGCCGGCTGGCTCGTCTGGACGCTGGTCTCGGCCCACCACCTCGCCGAGCGCCGGGCGCGCCAGATGACGGCCGAGCTCCGGGCGTCGGAGGCCGAGCTCGCCCGCTCCAACCTCGAGCTCGAGCGCTTCGCCTACGCCGCGTCGCACGACCTCCAGGAGCCACTGCGGACGATCGGCAACTTCGTCGGGCTGCTCGATCGCCGCTACGGCGATCAGCTCGACGACGACGCTCGGCAGTACATCGGTCTGGTCGTCGACGGTGCCGATCGGATGGCGGGGCTCATCAACGACCTGCTGGGGTACTCACGGGCCGGACAGGTGCAGCGGGTCGAGGAGGTCGACCTCGAGGAGACCTGGCAGCTCGCGACCGCCGCGCTGGCTGCGGCGATCGCCGACGCCGACGCCGACGTGTCCGCCGGGCCGCTGCCGATGGTTCGCGGTGACGGCTCGCGGCTCGTCCAGGTGCTGCAGAACCTCCTCAGCAACGCTCTGAAGTACCGGACGGACGGTCGCGTCGAGGTGCGGTGCCACGCGCGGCGGGTCGGCGACTGTTGGGAGGTGACGGTGCAGGACAACGGCATCGGCATCGACCCCGCCCAATTCGACGAGATCTTCGTCATGCTGCGGCGCCTCCACACCAGGGAGGAGTACCCGGGCACCGGGATGGGATTGGCGATCGCCAAGAAGATCATGGAGGAGGGCGGCGGCTCGATCCGGGTCGAGTCCGAACCGGGGCACGGGGCACGCTTCGTGCTGAGCCTCCCGGCGACCGACGTCGTCGACCTCCGCCAGGTGGGACCGGCGGGCGCCGACCAGCAGGAGGCGGTCACATGACCACCACACCGCGACGGGTGCTCCTCGTGGAGGACAACCACGGGGATGCGCTGCTCTTCACCTCGATCATGGCCGACGTCTCGCCCGACGTCGCCGTCTCGGTCGTCGCTGACGGCGAGGCGGCCATCGAGCGCTTGCTCGACGAGTCGCTCGAACCGCCGGACCTCGCCGTCGTCGACGTGAACCTGCCCCGCGCGTCCGGGCACGACGTCCTGCGGGCGGTGCGCGGCGAGGACCGACTCGCGTCGACGCCCGTCGTCATGTTGTCCACCTCGACGGCCGAGCGCGACGTGCGCGAGGCCTACGAGGCCGGAGCCGCCGGCTACCTCTCGAAGGCGGTCGGCATCGACGACGCCTACGAGGCCATCGAGTCGCTCACGACCTATTGGTTCGAGACCGCGGTGCTCCTCGCCGACCTCGACGCTGCCACCACCGTCACGGACGTCCTCGCCGAGGGCCCGCGACGCCTGCACGTCCTCGAGGACGACCGAGCGCAGCAGATCTACCTGGAGGCGCTGCTCGGCGAGCTCTGGCCGAGGGCGGAGATCACCATGTCGACGCGGCTCGCCGAGGCCGTCGAGGCCATCTCACTCGCGACCGAGCCCGTCGATGCGGTGCTCAGCGACCTCCACCTGCCCGATGCCTCCGGCACCGAGGTGGTCGAGGGGTTGCGCCGGGTCGCACCGACCGCACGGCTCGTCGTGATGAGCTCCCGACTGACCGACGCCGTCGCTGCCGAGCTCGTGATCGCCGGCGCCGACCGGTTGCTCGCCAAGGACGATCTGACGTCGAGCGCGCTGCGCCACGTCCTGGCCCAGATCGATCCCTCCGGTCCGGGCGGCGATCAGGCGAAGCCGACGGGGCGCCGGGGCGTGTAGGGGGCCTCGAGCGCGGCGACCTCGTCGTCGGTCAGCTCGAGGTCGAGCGCCGCGAGCGCGGCCTCGAGGTGCCCCGGCTTCGTGGCCCCGATGATGGGGGAGACCACGGTCGGGTGTCGCAACACCCAGGCCAGCGCGACGGTGGCTCGTTCGACGCCGCGCTCGGCGGCGATGCGGCCCACCTCGTCGACGATCGTGACGTCGTCGTCCTGGTAGAGCCGGGTACCGAAGTCGTCGGTCTCGCTCCGAGCGGTCTGCTCGTCCCAGGGCCGGGCCAGCCGACCGCGGGCGAGCGGGCTCCACGGGATGACGCCCACGCCCTGGTCGGCGCACAGCGGCAGCATCTCGCGCTCCTCTTCGCGGTGGAGGAGGTTGTAGTGGTTCTGCATCGAGATGAACGGCGTCCAACCGTTGCGCTCGGCCACGTGCTGGGCCTTGGCGAACTGCCAGGCCCACATCGACGAGGCGCCGAGGTACCGGGCCTTGCCCGCCTTCACGACGTCGTGGAGCGCCTCCATCGTCTCCTCGATCGGCGTGCGGGGATCGAAGCGGTGGATCTGGTAGAGGTCGACGTGATCGGTGCCGAGTCGGCGCAGGCTCGCGTCGATCTCGCGCATGATGGCGACCCGCGACAGCCCCATGCTGTTGGGGCCCTCCCGCATGGGGCCGAACACCTTCGTGGCGATCACGACGTCGTCACGATCGACGAGCTCGTCGAGCGCCCGGCCGACGATCTCCTCGCTCGTGCCGTCGGAGTACACGTTGGCGGTGTCGAAGAAGTTGATCCCGGCGTCGAGCGCCGCCTTGATGAACGGCCGGCTCGCCTCCTCGTCGAGCGACCAGGGGTGCGGCCCGCGCTCGGGCACGCCGTAGCTCATGCAGCCCAGGCAGATCGCCGACACCTCGAGCCCGGTCCGTCCCAACTTCTCGTAGCGCATCGGCATCCCCTCGTCGTCGATCGTGGCCGAGGCTAGGCGGCTCGGGAGCCCTCCTCGACCGCCGCTCGCATGAGCGCCCAGAGCGCTTCGACGTGGTGTCGCTCGGTGGGTTCGGCCCCGATCGAGACCCGCACCATCCATCGCCCGTCGAGCATCGACGGGGTCAGGTAGGCGCGGCCACCGTCGTTGATCGCTCCGACCCAGCGGAGGGTGTGGGCGTCGAGCGCGTCGCCCTCGATCCCCTCCGGCTCGTGGCGGACGCACACCGTCTGCAGGTTGACCGGTGCGGCCAGCCGCCAGGCGGGATCGGCCTCGACCTCGGCGGCCAGCCAGCGGGCGTGCTCGAGGTCGCGGCGCAGCCGGGCCCGGATGGCGTCGAGCCCGTCGAGTCGGAGGTGGAACCACAGCTTCAGCGCCCGGAAGCGCCGACCGAGCGGGATGCCCCAGTCGCGGTACTGGGTGACGTCGCCGTCGGTCGCCGTGCGCAGGTACGACGGGTTGGTCGACATGACCTCGACGAGCCGCTCCGGCTCCCGGGCGAAGAACAGGGAGGTGTCGATGATCGTGCCCAGCCACTTGTGCGGGTTCATCGACAGCGAGTCGGCCTGGTCGACCCCGGCGAAGAGGTGGGCGAGCTCGGGCAGCAGCACCGCCGATCCGGCCATCGCCGCGTCGACGTGGACCCACATGGAGTGTCGTCGGGCGACCTCCACGAGCGGTGCGACCGGGTCGACGGCGGTGACCCCGGTCGTGCCGAGCGAGGCCACGACGGCCGCCGGTCGGCGCCCGGCCGCCAGGTCGGCCCCGATCGCGGCCTCCACCGCGGCGGGGTCGAGGGCGTAGCCACCGCCGCGATCGGTCGGGAGCACCCGCACGTGCTCGAAGCCGAACCCGGCGAGGAGCGCCGCCTTGGTCACCGAGCTGTGGGCCTGGTCGGAGCAGTAGACGACCAGCGGCTCGTCGAGCGCGGTGAGGCCGCCGGTGTTCTGCGACAACCCCGAGGCGTGCTCGCGGGCGCAGAGCAGGGCGACGAGGCAGGCCGTCGAGGCGGTGTCGTGGATCGTTCCCCGCCACGGGTCGCCGAGCCCTGCGAGGTCGGCGAACCAGGCGCAGGTGATCTCCTCAAGCTCGGTGAGCGCCGGGCTGGACTCCCAGTTCAACCCGATCACGCCCAGGCCGGAGCTGGTCAGGTCGCCCAGCACGGAGGCGAGCGAGGCGTTGGCCGGGAAGTAGGCGAAGTAGCTCGGGTGCTGGAAGTGCGTGAGCCCGGGCAGGACCGCGCGATCGAGGTCGGCGAGGAGCACGTCGAGCGGCTCGGGCCGATTGGGTGGGGGAGCGTCGAGCTCGGCGTGCACCCAGCCCGGCTCGACCGAGCTCCGGACGGGTCGATCGGCTGCGCCGGCCCGGTAGTCCGCGATCCAGTCGACCAGGCGATGGCCGGCCTCCCGGAACTCCTCGGGTGTCATCGGGTGGCGCAGTCCGGGTCGAGGGCGAGGCAGAGCGCGGCGAGCTGCTCGGAGCGCAGCGTGAACCACGCCCACCGGCCCCGCTGCTCGCGCTCGACGATGCCCGCCTTGGTGAGGAGGCTGAGGTGGTGGCTGATCGTCGGTTGCGAGCGATCGAGTTGGGCCGGCAGATCGCAGGCGCAGACCTCCCCGTCGGGCGCGGCGGCGATGAGGTTCACGAGGCGGAGGCGCACCGGGTCGGCGAGCGCCTTCAACGTCGCCGCGAGCGCCTCGGCGTCCTCCTCGTCGAGCGAGGGTCCCAGCAGCGGTGGGCAGCAGGCGTCTTCGGTCATGAGAACATATTGACAGATGTCGATGGGTTGTGGCACGCTCTTCATATCGACAGACGTCGATACGACAGACGTCGATACGAACAGACGTCAAGACGAACACAGTCACCGAAAGGACCCCGCCGATGCGACTCCAGCTCGCCCTCAACGTCAAGGACCTCGACGAGGCCATCGACTTCTACTCGCGGATGTTCAGCTCCGAGCCCGCCCGGGTGCGCCCGGGCTACGCCAACTTCGCCATCGCCGACCCGCCCCTCAAGCTCGTGCTGTTCGAGGCGGCCGGGGAGCCTGGCTCGCTCAACCACCTCGGCGTCGAGACCGAGACGGCCGACGAGGTGGTCGCAGCCGAGGCCCGCCTCACCGAGACCGGCATCGAGACCACCGGTGTCGACGACACCCAGTGCTGCTACGCCGAGAAGACCGAGACCTGGGTCGAGGCGCCCGACGGCAATCGCTGGGAGTGGTACGTCCGCACCGGCGACAGCGAGCAGCTCTCGAACGTCGTGCTCGAGGGCGCGAGCGTCGGGACCGAGTCGTCGTCGACCGGGATCTGCTGCGCCGAGTGACGGTCACCGTCGAGTTCTCACCGGTCTCGGCGCTGCCCGACGTCGCGCTGGTGGCGGCGTCGGGACCGGTCAACGCCGCCCTCGTGGGCCGCGGCCTCGGCACGCTGGTCGAGGCCGCGGCCTGGCTGCTCGAGCAGCCGTACGGGCACAACGAGGAGCACGGCCCGCTCGCCATCTTCGACGAGGGCGTCGGCACGTGCGTCACCAAGCACGCTGCGTTCATGAGCGCGGCGAACGAGCTCGGGGTCGACGTCGCTCTGCACTGGGGGACCTACGCACTGACCGACGAGATCGTCACGGGCGTCGGTGAGGTGCTCGAGCGGCACGGCCTGCCGTTCGTGCCCACGATCCACTGCTTCCTTCGCCACGGCACGGCGTTCGTCGACCTGACCGAGGGCAACTGCAACGGCAAGAACGTGCAGATCACCGAGTACCTCCGTGTCGACGAGGTGGCCGTCGGTGCCGACGAGGGGCCACACCGCCGCACCGTCGTCGAATCGCTCTGCGCCGACCATCCGGGATTCGCTGCGGCGACGCCCGAGGACGTCGAGCGGGCGCTCGCGGACTGCGCGCCGGCGATCGTCACCGCCTGCCGTCTCGCGTCGGCCTGACGCGGTCGCGTTCCGACGGGTGCTCGGTGGGGCGCTCCGGCTAGACAGTCGGTGGGCACCACCACCGGCAGGAGCATCGATGGCAGACCAGCGCAGGGCGACTGCGGACTTCGTCGTCATCGCGAACCGGCTGCCGGTCCGGCGCCACGGCGACCGCTGGGAGACGAGTCCGGGCGGCCTCGTCGCCGCGCTGGCCCCCGTCCTCGCCAAGCGGAGCGGGGCGTGGGTCGGTTGGAGCGGCGACGAGACCGAGGGCGACGACGTCCTGCCCGAGCCCTTCGTCCACGACGACATGCTCCTCCAGGAGCTGCCGATGTCGCGGGCCGCCGTCGCCGACCACTACGAGGGTGCGGCCAACGGGACGATCTGGCCGCTCTACCACGACGCCATCCAGGCGCCCGAGTTCCACCGTCACTGGTGGCGCACCCACGTGGCGGTCAACGAGCGCTTCGCCGAGGCGACGGCGCGCATCGCCGCCCGCGACGCCGTGGTCTGGGTCCACGACTACCAGCTGCAGTTCGTGCCGAGGATGCTGCGTGAGCTGCGGCCCGACCTCCGCATCGGCTTCTTCCTCCACATCCCGTTCCCGCCCGAGGAGCTCTTCGTCCGCCTGCCGTGGCGGCGCGAGGTGATCGAAGGGCTGCTCGGCGCCGACCTCGTCGGGTTCCAGACCCTGTCCGACGTGCGGAACTTCCGCTCGCTGGCCCGCCGCCTCGCCGGCCACCCGGTCCGGCACGGTGACGTCACCGTCGGCAACCGGATCGTGCGCACCGGCGCCTTCCCGATCACCGTCGACGTGACCTCGATCGAGGAGGCGGCCCGCCGGCCCGGGCGCGACGAGGCCGTCACCGACCTGCGCCACCGCCTCGGCGATCCGGTGACCGTGCTGCTCGGCGTCGATCGGCTCGACTACACCAAGGGCATCGAGGTGCGCCTGAAGGCGTTCCAGGAGCTCCTCGAGGACGGCGTGCTGGCCGTGCCCAAGGCGGTGATGGTGCAGGTGGCCACACCGAGTCGCGAGGACGTCGCCGCCTATGTCGACGAACGCGATCGCATCGAGCGGCTCGTCGGCGAGATCAACGGCATGTACGGGCGCGTCGGAGCGCCCGCGGTGCACTACATCCACCGCAACCTCCCCTTCGACGACCTCGTCACGCTGTACCGGGCCGCCGACGTCATGATGGTCACGCCGTTCCGCGACGGCATGAACCTCGTGGCCAAGGAGTTCGTCGCGGCGAAGGTCGACGGTTCGGGGGCGCTGGTCCTGAGCGAGTTCGCCGGTGCGGCCCACGAGCTCACCGCGGCGACGCTGGTCAACCCGCACGACACCGATGGCGTGCGCGAGGCGATGTCGAGGCTGCTGGAGACGACGCCGACCGAGCGCCGGGTGGGCATGCGAACGCTGCGACGAACGGTGAGGCGGGCCGACGTGCACGACTGGGCGAACGGCTTCCTCGCCGCGCTCGAGGCGGCGACGAACGAACGCTGAGCGAGATCGAACGTGTGTTCGATCTCTGGTCCGCACTGTCGTACCCTCGCCGGACATGGCGCGGGGACGAGTCGGACCGTTGGGTGAGCTGCGCATCGTCGCGGCCCAGATCGACGGCGCCCGTCGCCGCCAGGACGATCTCGAGGTGCTGCGGCGGCGGTTGATCCGCGACGCGCTCGCCGACCGGCTGCCGATCCGTCGCATCGCCGCGGCGGCGCGGCTCACCGTCGAGCAGGTCGAGGAGCTCGTCGCTCAGTTGGACGACGAGCGACCGGCCTCGTGATCGGTGGCGGCCTGGGCGGTTCGGGAGATCATCGAGTCGAAGAGCTCGGGGCCACGGCCCGGCGGCGGATCGATCGTCGAGAGGTTGTTGGCGAACATCGACGACCACCACAGGAACGACTCGGCGTAGTCCCGGCGGAGCCGATCGGGCTCGAGGTCGACGCCGTGGCGGGCCACGCCGTCGCGATAGCGGAGCAGGAGGTCGTCCTCCCAGGCGCGCCGGTCGTCGACGGTGGTGCTGGTGGCGAGCAGGATCGCCACGTCGGTCACGCCGTTCGTGCGCATCGCCGTCTGCCAGTCGACGAGCCGCACGTGGCCGCGCTCGGGGAACACGAGGTTGTCGATCCGCACGTCGGCGTGGGCGAGCGTCAGCGGCCGCTCGGCCTGGGAGGCCAACCACCGGTCGAGCCGGGGAGCGAAGTCGTGGAGGACGGCGTCGAACCCGGTGGGGAGCACGGAGCCGAAGCGGTCCTCCCAGGCCGGGAGCGAGCCGACCACCGCGTCGCGCAGCAGGTGGGCCGTGCCCGAGCCGATGCCGGGCATCCACGACGGGCTCCCGCCCGTTCGATCGTCGAAGCGGCCGTGGAGGTCGGCGAGGGCGTCGACGACCTCCTCGACGTCGGGGCGCGGCGCACCAGCGAGCTGATCGAGCGGTCGGGCGGGATGGATCTCGTCGAGCACGAGCAGCCAGCGGTCCTGCTCCTCGTCGCCGAGCGCCAGGCGGCAACGCGGCACGATGTCACCGAGATCGGGGGCGAGGTCGACGTAGAAGCGGTGCTCCCGACGCCACACGTCGAGCAACCGGCCGACCGCGCGTCCTCCGGCATCGGTGGTGGGGATCTTGGCGATCATGCGTCCGGAGCCACCGTCGGCGAACTCGACCTCCAGCCGGGCGAGGTCTCCGAGGAAGCCGACCCCGTCGCCGAGCGGCGTGCGGACCAGGCGGTCGACGGGGCGGCCGAGCGCCGACCCGAGCCAGGCGGCGTCGATCTCGTCGAAGCGGGCGACCGGCGCCGTCACGCCGACGGCTCGAAGCGGGGCGGGATCCACTCGCCGAGCCGGGAGCGGACCTCGTCGGCGGCCTCGACCAGGAGGTGGTCGGCGCCGTGGAGCACGTGCAGCTCACCGCCGATCAGGAACCGCACCATCTCGCTCGCCGCGGCGGGGAGGATCCGGTCGCGATCGCCGTGCAGGAGCAGGACCGGCACGCGGCCCTCGAGCACCTCACCCTCCTCGCAGCCGGCCGACTGGGTGGCCAGCCCGACGACGCCGGCAGCCCGGTCGCCGAGCGCCACGGCGGCGCGCACGGCCACCGCGCCGCCGAAGGAGTGGCCGACGGTCACGAACCGGTCGCCTCCGGTGCGGCTGGCGTAGTCGGCCGCGGCGAGCACGTCGTGGGTGCAGGTGTCGAGGTCGTTCGGGCGGCGGTAGTCGACCCGGATCGTGGCGATGCCCTGCTCGGCGAAGTCGACGCCCAGATGGTGGTAGACGCTGCGGGCCGGTCCGAGCACGCCACCCATCGCTCCGCCGACGGCGAGCACGACCGACTCGGCGTCGGCCGGTCCGTGGCACCAGAACGAGAGCAGGCCACCGAGCGTGTAGATCTCGACGTGGCGGAGGCCGGGGGCGATCTCGGCCTCCTGCACGGCGAGGGCCTGGAGGGCGTCGAGCGGCGAGCGGGGCTGGTCGTCTCCGTCGGACACGGCGCCCAGCCTGGCACGCGGTGGAGTTCGTCCGCCGGTCCGGTCCGGCGTCCGGTAGCGTTCTCACCCTGGTGCCGTGGCCGAGTGGTTAGGCAGAGGCCTGCAAAGCCTCGTACACCGGTTCGAATCCGGTCGGCACCTCACAGCCCCTGCCGGCGGCGCCGTGCATGACGGGAACCTGCGGCCCAATCCGTTCGTCCGACACGGTATGGACCGCACCAGCTGCGTCGGACCCGCACGACACCTCGCACCGCTCCTGGTTGCGGTCGCCGTGCTCGCCGCCGCCTGCGACGCCGGCGACGAGCGACCGGCCGAGCCCGTCGGCACGGCTCCCGCCGCAACGGTGGTCGCGGCGACCGATGCCAGGTCCGTGACGGGCGAGAGGCCACCGACGATCACCGTCGACGATCGCACCCAGATCCTCACGATGCTGGCCGTCGACCGTGCCACCGTCCGCACCGGTCTCGGGTCCGGCGGCGGCTTCGACACCGTCTACGTCATCGAGGCCGTCGGAGACGTCGACCCGCTCCACGCCGACGTTCGCTTCGAGCCCGGCTCCCCACCGTTCACCAGCGCGGAACGGGCTGCCATCACGGCTGCGCTCGCTCCGCTCCCGGTCGCCTACGTCGACAGCGACTGGAGCGACACCGCGGCCAACGTCGACCGCCTCGACGGCGAACGAGCTGCGCTCATCGGGTTCGCCGCTCCACAGCTCGCCGAACGGAGGGTCCAGGTCGCCAGCTTCGTGCTCTGTGGCGGCTTCTGCGGCACGGGTAGCCTCGACCGCCTCGAACGGACCGACGACGGCACCTGGCGCATCGCCGGCACGATGATCGACTGGGTGGCCTGACGACCGGCGGTGCGATCGGGGGCCGACCGATCAGCGGGTGTCGATCGGGCGGGGATCGCTGACCACGATGATCACCACGATCGTGGCGACGATGGCGAGCACGATGAGCGCCCACTGGATGCGTACCCGGTAGCGCTGCCAGAACGTGATCGATTGCGCCCGACTGGCCCGACCCGGTGTGACGCGACCCTTCGGGGCCGTGTGCGAGCGCTTCCTGGGGCTGTCCGACGCCATGGCCCTCACAACCCCGAGACCGGCGTTCGAGTTCCGCTCATCGCGGACCGGCGTCGGGCGGCGCGGCGATCCGCAGCGCACCGGGCACCGCTCGGAGCGTGACCGGTGACGGCCCGAGGAGCTCCCCGTCGGCCCAGACGTCCACGCCGTCGGAGAGCGTGACGGTCGCGGCTCTCCAGGTGGTGACCTCGGGGTACGACAGGTGCTCGCCCCGGAAGATCCGCGGGAAGACCCGCAGGAGCTTCGTCCGGCCGACCGGCCCGACCGAGGTGACGTCGAGCAGCCCGTCGTCGGGTCGGGCGTCCGGGCACACCAACATCCCGCCGCCGAAGCGAGGGGTGTTGGCCACGGCGAGCATGACGGTCTCGATCTCGATCGGGTCGGCGCCGTCGAGCCCCATCCAGATGCCGCGGGGTCGCAGCCGCGGCAGCTCGACGATCGTCGCCGCGGTGTAGACGAACGACCCGAGGGGGAGCCGGATGCGGTCGGCCCGGGCGTTGACGTCGCCGGAGAACCCGACCGTGGCGACCGACGCGGCCCAGCCGTGGTCGGTCTCGATCGCGTCGATGGGCCGCGTCGGGCCGAGGGCGACCTCGATCGCCTCGTCGGTGTCGGTGGGCAGGTCGAGCGCGGTGGCGAAGTCGTTGCCGGTCCCGACCGGTACGAGACCGAGCTCCCGGTCGGCGCCGGCGAGGTGCTGCACGACGTGGTGGGTGAGGCCGTCGCCGCCGATGCCGATGACGCGCCGCACCTCCGGCGGCAGGCTCGCGATCGCCGTGCGGGTCGACGTCGCGTCGGATGCGTCGAGCTCGACGACCCGGTGGCCCCGCTGCTCGGCGACGGCCCGCAGGCGGACGGCCACGCCCGCCGCCTTGCCCCGCCCGGCGGTGTGGTTGGTCACCACGGCCAGGTCGGCGGTCCCGGGCGCGATCACGCCGGGAGCGTATCCGAGCGTCGTTTCCGCCGATGTGTCTGCTATCGTCACGTGCTCCAAGGGCCGTTGGCGCAGTTGGCTAGCGCGCTTCCCCGACACGGAAGAGGTCACTGGTTCGAGTCCAGTACGGCCCACTCTTCTCCGCTCCGGATCAGCCGGAGTTCCCTGCTGCGGCGATCAGCCCAGCAGGAGCCGTTCGAGCAGCGCGGCGGTCATCCCGTTGGCGAGCGCGAGCCCCGGCCACTGCGCCGGTCCGCACCAGCGCAGGTCGTCGTGCTCCTCCGGCGCCACGTTCCTCACCTCACCCGCCCAGTCGTCGATCAGCCAGATCGCGAGGTCGCCGCCGTCGCAGCTCGATCTCGTCGGTGGCCGGACCGTCCAGGAGGGCGAGAACGTGGCGGCGCACGCGCCTATCGTCGCAGCGGGGTGGTGCGGCGGTAGGTGGCGCAGCGCCAGGCCCACTCGGCCGGGCCGTACCGGTAGCGCTCCAGCCACGCCTGCGACCACCAGAGCTGCAGCGCCCAGATGGCGATGATCACGGCGAGCACGATCGTCCTGGTCATGTCGACGGAGTCGAGTGCCAGGTCGAGCACCAGCACGCCGATGACGGTCTGCGACAGGTAGTTGGTCAGCGCCATCCGGCCGACGGCATGGACCCGCCGGTGGCGGGCGGTCTCACCCCGCTGGTTCCAGAGCGTGATGAGGCCGAGGTAGCCGAGCGCGACGGGAACGGTGCCCAACGTGTTGGGGATCGTGCCGACGAGCGCCACGTCGACGTCGAAGTCGGAGGCGGCCATGATCGCGAACCCCAACGTCGCCAGCGGGAGCCCGACCCCGAGCCCGATCGCCGTGAGGCGGCGGTAGAAGGTCCGGGACCGCTGGCCGGTGATGACCCCGGTCCGGTGGAGGGCGACGCCGATGAGCATCATCGACAGCGCCCGGGCGACGGCATCGGTGATCATGAAGGCGTCGACCAGGCCGGTGGTGCTGTCGTCGGCGGTCCAGTACCCGGCGAGATCGGTGGCGACCTCGACCTCGCCCTGGGCGACGACCGCAGCGATGGGGGAGATCAGGAGGATCAACCCGCCCAGTGCGAACAGCTGGGCCGGCGGTCGGCGGCGGACCAGGATGAGCACCGGGGCGCACACCGCGTAGAGGACCAGCACGTCGCCGATCCAGATCGTGCTGTGCACGATGCCGATCACGAAGAGCAGGAAGTTCCGCCAGAGGCTGAGCCGCCCCGCCCGCAGCCCCTTCGCCTCGGCCCGGTCAGCGAAGAGGACGATGCCCGCGCCGAAGAGCATCGAGAACAGCGCCATGAACTTCTGGTCGACGAAGATCTCGCCGAAGCCGCCGATCGCCCAGTCGAGCGGGGTCGAACTGCCGCCGGTGTCGAGGTTGTAGTACGGCCCGGTCCCGAGCCCGAAGGCGACGCCGTTCATCAGGAGGATCCCGAGCACGGCGATCCCGCGGACGGCGTCGAGGTTGGTGATCCGGTCGGCGCTCGTGGTCGGGCCGGCGGTGGTGGTCTGCGCGGTCACGTCGTCACCGTAGCGACTTCGGAGCCAAAGTGAAAGTGACTCGCAGATTCGCAGTGACAAGCAGGAACTCCTACGCTGGCTCGATGGGGCTGCGAGAGCGCAACCGGCGCGCGGCGATGCGCGAGACGCAGCGCATCGCACTGCGTCGGTTCCGGGAGGACGGCTTCGACGCCGTCCGCGTCGAGGAGATCGCCGAGGAGGCCGGCATGGCGGCATCGACCGTCTACCGCCACTTCGGCACCAAGGAGCAGCTGGCCCTGTGGGACGAGCACGACACGGCGATCGACGCCGCGCTCGACCGACGCCTCGGCACCCAGCCACCCCTCACCGCCATCCGCGACGCGCTGTTGGAGAGCCTCGCCGAGCGCTATCAGGGCGACCTGGAGTTCGAGCTCGACCGCGTCCGCTACATCTACGCGACCGAGCAGCTGCACGCGGCTGCGGTCGAGGCCGACTTCCGCGATCGCGAGGAGTTGACCACGGCGCTGCGGTCGCGGCTACCGAAGCGGGACCGAGAGGCGGCACCGATCCTCGCCGGTGCGGCGCTCCTCGCCCTCGACGTCGCCATGGACCGCTGGCAGTCGGCTGGCGGAACCACCCCACTGACCGACTGCATCACCGAGGCGTTCGCGACCCTCGAGCGGCTCGGTTCGATCGGCTGAGCGATCAGCGCCGCTCGAAGGCGTCCTGGAGCCCACCGAGCAGCGAGCCCTCGCCCGAGCTGCTGCCACCGGCCGAGGGGGCGTTGGCGATGATCCGATCGGCGAGGCGGGAGAAGGGCAGCGACTGGATCCAGACCTTGCCGTGGCCGCTGAGCGTCGCGAGGAACAGCCCCTCGCCGCCGAACACCATCGACTTGAGGTTGCCGGCCCGCTCGATGTTGTAGTCGATGCCGGGCGTGAAGCCGACGAGGCAGCCGGTGTCCACCCGCAACGTCCCGCCGGTCAGCTCCCGCTCGACCACGGTCCCACCCACCGACACGAACGCCATGCCGTCGCCCTGGAGTCGCTGCAGGATGAACCCCTCACCGCCGAAGAGGCCGGTGCCGAGTCGCTTCTGGAACGCGATGTCGATCTTCGTCCCGAGGGCCGCGCACAGGAAGGCGTCCTTCTGCATGATGACCTCGCCGCCGAGCTGCTGCAGGTCGATCGGCACCACCTTGCCGGGGAACTCGGCGGCGAACGCGGCGTGGACCTTGCCCACGCCCTCGTTCGTGAAGTGGGTGAGGAAGATGGACTCCTGGGAGACGGCCCGCTTGCCGGCGGCCTTGAGCTTGCCCCACATGCCCTGGTCGGGCTCGGAGCCGTCGCCGAGCTTGGTCTCGAAGGCGATGCCGTCCTCCAGGTAGACCATCGCGCCGGCCTCACCGATGACGGTCTCGCCCGGGTCGAGCTCGACCTCGACGAACTGCAGGTCGTCGCCTTCGATCCGGTAGTCGACTTCGTGACTGGTGCGGGCCATGGCGGGATCTCCTCGATTCGATTCCACCTCGACGGTAGAACGTCGGGATCAGGCCGTGGGCGTCGCTTCGTTGTTGGCGTCGGTGACGGGCACGCCGCCATCGTCGGCGGGCGGCTCCGCCGCAGCCGGGTCGGCGGCCAGCGCTGCCGGGTCGCCGTCGCCGGAGGTGAGCAGGTCGCCCTCGCCCAGCACGTCGGCGAGCACGTCGTCGAGCTCAGACATGTCGGTGCGGTCCGGCTCGGGCGCCGGCGGCTCGTCGGCCATCAACAGCTCGTCGACGAGGGTCGGGCCATCGCCCTGGAGGTCCCAGTCCTCCTCGTCGGCCGGCGGCACGTCCGTGCCCTCTGCGGGCGCGGCGACCGCTGCGTGCTTCGGCCCCCGCCGGAAGAGTCGGCGCAGGAGGCCCACCCGCGGGGGCCGTTGTCCGACGTGGATCCGCAGCGTGCCGAAGACCGTGACGTTGTCGATCTCGATGGCGGGCAGCGTGCTCCGCCGCGAGGACCTCGGTACCTCGCACGAGGACGCGCCGAGGAAGGCCATGCCCGACGGCTGCACGATCGTGCCCTCGGGGACGATGATCTCGACGGTCGCGAAGACGGACGCGACGGAGAACCAGAGCTCGCCGGCCTCCGTCTCCGCCTCGCGCAGGTCGAGCAGGCAGCGGCCGAACAGGGTGAGCACGCTGGTGTCCTCGGCGATGCGCCAGCGGCTCGTCCGCCGTGCACCACCGATCACCGAGACGATGCGCGCCTCGTCATCTGCCATGGGGTGCCTGTCGGCAGATCGGTGCTCAAGGATGAGCGGATCGAACGTGTGTTCAGCGCGAACAGGCTGGTCGTGATCGGCGACTCAGCGCCGCTCGACCAGCCGCTCGCGCAGCTGCTCGATCGTCGCCGGGTCCACGCCGCCGAGGTCGGTCGCATAGCGCTCGAAGCCGCCGGCCTCGTCGATCAGGTCGAGGGCGGCGGCGATCGCCTCCTGGGGCGCGCCGAACAGCGCCCGGAACCGCTCGATGTCGACGCCGCGCTCGGCGAAGCTCGGCGCGAGCTGGGCCATGCGCGGTCGCGCCCGGAGCTCGTTGGAGAGCAGGTAGTCGCTGACGATGTGCTCGCGCGGGACGCCGGCCAGGCCGAGGAGCAGCATCGCCGTGCCGCCGGTGCGGTCCTTGCCGGCCGTGCAGTGGAACAGCGCCGGCGTCGTGTCGTGCGCGGCGACGTGGTCGACGATCGCACCGAGCTCCCGGGCGTGGGTGGTGAGCATCTCCCGGTACCCGGCGGCGGCCTCCGAGGCCGGGTAGTCGGTGATCTCGCCGTCGAGCATGAGCTGGACCCAGTCGACCTGGTGGCTCGCGTCGCCGCCCATCGGCAGGTGCACGCGGTGCTCGACCGTCGGTGGCAGGCGCGAGGGATCTCGGGCGACCTCGTCGTCGCGGCGCAGGTCGATGACCGAGCGGATGCCGATCTCCTCCAGCGCTCGGACGTCGGCGTCGGTCAGCTGCGCCAGGTTGTCGCTGCGGAACACCACACCGTGGCGGGTCGAGCCGCCCGGCGTCGGGTACCCGCCGAGGTCGCGAACGTTCATCGCGCCCTCGAGCGGAACGACGTGCGGCCGGATCACCGGACCGATGGCTCGCGGGGCAGGCCCAGCATCCGCTCGCCGATGATGTTGCGCAGGATCAGGGTGGTGCCGCCCATGATCGTGTAGGCCGGCGCGTAGACGAGGCCTCGGCCGATGCGGTTCCACAACAGGGCCTCGGCGCCGGCGACCGACCCGGCGAAGGTCGCCACGTCCTGCTCGAACTCGGTGCAGACCGTCTTGGTGACCGCCGAGAACCCCGGGGGTGCCTGGTCGAGCACCGCACGCAGGACGAGCGAGCGTCCGAGGCGGTAACCCGTCTCGAGTCGCGCGATCTGCTGACGGACCCGCGCATCGGAGGTGTCGGCCAACGGGAGCACGAGCTCGTAGAGCGCCCGGTTCGAGACGAGGCGATCGATGCCGCCCCGCTCGTGCTCGAGCTGCTTCATCGTCTGGCGGAAGGCGTTGTTCAGGTCGCCGACGAGGTGGGAGCGGGGCACCCGGACGTCCTCGAAGAAGATCTCGCAGAAGTGGTCGTTGCCGGAGGCGTCCGTGATCGGCTTCACCGTGATGCCGGGGCTCGTCATGTCGACGATGAGCTCGGACAGGCCCTTGTGCGGGGGAGCGTCGGGGTCCGTTCGGCAGATGAGGTAGCACCAGTCGCTGAGCGCGGCGCCCGAGGTCCAGATCTTCTGCCCGGACACGATGAAGTCGTCACCGTCGAGCACGGCGCGGGTGCGGATGTTGGCGACGTCGGAGCCGGCGTCGGGCTCGCTCATGCCGATGCACCACGAGGCATCGCCGGCGACGATCTCGGGCACCCATCGCTCGATCTGCTCGGGCGTGCCGTATTGCAGCAGCACCGGACCGATCTGGCGGTCGGGGAACCACGCCCCGGCGATCGGCGCGCCCTTGGCGATGAGCGCCTCCGAGATCACGAACCGCTCGAGCTGCGTGCCGCCACCGCCGCCGTGCTCGGTGGGCCACGTGAGGCCGATCCAGCCTCGCTCGGCGAGCCGCTTGTTGAACTCGCGGGAGTGGCCGATGATCCACGAGTCCTCGCGGATCTCCACCTCCTGCGCAGCGGCCTCGGCGAACTCCTCGGCCTCCGCCTGCAGTCGGAGCAGCTCGTCGGGCCAGGCGAAGTCCATGCGGCGAGGGTAGTTCCAGGGTGCGCGGGGCGGCCTATCCGCCGGTCGCGGCGAGCCAGGTGCTCGGATCGACCTCCTCGAGGTCGGTCGCCACCCG
The DNA here is from genome assembly GCA_039818945.1 of Actinomycetota bacterium. Lineage (GTDB taxonomy): Bacteria > Actinomycetota > Acidimicrobiia > Acidimicrobiales > Poriferisodalaceae > JBCBSZ01. Next base: position 18,116 of record JBCBSZ010000032.1, read on the forward strand.
GAGCAGGGTGTCGAGCGGCACGTCGCCGGAGAGGAGGACGCTCTGCCGTTGCGTCTCGCGCCAGGCGAGCGACGTGCCCTCGTCCGTCGTCGCCGTCCACGCCGGCCGGCCCAGCACCGAGATCAGCTCGGCATCGACGACGGCATCGCCGAGGAGCGCGCGGGGCTGGGTGGCGACCTCGGTCGTCGTCAGCGTGACATCGACACCCTCGACGACGAGGTCGACCTCCGTCCCGGCGACGGCGATGTCGTCGACCGGGTCGTCCCGCGATCGCAGCATGCCGAACCGGCTGCCGTCCTCCGACCGGCTCCAGCCGTCGGCGTCCACGATGATCTCGGCGAGCACGTCCGTCAGTTCGTCGAGGGCAGCGGGCGAGCGCACCACGAGTCGATCCTCGCCGAGCGGTGCCTCGAGGACGGTCAAGGCGTCCGGGATCGGTGACGACGCCACGAACTCGATGGTCCGGTTGGCGAAGCGGATCGACACGGGCTCGCCGCCGGAGCGCGGCGGACCCTGGACGACCCCGATGGTGACCGCGTCGGCGACGCCGAGCGCGGTGCGCGGGAAGTAGGTGCGGTGTCGCTGCCACGTCGTCCGGACGATGACGTCGTCCACCGCTCGGACCGACGAGACCGCGGCAGTCGACCCTGCCTGCGGCAGGAGGAACAGCGGGCCGTCGTCGCCGGCCGGCAGCTCGTTGACCAGCACGCCGCCGGTCGCCGCCAGCCACTCCGCGGCCTCGACGACGCGGAGCTCCTCCACGAAGGCGGCGAGCTCGTCGGGCTCGACCGGCGCGGACACCTGGAGGTAGTGGCGATCGGTCTCCTGCCATCGGATCGCGTTGCGCCAGAGCGGTGAGGTCAGCAGCCAGCCGTCGCGGCCTCGCACACGGATCGGTTCGGCCCGGTGCCAGCCGATCATGTTGCTCAGCAGGCTGTCGTCGCTGAGCTCGCCGGTGAAGACCCACCGTTGCGCGCTCACGTCGAGCGCCATCGTCGTGGCGAACGTGACCTGCTCGGGAGGCGCGTACTGGCCCGCGGTCACGTAGTCGCTGCCGTCGACGAGGCGAGCCGAGCCATCGGACAGCTCGACGTCGGCGAGCACGGAGCGAAGCTCCGGCTCGTCGACATCGGCGACCTCGATCGCCACGGGGACGCCATCCACCTCGCCGGCGTAGCCGGTCCCCACCTGCCAAGCACCGATCTCGGCCTCGATGGCCACGTTCGCGAGCTCCAGCACGGTGCGCTCGCCGGAGCCCTCGAACGTCGGGCGGAGCCCACCGATCCAGATCTGGACGAAGTCCTCCAGCGCCCCGCCGCCGACCGGTCGGGCCACGGTGAGCACCCGGAGGTCCTCGTCCTCGTCGACCTCGAGCGAGTTGAACATGCGCGCCTGGGTGATGGGTCCCTCGGCGGGCAGCACGAACAACGGTCCAGAGGGGCCGGCCGGGAGCAGCCGCTCCTCCGTCGGTCGCAGCGCGACCAGCGTCGTCGCCAGCACCGCGATGGCGACGACCGCCGCGGCGACCACGAGCACGCGGCGCCGTCGGTCGCTCTCGACCTCGGTGGTGTGCGCGATCGCGCCGGCGTCCACGAGGTGCCGGGGTGGTGCAGGTCGGGGTCCCGTGACGTCGGCAGCCCGCTCCGCGAAGAGCAGGCGCAGCTCGTCCTCCAGCTCGTCGAGCTTCATCGCAGCGACCTCCTGAGGCGGCGGAGCCCACGGGTGATCAGCGGTCCCACCGTGCCGGGACGGACACCGAGCAGCTCGGCGATCTCGCGTTCGGTCCGACCCTCGTAGTACCGGAGGACGAGCGCCGCCCGCTGACGGAACGGCAGGTCGTCGAGCAGCTCCCAGAGCTCGGCTCGGAGGGGAGCGGCGGGTGCGGCGAGCTCGGGCACCGCGCCGACCGTGGTGCGCGCGTCGGCCCGGGCGCGGTCGCGGCAGGCGTTGAGCACGCAGCGGTTGAGGTACGGGCCCGGCGCCTCGATGGACGCCCAGCGCGAGATCACGGCGGCGAAGGCGTCGTGCACGGCGTCGTGGGCCGCCCCGAGGTCGCCGAGCATGAGGTAGGCCCGGCGGACCTGGCCGTCGTACTCGTCGGCGTAGAACGAGTCGATCGACGTCGGTGGGCTCGGCGCGGTCGACTCGTTCACGTGGATCCCACCTCCGAGTGGGCGGGATCCATGCATCTCGCTACGAGAAGCTGCCGTCGAGGCCGTCCGGGGGAGCGGCGTCGGCGGCGGCCTGGGTCGGAGACGGTAGGTCGGTGCGCTCGAAGGTGGGCTCGCCCTCGGTCTGCTCGGCCCAGGCCCGGAGCACCTCCCAGGCGTAGATCCCGGTGGCGTGGCCGTCGTTCCAGGTGACACCGAGGCCCCATGCGCCGACGAGCCGGGCGTCGGCGATGGCGGCGTCGGCCAGTGCGAGCGGGGAGACGACCGGCTGACCGAGATCGCGCCGGCTGCGGCACTCGGCGCACGGGCAGGCCAGCCGGAGGGGCCCGACTGCGAACGTCGCCTCGTACCCGTCGGCGAACCGGAGGAAGACGTGGGAGTCCCGGTCGACCTCGATCTCCTCGACCTCGATGCGCTCGTCAGCCACGTTCGAACCGTATCGGCGGCGACACACGGGCTGACTACCGTGCGGGCATGCGTGCAGTCGTGCTCGATGGCCATGGCGGACCCGAGGTCCTGCAGATCCGTGAGGTGCCCGATCCGGTGCCCGGCCCCGAGGAGGTGGTGGTCGAGGTCACCGGCACGGCGCTCAACCGGGCCGATCTGCTCCAGCGCCTGGGCCTCTACCCGGGACCGCCGACCGAGATCGAGATCCCCGGCCTCGAGTTCGCCGGTCGGGTCGCCGAGGTCGGCGAGCGGGTCCGGGCCTGGTCGGTCGGCGACGAGGTGATGGGCATCGTCGGTGGCAGCGCCTACGCCGAGCGGGTCGCCACCCACGAGCGGGCCCTGCTCCCGGTGCCCTCGACGGTGCCGCTCGCCGACGCCTCGGCGCTGCCCGAGGTCTTCCTCACCGCCTACGACGCACTGGTCGTGCAGGGTGGCATGACGTCCGGGCGATGGGCGCTCGTGCACGCCGGCGCCAGCGGTGTGGGCACCGCCGGCATCCAGATCATGAAGGCCATCGGCGCCCGCATCATCGTGACCGCCTCGGCCGGCAAGCTCGACGCCTGCCGCCAGCTCGGCGCCGACGTGGTGGTCGACTACGGCAGCGAGTCCTTCGTCGAGGCGGTCCGCGAGGCGACGGGCCGGGCCGGTGTCGACTGCGTGCTCGACGTCATCGGTGGCGAGTACCTCGACGGCAACATCGACAGCGTCCGCGTCGGCGGCCGGATCATCCAGGTCGGGGTGATGGGGCAGGGGCAGGCGACGATCGCCCTCGGCAAGCTGCTGCCGAAGCGCGCCGCGCTCATCGGCACCGTCCTTCGGGCCCGTCCGCTCGAGGAGAAGATCGCGCTCACGCAGCGCTTCCGGGCCGAGATGCTCCCGCTGTTCGAGTCGGGGGCCATGCGACCGGTCATCGACTCCCGCTACCCGCTCGATCGCATCGCGGAGGCACACGAGCGCATGGAGTCGAACGCCAACGTCGGCAAGATCATGATCGACGTCGTCGCCTGATGGAGCTCGTGCTGATCCGACACGGGCAGCCGGAGTGGGTCCGCGACGGGCTCAACGTCGACGATCCCCGGCTCACCGACCTCGGTCACGAGCAGGCCCGTCGGACCGCCGCTGCGCTCGCCGAGATCGACGTCGACCGCCTCTTCGTGTCGCCCCTGCTGCGCGCGCAGCAGACGGCGTCGCCCATCGCCGAGGCGATCGGTCTCGAGCCGGAGACGTACGACTTCCTCGCCGAGATCCGCAACCCCGAGTGGGACGGCACCGACCACGACGTCGAGCGCATCTTCTCCGAGGCGCGTCAACGGCCGGCCGAGCTGCACTGGGACGGGCTCGACGGCGGTGAGAGCTTCCGCGAGTTCCACGAGCGCGTCGGCACCGGGATGTTCGGCCTGCTCGGTGAGCTCGGCATCCGACCCGACCCGTCGGACCTCCCGCTCTGGGAGGTCGACGAGCCGGAGCGGCGCTACGTCGTCGTCGCTCACGCCGGGACGAACTCGGTGATCCTCACGCACCTGCTCGGGGTCGAGCCGGTGCCGTGGGAGTGGGAGCGCTTCGTGATCCACCACGCCTCGATCAGTCAGATCGAGACGGTCGGGCTCAGCGGCAAGTGGTCGTTCAGCCTGACTCGGCTCAGCGACACCCGCCAGCTCCCGGGCGAGCTCGAGACGCGCTGAGCTGCGGCGCCCCGCAGCGCCCGTCAGCCGGCGAGGCCGTGGGCGGACAGCCACTCCGGGTCGGGCGGGATCAGCTGCAGCACGTCGAGCAGGAGACCGTCGGGCCCCGAGGCGAAGAACTGTCGCTGGCCCCAGGGGTGGTCGACGGGCTCGGCCAGCACGTCGACCCCGGCCGCGGTGAGCTCGGCGTGGACCGCACGGGCGTCGTCGACGACGACGGCGACGGCGGCGCCCCGGACCGGGTGACGGTGCGCCTCGGGCACCGACTCGTGGTCGGCGGCCGTGAGCGCCAGCTCCCAGTCGGGATGGTCGGGGTGGACCAGGCTCACGAACCAGCCGATGTCGAGCTGGGCCCGGAAGCCGAGGTGCTCGGCGAGGAAGGCGGCGCTCGCCGCCGGGTCGCTGACGAAGATCGAGGTGACGGAACGGTCGTAGCGCACGGGTGCTCCCGGGGTCGGTGGGTACTACACCCGTAGTCGTACTACACTTGTTGTGGTCGAGTCGAGAGGGCCCGATCATGAAGGACGTCACACGAGCGGATCGCCTGACCGATGCCGGTCTCGCCGTCCTCGCGGCCCAGGGCATGCGCGGGCTCACCCACCGGGCGGTCGACGCCGAGGCCCAGGTGCCCCAGGGGACGTGTTCGAACTACTTCCGCACCCGTGAGGAGTTGATCGCGGCCCTCGGTCGGCGGATCTTCGACCGGCTGACGCCCGACGACGACCACCTCCGGGACCGGGCTGCCGCCCCGCCGACGCGCGACCACTGGGTCCGGCTGATGGTGGAGCTGTTCGAACGAGCGCGGGAGGATCCCGAGCTGCATCTCGCCCTGCTCGAGCTGCGGCTGGAGGCGACCCGGCGGCCCGAGCTCGTCGAGCCGCTGACCGCCGTCGTGCGCCGGGCCTTCGAGGCCGACCTGGAGTTCCACGAGTCGGCCGGTCTCCCGGGAGGAGCGCAGGAGATCGTGCTGCTGCACCTCGCCGTGGGAGGGCTGATCACCGAGCTGCTGACGTTGCCGGACGCGCTCGGGATCGAGGATCCGGCGATGATCCTCGGGTTGCTGGTCGACCGGCTGGTGTACCCCTCGTCGACCTCGTCCGGGGCCTAGCGGTCGGCGATCCCGACGTAGCGACGCTCGTCGGAGCCACGGTAGAGCTGGCGGGGCCGGGTGATCTTCTGCTCGCGGTCCCCGAGGAGCTCCATGTAGTGGGCCAACCAGCCCGGCGTGCGGCCGATGGCGAAGAGCACGGTGAACATGTCCATCGGGAAGCCCATGGCCTCGTAGATGAGGCCGGAGTAGAAGTCGACGTTCGGGTACAGCCGGCGGTCGACGAAGTAGTTGTCGTTGAGGGCGACCTCTTCGAGCTTCAGCGCGATGTCGAGCAGCGGGTTCGTGCCGGTGACGGCGAACACCGCGTCGGCGGTCTCCTTGATCTGGGTCGCCCGCGGGTCGTACGCCTTGTAGACGCGGTGGCCGAAGCCCTGGAGCAGGGTCTCGCCCGCCTTCACCTTCTCGACGTAGGCCGGCACGTTCTCGATCGAGCCGATGTCGTGCAGCATCCGGATCACGGCCTCGTTGGCACCGCCGTGGAGCGGGCCGTAGAGGGCGCAGGTGGCTGCGGCCAGCGCGCTGTACGGGTCGGCGTGCGAGGACGCCACCGTGCGCATCGTGGTGGTCGAGCAGTTCTGCTCGTGATCGGCGTGCAGGATGAAGAGCTGGTCCAGAGCCCGGGCGAGCACCGGGTCGGGCTCGTACTCCGGCTTCGCGATCGAGAACATCATCGACAGGAAGTTGCCGGTGTAGTCGAGGTCGTTGCGGGGGTACACCCGGGGCAGCCCGAGGCTCTGCTTGTAGGCGAACGCTGCGATCGTCGGCAGCTTGGCGATGAGACGCTGCACCTGGATCATGAGCGTCTCGCGGTCGAAGATGTCCTTGGCCTCGGGATAGAAGGTCGACAGCGCCGCCACCGATGACACCACCGTCCCCATCGGGTGGGCGTCGTAGCGGAACGACTTCATGAACTCCGAGATGTCCTCGTGGATGTAGGTGTGGTGCGTGATCTGGTACGTCCACTCCTTCAGCTGGTCCATCGTCGGCAGCTCACCGTGGATCAGCAGGTAGCTGACCTCGAGGAACGAGGACCGCTCGGCGAGCTGCTCGATCGGATAGCCCCGGTAGCGGAGGATGCCGTTCTCGCCGTCGACCAGGGTGATCTCGCTCGCACACGACGACGTGGAGAGGAACGCCGGGTCGTAGAGGCGCAGCGACGGGTCGAGCTGGCGCAGCGCGGAGGACGGGAACTGGCCGTTCTCCAGGTCGACGGTGACGGTCTCGCCGGTGCGATTGTCCGTGATCGTGACCGATTCAGGCACGTGGTGCTCCCTCTGTGCTCAGGCCGCTCCGGCCTGCGTGTGGTTCCGATGGTCGGACGCCGACATCGTCGGCGGCACCCGTTCCGACCGGGCAGGCTACCCCGCACGCCGCGCCGACCGTGACGTCCGGAGCGGTCTCGGTCGATTCACAACGGCGTGTTGTCGTGGACCCGGTTGGGGAGCCGCTCGCGCTTGGAGGCGAGCAGGTCGAGCGAGGCCGCGACGTGGCGGCGGGTGTCGCCCGGGTCGATGACCTCATCGACGAAGCCGCGCTCGGCGGCGACGTAGGGGTTCAGCAAGCGCTCCTCGTAGTCGAGGACGAACCGGGCCTTGCCGGCGTCGTCCTCGCGTCGGGCGAGGATCTCGGCCGCCTGGGCGGCACCCATGACGGCGAGCTCGGCGCTCGGCCACGCCAGGCACAGGTCGTTGCCCATCGCCTTGGAGTCCATGACGATGTACGCCCCGCCGTAGGACTTGCGCAGCACGACGCACACCCGGGGCACCGTCGCCCGGGCGTAGGCGAACGCGAGTTGGGCGCCGTGACGGATCATGCCCCGCCACTCCAGGTCCTTGCCCGGGTAGAAGCCGGGCGTGTCGACCAGGGTGACGAGGGGCAGGTTGAAGGCGTCGCAGAAGGCGACGAAGCGGGCGCCCTTCTGGCTCGCCGGGATGTCGAGCGTCCCGGCCATCGCCATCGGCTGGTTGGCCACGATGCCGACCGGCCGCCCTCCGACGGAGGCGAGCAGGGTCACCATGTTCGGTGCCCAACCCGCCCGGAGCTCGAGGAGCTCGCCATCGTCGACGATCGCCCGGGCGACGTCGCGGACGTCGTAGCTGCCGGTCGAGGTCGACGGGAGCGCCTCGAGGAGCTCCGGGGTGGGTCGGTCGGGGAGGTCGATCGTCGGCACCACCGGCGGGGCCTCGTCGGCGTGGTCGGGCAGCAGCGACAGGATCGCCGCCAGCGCGGCCTCGGCCTCGGTCCCGTCCTCGACGATCATCGACGCCACACCGGTCGACCGGTGATGGGCGCCGGAGCCGCCCAGCGTCGCGTTGTCGATCGTCTGGCCGGTCATGGTCTGCACCATCATCGGACCGCTCACGAAGGCGTACGCGTCGCGCGTCATGACGACGTGATCGGCGAGGCCGACGAGCAGCGCCGAGCCGGAGACGGCCGGCCCGGTGACCGCGACGAGGTAGGGGACCACGCCGCTGAGCTTGGTCAGCTCGGCAGCGGCTCGACCCCAGCCGATCACCGCGCCGACCCCGGCCTCGACGTCGGCGCCGGAGCTGGCGACGAACCAGGCCATCGGGAGTCGTTGCGCGCGGGCGTGGCGGGCCGCGTCGACGAGCAGCTCGCCGTCGTCGGGGGTGAGCGCACCGCGCTTGTGGCTGGGATCCATCCGAACGACCACGGCGCGCCGTTCGCCGAGGAGCTCGACGGCGACGCTGACGGTGCCCGGCGATTCGGCGCGGATCGGCAGGCGGGTGAGCACGGTTCCCATGGAGGGCCGGAGCCTAGTTCTCGCCGTCGGCCTGAGCCGCGGAGGCCGGGTCGTCCGGTCCGCCGACCGGATGGATCCCGGGCTGGCGCGTGGCCTCGTGGTGCAGGGTGCGGCGCAGTGCGGTGTGGAGCGCACGGCCGGGCGCCGAGGGCAGCGCCCGGGCGTTCCTGGCCAGGCCGACCCGCCGGTGCGGCGCGCCCTCGATCGGCAGGACCTGCCAGTCCCCGGCCTGCTGTCGGGGGACGGCGGTCGCCGGGACGATGGCCGGTGCGTACCCCTCGAAGGCCATCGTGGCGATGAGTCGGACGCCGTCGATCTGCGCGAGGGGTCGCAACTCGATCCCGATCTCCTCGACGGCGCGATCGAGGACGTCGCGAACGGCGTTCCCCGGCGGGCCGATCAGCACGTCGTGTCGCGCCAGTTCGGCCAGATCGAGCGCGGCACGTCCGGCGAGCGGGTGATCGTCGGGCACCACGCACACGAGCTCCTCGTCGAAGAGCACCTCGACGACGAAGTCGGAGTCGACGAGGGGCAGGTTGACGACGGCCATCTCGATGCGTCCCGACCGGAGCTGGGGGAGCAGACCGGTCGTCGTGGCCTCGACGACGATCAGCTCGACGCCCGGGTGTTGGCTGGCCATGTGGCGGATCAGCTCCGGCGCCATCCAGCGGCCGGTGGTGCCGATCAGCCCCAGGAAGACGGTGCCGGCGACCTCGCCCTGCACCGATGCGAGGTCGTTGGTGAGGGCGCGCAGCTCGGCTCGGACCCGTCGGGCTCGTTCGACGACCAGGTGGCCGGCGCGGGTGAGTTGACCCTCGGATCGGTCGACGAGCTCGACCGCGAGCTCCCGCTCGAGCTTGGCGACGTGCGACGAGACGTTCGACTGCACCGTGTGGAGGGCGCGTGCCGCAGCGGAGAAGCTGTGGTGCTCGGCCACGGCGACGAGGGCGTCGAGTTGGCGAAGGTCCATGTCAGGGCACCCTTTCACGAGTCAACGCTGACTCTATCGCTCCTGGCGATGGGCAGTATCTGAATCAACTGCTTGGCAGATCGGTTACCGCTGGGTAGGTTCATGCTCACAACGAGAGCGAACGCCGATCCCCCTCGGCAGCTCTCCTCAACAGGTCCGGCCGTCTGGATCCCCCTCCCTCAGCCGGACCTTGCCCACCACACGACGGGATCCCCCTCCCGCTCGGTGGGCTTCCTGGGAGCGAGCCCCCCAACTCGCCCCAGATGACTCAGAGGCGGCCCCGGTCCCCCCCGGTGGTCGCCTCGAGTCGTTTTCGGCCGCTGCTCGGCCGTCCACCCGTCGGGCCGGGTCGGCTTCGCACTAGCGTGCGGGGTGTGACCAGCGCCGCCGTGTTCGACCTCGACAGGACGCTCCTCTCCGGTGGCTCCGGCCCCGTGATCGCCTCGGCGCTCCAGCGCGTCGGGCTGGGGCCGGACCGATCGATCCCCGGCGGTGAGGCGCTGTTCCGGTTCTACGAGGTCGTCGGTGAGACGTATCCGAGCATGCTGTTGGCCCGGCAGGCCGCCTCGCTGTCCAAGGACTGGCCGGTGGAGGAGGTCGGTGCTGCGGCGGAGGCGGCCGCCAAGGAGCTCGAGGCGCTCGTGCTGCCCTATGCCAAGGCCGCGATCGAGGAGCACCGCGAGGCCGGCGATCGCCTCGTGCTCGCCACGACGACGCCCGAGCACCTCGTCGCCCCGTTCGCCCAGCGGCTCGGCTTCGACACGGTGGTCGCCACCCGGTACGGCGTCACCGACGGGCGCTACGACGGCACGATCGAGGGCGACTTCATGTGGGGCCGGGCCAAGGCCCGGGGCGTGAAGCGCTGGGCCGAGCACGAGGGCGTCGATCTCCGATCGAGCAGCGCGTACTCCGACTCGTACTACGACGTCCCCCTCCTCAGCGCCGTCGGCCACCCGACCGCCGTCAACCCCGACGCCCGCCTCGCCGCCCTCGCCGCCCTGCGCGACTGGCCCATCCGGTACTTCGATGCGCCCGAGGGCGTGCCCAAGGTCGCCGGCCTGGTCGAGCCGCAGGTGGTCGCCATGCCGCTCGCCATCCCCGAGCTGCTGCCGTTCGCCCGGCTGCGGATCTCCGGCGTCGAGCACCTCCCGAAGACCGGTGGCGCCATCATCGCCTTCAACCACCGCAGCTACTTCGACTCCACGGCGATGGCGTACCTCCTGTCCCAGCACGGCCGGCCCGCCCGCTTCCTCGGGAAGAAGGAGGTCTTCGACGCACCGGTCCTCGGCCAGGTCGCGAAGTGGATGGGCGGCATCCGTGTCGATCGCGGCACCGGGAGCGACGAGCCGCTCGAGCTGGCCGCCGAGGCGCTGCGGGCCGGTGAGATGGTCTCGATGGCGCCACAGGGCACGATCCCGCGCGGGCCGGCCTTCTTCGAACCGGTGCTCAAGGCCCGCTGGGGTGCGGCGCGTCTGGCCGCGATGTCCGGGGTCGACGTGATCCCGGTCGGGATCTGGGGCACCGAGAAGGTCTGGCCTCGCAACCAACGCCTGCCGACCGTGCCGCTGTGGTGGCGCCGGCCCGAGGTGACGGTCACCGTCGGCCCACCGGTCTCCGGGCTCACCGGCGACCCCGATCCGGACACCACGAGGATCATGGAGGCGATCACCGATCTCCTCCCACCCGAGGCTCGCGAGCACCGCGTGCCGACCGAGGACGAGCTGCGGGCGACGTACCCGCCCGGCTACGACGGCGATCCGACCGCCGAGAGCGACCGCCGGCCCGGCACCGACACCTGATCGGCGCCCGGCGCCGAGCTTTCGTCGGAGCGCACCGGCGGGCAGGCTGTCGGGCATGAGCACCACTGCTGACGATCCCGCTCGCGAGCTCGGCTGGGCGGCCACCGATCGCGACGATCCAGCGGTCCAGCGGCTCCGCGACCACCTCGCTGCCAACAACGGGCTGGCCGGTCTCGAGGTGCTCGAGCACACCGAGATCGACCGGGCGGTGCGGCTGCTCGAGCGCGACGGCTTCGTGGTCATCGGGGACGTCCTGGACGACGCGCAGACCGCCATCCTCAAGGCGGAGACCGATCGGGTGGTGCGCGACATCATCGCCCTCGACGACGGGCGGGCCGGCAACCGGGGCTCGCACCGCTACTCGTTCGGCGGGTCGAGCCGCACCCGCAGCATGCTCCACGAGCCCGCGTGGCAGATGCTCCTCGACCTCCCCCGGCTGACCCCGCTGCTCGAGGCCGCGTTCCGGTCGTCCGACTACCTCCTCCGCGCCGCGAGCGGTGACTTCTGCCTGCCCGGTGCCACCGAGTACCAGCCTCTGCACTCGGACATGCGGGACGCGGTGGACCCCACCAGCACGCCGTTCAGCTCGTTCGTGGACCCTCGCGGCTTCCTCACGACCCGCGATCTGCCGATGCCGTACCTCTGCGTGAACTTCCTGACCGTCGACATGACGGCGCTCAACGGGCCGACCCGCCAGATCCCCGGTACCCAGCACTCCCGCGCCCCGTTCCCGACGCTGTCGGAGGAGCCGGAGTGGATGCGGCTCTCGACGGTCTGTCCGGCGCCAGCCGGCTCGGTCATGCTGCGAGATGTGCGGGCCTGGCACGGTGGCACGCCCAACCTGTCCGAGGACGTCCGCTCGATCCCGAACCTGGAGATCTACGCGCCGTGGTTCCGCGAGCCGATGATCCCGGGCATCAGCCGCGCCGACTGGGAGCAGCTCAGCCCGCGGGCCCAGGCGATGACCAGGTACGCGGTCGCCGACTCGTCGGAGACGCTCGACACCGGCTACTTCGTGAAGCCGTTCAGGATCCCGTCGGACCGGCGGTAGCCGGCCCGGATCGGCGCTCGATCAGCCGTCGATGGCCAGCACGACCGTGTAGCCCCGCTCCTCGTCGGCCAGCTCGAACGACTCGTCGATCCACACGTCGACCGGCACGCCGGTCTCGGCGTCGTAGGTGACCCGCACCTCGTCGGCCGTGCCGATCGCGGCCTCGATGGCCTCGAAGATCTCCTCGATCGTGGCGACGCCGACATCGGCCGGCGGGCTGCCGCCCGCGGCGAGGGCCGAGGGGGCGTAGTTCACCTCGGAGATCAGGCCGTCGGTCACGGTCACGTCGAAGGGACCGACCTCGTCGACCAGCTGCGCAACGAGCGACTGCTCCATCCGGTAGGTGTCGGTGTCCATGGCGGCCCAACGGGCGCGGGCCGCGGCCAACTCCGCCTCCAGCTGCTCGCCGCTGGGAGCAGCCGTCTCGCCGTCCGGGTCGACCGGCTCGGGCGCCGGCGCCTCGTCGACGGGCTCCGGCGGCTCGGGCGCCAGCTCCTCCGGGCCGTCGGTCGTCGGCGGTGCGGTGGTGGTGTCGGTCGTCTCGGTGTCGTCGCCCGCGCCGGCGGAGACCGGGGTCGGCTCGTCGTCGCCGCAGGCGGCGAGCACCAGGGTCGTGGCGATGAGGAGTGCGATCAGGGTGCGCATGTGGGATTGGACGATCGGCCGGGGACGCTGGTTCCCGCTCACGTGTCGCGAACGAGCAGCTGCTCGGCGGTGAGCGCCAGCCCGGCGACGTCGACGGCGTCACCGTCGTGGAGCACGGCCACGAGCTCGTAGCCCTCGTCGCCCGGTCGGCTGTGGTGGACGACCCGCTCGGTCACGACATCGACCACGAGGTAGGTCGGGATGCCGGCCTGCGCGTAGATCCGGGCCTTCGTCGTCAGGTCGAAGCGGCTCGAGGAGTTGGCCACCTCGATGGCCACGACGATCTCGTCGAGCCCGGGGTGCCGATCGGCGGCGACGGAGCGATGCACGACGGCGAGGTCGGGCTCCGGCTCGGACCGCTCCAGCGTGATCGGCAGCTGGCACTGCGCCATCAGCTCGGTGCCGACGAAGCGGGGCACGAGCAGCTCGGTCAGGCCGCGCACGACCCGTGCGTGGGGTGAACCGTGGTTCATCTTGGGCACCAACCACCCGTCGAGGAGCTCGACCGACTGGTCGGCGAGCGCGCCGGCCTCGATCATCCGGTGGTAGTCCTCGACGGAGATCCGTGCGATGGGCAGCGTGGGGATGTCCTCGGCGAGCGTCACCTGCGGCTCCTCGCTCATGGCCGGCTCCTCGTGGTGAGCGGCGATGGCCCCAGACTACGGCCGGGCTGTGCGAGCGGTCAGCTCGGGCCTCAGGCCACCTGCTGCCGGATGAGGTTGAGCGCCGAGCCGGCCCGGAACCACTCGATCTGCTCCTCGGAGAAGGTGTGGTTGCAGGTGATCTCGTCGGTCGTGCCGTCGGCGTGGTGGAGCACGACGGTCACGGGCCGGTCCGGCGCGAGGTCGGCGAGGCCGGTGATCGAGATCCGGTCGTCGGCGAGGACCTTGTCGTAGTCGGCCGGGTCGGCGAAGGTCAGCGGCAGCATGCCCTGCTTCTTGAGGTTGGTCTCGTGGATGCGGGCGAAGCTGCGCACGATCACGGCGACACCGTTGCGGAAGCGGGGCTCCATCGCGGCGTGCTCCCGGGACGAGCCCTCGCCGTAGTTCTCGTCGCCGACCACCACCCAGCGAACGCCACGCTCGTGGAGGTCCTTGGCCATGTCGGGGAAGGTCTGCTGCTCACCGGTGACCGGGTTGACGCCCTCGCCGGCCTGGCCGGTGTAGGCGTTCACGGCGCCGTTGAGCAGGTTGCCCGAGATGTTCTCGAGGTGGCCCCGGTACCTCAGCCACGGGCCGGCCATCGAGATGTGGTCGGTGGTGCACTTGCCCTGGGCCTTCAGCAGCAGTGGCAGCTCGGTGTAGTCCTCGCCGTCCCAGGCCGGGAACGGGGTCAGCACCTGGAGGCGGTCGCTGGTGGGGGAGACGGCCACCTCGATGCCCGACGGGTCGTCGGCCGGGGCGATGAACCCCGACTCACCCGGGGTGAATCCCTGGTCGGGCAACTCGACGCCCACCGGCTCGGGCATCTTGACCAACGAGCCGTCCGGCGTCTCGAGCTCGGTGGTGAGCGGGTCGACGTCGACGGTGCCGGCGAGGGCGATCGCCATGACCGTCTCGGGCGAGGTGACGAACGACAGCGTGTTGGGGTTGCCGTCGTTGCGCTTGGGGAAGTTGCGGTTGTAGCTGTTGACGATGGTGTTCAGCTCGCCCTCGGGCATGCCGGGGCGGGCCCACTGGCCGATGCAGGGACCGCAGGCGTTGGCCAGCACGGTGGCACCGATGGCCTCGAGGTCACCCAGCTGGCCGTCGCGCTCGATCGTGGCGCGCACCTGCTCGGACCCGGGCGTGATGAGCAGGTCGACCTTCGACTCCAGCCCGTTGTCCTTGGCCCAGCGGGCCAGGGAGGCGACCCGGCTGATGTCCTCGTAGGAGGAGTTGGTGCACGAGCCGATGAGGGCGGCCGACGGCACGAGCGGCCAGCCCTCCGCCTCGGCCTCGGCGCCGAGCTGGTCGAGCGGGCGGGCGCGGTCGGGGGAGTGGGGGCCGTTGATGTGGGGGCGGAGGTCGCTGAGGTCGATCTCGATGACCTGGTCGAAGTAGTCGCCCGGGTTGGCCTCGACGTCGTCGTCGGCGCGGAGGTCGTGGGCGTAGCGGTCGGCGAGGTCGGCGACCGCCTCGCGGGCGGTGGCCTTGAGGTACCGCGACATCGCCGCGTCGTAGTGGAAGATCGACGTGGTGGCGCCGATCTCGGCACCCATGTTGCAGATCGTCGCCTTGCCGGTGGCCGACAGCGACCGGGCGCCCGGACCGAAGTACTCCACGATCGCGCCGGTGCCGCCCTTGACGGTGAGGATCTCGGCGACCTTGAGGATCACGTCCTTGGGCGAGGTCCAGCCGCTCATCTCGCCGGTGAGGTGGACACCGATCGCCTTGGGCCAGCGCACGTTCCACGGGAAGCCGGTCATGACGTCGACGGCGTCGGCGCCGCCCACCCCGATGGCGACCATGCCCAGGCCGCCGGCGTTGGGGGTGTGGGAGTCGGTGCCGATCATCATCCCGCCGGGGAAGGCGTACTGCTCGAGCACCACCTGGTGGATGATCCCGCTGCCTGGCTTCCAGAACCCGGCGCCGTACTTGGCCGACACCGACTCGAGGAAGTCGTAGACCTCGGCGTTGCCGTCGACGGCGGCGAGGAGGTCGACCTTCCCGTTCTCCTTGGCCTGGATGAGGTGATCGCAGTGCGTCGTCGTCGGCACCGACACCTCGGGGAGCCCGGCGGTCATGAACTGGAGCCACGCCATCTGGGCGGTGGCGTCCTGCATGGCGACCCGGTCGGGGCGCAGGTCGGTGTAGGAGACGCCGCGCTCGAGCCCGCCGGTCTCGACGTCGTCGAGGTGGTTGATCAGGATCTTCTCGGCGAGGGTGAGCGAGCGGCCGAGGCGGCGGCGGCCGACGGCGAGGCGCTCCTCGAGCGTGGCGTAGACGCCCTCGATCAGCGCGAGTGGCGTGGTGGGCTCGACCTTGGGCATCGGGGCTCCCCTCGTGGTGCGTCGAACAGTCTGGCGCAGGTGGTGATGTAGACAAGTAGCATACAAGTCGGGGTCGGGAACGCAACTCGATGACCATCTCGGGCCGATCCTTGAGCGAGCGCCTCCGGTGGCGACCTACATCGAGTGATGTGGTGGTCCCGTCGTCGCCCGCGAGCGCTCTGCGTCCTGCTCGCACTGGTCGCCGTCACGTCGAGCGCGACCGCCGCCGGGGCCGACGGGCCCACGCCCGATGCCGACGACGCGGCCCTCGCCGTCGCCGGCGAGCCCGACGAGCCCGCGGAGCTCGGTGAGCTCGCGGCCCTGGCCGGTGAGCTGGTCGAGGTCGGGCCGGCGATCGAGCTCGACGAGGGTCCGGTCGGCACCGTCCGGGAGGTCGCCGGTGAGGGCGACGCCCACGTCGTGCTCAGCTCGCCGGGCACCGGTCCGCTCTGGCGCCTCACCCGCACGACCCCGTCCGGTGTCACGACCACCGACCTGACCGGTCCCGCCGGGCTCGTCCTCGAGCGCGACGTGGCGACCGGCTCGGGCGGGACGATGGTCGGCTGGGTCGACGCCGGCGTCCTGCGCCTCGAGCACGTGAACACCGCCGGCGCGGTCACCGCACAGATCGCCGACGTCGCCGGCGAGCGGGCGCAGGTCACCGAGGTCGACATCACGCCGTTCTTCGATCGGTTCCTTGTCACCTGGGTCGAGATCGACGTCGACGACGATCGGCGGATGCAGGTCGTCTCGCAGACCTTCGGGGCGGGCGGGGCGGCCGGCACCCGTCGGCCGTTGAGCACCATCACGGCGGGCGATGCCGTCGGAGGGCTCCGCGCCGAGTGGCACGCGGGTCGCTCCGAGGCGCTGGTGATCTGGTTCGAGGGCCCACCCGATCACGAGGTCCCGATCCGGTCGCGCCGGGTGCTCAGCGAGTCGGCGCTGTCGACGATCCAGACCCGCAGCGACATCGGTCTCCCCGCGTACCGCCCCGGTGACCGGTGGGACATCCGCCTGCAGCTCACCGTGCACGGTCCCACCGAGTGGCTGATCGAGGCCCGGACCTACGACTGCGTCCTGCCGTGCGAGGCGGGGGCGTCGCAGCTCACCTTCGCCACCCATCGGGTGTCGTTCGGGGTGCCCTTCGACGGCGGGTTCGGCAACCGGCCGCACTGGCCCAATTCCGTGATCGTTGGTTCAGCGGGAGGGCCGACCCTGCTCATCGAGCAGGCCGACTTCACCCGCACCGGGCCGGCCGAGGTCTGGGAGCTGGTCTGGCAGACCATCGAGTTCCAGGACCGGGGGACGGAGGTCCGACTCGCTCCCGACGCCTCGACGTTCCACGCCCACCGGTACGCGTCCGGGTACCGACTGGTCTCGCAGGCCTCGCGCCAGCCAGGCCGGGCCACCGACCTCGACGCCTCCGGCTTCGTGCCGACGATCACCCCCGACCCGGTGACCCCGTCGCCGATCGTGCCGACCCCGCTCCCGGGCCGGGCGGTCGCCCCGGCGAACGGGTACTGGCTCCTCGACGCCGCCGGCCAGGTTTACCCCTTCGGCGCTGCGGCCGACCACGGCGACGTCGTCCGGGCGAGCGATCTCGGCGATGCCGACGTCGTCGATCTCGAACCCACGCCGAGCGGTGACGGCTACTGGATCCTGCTCTCGGACCTCCGCGTCCTGGTGTTCGGTGACGCCGTGACCCTGCACGACGGCGGCGGCCTGCTCCGCGGTGAGGAGGCCACCTCGATGTCGGCGCACCCCGACGGCACGGGCTACTGGATCTTCACCGACCGGGGGCGGGCCCTCGCGTTCGGCACGGCCGAGCACCACGGCGACATGGGCGGTGTCGACCTCAACGGCCCGGTCATCGGCTCGGTCGCCACGCCCACCGGCGACGGCTACTACATGGTCGCCTCGGACGGCGGGATCTTCGCCTTCGGCGACGCCGACTTCCACGGTTCGATGGGCGGCGCGTCGCTCAACCTGCCGGTGGTCGGTCTCGCCCCGACGCCGTCGGGCCAGGGCTACTGGCTCGTGGCAGCCGACGGTGGGATCTTCGCCTTCGGCGACGCCGACTTCTACGGCTCGATGGGCTCGACGCCGTTGAACGAGCCGGTCAACGGGATGGTCGCCTACGGCGGTGGGTACCTGATGGTCGCCTCGGACGGTGGCATCTTCGTCTTCGGGCCGGCCGCGTTCCACGGCAGCCTCGGCAGCGGCCCTCCGTCCGATCCGATCGTGTCCGCCGCTGCGCTCATCGGGTGAGCTGAGCCGTCTCGGCCACGGCGCTCGCTACCGTGGCGGCCGTGCGAGAGGTCCGCTACCGCAGCATCGCAGCGGCGATCCGAGCCGGCATCGAGAGCGGTGAGCACGCGCCCGGTGAGCTGCTCCCCAGCGAGAGCGACCTCCGCGCCACCCACGACGCCAGCCGGGTGACCATCCGCCGGGCTCTGGAGATGCTGCGCGAGGAGGGGCTCGTCGACTCCCGTCAGGGCGTCGGTTGGTTCGTCGCGGCGCAGCCGTTGCGCCAGACGCTGGCCCGGCTCGGCACGATCGAGGAGCAGCTCACGGCCTCCGGGGTGGAGCCGGAGCGGCGCGTGCTCGACTTCGCCTACGTCGCGGCGTCGGGGCGGGCCGCAGAGGTCTTCGGCGAGGGCGACGTGCTCCAGGTGCGACGGCTCAACCTGGCCGACGGCGCACCCTTCGCCCGGGTCACGGTGTGGTGCCCGGCCGACCTGGCCGCCGAGCTCTCCCGGGCCGACGTCGAGCGCCAGACGTTCATCGGGCTGCTCCCGGTCGCGCTGGCCGGCGCGACGCAGACCATCGGCGCGGCCGTGGCCTCCGCCGAGGACGCCGGGCTCCTCGAGGTGCCGCCGGACTCGCCGGTGCTGCGCGTCGAGCGGATCACCCACGCCGCAGACGGTCGCGACGTCCTGCTCGCCGAGCACGTGTTCCCGGCCCACCGCACCGAGTTCGTCGTCGACCTCCCCCACGACGAGGGCTCGATCGCTCCCTCGGGGGTCCGGCTGGTCGGTTGACTTGCCTCGAGCGCGGCGCGACGGTGCTCTCGGGGGATGCCGCGAGTGGGGGAGGTCGGCATGTCGCTGCGGGGGTTGGTCGCGGCCGGTGGGGGGTCGCCGGCCACATCAGGTGGGTGTCGGCACCGTCATCGCCGCGATGACGACGTCGATCTGTGGTCCAGGCGTCACTTCCTGATGGCGGGTGGAGCCGCTGCAGGAGCGGTCGTCGTGGTGCCGTTGCTGGCCGAGGCGGCCGAGGCGGGTATCCGACCCGAGCGGGTCCCCAAGCAGGTGCCGGGGTTCTCGCCACTGATCTTCGCCGACGCCGGCGTGCAGATCCCGTTCTTCCTGCCGATCGAGATCGACCCGTTCGACCCGACGATCCCGACGGTGGCGGACCCGCTGACCATCGGCGACTTCAACGGGTGGGTGGGCGTGGTCGAGGCGGACGGCAAGAGCGTCGACGGCGACGGCGTCGAGCGCACCTGGGCCTGCGACGTCCGGTTCATGGAGGGCGTCTACCGGGACCGCAACGACAAGTTCAAGCGGAGCCAGTTCGGCTTCTTCTGACTGGACGTGTTCGAGGACCCAGGTCTGGGTCCCTTCGATCCCGGTCAGGTGCAGATCCACGACTTCAACCCGGCGGACCTCAACGATCCGCCCGAGGACGACTGGTTCCAGCAGGGTGGGGTGTTCTGGACGGCGAACGTGCCGAAGCGGTCGGTGTCGGTCCGAGGCGGGCGCGGCGACGCCGTGTTCGACGTGAGCCTCGACCTCTTCGACTTCTTCGACGTGCCGAACGCCGTCGGTCGGGCCGGTCCGCCGCGCGAACGCGCTCGGGCCGACGTCCGCATCGAGTGGGACGGCACCGGCGAGCGGCGGCGGCTCCGCAACGAGGACGCCGGCTTCTTCGCCCGGTACGAATGATCGGAGGCGGAGGTGCACTGGCGGGCCGAGAACCTCGACTCCGGCTTCACCTTCGAGACCGCCGGCGAGCAGGTCATCACCCACGCGTTCATCGCCAGGGTGCGGTCGGGCTCCTTCTTCCGCTGAGGACGCCTACCAGGTGTCGAAGTGGCAGACGTCCTCGGCGGGCAGGCGCTTGGCGAGCTTGAACTCGGTGCCCTTCGTGTAGGCGATCGGGAACAGGCCGGCCTGGCTGTAGCGCTCGTGAGGGATGCCGAGCAGCTCGGCGGCGGCGCGCTCGTCGGGCAGGTGCAGCGTGGTCCACGCCGTGCCGAGGCCGCGCCCGCGGGCGGCGAGCATGAAGCTCCACACCGCGGGGAGCAGGGAGCCCCAGAACGAGGCCTGCACGAACGGGTCGGCGCCCTCGGTGCGCCCCTCGATCAGCGGGATCATGAGCACCGGGACCTCGTGGAAGTGCTCACGGAGGTAGACCGCCGAGCCCTTGACGTAGTCCTGGCGCTCGGCCCGGACGTCGCCTTCGTCGTACTCGGGGCCGGGGGTGTTGACGTACGGGTCGAAGTTCTTGCCGTAGAGGTCGGCGAGCGCCCGCTTCTTGTCGGGGTCGGTGACGAACATGAACCGCCAGCCCTGCCGATTGGAGCCCGTCGGGGCCTGCAGCGCGATCTCGACGCACTCCATCAACACCTCGCGCTCGACGGGGCGCTCGAGGTCGAGCCGCTTGCGCACGGCGCGGGTGGTGGTGAGCACTTCGTCGGCGGTGAGTCCTAGCTGCATGGGGTCAGCATCCCAGATCCGCCGTCCTTGCCCCGACCCGAGGCCGGCCGACCGGACCGGTGTGCGCCGTGTCCTGCTGCTCGTGGCCCTGGTGGCGTCCGCCTGCTCCGGTGGCGCCGACGCCGCCACCGACGAGCTGTGCGAGGAGGGTGACCTCGCCTGCGCGATCCTCGACGAGGCCGATCTGCGGGATGTGTTCGGCGACGAGGTCGAGGTCGAGCGGGCCGTGACCGTGCAGCTGGGCACGTCGGTGGACTGGTGTGACGCGCTGGTCCCGTCACCGGTCGAACGGGTGGACCTGGGCTACACCGCGACCTCCGGCACCAACGGCGTCACGGTCGCCGTGACCAGCTCGGTCCTGCGGTACGAGGGCGCCGACGCAGAGGTCACGACCGAGGTGCTGACGTCCCTGCGCCAGGGGTGCTCGTGGACCGAGGGCGACGTCGAGTTCCGCGTCCTCGACGAGATCGACGTCGCCGGCTTCGGCGACGAGGCGGTCGGCTTGCTGATCCGCGCCGCGGCGGGTGAGGTGGAGGACAACGCGGAGATCATCGTGATCCGCCGAGGTGACGTCCTCTCCCAGGTGGGGCTGTTCCCGGCCCAGGACTCGCCCGTGCTCTGGGACGCACTGGGTCGGCGCATGGACGACCGTCTGCGGGGCGTGTCGCCGCAGTAGATCGATCGTTCGCCCTCCGTCGTTCATTTCTTGGGACCTACCGGCCGATGAGTCTGATATGTCCAGTCCCAAGGCGATCCTCAACGTCCTGCTCGGTGCCATCCTCGGCATCACCGCGACGGTCGTCGTCGTACAGCAGACCACCGACTCCGACGCGACCGAGCTCGCCGCCGTTCGCGACTGGGAGGGGCCCGACTTCGACGACGGCAAGCAGCACCACGTCCTGCTCACCGACGGCGGCGTCTCCGAGGACGGCCTCCTGCTCCTCGACGGCGTCGAGGAGGTCGAGCCGCTCGGCGACGGCGTGTCCTTCGGGCTCGTCGGCGAGTACGACCCGAACGTCCTGTCCGAGATCGCCGGTGTGCTCCGCGTCTACGAGGACGAGGTCGTCGAGCCGCTCCAGGTCGACGCCAGCTTCGAGGTGAGCGACCGCCAGTGGCACCTCGACTCCGATGCCGCGCTCCCGATCGACGTCGACGTGCCCGAGGCGTGGGCCAGCGCCGACGGCGACGGCATCGTGGTGGCCGTCATCGACATCGGCTTCGACATGGACCACCCCGACCTGGTCGACCAGTGGTGGGTCAACGAGGACGAGATCTGCGACAACGGCATCGACGACGACGAGAACGGGTACGTCGACGACTGCAACGGCTGGGACTTCGCCCGACGCCGGGCGCTGTCGGACCGCGGGCGTCGTCGCTCGGACCACGCCACCTCGGTCTCCGGTGTCGTCGCCGCCTCGCCCGAGGGCGACGCCAGCGTGGTCGGCGTGGCGCCGGGCGCTCGTGTCATGGCGCTGAACGTCGGCCGGAACCGTCGCGTGCCGCGCTCGAAGGCCGTGGCCGCCATCAACTACGCGGTGGCCAACGGGGCCGACGTCATCAACATCTCCTGGGCGGTTCGTCGCCCGACGGCCCCGATGCAGATCGCGATCGCCAACGCCCTCGCCGAGGACGTCGTGGTCGTGGCCGCGGCGGGCAACCGAGGCCGCAACAGCGACCGCCGCCCCCGGTACCCGGCCTCCTTCGACGGGGTGCTGAGCGTCGGCGCCCACGACCAGGACCTCGAGCGGGCCCGGTTCTCCAACTACGGCAACCGCACCGTGGACATCTTCGCCCCGGGCCAGCGGATCTACACGACCCGCCGCGACGGCACCGGGACCGTGAGCGGGTCCTCGATCGCCGCACCGGTCGTGGCCGGCGTCGCAGCGCTCGTGCGCTCGGCCCATCCGGAGCTGACCGGCCCGGAGGTCAACGACGTGATCATGCGGACCGCCGAGCTCCACGACTCGTTGTCCGGGCTCAGCGTGTCGGCCGGTCAGGTCGACGCCGACGGTGCGGTCGGCTTCCTGCCGGTCGACGACCCGCCGGTCGTCGACGAGCCTCCCGTTCCGGATCCGACGACGACGGTCGCACCGACCACCGAGGCGCCGACGACCACCGCGCCGCCGGCCCCCGTCGACCCGCCGGTCGTCGATCCGCCGGTCGAGCCGGCACCGGCCGGCACCGACATGGTGTTCCGCGACTTCGACACCCCCCAGCCCGATGCCGTCAGCGGCACGATCATCACCACGAGCGACCTCGTCGGTGACGGCGAGGCGACCTACCGGGTGACCATCGCCGAGATGGACGAGGTCGAGAACGAGCCCTACGCCGTGGCCGACCTGCTCGTGCCGGTCGTGCACGACGGCGAGGTCTCGGTGCTGCTGACCGACGACGAGGGCGTCGTCGAGGTCGAGCTGGACGCCGAGGCGCTGGCCCGGTTGGCCTCGGCTGACGGCGATGCGCTGTCCGTGCTCCCCCCGCTGCCGGTCGGTCTCTGGGCGGTGATGGTCGAGATCGTCGACCCCGAGTCCGGTGAGCGCTACGGCAACGCGGAGGCTGTCGTCTTCCGGGTGGACGAGCCCGAGGCCGAGCCGATCCCGACCCCACCGGCCCTCGATCCGCCCGGCCCCGACACGCCGGTGGACGACACCCCGGCCGACGACGCTCCCGCCGACGACGTGCCAGTGGACGAGACGCCGGTCGATGAGACTCCGGTGGACGAGACTCCGGTGGACGAGACGCCGGTCGACGACACGACGCCGGTCGACGACACGACGCCGGTGGACGAGACGCCGGTCGACGACACCACGCCGGTGGACGATGTGCCGGCTGATGATCCGGTGGACACCACGCCGGTCGACGACACGACGCCGGTGGACACCACGCCGGTGGACACCACGCCGGTTGATGATCCGGTGGACACGACGCCGGTGGATGATGTGCCGGGTGATGATCCGGTGGACACCACGCCGGTGGATGATGTGCCGGGTGATGATCCGGTGGACACGACGCCGGTGGACACCACGCCGGTTGATGATCCGGTGGACACGACGCCGGTGGATGATGCGCCGGCTGATGATCCGGTGGACGAGACGCCCGTCGACGACGGTCCCGACGACGCCACCGAGCGGGTCGACGAAGACCTGCCGAGCGAGCCGCAGGTGCCGGACTCGCCGTTCTTCGTCACCTACATCAACCCGACGGTCGGGCCGGTCAGCGGCGGCAACATCGTGGAGATCCGCGGCATGGAGCTGCCGGCCGATGCCGTCGTCACCCTGGGTGGTGTCGAGGCCGAGATCTACGAGCTGGACGCGCCCTTCAGCGTCTCGGTGATCGCACCTGCGGTCGACGAGGCCGGTGCCGTCTCCCTCACGATCACCGGGGAGGGCGGCTCGACGACGATCCCCGAGGCCTACCTGTACCGGGCCGAGGAACCCGACGCCGAGCCGGTGCCCGACGCCCCCGAGAGCGGTGATGACCCGTCCGATGGTGACGATCCGGCCGAGGGCGACGAGCCCTCCGACGGTGATGACCCGTCCGATGGTGACGATCCGGTCGAGGGCGATGAGCCGTCGGATGGTGTCGATGCGCCCGTCGATGGTGATGACCCGTCCGATGGTGACGATCCGGTCGACGGCGACGACCCCTCAGATGGTGACGAGCCGTCCGACGGTGACGACCCCACAGATGGTGACGAGCCGTCCGAGGGCGACGAACCCTTCGACGACGGCCGCGAAGACGACGAGGAGCTCAACGACGGCCCGGTCTACCGGCGCAGCCCACTCCCCGCAGACCACGAGCTGCGCTCGATCGGTCCGTGGGACGAGCAGGCCAACGAGGAGAAGGTGTTCGACGGCATCGTCATCAACACCCTCACCTCGTAGGAGGTCCTCCACCGAGGAAGGCCTCGAGGGCGTCCTCGACGCCGTGCTCGCCCGGATCGTCGTGAGTGATCCGGCCGAGCCACGACATCGCGACCCATCCCTCGGCCACGGCACCGGTGTCGTGGTCGGGGACGAGGGTCGCGGCGTCGCTGGCCTCGTCGGCGGCCTCGAGCTGCACCTCGTGCACGCCGTCCCCGAGCGGTTCGAGTCGGGCGGCCAGGGCTCGTCGGGGCGGTAGGTCGCCGACCGGCACCGACCGGATCCCGCGGAGCTCGGCCAGCGGGCGGTCGGGCACGTTGAGGTTGAGCACCGACGCCTCGGGCGGCGGCGTGTCGATCATCGCCCGCATCGCCCGGGCGGCGATCTCGGTCGCGGTCTCCCAATGTTGGGGGTGCAGGCCGATCGAGGGGTCCATCTCCTGACTGATCGCGATGCCGTGGATGTGGCCGTTGCGGGCGGTGAGCGTCGCGCCGACGGTGCCCGAGTGGTAGACGGCCCGCCCGACGTTGAGCCCGGGGTTCA
Organism: Actinomycetota bacterium; assembly: GCA_039818945.1. Lineage (GTDB taxonomy): Bacteria > Actinomycetota > Acidimicrobiia > Acidimicrobiales > Poriferisodalaceae > JBCBSZ01. The sequence continues at coordinate 42,857 of JBCBSZ010000032.1, forward strand.
CTCCCGACACGACCAGATCGGGCGGTTCGCCGAAGGCGCCGAGGCGGGCGAGCAGCACGCCGAGCGATGGCGGTCCCTCGATCGACCAGCACTGGGCCAGGTCGACGCCGTCCAGCCGTCGCTCGTGGACCCGGGGCGGGTTGAGGTAGAACGGCCCGAGGGCGGCGCCCATGCCGCTCTGTTCGGTGTGGGGGGCCACCACCATCAGCTCGCCGTCGTGCTCCGGTCGCAGTCGTTCGACCAGAGCTCGCAGGCCCGGTGCGTCGATGCCGTCGTCGTTCGTCACCAGGATCCGCATGCGACGCCGAACCTAACCGCGGCAGGAGCACGCATGGACCATCGGGAGCTGCGCTACGAGACCGTCGGCCACGTCGGCGTCGTGACGCTCGATCGGCCGGACGCCCGCAACGCCCTCACCCACCGCACCTACGCCGAGCTCGAGGACGTGGTCCGCACCACCGAGGCCCGGTGCCTCGTGATCACCGGCGCCGACCCGGCGTTCTGCTCGGGCGACGACGTGAAGCAGATCATGGCCGGCCCGGACGGCCCGCCCGCCGAGCGCCTCGCCCGCGAGCCACGGCTGACCCCGGCCGCCGACGCCCTGCTCCACACCGACGTGCCCGTGATCGCTGCGGTCAACGGCGCCGCCGTGGGGTGGGGCATGGAGCTGGCGCTGATGGCCGACCTCCGGGTGGCGTCGGAGCGGGCGAGGTTCGGCGAGCTGTTCGTGCTGCGGGGCCTGACCTGCGACGCCCCGGGCCTCGGGCGCCTGGTGCAGCTGGTGGGCCGGGAGGTCGCGGCGGAGCTGCTCTTCACCGGCGAGGTGATCGACGCCGCCCGCGCGAAGGAGATCGGGCTGGTCGGTCGGGTCGTGGCCCACGATCACCTGCTGACCACCTCGATGGGGCTCGCCGAGCGGATCGCCGCCAACCCACCGCTCGCCGTGCAGGCCATCAAGCGCGGCCTCCGCGAGGCCGTTGATCCGGACTGGGCGGAGGTGGGCCGGGGCGTGAGCGCGACCCTCGCCGAGCTGTTCCGGACCGCCGATCACCGAGAGGGGGTCGCCGCGTTCCTGGAGCGGCGCGAGCCCCGCTTCGAGGGCCGGTGAGGCCGATCAGGAGATGCGGGGTGCGCTCGCGTCGACGAACCGGTTGCGCAGCTCGCGCTTGAGGACCTTGCCGGTCGCGTTGCGAGGGAGCTCGTCGACGATCGCGATGTCCGCCGGGACCTTGAACCGGGCGAGACGCTCGGCGCAGTGCTCCTGCACGGCGATGCGGTCGAGGTCCGCCTCCGGCTTGAGGGCCAGGACGGCCAGGCCGGTCTCTCCCCACCGGTCGTCGGGCACGCCGATCACCGCCGCCTCGGCCACCTGGGGGAGCTGGTAGAGCACGTTCTCGACCTCGGCCGGATACACGTTCTCGCCACCCGAGATGTACATGTCCTTCCACCGATCGACGATGTAGACGAAGCCCTCGTCGTCCAGCTGCGCCGCGTCGCCGGTCTTGAGCCAACGGCCCTCGAAGGCGTCCGCGGTGGCCTCGGGCTTGTTCCAGTAGCCCGGCGTGATGTGAGGACCGGCCACCCACAACTCGCCGACCTCGTCGACCCCGCAGTCCTCACCGTCGCCGTTCACGATCCTGAACTCGGTGTGCATCAGGGCCTTGCCGGTCGAACCGATCTTGCGCAGCGCGTCCGAAGGATCGAGGAAGATCGCCGCCGGGCTGGTCTCGGTCATCCCGAAGCCCTGGAGCAGGGGCACCCCCCGCTCCATCCACCCCTCCATGATCGCCAGCGCGCAGGGGGCGCCGCCGACGCCGGCCACCTGCAGCCTCGACAGGTCGGTCGCCTCGAAGTCGGGGTGCTGCATCATGAACTGGTACGGGGCCGGCACCCCGAAGAAGTGGGTGATGCCCTGGTCGGGGTCGCCGAGGACCCGCAACGCCTCGCCGGGGTCGAACGCCTTCATGATCACCACGGTCCCGCCGGCGTGCAGCACCGGGTTCGAGTAGCAGTTGAGTCCACCGGTGTGGAACAGCGGGAGCACGTTGAGGTGGACGGTGTCGAGCCCCACGCCCGCCGGGATGCCCAGGTTGACGCAGTTCCAGAAGTTCATGCCGTGGGTGATCATCGCCCCCTTCGGCAGCCCGGTCGTCCCCGACGTGTACATGATGGTGACGACGTCGTCGTGGGTCAGCGTGACCGGCTCGACCGGCCGCCCCCCGGAGTCGGCGAGCGCCGACTCGTAGGGGCTGTCCGCAGCGCCGCCGTCGACCACGAGCAGCGTCGCGATCGAGCAGCGCCGCTGGAGCTCGACCGCCGTGTCGGCGAACTCGACGTCGTGGACGAGCAGCTTCGGCGAGCTGTCGCCGACGATGTACTCGAGCTCGTTGACCGTGAGCCGCCAGTTGAGCAGGACACAGATCGAGCCGGTCCGGGCGCACGCGAACTGGACGTCGAAGAACTCGACCCCGTTGTGGGCGAGCACGGCGACGCGGTCACCGCGACCGATGCCGACCGACGTGAGGTAGGCCGCCATCGCGTCGACCCGGCGATCGAGCTCGCCGTAGGTGAACGAACGCCCGGTGGCCAGGTCGCGGACGGCCTCCTTGGCGCCACGGTTGCGGGCGTGGTGGGCGATCCAGTCGTAGGCCCGGACGTCGCCGTGCCCGGGCGGTCGCGAGGTCGTCAGCGCAGCGAGGTCGTCGGGCGAGATGTCGAGATCGGTGGTGTCGGCGTACCCCGCCACGTGCTCCCCCTCGGTCGGTCGGCCGGGCGACCCTACCGGAGCGATCGCGTCCGGTTCAGACCTTCGGCCACGTCGGACGGCTCGTGGAGCGGCGGCGCTCCTCCAGCTGCCAGTTGCGGCGCCACCGGGCGACCGGGGGGCCGGCGAGGTCGGTGCTCTCGGCTCGCGCCGCCTTCTTGCGAGCGCTCCACCAGTCGCTCGACACCTCGTCGGCCAGCGCCGCGACCTCGGCCTGGAGCCGGGCGGCGACCGCGCGGTGGTCCTCGTCGTCGCCGGGGCGGAACGGCCGTCCGAAGACGACCTTGGTCGGTGCCCGCTTCGGCCGGTTCGACCCCCGCTGCAGCACCTGGTCGGTGCCGACGAGGTAGGTCGGGACGATCGGCACGCCGGCCGCCTTGGCGAGGAGAGAGACCCCGGGCCGGAACTCCTGGCCCCAGCCATCGGGGCTGCGTCCGCCCTCGGGGTAGATGATCTGGCTCCAACCGTCGCGCAGCAGCTCGATGGGCAGCTCGATCGACCGCTTGGAGATCCTCGTGCGTTCGATCGGCACGGCGCCGATGCCGAGCGCCGAGGCGAACCCTGCGACCCGGTTGGGGAAGAAGTAGTCGGCGGCGGCGGCGACGAAGAGGCGGTGGCGCCACGGCGTCGGGATGACCGTGAGCAGCAGCGTCGTATCGGCGTGGCTGAAGTGGTTCGACGCGAAGATCGCCCCGCTCTCCGGGTCGAGGTCGGCGAGCCGGTCGGCGCCGGTCACCTCGGGGTCGGCGTAGTAGCGCACGAGTCCCGACCAGACCGTCTCGGTCAGCGCCCGGCGGGTGGCGCGGGCGACGGGGCGGCGGGCCCACTCGGTGTCCATCTCGACGCCGCGGGTCGGCAGCGGTGCCGGCTCGATCGACATCGGACGCGATGGGGTGCGCAGCGGTGCCGGCACCATCCGGGCGGCGCGGCGGGCCGTCCAGCGCGCCGGTCGGCCGACGAGGTGACGGGTCGGGCGCTCGGTCCCTGGCTCTCTCGACATGGCCTCAGACGACCTCGGTCATCAGCAGCGGCGGGTTCTTCACGTGCACGATCGACGGGTCGCGCCCGACGATGTCGCTGGCGATCTCGAGCGCGTCCCGCAGCGTGGACGCCGGACGGAAGCCCAGCCGTCGGGTGGCGTCGACGTCGCCGCCCATGACGATGACGTGGTCGCCGCCACCGAGGTGCTGGAGGGCGTGAGCGGTCCAGTACCACATGTAGAACGGATGGACGCCGTGGTAGGCGTAGCTCGTCCGGTAGAGGTGGCGGTACCACTCGTCCTCGGCGTAGCGCTTCTCGTACTTGTGCTCGATGACCTCGGGGTCGGTCGAGTCGGCGAGCACCTCCTCGTAGAAGTCGATGTACGACGGGTGGTGCACCGGGTGGAACTCGGGCAGGTTCGGGTGACCCATGATCACCACGCCGCCCTCGCGCACCAGCGGCTTGCCCTTGTAGAGGTTGAAGAAGTACCCGAGGCCGAGGCACGACACGAGGATCGGGTTGAGGATCGAGTTGACGTTGTACGGGCCGAGGTAGGGCAGGCCCATCGTCAGGACGTCCGACTGGCCCTCGACCTGCACGAGCTGTTGGCGGTGGACCTGCGTGATCGTCTCGGCGTGCACGGTCTCGACCTCGCCGGCCTGCACGGAGGTGACGCCGTAGGGCGACTCGATCGAGTGGAAGATCCGCCGGCGGGCGCTCCACGGCATCGGGCGCAGCGCCGCGTTGGTGGCCGAGAACGTTGCCCGGTCGCGCAGGTTCCACTCCCACTCGCGCTTCTGGAGGAAGCCGAAGGGGGGCGGGAAGGTCTCGGTGTTGAGCGTGGTCTCGATCTGGAAGATCTTCAGGCCCGACTCCTTGATGAGTCGGCCCTGGCGCCAGTTCTTGGTGTGCAGCTGGGAGTTGTCCGGGTCCATGAAGGACCGGCTCTTGCGCATCGTGTCGACGTTGTGGTGGTGGCGCAGCGCCTGGTACGGCGAGAGGCCGGTGGCGACGCTCTTGTGACCGCCGTCGAGCGCGACGAGGTTGATGTTGACGTAGACGAGCAGGTCGCTCTCGACCGCCCGCTTCGACAGCACGACCTCCTCGCCGTGGTCGGTCGTGCCGAGGTGGGTGAGGCCGTCGGGGTCCTCGGCGTCGAAGTTGTAGAGCAGCCCGTCGGGAGCGAACGCGTCGTAGACCCGATCGCCGACCGCGTGGCGGAGCTCGTCCTCGGTCATGCGGCGGTGGAGCGCCAGCGCGGCGATGATCTCGACGTCGTCGACGCCGGCCGCGGCGGCGTGGTCGAGCACCCGCTCGATGATGCGCCCGCGGATGTCGGGGGTCTGCATCGGCGGCAGCGGCAGCGAGATGTCGTCGAAGGCGATCGTGAGCTTCATGCCCGGCCGCAGCAGGGCGGGCAGCGGGTCGCAGTCGCCCATCGGGTTGGTGATCGCGTCCTCGATCGCCGCGTCGACGTCGGCGATCGGCTCGAGCGGCTCGTTCGGGTAGACGACCCGGGAGCCGGTCGGGAGCCGCTCCATGCGGAACGAGTCGCCGTGGTGGAACAGGATCGGCGGGGTCGACCGGTCGACCCCGAGCACGATCCCTCGGCGAGGGGTCCGTGTCATCGTGGGCTCCTCTGGGCGCAGCGTGTCATGCGCTTCTCCTGCGTGCGCTGCGATGGCGCGGTCCGATGGGGAGGCGGGGGATGGGCGAGCCCGGCGACGGGCTCCAGTGCTCGACGAGCCAGCCCCGCTTCTCGGAGATGCCGGCCAGGCGGACCTCCGGGTTGACGACGACCGGGTAACCGACGGCCTCGAGCATCGGCAGGTCGCTGGTGGCGTCGGCGTAGGCGACGCCCTGGCCCGGATCGAAGCCGTGCTCGGCCGCCCACTCGAGCATGACCTGGGCGCGGGTCTCGCCGGTGGGCGGGACGTCGGTCAGGCCGGGGGCGAAGGTGCCGTCGTCGTTGCGGCGGAGTCGCGCCGGGACCACGTCGTCGAAGAGCGGGCGGATCGGGTCGACGACCACGTCGAGCGCTCCGGTGATCAGCACGGTGCGATGCCCGGCCCGGCGGTGCTCGCGCACCCGGCGGAGCCCGTCGGGGAAGGCCTTGAGCAGCAGCAGCTGCGAGGCCAGCTCGACGGCGTCCTCCTCGAGCTGATCGATCGGGGCGTCGCGGTAGCGGCGGTAGAACGCCCGCAGGAAGTCGGTGCGGTCGCGGCCGTCCTGGGCGAGCATCGAGGGCCCGGCCGCGGCGAGGCGGGCGGCGAACCGGATCCGGTCGGCGGTGCCGAGGCGGCGCGTCGCCAACCAGGCGTAGGACTCGACGACGTTCGAGGCGATGAGCGTGTTCTCGAGATCGAAGGCCGCGAACTGGCGGTCGTCGTGGAGCACCTGGGCCCGCAGGCGGTCCTCGCGGGACTGCCCCTTGCGGGCGCCCGGGGTCTGGCGGACGCGGGCCTGCACGACGACGGTCGGCAGGTGGACCTCGCGGATGTAGGTCCGCCAGTCGATGGCCCGGGGGTCGAACGCGAACGTCTGGCGGTCGGCCGGGTCGAGCGACTCCCGGAGCGCGTCGAGCTCGCTGATGGAGTACAGCGCCTCGCATCGGCCGTACGCGCCGTAGATCTTCACGTAGCCGAGCGCCTGCTCGAGGATGTCGAGCCGGTCCTGGAGCCGCTGGTTGAAGTCGGCCTGCCGACCTCGCAGCGGGAGCGAGGCGACCCCGCGATCGAGTCGCTTGATGCCCTGGACCAGCCGCTCCAGGCGCTCCTCGAGGCCCGCGGATCCGGTGAAGACCCACTCGTCGGGGACGATCGGGTGGCCCTTGGAGTCGTAGAGGGGCTTCTCGGTGAACCAGCCCCGGACGGTCTCGGTCAGCATGCGGTACTCGAGCGGTCGGACCGACCCGGAGGCCACCTGGTACACCTTCGGCGTCGCCGGGGGCACCTGGGCCGCGGCGGCGACCACCGCCGCGGCGACGTGGTCGACCGGGATCACGTCGACGACGCTCTCCGGGTTGCCGGGGAACTGGGTCAGCTCGCCCTTGGCGTAGGAGATGATCAGCGGCTCGGCCATGCGGAACCCGCGGATCCAGCCCGGGAAGGGTTCCTCGAGCGCCGACTCGATGATCGAGGGCCGCACGACCGTGAGCGGCACCTCGCCCCGCAGCTCGAGCAGCGCCTGCTCGCCGAGGGCCTTGGAGTACGTGTACACGTCGGGCCAGCCGAGCGACGTGGCCCGGGCCCGGCCGACCTCGACCATGCGATCGTCGACCCAACGCTGGCGGAGCTGCTCGGTCTTGGCGGCGAGCATCGGCAGGCCGGCGGCGCCGAGCTCGTTGCGGGCCTCCTTGCGGAAGCGGCGGAGCGCGTCCGGCGCGCGGCTCTCGGTGTCGGCGTCGGCGCGGGCCCGCTGGGCGGCGGTGACCTCGGCCCGCCAGTCGACGTCGACGTGGAACGGGCTCTCGGTCAGGAACTCCTCTGCGGCCCGGCCCCGACGGTTGCCGGCGACGTAGCAGGTGGAGACCGCGACGAGGTGCGGGGCGACGCCCTCGTCGTGGAGGACCTGCAGGATGCGGTTGGGGCCGAGGAGGTTGGTCTCGACGGAGGCGTCGAGCGGGGAGTCGAACGAGACCGTCGCCGCGGAGTGGATGACGATGTCGCAGCCGGCGAGGGTGGTCCGGCCGGCCGGGTCGAGGCCGAGGCCGTCCTTGGACACGTCGCCGGCGATGGCGGTGACCCGGCGGGCCATCTCGTCGGCGAAGTCGTCGCCCAGCTGGTGGCGGAGGCGACCGAACGCGTCGTTGCGGAGGATCTCCCGCTCGAAGCGGCGCTGCGGCGTCGAGCGGCGGCCGGGCCGGATGAGGAGCACGAGCTCGCAATCTGGGACCGAGCGGAGGAGCCGCTCGACCAGCGCGGTGCCGAGGAAGCCGGTCGCGCCGGTGATGGCGATGCGGGAACCCGCCAGATCCTCTGCGATCACACGGGCAGTTCTACCAGATCGAGCTGACCGATCGGTCAGATCCTGCCTACGATGCCGGCATGTCGACCAGGACCCGGGTGCTCGATGCCGCCATGGCGGCCATCGCGCAGCGCGGGGTCGGGGGGACGAGCCTGTCGGCCGTGGCCGACGACGTCGGCGTGACCAAGGCCGCCGTGCTCTACCACTTCGACAGCAAGGCCGACCTCGTCGTCGGGGTGGTCGACGCGGCCATCGACGAGCTCGAGGTCGAGCTGCGCGGTGCGGTGGCGACGGGGGAGCGGGGCTGGCCCGCGGTCGAGCGTCTGGTCCGGGCAGCCTTCTCGGTCGCCGCCCGCCGGCCGGAGGTGCTCGGGCTGCTGCGGGAGGTGGCACGCCAGGGGCCACCGGTCGCCACCCACCTCGCCCAGCGGCTCCGGCCCCTGCTCGACGACGCCGAGCGTCGGTTGCGCATCGACATGGACGACGGGCTCCTCCGCCGGCGAGACCCCCGGGTGCTGCTGCTCACGTTCCACGCGATGGTCGTCGGCGTCTCGACCGAGACCGAGGTCATGCGGGCGGTCGGCGTGGCGCCGTCGGTGCGGTCGCTCGTGCTCGCCCGCACCGAGCTGCTCGCGCTCCTGCGCGACGCGCTGCTCCCGGTCCCCGAACCGGGAATCTCCGCGACAGGGGGTTGACAGGTTCGCGTTCATCGGTAAGATCGCATTTACCAGGAAATCGTTGCGGGTCTCGCCCCCCAACACCGGCAACGGTCTCCAGCTGCAGTGCCCGGCACGCACGTTCCCCCCACGTGCGCAGCCGGGCGCTGGCGCGTCCGGGCCCGGGTCTCGCCGGCGCTCAGCCGAGCTTGCCGGCGATGGAGCCGGCTGACCTGAGGGCCGTGCCGTCGGCACCGGTGGCGTGGAAGGTCCGCCGAGGACCGGTGGTCGCCTCGTCGAGCATCGACTCGAGGAGCTCGCCGAAGGGCACACCGTCGTGCGCCCAGAAGTACCAACCGAGGGCGCCGGGGATGGTGTTGATCTCGTTGACGTAGACGGCGTCGCCCGCCCGGAGGAAGTCGATCCGGGCGACCGACCGGACCAGCGCCACGTCGACGATGCGGCGGGCGGCGTCGCGGATCACCTCCTCGATCTCGGCCGGCAGCTCGGCGGGCAACTCCCGCGGCGCCGAGGCCATGCCCTCACCGCCGTGGAGGTACTTCTCGGCATAGGTGTAGATCCGGCCGCCCTCGCCCCGCAGTGGACGCTCGATGGCCGACAGCCGCACGTCGGGATGGGTCCGCACGCAGATGTTGAGGTCCTCCACATCGAGCCGGTACGGCTCGATGGTGGCGCCGTCGCGCAGGTGCGGGCTGGTGGAGAGCAGGGCCCGAGCGGTGTCGAGGTTCTCGACCACCTCGATGCCGATCGACGACCCACCGAAGCGGGGCTTGACGATGAACGGTGCCTCGAAGGGCAGCGGTCGGTCGTCGGAGGTGAGCGCGACACGGGGCAGCGACGGCAGCCCAGCCGCCTCGATGACGGCACCGAAGGCGAGCTTGTCCATGCCGAGGGCTGCGCCCGGTGCGCTGGGACCGGTCGTCCTGATCCCCGCGAGGTCGAACAGGGACTGGAGCGTGCCGTCCTCGCCCGGCGAGCCGTGACAGCAGTTGACCACGGCGCTGACGGCGAGCTTCGAGCGGCGGCCCAGGCGGCCCTCGGCGACGAAACCGCCGTCGGAACCGACGTCGAGCCTGAGGGCCTCGGCCGAGCGGGGCGGGCCGCCCAGGAAGTCGCCCGCCTCCGATCGGGGGTCCACCCGGAACCAGTCGCCGTCGGTCGACCAGTAGAGGCCGACGACGTCGTGGCCCCGGTCGGTGAGCGCCCGGGCGGCCTGGAGGCCGGTCAGGACGCTGATGTCGTGCTCGGGTGAGGGGCCGCCGAAGACCACGCCGGGTTGCATGCCGCCGATCGTAGAAGTCCACTCTCGGCCGTACGGGGACGGGCAGGGCTCAGGGGAAGTGGTCGGGGAGGTCGTTCTCGTACAGGACGACGTCGCCTCGGGCCGTGTGCGCCCGGACCCAGGTCACCGCCTCGTCGCGGGTGGCGAACTCGAGCACCTCCGCTCGGCCCCGCCCGGCGCCCGTCCGCAGCGCGGCGAGGTTGGTGCGCCCGACGAGCAGCAGGTGGGTGGCCGCCTCGGCGGCCCGTTCGGCGAAGCGCTGGTTCTCGGCGGTCTGCAGCTCACCGAGCTCGATCATCCCGGGTGTGACCACGATGGCCTTGCGGTCGGGGGAGGCGAGCCGCCGGAGTTGGGCCAGCGCAGCGACCGCGCCGTCCGGGTTGGAGTTGAAGGTGTCGTCGATGATCGTGGCGCCGCTCTCTGCGGTGACGGTCTCCCGGCGGTTCTTGGCCGTCGGAGCGGACGAGAGCCGGTCGACGACCGCAGCGGCGTCGACCTCGAGCGCGAGCGCGATGCCCAGAGCGCAGGCGACGTTGGATGCATCGGCGTCGATCTCGACCTCGGTCGCCAGGACCTCGCCACGGACCACGACCCGGAGGCCGTCGTCGAGCCGGCGCACGTGGACATCGGCGCCTTCGTCGGTGGTCGAGCAGCGCACGACGGGCAGACCATCGGCCTCGACCTCGTCGGCGACCTTCGCCAGGCCGTGGGCGTCGACGTTGAGCACGCCGGCGGACGCTCCCTCGAGGATCTCGCGCTTGGCCTCGACGATGCCGTCGAGGGTCAGCATGCGCTCCAGGTGCACCGGGCCGATCGCCGTCATCACGCCGATGTCGGGCTGGACCCAGGCGCACATCGACCTGATCTCTCCCGGGCCGTAGGTGCCCATCTCGGCCACGAAGACCGCGGTGTCGTCGGCCAGGTGCTCGTTCACCGAGCGCGACAGCCCGGCGGTGTTGTTGAAGCTGGCCGGGCTGGCGACGACCGCCACCTGCTCGCGCAGGAGGTGATCGACGAGGACCTTCGTCGTCGTCTTGCCGTACGACCCGGTGATGGCGACCGTCGTCGGGTCGACCGCCCGCAGCCTCGTGCTCGCCTGCTCGACGAAGCGTGCTGCGGCGCGACGCTCGGCCGGGGCGAGGAGCGCGAGGGCGGCGTCGACGATCGCCGGCATGGCGACGACGACGACGGCTGCGACGGCCGGACCGACCCCGACGAGCAGGCCGACGACGACGGCGAGCACGCTGATCGCGGCCGTGACGGCAGCGACCGTGCGGAGCCGGCGCGTCCAGTTGAGCGGGGACGTGCGCCCGCGGATCGGCAGTCCGACGGGTGCGACGACGGCGACCGCAGCGGTGAGCAGTGCGAACGGGCCGGCGACGAACGCCATGAGCGCAGCGATCGCGGCGACCGCCAGCAGCGCCTGGTTCGTGCGGTCGAGGAGGTGCCAGCGGCGAGCGAAGCGCGTCGTCCACGGGGCGAGGTAGTGCTCGCGCTGGGCGACCCGCAACCAGCGCAGGGCCGCCGGGACGCCACCGGCTGCGAGGACCACGAGCGTGGTGAGCAGATCGATCACGATGTCGTGCGCTCTCGGACCCGGTCGAGCGCTGCGGCCAGTTCGTGCGCGGCGACGATCGGCAGGTCGTGGTGGGCGGGCTCGTCGAGGACGGTGAGCGTGGCGTCCGGGAACAACCCCAGCGACCGCTCGGCCACCTCGAGGGGGGCGGCGTCGTCGCGACGGGCCCACACCAGCTCGACCGGCACGTCGATGCGGGGCAGCAGCGCGCCGTACTCCTCGTTCACGACCGTGACGAGCACGTCGCGGATGACGCCGGTGGCCGCCTGGTAGTCGGCCGAACCCCGGCTGCGCCGGAGCGCCTCCATCCGGTCGTCGGAGACGATGCCCCGCCGGTTCGCCCAGCGCATCAGGCGGTAGCCGAGCGGCGGCGTGCCCGTGCCCCGGTCGGCGCGGTGCAGCAGCGGCACACCGGTGAGGACGAGGCCCGCGACCCGGTCGGGATGCTCGACGGCGAGATGGCAGGCCACCCGCCCGCCGAAGGAGTGGCCGACGATGACGAACCGATCGGCGAGCTCGTCGAGCACCGGGGCGACCAGCTCGGCGTAGCCCGCGGCGCCGACGCCCTCGTCCGGCGGTGGCGAGGCACCGAAGCCGGGGAGATCGAGGGCGATCGCGTCGAGGCCGGCGGCCATGGCCTGGAAGTCGCTGCGGTCACGACGCCAGCCGTGGAGCGCGAGCACGTCCGCCGGTTCGCTGCCGGTCCGGTCGCCGAAGAGGCGACCTCCGGAGAAGGTCGTCAACACGTCGGCCAGGCTACGGATCGGGCGGGCCCAGCTGGCGCATCGGACCGCTCAGTCGGAGAAGTGGTCGAAGAGCCGTGGATAGCGGCCGGTGGTGGCGCCGCCGTCGACCTGGACCAGGTCGCCGTTGACGAGGCGCGCGTCGTCGGAGGCCAGGAAGGCGACCACCGCCGCCACGTCCTCCGGTTGTCCCAGGCCGGGGACGGGCTGGTTCTCCTGGAAGTCGGCCAGGATCGCCTCGTTCTGGTGGAGCCCGGCGGCGAGCGGGGTCTCGATCAGCCCCGGTGCGACGGCGTTCACACGGATGCGATGGGGGCCGAGCTCCATCGCCGCCACCTCGCTCAACATGGCGACGCCGGCCTTGGCCGAGCAGTACGCCGACAAGCCCTGCGCCGGCTGGGTGGCGTTCATCGAGGCGATGTTGACGATCGAGCCGCCGTCGCCCTGCTCGACGAGCACGCGGCCCTGGTGCTTCACGCAGGTGAAGACCGCCTCGAGGCAGAGGGCGTGGATGCGACGCCAGAGGTCGAGCGGGTGGTCGACGATCGGGGCGAAGCCGCCGACCCCGGCGTTGTTCACGCCGATGTCGAGCCGACCGTACCGGTCGACCGTCGACGCGACCATCGCCTCGACCTGCGCCTCGTCGGTCACGTCGGCGACGAGCGCGGCCGCCGCGTCGCCGTGCTCGGCTGCCACCTCCTCGGCGGCCTCCGCGCGGAGGTCGGCCACGGCCACCCGTGCGCCGTCGGCGACGAGACGGCCGACGCAGGCCCGTCCGATGCCGGAACCGCCGCCGGTCACGAGCGCGACCTTGCCGTCGAGCCGCCCGCTCACGATCGCGCCGCCGTCCACGAGTCGATGACCTGCCGGTCGGCGTCGTAGCTGACCTTGGCCCGCGCCTCGTCGATCGGGAACCAGCCGAGGTCGTCGACCTCGTCGTCGTCGACGGGGACGAGGTCGCCGCCGATCGGGCGCATCGCCCAGTAGCGGACGACCTTGGGCCGGCCCTTCACCTCGTAGCGGATCTCCGCCAGCTCCTCGCCGAGCTCGCAGGTCAGCCCGGTCTCCTCGGCGACCTCCCGGACGGCGGCGTCGGCGAACGACTCGTCGTCGTCGAGCTTGCCCTTGGGGAGGCACCAGTCGTCGTAGCGGTCGCGATGGATCAACACGACGCGCACCTCGGCGCCGGAGGTGTCGAGGACGAGCCCGCCCGCGGCCCGGATGGTCCCGCTCACGCCTGGTCGGCCGCGTCGATCGCCGCCCGCTGTGCCTCGGCGAGCTCGACGGTGAGCTCGCCGATCCGGAGGTGGGAGTCGAGCCCCTTCTCGGTCGGGACCTTCCACCACGTGCCGTCGGCGCCGAGCTCCCAGGCGAGCACGTCGTCCTCGCGGAGGATGTCGAGGATCGCCTCGAGCCGGTCCTTGTGCTGCGGGTCGAGGACGGGGGCGATCGCCTCGACCCGGCGGTCGAGGTTGCGGGGCATCATGTCGGCCGAGCCGATGTAGTAGCGCCGACCGCGCGGCTTGGTCCCGAACCGCAGGATGCGGGAGTGCTCGAGGTAGCGCCCGACGACGGATCGGACCGTGATGTTCTCCGACAGGTCGGGTACGCCGGGGCGGAGGCAGCAGATGCCCCGCACGATGAGATCGATGCGCGTGCCCGCCATCGAGGCCTCGTAGAGGGCGTCGATCACCCCGGGGTCGACCAGCGAGTTGAGCTTCATCACGATCCGACCGTCGAGCTGCCCCGCCTCCTGGCGGATCAGGTCGATGATGCGGTCGCGCATCTGGAGGGGGGCGACGAGCAGCTGGCGGTAGTCGCGCTGGTGGGAGTAGCCGGTCAGGTAGTTGAACAGGTCGCTGAGGTCGGCGCCGATGTCGGCGTTGGACGTCAGCAGCCCGACGTCCTCGTAGAGGCGGGCCGTCTTCTCGTGGTAGTTGCCCGTGCCGACGTGGGAGTAGCGCCGGATGCGGTCGCCCTCGTCGCGCACCACGAGGGTGGTCTTCGTGTGGGTCTTCAGTCCGGTCACGCCGTACATGACGTGGACGCCCGCCTCTTCGAGGTGTCGGGCCCACTCGATGTTGGCCTCCTCGTCGAAGCGGGCCTTCAGCTCGACGAGGGCGACGACCTGCTTGCCCTCCTCGGCGGCGTGGATGAGGGCGTGGATGATCGACGAGTCGGTGGCGGTCCGGTAGATCGTCTGCTTGATCGCCAGCACGTGCGGGTCGCGAGCGGCCTGCCAGATGAACTCGGCGACCGAGGTGTGGAAGTTGTCGTAGGGGTGCTGGAGGAGCACGTCCCGATCGGCGAGCAGCTCGAAGAGGGGCTTGCTCTTCGCGAGCACCGGCTGCGTGATGCCGCTGAAGAGCTCCCACTTCAGCTCGGGTCGATCGAGCTCGGCGACGGCGAAGAGCCCGTCCATGCCGAGCGGGCCGGCCGACCGGTAGACGTCGACCTCGTCGACGTCGAGCTCACGGGCGAGCAGGTTGAGCGTCGCCCCGTCGATCGAGTCCTCGACCTCGAGCCGCACCACCCGTCCGAAGCGCTGCCTGGTGAGGCGGTCCTCGATCTCGCGCAGGAGATCGTCGGCGTCGTCGCCGAGGGTCCCGATGTCGAGGTCGCTGTTGCGGGTCACGCGGAACGTGTGGTGCGACACGATCTGCATGCCGGGGAACAGCTCGCCGAGATGGGCGGCGATGACCTGTTCGAGCGGGACGAACCGCTGGCCGTCGGGGAGGAACACGAACCGGCTGAGGATCGGCGGGATCTTGACCCGCGCGAAGCGGGTGCTGAGATCGCGTGGCGCCCTGACCTGGACGGCGAGGTTGAGCGACAGGTTCGAGATGTAGGGGAACGGGTGGGCCGGGTCGACGGCGAGCGGCGTCAGCACCGGGAACAGCCGCTCGTGGAACTGCCGATCGAGCCACCGGCGGTCGTCCTCGTCGAGGCGGTCGTAGCCGGTGTAGAGGATGCCCTCGTCGGTCAGGAGCGGTTCGAGCGTCTCGT
>JBCBSZ010000033.1:0-56093 GCA_039818945.1 Actinomycetota bacterium
GGCGTCGGGGACCGGGTGGACATCCGCGTCCAGGACTACCGCGACGTCGACGGCGAGTTCGACGCCGTCAGCTCGATCGGGATGATGGAGCACGTGGGCGGGAGCAAGCTCGACGAGTACCTCGACGCCATCGACGCCCGCCTCGCGCCCGGCGGCCGCCTCCTGAACCACGCCATCTCGTCGTGGCCGAAGCGGCGCCTCGGCCGGCCGTCACCGTTCATCCAGCGCTACGTGTTCCCCGATGGCGAGCTCCTCGAGGTCGGCACGGTGATCAGCGCGCTGCAACGCCGTCGCCTCGAGGTGCGCCACGTCGAGAGCCTCCGCGAGCACTACGCGATCACGCTGCGGCACTGGGTCGCGAACCTCGAGCGGCACTGGGACGAGGCCGTCGAGCTGGTCGGTGAGCGGCGGGCCCGGATCTGGCACCTCTACCTCGCCGCGTCGTCGACGAACTTCGCCCAGGGCGGGATCGCCATCCACCAGGTGCTCGCGGCGAAGGCCGTCGACGGCCAGCTCGACCTCGAGCTCCGACCGACGTTCACCCATCGCCTGCCCAACGCCTGAGCAGCCTCAGATCGCGCCGTCGCCGTAGCTCGCCTGGAGACGTCGCATCCCGGCCAGCCAACGGTCGATGTCGTCGGCCTTGCGCTTGGCGTACTCGGCCACGACCGGGTGGGGCAGGATCCAGAACCGCTCGTCGGCGAGGCCCTCCACGACGGTCTGCGCCACGTCCTCGGGCTCGATCATGCCGTCGACACCGGCGACGCCGCCGCCCTCGGTCCCGGCCGTCATGGCGGTGCGCACGGCCTGCGGGCACAGCACCGACACCCGGAGCCCGTCGGCGCCGTGGGTGATCGACAGCCACTCGGCGAACGACACGGCGGCGTGCTTGGTGACCGCGTAGGGGGCCGAACCGATTTGGGACAGCAGGCCCGCCGCCGACGCCGTGTTGAGCAGGTAGCCCTCGCCCCGGTCGAGCATCCTCGGCACGACCGCCCGCGCCGCGTGGATGTGGGCCATCACGTTGATGTCCCAGATCCGCTGCCATTCCGCGGTCTCGGTCTCGATCCCGCCGGGGATCGCGATGCCGGCGTTGGAGCAGAACAGCGAGATCGGACCGGCTTCGGCCTCGACGGTGCGGACGAGGTCCTCGATCGCGGTCTCGTCGGCCACGTCGACGACGTGGGCCGAGCCGTCCACCGATGCCCCGACCTCGCCGGCCGCGGCGCCGTCGACGTCGACCACCGCGACGTGCGCGGCACCCTCGCGAGCGAACCGCTCGCACATGGCCCTCCCGATGCCGTGGGCTCCCCCGGTCACGACGACAATCCGATCCTGCAGCTGCATGGGTGGGGATCGTAGGGGGCGCCCGAGATCCCGTGCCCCTCCGCCGGATCGCTCAGCTCGTGGCCCCGACCTGCCGATGGGAGCACATGTCCGGCATGGTCACCACGGGGATGCGCGTCGAGGTCCACCCGCGCGACCTCGGTGGTGACCCGACCATCGCGATGGTCTTCGACGTGCGCCAGGAGATCACCATCCGCTTCCGTGGTGGACTCCCGGACTGGTGCGGTCCCAACACCGAGGTCGTGCTCACCCTCGCCGACGACAGCGCGCAGCCGATTCGCTGGCAGAGTCGGGTGATCCGCACCGAGGACGACGCGCAGCTGGCCATCGTGTCCGCTCCGGGCGAGGGCGAGGCGATCGAACGGCGTCGCGCCGCCCGGCCGACGGCGCCGGTGCCCGTGGAGTGGAGCCAGCCGCCGGACCGGACGCGCCACACCGGGGTCGGCGTCGATCTCAGCCGCCTCGGGATCCGCTTCCGCACGACCGCGGCGGCGGCCGCCCGACTCGACCGGATCGTCCTCGCGGTCGTCCTGCCGAGCGGCGCGCTGACCTGCCAGGGCGAGGTCGTGGGCGTCCGGCGCGACGAGGTGCGCGTCGAGTTCGTGGCCCTGCACCCCGAGGCGCTGCGGCGCCTGGTGGCCTGGGAGGCCGCGGTGCTGTCCGCAGAGCTCGCGCCGCCGGGCTGACCGCGACGAGCGGCCGGGCCGTCAGCCGAGCTCGGCGGTGGCCGGCGATCGCCCGGCGGCCGCACCGGCGCGACGCAGCTCGACGATGCCGGCGTCGACCTGCTGCTTGACGCCGGCGAGCGGCAAGATGTTGAGCACGCCCTGGCCGTTCTTCAGGAGGTCGATGATCTCCTCGCCGTCGCGCACGAGGACCGACGAGCTGCCGGTGATGACGAGGTTCGCCGAGACGACGTCCTCGCGGAGCTCGTCGCGCAGGTAGCGGAACACCTCGCGGACCTGCTCGAGCTTGATGCCGGCGTCGAGCAGGGTCTTGATGACCTTCAGTTCGAGCAGGTCGCGGTAGCCGTACCGGCGACGGGACCCGGAGCCGTGGGCGTCGCTGAGCGACGGTCGGACCAGGTCGGTCCGGGCCCAGTAGTCCAGCTGGCGGTAGGTGATCCCCACCACGGTCGCCGCGACCTTGCCACTGAAGCCCTCGTCGCCGTCGACCGCGTCGGTCCTCGCCCGTTCGTCCACGTCACCCTCGCCTCATGTCACGTTGTGCGTCAGAGCAACCACCCAGACCGCTGGCCCGGGGGGTTCACCGCGTTACGTCGGCGTAGTTACGCCGCTGTGATACGTACGGTAGAGAAGTTCGCGCGGGGAGTCAACACTTCGCGCGCACCGCGCGAGCGCTACTCCGTCGCGAGGCGCTCCACGGTGTCGAGCTCACTCGGCGTCCCCATGGCGATGAGCACGGTCCCCGCCTTCAGCGTCGAGCCGGGATCCGGGTTGGTCCTGAGCTCCCCGCCGGGACGCCGCAGCGCGAGCACCATCGCTCCGCCGCGCCGGCGCAGATCGGCCTCCTGCAGCGTCCGGTCGCTCAGCTCGCTGCCGACCCCGATCTCGATCTCCTCCAGGCGCCACTCCACCTCGTCGTCGTGCATGACGACGTCGAGGAACTCGGCGACGTTGGGCTGCAGCGCGAAGGTGGCCATGCGGTGCCCCCCGATGGACTGCGGGTTGACGACCCGGTCGGCCCCGGCGTGCCGCAGCTTCGGCTCGGCGTCGTCGACGTGGGCCCTCGAGACGATGAACAGGTCGGGGTTGAGCGCCCGGGCGCCCAACGTCACGTAGACGTTGTCGGCGTCGGAGGTGAGCGCGGCGACCAGCGTCCCGGCCCGCTCGATGCCGGCCTCTCGCAGCGTGTCGTCGGAGCGGGCATCGCCCAGCAGACCGATGGCCCCGAGTCGCTCCGCGGCCGCGAGCTGGTCGCGGTCGGAGTCGATCACGACCAACGGAACCCCGCGCCCTGCCACGTGGGCGGCGAGCACGCTGCCGACGCTGCCCGCCCCGCAGAGCACCACGTGGCCCCGCATCTGGCCGATCTCCCGCACCATCCGCCGCCTCCCGAACAGGGCGTCCAGCCGCCCGTCGACGATCGTCTCGAACAACACGCTCAACGTGTAGAGCGCCGCCCCGACCCCGATGAAGATGAACACGATCGTGAACAGCTGGTAGGCGACGGTGACCTCGCCGACCTCGCGGTAGCCGACCGTCGTCCCCGTGATCACGGTCTGATAGACGGCCTCGAGCGGATCGAGGCCGAGCAACGAGTAGCCGGCGACGCCCACGACCATCGTGAGCCCGAGCACGACGAGGCTCCAACGAACCCGTCCGGTTGGCGCGTGCGGCCGATGCAGCCACCGCGGCAGCGCCGTCACGACTCGAAGTCTTCGGGGTTCACCTCGTCGATGAATCGTCGGAACTCGTCGACCAGCTCATCCGGGGTGTCCCCCGACTCCGTCACCGCCGGCACCTGGCCCGCCTCGTCGAGGACCTGCTCGGCGGCGAAGACCGGCGCCCCGACCCGCACGGCGAGCGCCACGGCGTCGGAGGGGCGGGCGGAGACCCGGGTGGTCTCGGAGCCGGTGACCAGCTCGAGCTCGGCGTAGAACGTGCCGCTGCGCAGATCGGTCACGGTGACGCTGCGCAGCTCGCTCCCGACGGACTCGAGCACGATGCACATCAGGTCGTGCGTGAGCGGCCGGGGTGGCTCGTCGCCGTTGAGCGCCTGGTGGATCGAGCTCGCCTCGGCACCGCCGATGTAGATCGGCAGCACCCGGCCCGACTCCGCCCGTTCGCGCAGCATCAGGACCGGCGTGTTCGCCGGGACCTCGACCTGCACACCCACGATCTCCATCTCGACCACCCTCGAACCCTACCTTCGACCGGCAACGTCGGCGGCGGTCAGCCGCCCTCTCCGTAGCCACGCAACGAGGTGCGCAGCAGCGCGGCGTGCAACGCCTCGCCCAACCGTGCCATCTCGACGAGCCGCTCGCGGGCCTCCCGCCTGGACGCGCCGTCCTGTCGTCCGACCAGCGGGGCGACCACCTGCTCGAAGACGCCGGCCTCACGCTCCGCGGCCGTCTTGTACATGCGGAGGTGCCGGGCCTCGATGCCGTGGCGCAGGAACGCCGCGGCGAGCTTCGACACCACGAGCGCCTCGCCGTCGTAGTACACCGCCGGACCGACCGGCCGCGACGTCAGCAGGCCGTAGCGCTCGAGCTCCGCGAGCTCGAGCGGGGTGAGGCCCGAGGCCCGGGAGAGCTCCTCGACCGTCATCGACACGGTCGTCGGGCCCGGGTCGAGCGGGCCGGCGTCGAGCTCCGGGGCCGGGGGCACCTCGATCTCGTGAGGCGCCGCCACGTCGATGGCGTTCTCGGCGTCGTCCGCACCCGGGACGTCCGGGTCGGGCGTCGGGTCGGCGGCTCGACGAGCGGAGGACAACATGACGTCGAAGCGGTGCGGATCCTCCGTCGACTCCGTCGACTCGGGCGGCTCGGCCGTCGGCTCCGGGTCCGGCTCGACCGCCACGCTGACGTCATCGTGCTCGGCGGTCGATCCGTTCGTGTGCGGGATCGCCGGTTCGTCGAGCACGAGCTCGAGCGGGGGTTGGACGGCGTGGACCTCGAGCAGCGCCGGATCGGCACCGGCCTCGACCCACTCGTCGAAGGCGCCGCTGTCGAGCCGCTCCTTGATCACCTTGAGGGGCAGGAAGTGGTCGCGCTGGTGCACGAGGATCCAGCGGAGCCGGTCGACGTCGGGATCGAAGAACTTCCGGTACCCCGACGGCGTCCGCTCCGGCTCGAGCAGGCCCTGGCTCTCGAGGAACCGGATCTTGGAGATCGTGACGTCGGGGAAATCGTCCTGGAGCAGGGAGAGGACCTCACCGATCGATCGATGCGACCGCTCCGCGCTCATGGCTCCGGCGTCTCGGGCCGGAGGTAGATCAGCTTGAACTTGCCGATCTGCAGCTCGTCACCGCCACCGAGGCGGGCCGACTCGGTGCGGCGGCGGTTGACGTAGGTGCCGTTGAGCGAGCCGGCATCGCGCACGATGAAGGTGTCGTCGCTGCGCTCGAGCTCGGCGTGGCGCCGCGAGACGGTGATGTCGTCGAGGAAGATCGTGCTGTCGGGGTGGCGTCCGATGTGCACGACGTCGGCGTCGAGCGGGTAGGTCATGCCGGCCCGATGACCCGAGTCGACCACGAGGCAGGGATGGCCCAGCACCTCGGGGATCATGTGGTCGTGGTGCTCGGTGTCGAGGTGCTCGCCGCTCGTGCCGTCGTCGACGAGGGTCACGTCGAGCGCGGCCCCGCACGACGAGCAATAGTGCGCGCCGAACGGGTTTCGATGCCCGCATTGGTTGCAGAACACGTCTCGCACGCTCGGCCCTCCCCCGCCCGCGGACCCGTTCACTCCCCGTCGATGAGCGCCCGGTAGGCGTCGGCGTCCATCAGCGAATCGAGGGCGGACGCATCGGCCGGACGCATCACGCAGATCCAGCCCTCACCGTACGGATCCTCGTTCAGCTTCTCCGGTGCGTCGGAGAGCTCGCTGTTCACCTCGACGATCACGCCGGCCACCGGGGCGTAGATCTCCGAGACCGACTTGGTCGACTCGACCTCGCTGAAGCTGTCGGAGGCCGCCACCTCGGTGCCGGTCGCCGGGAGCTCGACGAACACGACGTCGCCGAGGGCGTCCTGTGCGTAGTCGGTGATGCCGACACGGACCAGTTCACCCTCGGTGCGAACCCACTCGTGGTCCGTCGAGTAGCGCAGGTCGTCAGGAAGCTCCATGAGGGCCACGCTACCGGACGCCTGCGGTGCGCACGGGGAACACACCGCGGCACGGCGGGTGCCGGCCGAGCCGATCAACCCGCTCGCTCGGCCCGGTCCGCGCGGCCCTCGCGGAGCGCCTCCCTGCCCCGGGGCACGTAGTCGAACAGCGCGTACCAGCCGACCACGATCCCGATCGCCGCGCACCCCCAGGCCGCCACCAGCGCGATGCCGTCCCACCACACGCCGCTCTCCGCGGCCAGGAACCCGGGGAACGAGATCATGTTGAAGAACGTCGCCGTCTTGCCGGCGAAGGTCACGTCGATGCGGCGGGCGCCGAGCGCGGCGAGGACGAGCCCGGCGATCGACACCAGGATCTCGCGCGTCAGGATCAGCAGCGCCACCCACAGCGGCATCGACCCGTCGATGAGGATGGCGATGATCGCCGTGCCGAGCAGCAGCCGGTCGGCGACCGGGTCGAGGATCTTGCCCAGCTCGGACACCTGCCCGTACCGGCGGGCGAACCAGCCGTCGACCCAGTCGGTGGCGCCGAGCGTCCCGAGCAGGAGCGATGCGCCCAGCCGGTCGTCGCGCCCGAACAGCAGCCACAGGAAGATCGGGATGCAGAGCAGGCGGACGAGGGTGATCAGGTTCGGAACGGTGAAGGGCCGCCACTCGGTCGCCACACCGACGACACTAGGCCCACGTCACCTCGCCCGTCGGCGACCGACCTCTGCGTCACGACACCACGGCGGCGGCTCGACGTCGGCAGTATCGTCCGGGCCGTGCCGACCATCTTCACCCGCATCATCGACGGCGAGTTCCCCGGACACTTCGTCTGGCGCGACGAGCGGGCGGTGTCGTTCCTGAGCATCAACCCGCTCCAGCCCGGGCACGCGCTCGTCGTGCCGATCGACGAGATCGACCACTGGGTCGACGCCCCGCCCGACCTCAACGCCCACCTGATGGGGGTGGCGCAGTCGATCGCGGGGGTGCTCCAGCGCGAGTACCAGCCGACCAAGGTGGCGCTGATGATCGCCGGACTGGAGGTGCCCCACCTGCACCTCCACGTCGTGCCCATGCGGGGCGTGCACGACCTCGACTTCGCCAACGCCGCGCCGCACGTGGAGCCCGACGAGTTGGCCGCGCACGCCGAACGCATCCGCGCCGGTCTCCGCGGCGCCGGGCACGGCGCCGCCGTGCCCGACTGATCGGCCGACGGGGCCGGTGCCGAGCGCCCCGCAGCTCAGTTGACGAGGCGCTCGCGGCCCTCCCAGTAGGGCTCGCGCAGCTTGAACTTCTGGAGCTTGCCGGTCGCCGTGCGGGCCAGCTCGTCGCGGATCTCGACCGAGGTCGGGCACTTGTAGTGCGCCAGCAGCGAGCGGCAGTGATCGATCAGGTCGCGCTCGGTCGCCGTGCTGCCGGCCTCGAGCACCACCAGCGCCTTCACCGTCTCGCCCCACTTCTCGTCGGGCACGCCGATCACGGCCACCTCGACCACGTCGGGATGCGAGAACATCGTGTCCTCGACCTCGATCGACGACACGTTCTCGCCGCCGGAGATGATCACGTCCTTCTTGCGGTCCGAGATCGTGAGGTAGTGCGCCTCGTCGAGCGTGCCGCCGTCGCCGGTGTGGAACCAGCCGCCGTCGAGCGCGGCGGCCGACTCCTCGGGCTGGTCCCAGTAGCCGTCCATGATGTGGTTGCCCCGGGCGAGCACCTCGCCCTGCGCCGAGATCTCGACGTCGATGCCCAGCGCCGGTGCGCCGGCGCGACCCAGCTGCGAGGCCCGCTCGGCCGGCGTCAGATCGTCCATCTCGCCCCGGCGGCGGTTGATCGTGAGCAGCGGGGCCGTCTCGGTCAGGCCGTAGATCTGGATGAACTCCCAATCGAGCACCGTCTCGACCGCCTCGATGATCGCGGTGGGCGGCGGCGCGCCGGCCACGACGATGCGGGTCCGGCCCGCACCCGGGATCGGTCCGTCCCACTCGGCGGCCGCGTCGAGGATCATCTGCACGACCGCCGGGGCGCCGCACATCATGGTGATGCCGTGCTCGTCGACGCGCCGGAGGATCTCGGCGCCGTCGACCTTGCGCTGCACGACGTGGGTGCCGCCGACCCCGGTGATCCCGAAGGGCATGCCCCAGCCGTTGCAGTGGAACATCGGCAGCGTGTGCAGGTAGACGTCGCGGTCCGAGATCGTCGTGTGCATCCCGAAGATCGCCGCGTTGAGCCACACGTTGCGGTGGGTGAGCTGCACGCCCTTGGGGCGGGCGGTCGTGCCGCTCGTGTAGTTGATCGTGGCGGTGGCGTCCTCGTCGGGCGTCCACGGCGACGGCTCACCGCCACCGCCGAAGAGCTCGGCGTCGGTGTCGCGACCGAGGACGATCTTGCGCTTGACCGCGATCGGCTCGACGGTCTCGACGAGCTCGGGGTCGATCAGGAGCGTCGTGCACCCCGAGTGGCTGACGATGTAGTCCATCTCCGCCGTCGAGAGGCGGAAGTTGATGGGGACCAGCACACGGCCCCAACCGCTCACGCCGAAGAACGAGACGAAGAAGCGGGCGGCGTTCATCGACACGATGCCGACCCGCTCGCCCTGCTGGACGCCCATCTCCTCGAGCGCGGCGGCCTGCGAGCGCGCCGCCGCGGCGACCTCGCGCCAGGTCATGGGTCCGAACGGATCGCCCGGGGTGTCGGGATCGTCGATCAGCGCCGTGCGGTCGGCGTAGACCTGCTCGGCTCGGCGCAGGAAGTCGCCGACCGTCAGCTCGACCTTCATCTCGTCATCCCCCTCGTGGTCGCGGGCGACCGACGTTACTCAGCGCACGACGTGGCCTGCAGCCCCGGCCCGATCACCGACCTGCATCAGTGATGCAGCGATGCAGTAGGCTCTCGTCATGCGGACGACGGTCGATCTCCCCGACGACATCCATCAACGCGCCGTCGCGCTGGCGCGGGATTCGGGTCGGAGCCTGAGCTCGACGCTGGCCGCGCTCGTCGAGGCGGCGCTCACGACCGATCCGGCCGGAGGCGTCGAGGTCGACGACCTCACCGGGCTGCCCCTGGTGCGCTACGGCCGGATCGTCACGTCCGCCGAGGTCAGCGCGGCGCTCGACGAGTGACCGTGCTCCTGGACGTGAACGTGCTGGTGGCGCTCACGACGCCCGATCACGTCCACCACGGGGCGGCGCGTCGTTGGTTCCTCGCCCGCGTCGAGCCGTTCGCGACCTGTCCGCTCACGCAGCTCGGACTGGTGCGCGTCACCACCGCGCTCGGTCGATCACCGGGCGAGGCGTCCGAGGTGCTCGCGCTGGTGCTCGCCCACGCAGACCACCGCTTCATCGCCGCCGACCTCGCAGTCGACCGGCGGGTGCTCACCGGGCTCGCCGGGCACCGCCAGGTCACGGACTTCTACCTGGCCGCCCTCGCCCGACGACACGACACCCGACTGGCGACGCTGGACCAGGGGCTCGCCGCCGCGCACTCGGACGTGGTGGAGCTCATCGCACGCTGACCGCCGCCCCCGCTCGCTCAGACGTCCAGCGCGTCGCGGTCCAGCAGGTCGCTGTTCTCGACGATGAACTCCCGGCGGGGCTCGACGGCGTTGCCCATCAGCACGTCGAACACGTCGGCGGCCGCGGCGGCGTCCTGGACGGTGATGCGGCGCAACGTGCGGGTGCCCGGGTCGAGGCAGTGCACGGCGAGGTCCTCGACGTCCATCTCGCCCAGGCCCTTGAACCGGCTGACCTTGTTGCGGGTCCGCCCCGACGCCGCCAGCTCGTCGAGCAGCTCGTCGCGCTCGGCGTCGGAGAACGTGAAGTGCTCGTCGCCGCCCGAGGTGCGCACCGAGTAGAGCGGCGGCACGGCGGCGAAGACCCGGCCGGCCTCCAGCAGGGGCCGCATGTAGTGGTAGGTCAGCGTCAGCAGCAGGCACCGGATGTGGCTGCCGTCGACGTCAGCGTCGACGAGGATGATCACCCGGCCGTACCGCGCCTGGGAGAGGTCGAAGGTCGGCCCGGCGCCCGCCCCGAGCGCGGTGAAGATCGCCGCGGCCTCGGTGTTGTCGAGCACCTGCTTCATCGTCGACTTCGCGGCGTTGAGGATCTTGCCCCGGATGGGCAGGACGGCCTGGAACTCCGAGTCGCGGCCCCGCTTCGCCGGCCCGGCCGCCGAGTCGCCCTCGACGATCAGCAGCTCGGTCCGGTCGACGTCGCGGCTCCGGCAATCGGAGAGCTTCGTCGGCATCGAGGCAGATTCGAGCGCCGACTTGCGACGAAGGGTGTCGCGCGCCTGCCGGGCGGCCTGGCGCGACCGCACGGCGTTGGCGACCTTGTCGAGCACCCGTTTGATCTGGGCCTTCTTGCCCCCGCCGCCGAACCACTGGCGCATCCCCTGCGCGACCGCCTGGTAGGCGATCGACTGCACCGGCGCGGTGCCGAGGACCTCCTTGGTCTGGCCCTCGAACTGCGGCTCGGCCAGCGTGACCTTGACGACCGCGATGAGCCCCTCCTGCACGTCGTCGCCCGTCGCACTGGGCTCGTTGGCCTTCAGCGCCTTGTTGGCCTTGATCGCCTCGTTCAGGACCGTCGTCATCGCCCGCTGGAAGCCGGCGACGTGCGTTCCACCGCCCGGGGTCGGGATCGTGTTGACGAACGAGACGATCGTCGTGTCCCACCCCTGGACCCAGCGCAGCGCCACGTCGACCGTGCAGGTCCGCTCGACCTCCCGGGTCACCTGGCGGCCCTCGTCGAGCACCTGGACGGTCTCGGTGAAGCGATCCTCGCCGTGCAGCGTGATCGGCGGGACGAGCGCCTCGCCGTGGCTGAGGTGGTCGACGTAGTCGGCCAGACCGAGCTTGGACCGGAACGTGTGCTCGACGACGTCCTCGTGGCGCTGGTCGGTGACCTGCAGGGTGAGGCCCGGGACGAGATAGGACATCGTCCGGCAGCGGTCGATCACCTTGGCCAGCTCGATCGTGGCGTCGGCGTCGAAGATGTCGTGGTCGGGCCAGAAGCGCACCCGGGTACCGGTGCGGGTCTTCGGCACCCGCCCGACCACCTCGAGCTCGCCGCCCTTGCGGAACCGCCCGGTCGGGGTGAACCGACCCGCGACCCGCTCCTGGAAGCCGAGGCGGTGGGTCCGACGGTCGCGGTCGACCTCGATCACGACCTTGGTGGCCAGCGCGTTGACGACCGCCGCGCCGACGCCGTGCAGCCCGCCCGAGGCGGCGTAGGCGCCGCCACCGAACTTCCCGCCAGCGTGGAGGCGGCTGTAGACGAGCTCGACGCCGGTCATGCCGGTCGACGGGTTGATGTCGACCGGGATGCCGCGGCCGTCGTCGGTGACCTCGATCGAGCCGTCGTCGTGGAGGATCACGGCGATCTTCGTGGCGAAGCCGCCCGCCGCCTCGTCGACCGCGTTGTCGATGAGCTCCCACAGCAGGTGGTGCAGGCCCGACGACGACGTCGAGCCGATGTACATGCCCGGCCGCTTGCGCACGGCGTCGAGCCCCTCGAGGACCTGGAGGTCCGAGGCGTCGTAGGTGGCATCTGCCGTCGTCATCGACGTCCCTTCGCCTGCTGGCCGGCCCGTCGGGCCGTCTCCGTGCGGCTCATGACCGCGCCCTCCCGACCAGCAGCACCGGCGCCGGTTGCGGCTCACCTGTGGTGTCCCGCTTCGACGTCGCGACCGGCAGCCCGATCGGCGCGGTCGCCGCCTTGGCGAAGAGTCCCTCGCCCTCACCGACCGAGACCGCGGCCTCGTCGGGTGGACCGACCCAGGCGCCGACGATCGACGCCTCGCCCTTGCGGAGCCGCATCGCCCGAACGCCGCCGGTGGCCCGGCCCTTCGCCGGGAACTCGTCGGCGGGGGTGGCCGAGATCGACCCCTGATCGGTCCAGGTGACCACGACGTCGCCGTCGATGATCGGCCCGGCCGCCACGACCTTCGCCCCCGCCCTGAGCTTCATGCCGGCCATGCCCCCGGCGCTGCGTCCCTGTGGGCGGACCTGGTCGAGCCCGGTGCGCAGCAGCTGCCCGTCGCTGCTCGTCATGGCGACCTCGTGGCCGTCGCCGGCGGCGAAGGCGGCCACGACCCGGTCGCCGTCGCGCATGGCGATGGCCTCGACGCCGGACTTGGTCGCCGTGACCTCCTCGGCGGCCAGGCGCTTGATCACGCCCTGCTCGGTCACGATCACCAGGAGGTGACCGGCGGTGCCGTCGGCGGCACCGTAGAGCCCGACGAGACGCTCCCCGCGAGCGAGGTCGAAGAGCTCCGTGGCCGCCGCCCCGCGGGAGCGGCCGGCGACCTCGGGCACCTCGACCGCCTCGATCGACAGCAGCCGACCCGAGGTCGACACGGCCCACACCCGATCGCGGGCGGTGGTCGGCGCCACGGCGAGCAGCACGTCGTGGCGGCCCGGCTTGGCCTGGTGCTCCTCGCTCGCGTGGCGGCCGACGACGAAGGTCGACGCCAACGTGATCGTGCAGGGCTCGTCGGCGATCTCCAGCGTCGCCGGCCGCTCCATGACCGCGTCGTCGGCCGACACGATCCGGGTTCGGCGAGGCGACCCGTGCTCGTCGGCGACCTCGGCCAGCTCCTCGCCGACGATCACCCGGCGACGGCTCTCGTCGGAGAGGATCTCGGTCAGGTCGGCGATGATCGCCCGCAGCTCCTCGAGGCGGTCGCGCAGCTTCTGCACCTCGAGCGAGGTGAGGCGGCGCAGGGGCATGTCGAGGATGTGCTGGGCCTGCACCTCGCTGAGGTCGAAGGCCTCGACGAGGCGCTCCCTCGCCTCGGGCGTGTCGGCCGACGACCGGATGATCCGCACGACCTCGTCGATCGCGTCGAGCGCGATGAGCAGCCCCTCGACGATGTGGGCCTCGTCCTCGGCCTTGCGCTTGCGGTACTCGCTGCGCCGCACCACCACGTCGAGGCGGTGGTCGAGGTAGTGGCGCATGAGGTCGAGCAGCCCGAGCGTGGTCGGGCGCCCGTCGACGAGCACGACGTTGTTGATCGCGTAGCTCTCCTCGAGCGGCGTGAGCCGGTAGAGGTCGGCCAGCACCGCTCCGGGATCGACACCGGTTCGGCACTCGATCTGGAGCCGGGTGCCGTGGTGGCGGTCGGAGAGGTTCTTCACGTCGGTGATGCCCTGCAGCTTCTGCTGGCCGAGCAGCTCCTTGATGCGGCCGACGACGCGCTCGATGCCGACGTTCCAGGGCAGCTCGGTGACGACGATGCCCCGCCGCCGCGCGGTGACGTCGACCAGCTCGGCGGTGGCCCGCACCCGGTAGCTGCCCCGGCCGCTGCGGTACGCCTCGGTGAGGCTGCCGTCGTCGATGAGGATGCCGCCGGTGGGCAGATCGGGCCCCTTCAGCTTGCGTCGCACCCGACCGAGCGTGATGTCGGGCTCCTCGAGCAGCAGCCGGAGCGCGGCGCAGACCTCGCCCAGGTTGTGGGGTGCCAGGCTCGTGGCCATGCCGACGGCGATGCCGGCCGTGCCGTTGACGAGCACGTTCGGCACCTTCGCCGGGAGGACGTCGGGCTGCGTCAGCTCGCCGTCGAAGTTGGGGACGAAGTCGACGGTGTCCTCGTCGATCTCGGCGACCATGTCCATCGCCGCGGCCGCGAGCCGGGCCTCGGTGTAGCGGTACGCAGCCGGCGGGTCGTCGGGGGTGCCGAAGTTGCCCTTGGGGTCGACGAAGGGCAGTCGGACCGTGAAGTCCTGGCCCATGCGCACGAGGGCGTCGTAGATCGCCATGTCGCCGTGGGGGTGGTACTTGCCCATCACGTCGCCCACGATCCGGCCGCACTTCTTGTGCGGGGTGCCCGGGCGCAGGCCCATGTCGAGCATCGAGTACAGGATCCGGCGCTGCACCGGCTTCAGGCCGTCCCGGACGTCGGGGATGGCCCGGGCGGTGATGACGGACAGGGAGTAGGCGAGGAACGACTCGCGCATCTCGTCGGCGACGGGGGTCTCGATGATGCGCGCGGCGAAGTCGCTGGAGGAGGGGGTGTCGGTCGGCATCTCGCTCCCGAGCCTACGGAACCCCTGTTCGGTTCAGGGGGACACCTCGCGCCCCGTTGCGTGGTCAGCCGAGCGTGGCCGCGAACTCCGGATCGTCGGGCACGATCGGGTCGATCAGCTCGGCGCCGCGGTTGCGCACGTTGCCGACGGCCGAGTCGACGGCGTGGGCGACCAGCAGGCCCTCGGGAGCGGGCACGAGCAGGCGTTGCAGGTCGTCGGTGTCGTCGTTGGTGGGGTCGAGCCACTCGTCCCAGCTGGCCGGGGCGAGCATGACCGGCATGCGGTCGTGGATCGGTGCCATGAAGTCGTTGGCCTCGGTCGTCACGATCGTCAGCGAGTGCAGCAGTGGCCCGTCCTCGACGGCGGGGTCACGCCAGCGCTCCCACAGGCCGGCCATGGCCAGCTGCTCACCGTCGGCGCGATGGATGAAGTACGGCTGCTTGCGCTTCTTGTCGGTCGCCGACTTGCGCCACTCGAAGAAGCCATCGGCCGGCACGATGCAGCGACGCCGGGCGAAGGCGGATCGGAAGGCGTTCTTGGTCGCGACGCCGTCGCCGCGGGCGTTGATCATGCGGTTGCCGATCTTCACGTCCTTGGCCCAGCGGGGTACGAGCCCCCAGTGGAAGGCCTCGAGCAGGCGATGCCCGGCGGCCTCGGTGTCGGGCCGCCCCTCGACCACGCCCAGCACGTCGTGGGTGGGCGCGACGTTGTAGTTCTCGGCCAGGTCGGCGGCGGGCGGATCGGCACCGAAGTAGGCCGCGACCTCGTCCGGCGGCGAGGCGGCGACGTAGCGACCACACATGCCCCGGACGCTACCCGCCGAGGATCTGGCGCCGATGCCCGCCCGACCCCTCAAGCGCTCCCCCGATGAGGCCGATGGAAGTGATGTACACGGAGGGCGACGATGGATGCAGCGCAGAAGGAGCTCCTCGACGAGGTGCTCAGCCTTCCCGGCCAGGCGCAGACCGCCCTGGCCGTGTTGCGCGTGCTCGATGATCCCGAGGCGTCCGCGGAGGACGTCGGGCTGAGGCTCCAGGCGGACCAGGCGCTGTCGACCCGTGCGGTCTACATCGCCAACTCGTCGTTCTACGGCCGGGTGTCCAAGGTCGCCGGGCCCGCCGAGGCCGCGGCCGTGATCGGCTTCGACACGGTCCGCAGCCTCGCGGCCGGCGTCGCCTTCGGCCTCCTCGACTCCAGCAACGCCGCGCTGCCGGCCTCCTACTCGGCCCACGCCACGGCGACCGCCGCGGCAGCCTCGATCCTCGCCGAACGACTGCACGAGCCGGTCGGCGATGCGTTCAGCATCGGCCTGCTCCACGACCTCGGCTCCGCGCTGCTCGCCCTGCGCCGGCCCGAGGAGGCGAAGCAGACCCGCGAGGACGCCTCCCGCACCGGCCTCGGGCTGGAGCAGCTCGAGCTCGCCCGCTTCGGCATCCACCACGGCACGCTGGGTGCGCTCGCGCTGCGGGCCACACGGTTCCCCCCGGACTACGTCGAGGCCGTGCTCGCCCACCACCGCCCGCCGGACCCCGACGCTCCCGTGATGTCGCGGATCCTGATCGTCGCCAACGCGATCGCCCATCGGGCCGACGACGCCTGGCCCCATGCGAACAGCGAGTCGCTGGAGGAGCTCCTGCCCCTCGTGGGGATGGAGGCCGACGCCGCCGAGGAGCTCGTCCGCTCCTGCGTCCGCTCGATCCCCGAGCTCGGCCTCATCGGCTGACCCGGTCGGCGGGCGACAACTCAGTCCGGCAGGACCCGCGCCAGCGGTTCCCGCAGCAGCTCGACGAACGGACCACCGTCGGTCTGGGTCAGCACGACGAGATCGTCGAGCGGGAACGCCGCGCCGTCGAGCACCCCGAAGTGGGCCCGCGCCGCGTCGAGCACCCGGTCGGCCTCGCCGTCGTCGAGCCGCCGCGTCAGCGTCATGTGGTAGCGGAACTCCTCGAGGACGTACGGATAGCCCCACCGGACGAGCAGCTCGTCCTGTCGAGGTGTGAGCCCGGTGCGGCGCCGTCGGGCGAGCTCGTCGTCGTCGAGGGGGCGGACGCAGCGGTCGAGCTCGGTCACGCAGACGCGCTCGACCGCGGCCAGCCCATGCCGCCCGGCCTGGGGCACGAACGCGGCGAAGCCGCCGATCCGACCGATCGTGAGGCGTGGTGCCATCGCGGCGAGCGACGCGGCCGCCCGCTCGACGGCGGCGAGGACGTCGGCCACCTCGACGCCGTCGGCGAGGCGGAACGGGCTGCGGAGCGTGGCGTGGAACCCGTACGTCGCCGCGGTTGCGGTCAGGTCCCGGAGCTCCTGCGCGCCGAGCACGGCGCTGCGGCGGCCGGAACGCCCGGTGACCGGGTCGTACCCCATCCACTCGGTGCTGAGGCGATGCCACTCGGTGCCGGCACGGGGGGTCGCGTAGACGGCGAGGCGGAGCACCACGCCGAGATCCTAGGGTCGGACCGTGCGCTGCGATCTGCCCTCCCCCGACGAACTCCCGGTGAACGCTGAGCCTCCGGCGCGGCGGCGCGCTCCGACTCGGCCCGGCGGGAAGTCCGCCCGGCGGCTCGACACCGGGAGGGGACACGCCACGGCCCCGCTGCGCATCGACCGAGCGAGGTGCGCGGCGTGAGCGACGTCGACTGCTGCCCGAACTTCGTGTCGACCGAGGACGATCCGGCCGAGTGGGCCCGCACCCGCGAGACCGAGGGGTGGCCGATGCTCGGCGTCGCCGACCACCTCTTCCTCTCCGCCGCGATGCCGCACGTGTTCACGACCCTCACCCGGATGGCGCTCGCCACCGAACGGGTCACGTTGATGAGCGCCTTCGCCAACAACATGGTCCGCTCCCCCGTCGAGTTCGCCCAGGCGTCGCTGTCCGTCCAGCAGGCCGCAGGGGGTCGCTTCTGGGCCGGGCTCGGCGCCGGTTGGGCCCGGGCCGAGGTCGAGGGAGCCGGGCTCCGCTATCCGGAGCGGGGCGAGCGGGCGGGTCGCTTCATCGAGGCGGCCCGCATCGTGCGCGAGCTGTTCGATCACGGCTCGTGCACCTTCGAGGGCGAGCACTACACGATCGACATCCCGACCATCGGACCGGCGGTCGAGGCGCCGAAGCTCGTCGCCTCGCTCGGTGGGCCCCGCACGATCCGCGAGATCGGACCGGTGGTGGATGCCATCGAGCTGAAGGTCAACAGCGTCAGCACCCGGGGCGGCTCGCTGGACATCGGAGCGCTGGCGACGATCACCCGCGACGACCTGCGGCGACTCGTCGGGCGGGCCCGGGAGGCCGCTCCGGACGCCCCGCTGGGGCTGTTCTGCATCTGCGCGACCGGGAGCAGCCCTCGGGTCGAGGCGATGCGCGGCGCGCTCGACGGTGCCTTTCCCGGTGAGTTCCTCGGCGAACCGGCGAAGGTGGCTGACGCCATCCGGTCGCTCGGCGACGAGGGGATCTCCTGGGCTCAGCTCAGCGAGTTCACGCCCGGAACGTTCGAGGCGCTGGCCGCCGACCTGCTCTGAGCCGAGCGGCGGCCGATCTCACGCCCCGAGCGCCAGAGCGCCACCGCCGCCACGGCGGTCTGGACGACGATCGTGCCGTACATCACGACCCGACCGACCGTGTCGGTCGGGGTGAGCCACCAGATCAATGCGTACGTCCCGGTCGCCGCGATCGGCATCGGGGCGAGGCTCAGCAGGTCGCGAGCACGGACGGGGCCGACGAGCTGCGCGAGCAGCCCGGGCCCCTTGGCCACCGGCTCGTGACGACGCAGCAGCCGCACGGCGAGCCAGACGTAGAGGGCGAACATGGGCAGCGCCCACGGCACGACGACGGTCCAGCCGATGAGCATCGCGGCGACGACGACGCCGAACAGGATGGTCGCCGGGCGCGACGGCCGGAACTGACCCACGTCGCCCAGTCGGCCCCAGAGCCAGTGGGCGAGGGCGAAGATCAGCGAGAACACGAGGGCGTACCGGGCGAACGCCACCGGCGCGAGCACGGTCAGCGGGCCACCGTTGTCGGCGATGAGCTCCTCGTCCCCGACGTTCTCCGGCAGCCACAGCGTCATCGACCACAGCCCCCAGAACGCCCCGGCGACCGTGGCGAGCACCGCGAGCGCACGCACCCGCCGCTCGATCAGCCAGCGGTGCACGAGGTACCACGCCACGACGAGGCCCATCAGCCCGTGCCACGCGGTGAACCACACCGGGAAGAAGGGCACGAACGGCCCTCCGGTGTAGGTGACCGGCGTCAGCACCCCCTCGACGAACATCCCGAACACGAGCGCGACGAGCACGAGCGGGGCGAGCCGGTCGACCCGGAAGCGGTCGATCAGCCACAGCGCCGGCGCCACCGCGAGCGCGTAGTACGCCGACACCTCGACGTGGGAGAGCGGATTCGAGGCCCAGAACCAGAACATCCGCTCGGAGACGACGACGATGATCGCCGCCGACACCAGTGCGAACGCGAGCCGGCGCGCACCGCTGCGCCAGCCGGTCTCCCGGAGTCGCGGGGTGGACGGGGGCAGGGTCGGGAGCCGCATGTGTCGAACGTACGAAGCGGTCCCGTCGCCGTCGTCGGGCAGCCGACGGACCTCCGGCCTCACCCGATCGGCGGAGACGCCCCATCGGTGCGACCGACGAAGGTCAGCTGCGAGCCGTCGGGCTCGGGCAGGTCCGGTCGGCCGACCATCTTCCGCCCGCGGACGCCGTTCACCTCCGACGTCGAGTACGAGAAGTGCAGCACGGCGTACGCGACGGCGTCGGCGTTGACGGCGAGCGCCTCGGTGCTGACGTTGTCGATCGTGTCGCAGGCCCGGTGGTAGCAGGGGTCGAACTGCTCGCCGGCGACCCCACCCCAGATCGCGACCTGCTCGTCGGTCTTCACCGCCTCGGCACCGGTGAAGACCCCACCCGCGGCGATGCCCGCGTCGACGAAGGGCTGGTGGTCGCTGCGGCCGCTGAAGCCGGCGTCGTCGTAGGGCACCCCCTGCCACGTGTAGTACCGCTCGAAGAGGTCCTCGATGGCCGCCGAGCCCGCCGGCACCGGCGCGGTGGCCGGGAAGCTCGACTCGCCGGCGTCGTACACGCTGAAGATGAAGTTCGGCGAGGCGATGATGTCGAGGTTGAGGTAGAGCGCGATCTCGTCGAGCTCCTCCGCCGACCGATCGTTGACCCACGCCGTCGAGCCGACCAGCCCGATCTCCTCGGCCCCCCACCAGGCGAGGCGGATCGTGTTGTGGGGTCGGTTGTTCGCCATGATCTGCGCCAGCTCGAGCAGCGTGGCCGCCGCAGCGGCGTTGTCCTGGATCCCGGGACCGGCCGCGACCGAGTCGAGATGGGCGCCCACCACGACCACGTTGTCGGCCACCCGACCTGGCAGCTCGGCGATGACGTTGCTCGACGTCAGCGTGACGAAGTCCAGCGACACCGTCGCGGTCACCCCGCCGGCGGCCAGCGCCGCGCCGTCGGCGAAGCTCGCGCCGACCACCGGGATGGTCAGGTTCGACGGCGAGCCGTCGGGCAGCCCCGAGGCGTTGGCGGCGATCAGGCCCTCGCGGGACGGCCCGTCTCCCTGGTTGAACAGGACCACCGCCTCCGCGCCGGCCGCCTCGGCGTTGACGGCCTTCTCCGAGAAGAAGCACGTGCCGCGCTGGAGCAGGACGATGTCGTCGGCGCCGGTGAGGTCGACGGCGGCGAAGTCCTCCGGCTCGCACCCGCTGGTGTTCGAGCGATCGCCGTCGAGGTTCACGTCGATCGGGATGACCTCACCGGTCACCGACCCCTCACCGGTGCCGGTGAAGCCGCCCGTCTCGTAGGACGCCGCGGCCGGGGTGTGCTGCTCGATCGCGGCGTCGGCGGCCTCGTAGTCGAAGGGCACGACCTCGGCGTCCCAGCCGGCCTCGGTCAGCACCTCGAGCACGTAGTGGGCGCTCGCGTCGAAGCCGGGGGTCTGCTCGGCGCGGACGCCGCCGTTGGCGTCGGCGATCGCCTGAAAGGCCTCGAGGTGCTCGAACACGCCCTCGACCGTCATGCACTCGAGCAGCTTCGCGGGCGACTGGTTGTTGCGGGTCTCGCACAGTCGGCTCGACGGTGCCGCCGACGCCGCGCTCACGGGGAGCACCGCAGCGACGAGCGCCGCCACCATCGCCATCGGCACCAGGCGCGCGCGACGACGGGGAGCTGCCGATGCTGTCGACATGCCCATCTACCTCTCGGTTGTCTGCGCCCGCGGTCACAACCTAGGCGCAACCCGCGCGACCGACCGCGGACCGCTCACGGGCGACGGTCGGTCACCCACGGGCGGGAGCCGTCAGACGTAGGTGGAGCCCTTCATGGCGTCCCGGTCGGTGCGCATCTCGACGTTGACGAGCGCTGGCTTGTCCGACGCCAGGGCGCGTTCCATCGCCGGGCGGATCTCGCCCGGCTCGGTCACGTGCTCGCCGTGACCCCCCATCGCCTCGACGACCAGGTCGTACCGGGTCGCCCGCAGCTCGGTCGCCACCAGTCGATCGGCGCCGTAGATCATCGCCTGGGGCCGCATCATCTGCCCCCAGGCCGCATCGTTGCCGACCACTCCCACGATCGGCAGCCCGAAGCGCACCGCAGTGTCGAACTCGAAGCCGTTGAGCCCGAAGCTGCCGTCGCCGTAGACGATCACGACCCGCCGATCGGGGTGGGCCCGCTGGGCTGCGAGCGCGAACGGCATGCCGACGCCGAGGGTGCCGAGCGGGCCGGGGTCCATCCAGATCCCGTTCTTCGGCACCCGGAGCACCTTCGCGGCCTGGGCGACGATGTCGCCGCCGTCGCCGATCACGATCATGTCGTCGGTGACCACGTCGGCGATCTCGCGGCACAGGCGGAGTGGATCGATGGGCACCTCGTCGCTGTCGAGCTGGCTCCGGAACCCGGCCTCGAGCTCGGTCTCGCGCTCGCGCAGCTCGTCGCGCCACGACGTGAACGACAGCTTCCGGTCGTCTGCCGCCATCAGCTCCAGCATCCGGGCGAAGCTCGCACCGAGGTTGCCGACCAGCCCGACGTCGGCGGCGCGGTTCTGGCCGATCAGCGTCTCGTCGAGGTCGAGCTGCACGATCTTGGCGTCGGCCGGGATCGTCGCCCCGAACTTCATGCGGAAGTCGAGGGGCGTCCCGGCCAGCACCACCAGGTCGGCGCCGGTCAGCGCGTCCTTGCGGGACCGGTTGAGGAAGCTCGGGTGGTCCCACGGCACCGCGCCACGGCCCATGCCGTTGCAGAACACCGGCAGGTCGGTGGCGTCGAGCAGATCGATGAGCGCCGCCTGCCCCTCGGACCACTTCACCCCGGTGCCCGCCATGACCATCGGACGCTGCGCTCCGGCGAGCAGGTCGAGGGCCTCACGGATCGAGTCATCCGGCGCCGCGTTGCGGACCCGGTAGTCCCGCAGCGTCGGCATCGGCGGCTCGACCTCGACCGGTGCGTGGAGCACGTCCATCGGGATCTCGAGGAAGCTCGGACCGGGGATGCCCGAGAGGGCGTGGCGGATCGCGAGCTCGACGTACTCGGGCAGCCGCTCGGTCTGGTAGCAGGCGTCGGCCCACTTGGTGATCGGCCGCATGACGCCGACGTGGTCCATCTCCTGGAGCGAGCCCCGCCGCAGGTTGGCGAACGGTCCCTGGCCGCCGAACACCACGATCGGCGAGTTCGCCCGCCAGGCGTTCGCCACGCCGGTCACGCCGTCGGTCACGCCGGGGCCGGCGGTGAGGATGGCGACGCCGACCCTCCCCGGGTGCAGTCGGGCCCAGGCATCGGCGGCGTGCACCGCCGCCTGCTCGTGGCGTACGTCGATGACCTCGATGCCCTCGTCGAGGCAGCCGTCGTAGATGCCCATGACGTGCCCGCCCGACAGCGTGAACACGCAGTCCACCCCGGCGGCCTTCAGCACCTTCGCGACGAGTCGTCCCCCATGTGTCATGGGGCGCAGCCTACGGAGCCGTCAGCTCTCGGGCCGAAGTCGCTCGGCGACGCGGGACAGCACGCCGTTGACGAACCGGCCGGAGTCGTCGGTCGAGAAGCGCTTGGCGAGCTCGACGGCCTCGTCGATGATCACCGGCATCGGGACGTCCGGCCGATGGGCGAGCTCGTAGGCGGCGAGCCGCAGGATCGTCCGGTCCATCGTCGGCATCCGGTCGAGCGGCCAGTTCACCGACGACTCGGCGATGACCGGATCGAGGTCGTCGTGGTGCTCGGCGACGCCGGTGGCCAGCTCGACCGCGAGCGGGACCGGGTCGACGGCGAGGCCGGCCAACACGTCGTCGATGCCGAGGCCCCGGATCGAGGCCTCGTAGAGCAGCGCCATGGCGCGCTCGCGAGCGTCGGAGGAACCCGACAGCTCAGGCTCGCTCGATGTAGTCGCCCGAGCGGGTGTCGACCTTGATCCGCTCGCCGGGCTCGATGAACAGCGGCACCTGCACGACCCGACCGGTCTCGAGCGTGGCTGGCTTGCGAGCGCCCGAGACGCGGTCGCCCTGGATGCCGGGCTCGGTCTCGGAGATCGTCAGCGCGACCGACGCGGGGAGGTCCACGCCGAGGACCTCCTCGCCGTAGTACTGGAGCACGACGGTGTCGGACTCGACGATGAAGTCGGTCGCCTCGCCCAGGGTCCCGGCGGCGATGTTGGTCTGCTCGTAGGTCTCGCCGTCCATGAAGACGTAGTCGTCGCCCTCGCGGTAGAGGTACTGCATCTCCCGCTTGTCGATGATCGCCCGCTCCATCTTCTCGCCGGCGCGGAACGTCTTCTCGACGACCTGACCGGTGCGGACGTTCTTGAGCGTCGTGCGGACGAACGCACCGCCCTTGCCCGGCTTCACGTGCTGGAACTCGACGATCTGGACGAGGCCCTCGGGGAGGTCGACGGTCATGCCGGTCTTGAAGTCGGCCGTGGAGATGGTGGCCATGGGCGGTCCTCGCGTGCGTTCGGTGGCTGGGCGACCGGCTGAGGATAGGCGGCCCCGGCACCGGCCACACCTCCGCCGCGCCGGCGGGATCAGCGGACGATCGGGTCCTTGGGCGACGAAGTGAGCGCCTCGGGCTCGTCGTCGGTCACGAGCAGGAGGTCCTCCCAGCGGACCCCACCGCGTCCGGGCAGGTAGACGCCGGGTTCGACGGTGACGACCTGCCCCGGGCGCAACGGCTCGTCGCTGCGGGCGAGGAACGGGTCCTCGTGGATCACGAGGCCCACACCGTGGCCGACGCCGTGGACGAACGCCTCGCGGAGCCCGTGCTCGGCCAGCGCCGCGACGGCGACCTCGTGCACCTCGACGCCGGTCGCCCCGGGGCGGACGCGATCGACCGCCGCCTCCTGGGCCTGCTGGACGGCGTCGAGCCAGAGCTCCTGGTCGGCGTCGGGCTCACCGATGACGAACGAGCGGGTCATGTCCGAGCGGTAGCCGTCGACCTCGGCGCCCACGTCGATGATCACCGTGTCGCCCTCGCCGATGACCCGGTCGCCGGGCGCGGCGTGCGGCAGCGCGGCGTTGGGTCCCGAGGCGACGATCGTCCCGTAGCCCGGTCCGTCGGCGCCCCGGTCCTCCATCGCACGGTCGAGTGCCCTGGCGACCTCGGCCTCGGTCGGTCGGTCGGCGAGCGACGGGCGAACCGTGGCGAGGGCCTCGTCGGCGACGGCCGCCGCAGCGCGCATGCGGGCGATCTCGGCGGCGTCCTTGATCGTCCGGAGCCCTGCAACGACGGCCCCGACCGGCTCGACCGATGCGGCCGGACCGGCGCTCAGCTCGCGGGCCTGCTCCCAGGTCAGCGCCGTGGCGTCGACGCCCACCCGATGACCGACGAGCGCGGCGTCGACGAGCTCCCGTTGCCGCTCGTGGGCGGCGACCTCGATGCGGACCTCGGCCGCCGACGAGCCCAGCTCGCCCTCCGCCCGCTCGCCGTAGCGGGGGTCGGTCACGAGGAGCGCGTCGTCGGGTGTGACCACCGCGAGGCCGGCGGTGCCGGTGAACCCGGTGAGCCACCGCACGTCGACCAGGCGGTGGAGCACCAGCGCCTCGACCGGCAGCTGCGCCAGCCGCTCCCTCAGCCGATCGAGTCGCCCGGACACGAGGAGCGGCGGGAGCTCGCCGACGCTCATCCCTCGCCGCGGCGCTCGAGGAGGGCGATCAACCCGTGCACCGCCAGCGTGTACCCGGCGGAGCCGAAGCCGCTCATGCACCCGTCGACCACCGGCGAGACGACCGATTCGTGGCGCCAGGGCTCGCGGGCGAGCGGGTTCGAGATGTGGAGCTCGACCTTCGGGTGGTCGTAGGCGAGCATCGCGTCGTGCAGCGAGCGGCCGTAGTGGCTCAGCGCACCGGCGTTGACGATCAGCCCGACCGTGGTCGTGCGTCCGGCGTGGATCTCGTCGACCAGGTCGCCCTCGTGGTTCGACTGCCGGTGGTGCAGGTCGTACCCGTTGGCCTCGGCCACCGATCGGGCCCGGCCCACCAGATCGTCGAGCGTGTCGGAGCCGTAGATGAGCGGCTGGCGCTCGCCGAGCAGGTTGAGGTTCGGACCGGACAGCAGCAGGATCGTCGCCGTCATCGATGGGCCTCCATCGCGGCGACGGCCTCGCGGACGGCTGCCGGATCGACGTCGGGCACGACCTCGACCCCGCCGGGACCGTCGAGGATGAAGGTGAGGCTCGACACCGCCTTCTTGTCGCGACCCATCAGCTCGAGCAGCTCGTCGGGGTCGAGATCGGGCGGGAGCGACATCGGCAGGTCGTAGGCGCCCACGATCTCGCGATGGCGCTGGACCCGCTCGTCGTCGATCCGTCCCAGCACACGGGCCAGCTCGGCGGCGAAGACCAGTCCGATGGCGACCGCCTCGCCGTGGCGGAGGTCGAAGCGGCCGGCGACCTCGAGGGCATGGCCCAGGGTGTGACCGTAGTTGAGCAGCGCGCGGCGGCCGCCCTCTCGCTCGTCGCCGGACACGACGTCGGCCTTGAGCCGGACGCACCGGGCGACCCGCTCGGGCAGGGGCAGGTCCTCGAGGCGGCGGCCGTCGGCCTCGGCGCCGAGGAAGGCGTACTTGGCCAGCTCGCCGAGGCCGGACCTCCACTCCCGGGCCGGCAGGGTGGCGAGCGTCGCGGTGTCGCACAGCACGGCGCTCGGCTGCCAGAAGGCACCGACGAGGTTCTTGCCCTGGGGCAGGTTGACCCCGGTCTTGCCGCCGATGGCGGCGTCGACCTGTCCGAGCAGCGTCGTCGGCACCTGCACGACGGGCACACCACGGTGGTAGCTGGCGGCGGCGAAGCCGGCGACGTCGGTGACGAGGCCGCCGCCGAAGCCCACGACGTAGTCGCCGCGGGTGAGACCCCACTCGGCGAACGCCGAGCAGAGCTCGCCGATCGTGGCGAGCGACTTGGCCGCCTCGCCCTGCCCGATGGTGAAGACCTCGTGCTCGATCCCCGGATCGATCGTCAGCGGGATCTCCGCCTGCGTGACGACCGCGGCGCGGCGCGCCTGCGGGAGGACGTCGGCGAGCAGCTCGGCAGCGTGGTCGAGCGCACCGTCGCCCACGTGCACGTCGTAGGAGCGCTCGCCGAGCTCGACCGACTCTCGCAGCAGCCCGGTGCTCATCGGTCCCGCCCGTCGTCGCCGGAGAGGATGGCGTCGGCCACCTGGCCGGGATCGAGGTCGTCGACGTCGATGGTGAGGGTCGCCACGGAGCGATGATACGGCTCGCGCTCGCGATCGAGCCGGGTCAGGGTGGCGATCGGGTCACCGGCGAGCAGCGGCCGCCCCGCCACCTCGTCGGGGTCGAGTCGCCCGATCAACGTCTGGGGCTCGACCCGGAGCCACACCACACGGTGGCCGGCCAGCGCGTCGCGCACCGGCTCGGAGGTCACCGCACCACCGCCGAGGCTGAGGATGCGGTCGTCGGCGGCGAGCAGCTCGCAGACGACCTCGGCCTCCAGGCGGCGGAACCCCGCCTCACCGTCCTCGGCGAAGATCGCCGGGATCGGCCGCCCCGCCCGCTGCTCGATCACGTCGTCGGTGTCGAGGCGCTCGCGGCCGGTGCGGTCGGACAACAGGCGGGCCACGGTGGTCTTGCCCGCTCCCATGAGCCCGACGAGCACGATGTTCGGCACGCCCCAACGCTACGGCGACGTGCCACCGCACCGAGGTCGGTTACTTCAGGATCTCCTGGCCGACGCAGAGCTCGAAGTCGACGTCGCCCTGGAGGAACATGCCGCAGCCGGTGCCCACGTCGAGCGACACGACCTGGAACGAGGTGGCGAAGACCTCGCCCTCGGCGACCTCCTCGTAGGCGATGCCGTCGACGACGATCGTGGCGACGGTGCCGCTCTCGATGTCGTAGATCTCCCGGAGCTGGACGCGGGTCCCGCGCTCGGGGGCGAACTCGGTGGTCGGCGGCGCCGACTCGGTGCCGTCACCGGTCTCGGTGCCGTCGCCGGTGTCGCCGGTCCCGTCGTCGGTCGGTGGGACCTCGGTCGGGATCTCGAACGCCAGCGGACGCTCGAACGGGTTCTTCGCGCCGAAGACCTCGAAGGTCTCGATCACACCGGACGCGGCCTGGGCCAGCTCGGTCTCGTTCGGCTGCGCCTGCACCGAGGCCACCCGGTCGATCGCCGGGGCGGCCACGGGCTCGTCGGCGGCATCGGCGCCGTCGTCCACGAAGGACGTCACCACCAGGGCGGCCACGAAGCCGGCGACGGACAGCGCCGCCAGGATGATCAGCAGCGCCGGTGCGCTGCGCCGGTCGTCGTCGTAGGCGGTGGTCATTCCACTCCCCCGGAGTCGGTCTCGCCGCCCTCGGCGGGAGCCTCGGTCGTTCCGTCCTCGGCGTCGGCGGCGGCCTCGACGCCGAGCGTCCCGGTCACGAAGGTCGACATCCCCATCGTCCAGGTCAGGCGGGGCGGACCGAGGTCCTCCTCACTGCCGGCAGAGACGAGGTTGATGCTGTCCACGACCACGATCCGATGGATCCGGTTGAGCCGGTTCACGAAGTCGAGGACCTGGAAGTAGCCGCCGTCCCCGGTCAGCTGCAGCTGAACCGAGGCGAGCCCGAACTCATCCGGCAGGCCCGGCTCGGCAGCCGAGAAGTTGGAGAAGGTGACGCCCGAGGCCTTGGCCGCCTCGTCGATGGAGAGGATGATCCCGGCGAGATCGTCCCGCTCGGGCACGGCTGCCCGCAGCGACTCCAGCTCGCTCTGGAAGAACGGGCGCTGCTCGACCAGGAGTGCGAGTCGATCCCGCTGCTCCCGAAGGGTGACCAGCTGGCCCTCCGCCGAGTCCCGGCGG
The DNA here is from genome assembly GCA_039818945.1 of Actinomycetota bacterium. Classification (GTDB taxonomy): domain Bacteria; phylum Actinomycetota; class Acidimicrobiia; order Acidimicrobiales; family Poriferisodalaceae; genus JBCBSZ01. The sequence goes on from JBCBSZ010000033.1 coordinate 27,442, forward strand.
TCCTCGGCCTCGCTGAGGTCATCGGCGGTCGGGCTGAACAGGAAGACCCACCAGAGTCCGATGATCGCAACCGAAACGACGGCGGCGATGAGCATGAGGCGGCGGTTCACTGCGATCCCTCCTCGTTCGTGGCCTCGGCATCGGTGGCGGCGCTGGTCTCCGTCAAGCGCCCGCCGCCGGGGAAGGTGCCCAGGTAGTCCTCGACCCGATCGGAGAGCGCCGCCGGGGCGAGCACCGCCTGCGAGGCGAAGGCAGCCTCACCGTCGCCGGTCTCCTCGTCGATGGTCCGCGTCGACGTCGGGATCCACATCGACGACACGCCCGGCAGCGGGTCGAGCCGCAGCAGCCAGCGTGCCGACGATGTGTGGTCGAAGCCATTGCCCGCGACGACGAAGGTCCCTGCGGTGGTATCCGTCGGCGCGGTCGCTTGGAACGACGACATCCAGGTGTCGTCCGGCATCACCGTGGCGACCTCCTGGATCAGCTTGGTCCAGGCGACGTCGTTGCGCAGCGCCGTGCGGATCAGCTCCTGCCGGGTGCCGAGCTCGGCCTCGAGCGCCTGCACGGCACCGAAGGCCCCGATCTCCGCCTGTACCTGGGCGACCTGAGCCTCGAGGCGCTCCGCCTCCGCCTCGGCCTGGGAGACCTGGTCACCACGGCGGACCCACAGGGCGCCGAGGGCGCCGATGAGGACGACCACGCCGGCACCGACCAGCACCGCCTGGCGGCGAGCGGCCTTGCGGCGGGCGACCTCGGGCGGCTGGAGATCGAGCCGGCGGACGCCGCCGGCGGCCGGGCGGCCGGCGAGGGCCAGACCGATCGGGACGGCGGCGAGGTCGGCGACGTCGAGCAGCTGCCGCTCGCTGAGGCCGGTGTTCCCGACGCGGATCCGGCCCAGCGGATCGGCGGTCACGACCTCGGTGTCGAGCTGCGTGCGGAGATGGTCGGCGATGCGGGGCAACCGCGCCCCACCGCCGGTCAGCAGGACCCGGCGCAGCGAGCTGCTCTCGTGCGCCATGTGGTAGTCGAGCGAGCTGCGGATCTCGTCGACCAGCGGGCCGATGCGATCGGTCACCACGCTGTTCGCCCGGGTCTGCTCGGCGTGATCGAGCTGGCCGGCGATCAGCTGGCGCTTGATGCCCTCCGCCCCGTCGACGTCGATCTCGAACTCCCGGGCGAGCCCCTCGGTCACCGTCTCGGCGCCGAGCGTTAGGAGCCGGATGAACCGGGGCACGCCGAGCTCGTGCACCACGACCGTGGTCACACCGGCGCCGATGGCGACGATGGCGTCGGCGATGGGCCCGGAGTCGTCGATCGAGCCGAGATCGGTGTCGGCGAGCGAGCGCACGAGGCCGAACGGCATCAGATCGACCATCTCCACCGTGAGGTCGGCGCCCTGGAGCGCCTCCATCAGGGTGTTGAGCATGTCGCGCTGGGCGGCCACCACGAGGACCCGGACGATCGGCTCGCCGTCCTCGTTCACGTCGCGCTCGAGCTCCTGGAAGTCGAGCACGGCGTCCTCGAGCGGGATCGGGATGAGCTCGTCGGCCTTGAACTCGATCGCCTGACGCAGCTCGTCGTCGTCCATCTCGGGCAGCTCATCGGGGCGGACCACGACCCGCTGGTTGCCGACCCCGATGATGACCTTCTTGGTGCTGAAGCCGACCTCCCGCCACAGGCGCTTGAGCGCCTGGGAGACGATCGTCGGCTCGGCCACCTCACCGGCGACGACGGCGCCGGCGGGCAGGGCCACCTGGCCGAAGCGCTCCAGGGTCGGGATGCCGTCCCGACCGACGGACAGCTCGGCCGCCCGGACCGCGTGGGTGCCGACGTCGAGACCTACGTAGCGAGCCATCAGCTCACGCCCCCAGTGTCCGGGTGCTCTCGATTCGACATCGACGTCACCTCGCGCGTCACGACCAACGAGACGGCGCCGGCTCCCGCACCAGGCCAGGTGTCGATGGTCTTGAAACAACTCATCGACAAACCCATCGGCCAACCTACTGCGACCTTTAGTGCGCCACGGGGCACCCCCCGTGAGGAGACCGTTCGCATCAGCCGAGGTAGAGCTCGAGCAGGGGCTCGCCGGCCAGGATCGCCGTCATGGCGCCGAGGGCCAGGAACGGGCCGAACGGCAGCGCCGTGCGACGGTCACCGCGCCGGGCGACGAGCACACCGACCCCCACGACCGAGCCGCAGAAGAAGCCGGCCATGATGCCGAGAGGGACGTGGCCGGGCCCGAGCCAGCCGAGGAACGCGCCCAGCAGCCCGGCGAGGCGCACGTCGCCGAAGCCCATCCCCCGCGGGCTGACCAGGTGGATGAGGAGGAGCGCACCGTAGGCACCGGCCGCGCCGACGGCGATCCGGACGACCGGCCACGGATCGGCCTCGATCACCGCGTCGACGAGGAGGAACGGGAGACCGGCGGCCGCCGTCACGCGGAGGACGGCCGTCGGGATCCGGCGGCAATCGAGGTCGATGGCCGAGACGGCGATCAACCCGGCGGCCAACACGCAGAACGCCGGCATCTCCCAGCTCCAGCCGAACCGCACCGCCATCACGACGAAGGCGACGCCGGTGAGGAGCTCGACCGCCGGATACCGGATCGAGATCGGTTCGCCGCAGGTCCGGCACCGGCCCCGCAGGATCGCCCACGAGACGAGCGGCAGGTTGTCCCGAGCGGCGATCGGCGTCAGGCAGGCCGGGCACGCCGACCGCGGCCGCGCCACCGACCGGCCGGCCGGGACCCGGTGCACCGCGACGTTCAGGAAGGAGCCCACCACGAGCCCGTAGGAGCCGGCGACGATCACGACGATGAGGTCCACGTCACTCCTGTCGGCCACGGGAGCCCGGGCGAAAACGCGGAACGGGCCGCCCCTCCGCAGGAGGGACGGCCCGAAGCCCGAGTTCAGGTTGGTCGTGGTCTACCAACCATCGGCGGCGAGGCCGACCGGAGCCGACGGATCGCACGCAGCGGCGCTGTCGTCGACACCGAACGTGGTGCCGGAGCCGTTGTCCTGGATGAAGAAGCAGTCGCCCGACTCGCTCATGGCGGCCGCGGTGAAGGTGTCGTTCGCCGTGGTGGTGGTGCTGACCTCGACCGAGACGGTCCCGAAGGCGGCGACGACGTCACCTGAGTCGCTGAAGGTGAGGCTCGGCTCGACCGCAGCGAGACCCGTGTCGTCGGCGGACACGTAGGTGCCGTCGTCGGCGAAGAGCACCTTCGCACCGGTCAGAGCGTTGCGCAGGTTCGACTGCGCACCCCGGTCCTGGGCACCCTCACGGGCGCCGAGGAAGGTCGGGATGGCGATGGCGATGAGGATGGAGATGATGAGGACCACGACCATCAGCTCGATGAGCGTGAAGCCGTCCTCGTTCTCACGAATGCGCTTGAGCATCGTGGTTCCTTTCGGAGTGGGAATGATCTGTCAATGGATGTGACGGTCGCTCCCACCGGATGCCCGGCGGCCACTGCCGTCGAGGATCCTTCGGCGAGTCCGGGGCCCACCCTGAGCGGTTCTTCCCCGATTTCGGGAGGGTTGTGCGGCGGTTGCGCGAAGCACCCCCGGCTCCGTGAGGGAACCGGGGGTGCGGGCGATGCCTGTGGTGTGGTTGGCCCTACTCGATCAGGTTCACGATGTTGAACATCGGCATGTAGAGCGCGACGACCATGCCGCCGACGGTGCCGCCGAGCACGACGATCAGCAGCGGCTCGAGCAGCGAGGTCAGGGCGTCGACGAGGGCGTCGATCTCCTGCTCGTAGAACTGGCCGATCTTGCCGAGCATCTCGTCGAGGGCACCGGTCTCCTCGCCGACCGCCATCATCTGCGCGACCATCGGCGGGAAGATGCTCTGGGCGACGAGCTGCTTCGCCAGCGGTTCGCCCTCGCGGACCGAGTCCTGCACCTCGCGCACCGCCTTGGCCACCACGACGTTGCCGACGGTCTGGGTGGTGATGTCGAGCGACTCCAGGATCGGCACGCCGGCCATGAGCAGCGACTCCAGCGTGCGGGAGAAGCGGGCCATGGCGGTCTTGTGGGTGAGGACGCCGAAGACGGGGATCTTCAACTTGATCGAGTCGAGCACCCAGCGGCCCCGTTCGGTCTTCCCCCAGCGCTTGATCAGGAAGACCGTGAGGCCGGTCCCCACGAGGAAGAACGGGAAGAACGACGAGAAGCCCCGCGACACGGTGAGGAGGATCTGCGTCGGCATCGGCAGCGTGCCGTCGAGGTCGTCGTACAGCGTCTCGAACATCGGCACGACGAAGAGCAGCATCGCCGTGAGGATCAGGATCACGAGGCCGAGCACGGCGACCGGGTAGGTCATCGCCGACTTCACCCGCTGGCGCAGCTCGACCTGCTTCTCGATCGTCGTCGCCAGCTTGAGCAGCACCGAGTCGAGCACGCCGCCGACCTCGCCGGCGCGGATCATGGCGATGTAGAGGTCGTTGAACGCCTTCGGGTGCTTGACCATGGCGTCGGAGAGCGACACGCCCTGCTCGACGTCGCGGGCGATCGACTTGATGATCTCCTTGAGCGCCTTGTTCTCGGTCTGCGACGCCAGGATGTTCAGTGCCCGCAGCAGCGACAGACCGGAGTTGATCATCGTCGCGAACTGCCGGCTGAAGACCGCGATCTCCTTGAGCTTCACCCGATCGCTCAGCCCGGGGATGTTGATCTCCATGCTGAGGCCGGTGCCGGCCTTCTTGATCTCGACGGGCGTCATGCCCATCTCGCGCAACTTGGCGCGGACGAGCTCCTCGCTGTCTGCGTCGAGGCTGCCCTCGACGGTCTTCCCCGCCTTGTCCCTGACCTTGTAGCTGTAGGTCGATGCGGCCATCGCGTTTCCTCTTCCGTGCCTGGCTGGGGGTCAGCGCCCGATGAGCGTCTTGAGGTTCTGCTCGTCGGCGCACTTCTCGAGGGCGGCGCTCATCTCGATGCGCCCGGCCTTGACGAGGTTCGCCAGCGACTGGTCCATGGTCTGCATGCCGTGCTTCGCGCCGGCCTGCATCGTCGAGTAGATCTGGTGGGCCTTCCCCTCACGGATGAGGTTCTGCACGGCCGGGATCGCCACGAGGATCTCGACGGCGGCGACCCGCCCACGGCCGTCGCGGCTCTTGAGCAGCGTCTGGGTGATCACGCCCTGGAGCGTCACGGCGAGCTGCACCCGCACCTGCTGCTGCTGCTCGGGTGGGAAGACGTCGATCATGCGGTCGATCGACTGCGGCGCGTCCTGGGTGTGGAGCGTGGCGAACACGAGGTGACCGGTCTCCGCCGCCGTCAGCGCCGTCGAGATGGTCTCGAGGTCGCGCATCTCGCCGAGGAGGATCACGTCCGGGTCCTGGCGCAGGACGTGCTTGAGGGCCGACCCGAACGAGTGGGTGTCCTCCCCCACCTCGCGCTGGTTCACGACGCAGCGCTTGTGACGGTGCACGAACTCGATCGGGTCCTCGACCGTCATGATGTGGCGGGTCTGGCTGTTGTTGATGACGTCGAGCAGCGAGGCCAAGGTCGTCGACTTGCCCGAACCCGTCGGACCGGTCACCAGGACGAGACCGCGAGGCAGCTCGGCGAACTGGAGCACCGCATCGGGGAGCTGCAGCTTCTCCAGCGGGATGATCTCGCTGGGGATCGCACGCATGACCGACCCGACCGAGTCGCGCTGCACGAACATGTTCACGCGGAAGCGACCCTTGTCCGGGATCGAGTGCGAGGTGTCGAGCTCGAGGTGCTCCTCGAAGCGCTCCCGCTGCTTCTGGGTGAGGACCTCGTACATCATCCGGCGGATCTCCGAGCCGTTCAGCACCGGATGGTGGTCGAGGCGCATGATCTCGCCGTCGAGCCGGATCGCCGGCGGCATGCCGGCGGTGAGGTGGAGGTCGGACCCGCCCTTGTCGACCATCTCGATCAGCAGCTCGTCGAGGTGGAGCTCCGAGACGGCCCGGATCTGCTCGGTGTCACCGCCGTGGATCTCGGCCAGGGTGCGGAGCAGCTCGCCCCGCTCGGCCAGCGCCGCCTTGATCGTGTAGCCCGTCGCCCCCTTGAGCATCTTGAGGCCCTCGTCGTCGCGAGGGTCCTCCATGGCGACGATCAGCACGTCGCCGTCGAGGTCGAGGGGGACGACCTTCAGCTGCTGGGCGAGGTCCGCCGGGACGACGCCGAGCAGGTCGGGTCGGGGGGCCTGGGTGGCCAGATCGGCGAACGGCACACCCACCTGCTGGGCGACCGCGGCGATCAGGTCCTTCTCCGCGACCATCCCGCTCTGGAGCAGCAGCGCCGACAGCGGGGTGCCCTCCTGCTGCTCCTGAGCGAGAGCGGTGACCATCTGGTCCCGTGAGAGCACCCGTCGTTCGACGAGCAGCTCGGCGAGTTGTCGAGACGAGGTGGCGACCATGTGACTCCCATCGGCCGGTGCGACCCTCCACGTGAGGAGTCGACAGGAGTCGCGCTCAGGCAACCACCCGGAAGACCTCGGCCAGGCTCGTGGCCCCGTTGACCGCCTGGTGCAGGCCGGCGAGGCGCAGGGAGGTCATGCCCTGCTCCATGGCGACGTCGCGGATGTCCTCGCTGGAGGCACGGGCCGAGATCAGCGTCGAGACCTCCTCGGTGATCATCAGCACCTCGTGCAGCGCGAGCCGGCCGCGGTACCCGGTGCTGGAGCACTTCGAGCACCCCTGCGGGCGGTACAGCTTCTCGGGGACCGGCAGGTCCCAGTTGGCCGCCTCGAGCTCCTCCTGGGTGGGCACGTAGGCCTCCCGGCAGTGCTCGCAGAGTCGGCGGGCGAGTCGCTGGGCGACGACGCAGTCGAGGGCGGAGGAGACCAGGTAGGGCTCCAGGCCCATCTCGACCAGGCGGGTCGGCGTGGACGTCGAGTCGTTGGTGTGGAGCGTGGAGAGGACGAGGTGGCCGGTCAGCGCGGCCTCCATCGCGATCAGCGCCGTCTCGTGGTCGCGGATCTCACCGATGAGCAGGATGTCGGGGTCCGAGCGCAGGATCGACCGCAGCGCCGCCTCGAAGGTCAGCCCGGCCTTCTTGTTCACCTGGACCTGGTTGATGCCAGGGATCCGGTACTCGACCGGGTCCTCGACCGTGATCACGTTCTTGGTCGGATCGTTGATCTGGTTGAGCGTCGAGTACAGCGTCGTCGACTTGCCGGAGCCGGTCGGCCCGGTGACGAGGATGGTGCCGTAGGGCAACGAGTAGGCCTTCTCGAAGCGCGCCATGGTCTGGGGTAGGAAGCCCAGGTCCTGCAGGTCGAGCAGCGCCGTCGAGTTGTCCAGGATCCGCATGACGACCTTCTCGCCGTGTACGACGGGCAGCGTCGCCACGCGGAGGTCGATGTTGCGGCCGCTCACCTTCACCGAGAGCCGCCCGTCCTGGGGCTTGCGGCGCTCGGCGATGTCCATGCTGGCCATGATCTTCAGCCGGGACACGAGACCGTTGGCGACGCCGCGCTTGGTGGTCATCGCCAGCTTCAGCACGCCGTCGACCCGGTAGCGGACCTTGACGTCGGTCTCGGTGGGCTCGATGTGGATGTCCGACGCACGGTCGGCGAGCGCGTTGGAGATGATGCCGTTGACCAGCTTGACGATCGGCGCTTCCTCGGTGAGGTCGCGGAGCTGCTCGAGGTCGTCGGTGTCGTCCTGCTCGGCGGCGACGAGCGAGCCGAGGTCCTCGACGTCGGTGTCGAGCTTCGCCGTGCGCTCGATGGCGGCCTGGATCGACGCCCTGGTGGCCACCACCGGTCGGATGTTGACCCCGGCGACCGAACGCAGGTCGTCCATCGCCACGACGTCGGCCGGATCGGCCATCGCGACGACCAGGCGGCCGTCCTCGAACGCGATGGGGACGGCGTTGTAGCGCTGGGCGAGGTTGGCGGGCACGACGGAGGCGGCCGCCGGGTCGACCGTGATCGCATCGAGGTCGACGAACTCCATGTTCAGCTGGGCGGCGAGCAGCGCGACCAGCTGCGACTCCTCCAGCATCCGCTCGTCGACGAGGATGCGCCCGAGGGGGGCGTCGGTCTCACGATGGATCTCGATGGCGCGGTCGAGCTGCTCGTCGGTGATGAAGCCCTGGTGGACCAGGAGCTTGCCGAGTTGTACGAGCTCCGACATGGCACCTCACCATCGGCCGGGGGTCCCCGGCGACGGGTCTTGCGGGTTGGGGGGCTTACTTGACCGAGTTCAGGAGGCGCAGCAGCGCCCGGGGGTTCACGTCGGCGTCGGTGTCGGCCGGGGCACCTTCGGGAGCGTCGCCGTCGGCCTCGTCCGCCTTCGCCTCGGCCTCCGCCTTCGCATCGGCCGGCTCGCCCTCGGCCTTCGCCTCGGCATCGTCCTTCGCCTCGGCCTTGGCGTCCGAGTCGGCCTGGGGATCGGTGTCGCCGTCAGCGGCCTTCGCCTCGGCCTTGGCGTCAGCCGGCTCGTCCTTGGCCTTCGCCTCGGCCTCGGCGTCGGCGGGCTCGTCCTTGGCCTTCGCTCCCTTCGCCGAGGCGCCGGCCTTGGCGGCCGCCTTGGGGGCATCGTCCGCCTCGGCATCGGCCTTGGCTGCGTCGTCCTGCTCCGCCTCGCCCTCGTGGGCGCCCACGGAGGGCAGCTGCGCCTGGACTCGACCGGACTGTGCGACCGCCCGGGCCGGCTGCGCCTCGGTGACGGCGAGCAGCTTGCGCTCGACGAGCTCGACGATGATCCGGCATCCCGGCACGAGGCCGAGCCCGAGCTCGTCGACGCACGTGGCGATCTTCGTGCCGCCGCCGATGAGCGCCAGCACCTTCCACTGGGGCGGCTCGATCGTGGCGGCGGAGCTGATGTCGTCGGTGAGGGCGAGCCAGTGCTCCACCGACGGCAGGACCTTCGACAGCTGCTTCCACTCGGCGAGCCGTCCGCTGCTGGCGCTCAACACGTCGGTGATGGACTCCGACGCCGGCTTCGCGGCGGGCGAGTCGTCGCTGTGGAAGTGGAACTCGCCGTCCTCGAGCCGCATGAGCTGGAAGACGACCTCGGTGTGATCGCCGCCGGGCTCGTCGGCGTTGTTGGCCGAGGCCACGACCTGGCCGTTGTCCACCCAGACGTTGCCACTGGCGGCAGGGCTGGTGACGCGGAGCCGACCGCGCTTCTTGCCGTGATCCAACAGGCTCAGCACCTCGTCGATCCTGAAATCCGCGAGCGTTCCCTGCAGTGCCACGACAAATCCTCCTACGTGCCCTGGTGGTCCATCGGCACGGAGGTGAGGTCGCTTGACGTTCCCTGACAGATTTCTGGCAGCAGGGCGTTCAGCCCGTTTCGGCCACCGCCCGGCGCATCGCGGCCACGGGCGCCGGCTCGCCCGTCCAGTGCTCGAAGGCGACCGCCGCCTGCTGGACGAGCATGCCCAGCCCGCCCAACGCGACCGCGCCGCGCTCGGCGGCCGCCCGGAGGAGCGGCGTCGACGACCGGGCGTAGACGATGTCCGCCACCACCTGCCCGGGTCGGAGCGCCTCGGGGGCCACGGGCAGCGGGTCGTCCGCCGCCATGCCGAGCGAGGTGGCGTTGACCACGACGTCGGCCTCCGCGACGTCCCCGGGCCCGCCGACGCGCCCGATCGGGCCGGCCAACTCGGCGGCGACACCGGCCGGGCCGGCCGATCGGTTCACGACCACGATCTCGGCCGCGGCCGCCCTGGTCAGGGACAGGACGATCGAGCGCGCCGCTCCCCCGGCACCGACGACGGCGAATCGTCGACCGGCCGGATCGACGCCCGCCTCGTCGGCGAGCGAACGGACGAACCCGGCGCCGTCGGTGTTCTCACCGACCAGCTCGTCGCCGTCCCACCGCACGCAGTTCACCGCACCCAGCAGCGCGGCGTCGGCCGAGCAGCGATCGACGGCGGCGGCGACGCCCTGCTTCGCCGGCATCGTCACCGAGAGTCCGCCCAGGCGCAGCGCCCGCATCGCCTCGACCGCGGCGGTCGCGCCGTCGGCGTCGACCTCGAAGGCGCCGTAGACCCAGTCGAGCCCCAGCTCGGCGAACGCGGCGTTGTGGATCGCCGGCGACATCGAGTGCCGGATCGGGCTGCCGATCACCGCGGCGACCGTGGTCGTGGCCGTCACCCGAGGCATCATCCGCAGAAGCCGCGCTCCCGACAGATCTCGACGTTGGCGTTGTGCTCCTCGAGGGTGACGGCGAACGTGTGGCTGCCGTCCTCCTCGGTGCGCACGTAGTAGAACCAGTCGCCCTCGGCCGGGTTCAGCGCCGCCTCGATCGATGCCGCACCGGGCGAGGCGATCGGGGTCGGCGGGATGCCGGCGAACCGACGGGTGTTGTAGGGCGACTCGACCTCGAGGTCGCTGGCGGTGATCTCGTTGTCGCCCGTGGCGTAGATGACCGTCGCATCGATGCCGAGCGGTTCGCCGACCTCGAGGCGGTTGTAGATGACCCGGGCGATCAGCGGGCGGTCCTCGGGGGTCGCCGCCTCCTCCTCGATCATCGAGGCGATCACGAGCACGTCGTAGGGGTCGTAGCCGACGAGGTCGCGCGAGGCGTTGAGCATCAGCCGGCGACCGACCTCGTCGAAGCGGCGCAGCATCCGCTCGACCAGCAGCGTCGGCGACTCGCCCTCCTGCACGGCGTAGGTGTCGGGGAACAGCAGCCCCTCGAGCGGCTCGGCCCCCTCGGGGACCCGGCCGGGCGGCGGCGCGAACTCGCTCACGTAGTCGGTCTGGCGGAGGGCCTGCTCGAACTCGAACGCCGTGTAGGGCAGCTCGCCGGCGTTGCGGACCTGGCTGACGATCTCCTCGACGGTCAGGCCCTCCGGGAACAGGATCGGGAACGTGACCGCCTGCGCGATCTGCACCGGACCGGCCGCCAGCACGTCGATCACGTCCCACGTCGCCATGTTCTGCTGGAACTCGTAGTCGCCGGCCTGGAAGCCGGTGCCGCCGTTGAGGCGCACGTACCAGCGGTAGAACGACGCGTTGGGGATGATCCCCTCGGCCTCGAGCTCGTCGGCGATGTTGGAGGCGGTGTCGCCGTCGCCGAAGGTCAGGATCACCTGCCCGGTCGGGTCACCGGGCGGATCGAGCTGCTCGGTCCCCCACCGGTACGCCTGGTAGGCGGCGAAGACGAAGGCGCCGAGGATGGCGAAGAGGATCAGCATCGCCACCGGGGTGCCCAACCAGCCGAAGCGACGCTCCGGGATCTCGTCCCACCACTCGGTCGGCCACTCCTCGCGCCGACGACGCTCGCGCTCGAGCAGCGACATCCGCTCGGCCTCCGGCGGGGCGGTCGTCACCGGCGCCCGGAGGAAGTCGGGGACGTCGGGGCCCTCGTCGGCCGGGGGCTTCACGTCGGTCATCGGGCGGACTCCAACCAGCTCTGGAGGATGATGGCGGCGGCGACCTGGTCGACGACCCGACGACGGGCTGCGGCATCCATGTCGAGCTCCTTGAGGGTCTGGTGGGCCGTCACGGTCGTGAGACGCTCGTCGTGGAGCTCGACGGGGACACCGACGACCTCCGCGAGGCGCTCGGCCTCGAGTCTGGCCTGCCGGGCCGCCGGACCGTCGGATCCGTCGAGCGACAGCGGCAGACCCACCACGACGACATCAGCCTCCCACTCTGTCACGAGTTCCGCGATCTCACGTCGCGCCCGCTGGCGATCGCGACCGTCGATGACCTCGATCGGGGTGGCCACCGTGCGATCGGCGTCGCTGATCGCCACCCCGATGCGCCGGCTGCCCAGGTCGAGCCCGAGCGCCCGTCCGGTGCTCATTCAGGCGATGCCCGCCGCCGCCCGGATCTGGTCGAGCGCGGGATCGATCCCGTCGACGTCGCGGCCGCCGGCCACCATGAGGTCGGGTGCCGGTCGCCCGCCGCCACCGATGATCTTCGTGGCGTCGACGAGCAGGTCCTTGGCCTCGATGCCGGCGTCGGGGGTCACGGCAGCGACGAGCACGACGCCACCGCCCTCGGGGCTGCCGGCGATGACGGACACCCGGATGCCCGGCTGGTCGCGGACGGCCACGACGAGATCGCGGACACCGTCGCGCTCCAGCCCGTCGACCCGGGCCACGACCACGCCGTCGACCGCGCTCGCGGCCAGCTCCGGCGCCTTGGACGTCGCCGCAGCTGCCTCGTAGCTCTTCAGCTCCTTGCGCAGCGACTTGATCTCGTCGAGACGGCCCTCGACCGCCTTCGGGAGCTCGTCGGGGCTGACCCCGAGCAGCTGAGCGAGGCCGCCGACGATGTCCTCCTGGTGGCGGAGGCGCTCGACGGTGGCCGTGCCCGTGATCGCCTCGATGCGGCGCAGGTTCGACCCGATCGAGCTCTCCGACACGACACGCAGGTGGCCGATGTCGCCGAGCGCTCCCACGTGGGTCCCGCCGCACAGCTCGATCGAGTTGTCGCCCGCCTCGAGCACGCGCACGACGTCGCCGTACTTGTCGCCGAAGAAGGCGATGGCGCCGAGCTCGGTGGCGTGGTCCATGGTCGTCTCGTAGTGGCGGACGCCGCCGTTCGTCAGCAGCTCGCGATTGGCGAGGTCCTCGATCTCGGCCAGCTGCTCGGCGGTGACCGGCTCGTAGTGCGAGAAGTCGAAGCGGAGCCGATCGGGACCGACCCACGAGCCGGCCTGCTGGACGTGCTCGCCGAGCACCTCGCGCAGCGCCCAGTGCAGGACGTGGGTGCCGGTGTGGTTGCGCTTGATCGAGCCGCGACGGTCGCCGTCGATGACGGTCTCGACCTCGGCGCCCACCTCGGGGAGCGTGGCGCCGGCTTCGACGACGTGGCGGTGCAGGCCCGGCACGGCATAGGTGGTGTCGTCGACCCGGACCGAACCGCCGTCCCAGCGCAGCTCGCCCACGTCGCCGATCTGACCGCCGGACTCCGCGTAGAAGGTCGTGCGGTGCACGAACACCTCGGCGGTGCCCTCGCGCTCGCCGTCGAGCACCGCGAGCACTCGACCGGTGGTCGTCTCGACGTCGCGCACGAACTCGGTCTCGCCGAACTGGGTCAGCAGCTCGCGGTAGCGGGTGTCGTCGCCCGAGCCCCCGCCCCGTCCGGCCTCGCGGGCCCGGCGGCGCTGCTCGTCCATGGCGACCTCGAAGCCCTCGCGATCGAGGAGGTAGCCCCGCTCGTCGAGCACCTCCTCGGTGAGCTCCACCGGGAAGCCGTAGGTGTCGTGCAGCGTGAACGCCACGTCGCCGGGCAGCGTCGCACCGGGCTCGACATCGGCCAGCTCGGCGTCGAGCAGCCGGGAGCCGGCGGCCAACGTGCGGCGGAAGGACTCCTCCTCGCGGCCGATCACGTCGCGGATGAACCCGTGGTTCTTGCGCAGCTCCGGGTAGGCGTCACCCATCACCTCGACGGTCGTGTCGACCATCGCCGGCATGACGGGCGTCTCGACACCGAGCTTCCAGGCGTGGCGCACGGCGCGGCGGATGATCCGACGCAGCACGTAACCCCGGTCCTCGTTCGACGGGAACACGCCGTCGTTGACGAGCATGGTGGTCGAGCGCCCGTGCTCGGCGAAGATGCGCAGGCTGACGTCGCGCTCGTCGTCCTCGCCGTAGGTCACGCCGGTGACACGCTCGGCCGCCTCGACGAGCGGCACGAACACGTCGATGTCGAAGACGGAGTCGACGCCCTGCAGCACGCCGGCGATCCGCTCGAGCCCGGCCCCCGTGTCGATGCCGGGCGCGGGCAGGTCGTGCAACTCGCCGGCATCGTCGCGCCGGTACTGCATGAACACGAGGTTCCAGATCTCGACGTAGCGCTCCTCGCCACCGTGGGCCGGACCGCCGTCGTCGCCGTACTCCGGGCCCTTGTCGAAGAAGATCTCCGAGCACGGACCGCAGGGGCCGGTGTCGCCGGCGGCCCACCAGTTGTCGTCGCCGAGGCGCTGCACCCGGTCGGCCGGGACGCCGACGTCCTCGATCCAGATCCGCTCGGCGTCGTCGTCGGTGAGGTGGACGGTCACCCAGAGACGCTCGGGGTCGAGGCCGAGGACCTCGGTGAAGAACTCCCAGGCGTAGGGGATGGCGTCGGCCTTGAAGTAGTCGCCGAAGCTGAAGTTGCCGAGCATCTCGAAGAACGTGAGGTGGCGCTTGGTGCGACCGACCTCGTCGAGGTCGTTCTGCTTGCCACCCGCCCGCACGCACTTCTGCACGGTCGTGATGCGCGGCGCCGGCGGGGACTCCTCGCCGAGGAAGTACGGCATGAAGGGCACCATGCCGGCGACGGTGAACAGCAGCGACGGCTCGTGCGGGATCAGGCTGGCCGACGGCCGAGCGAGGTGGCCGCGCTCGGTGAAGAACTCGGTGAAGGCCGCTCGGAGCTCGTTGCTGTCCACCTCGAAGATGCTACCGGCGGTCAACCACCTGCTCGTGGGCTTTCGGAGCCGAGCTGCTGCTCAGTCGACGGCGCGCAGGGGGTCGGGGCGCAGCCCCAGCTCCGAGCGGAGGATGCGCTCCTCGCGGCGGGCGGTGTCGCGGCCTTCGGAGACGGCCGAGCCGACGGAGCGCACGACGTCGTCGCCCACGCGTCGGGCCATGCGCACGGCCTCGCGTCCGACGTTGGCCGCGGTGACCTCGCCGACGGCCTCCTTCACCCGGCGCTGCGTGTAGAGCGTCGAGCCGACCCCGACGCCGATCCAGAACAGTCGTCGCACAAGATCCTCCTCGAGTGCCTAGGCCACCAGGCGGGGGCGTTCAGGGGTGCTCTCGACCTCGGCCCGCCGGCCCCGGCGCAGACGTCGGACACCTCGACCGATGCCCCGGAACATCGCCACGATCCGGACGAACGGACCGACGGCGAGCACGCGCACCAGACGGGACACGGTATCGGCCGTCTCGGCGGCGGACTCCGCCGCGTCGGCCACGGCCTCCGCGGAGTCGAGCAGGCCCTCGACCCGGACCAGGTCGTCGTCGACGACGCCGACCACACGCCGCAGCTCCTGGACCGCCGGCATGGCCTCGTCGCGCAGCTCGTCGACGCTGCGGCGCATCTGGTCGACCACCCGCAGCAGCGCCCACAGCGTGACCAGGAGGGCGCAGACGGCCGCGACGCTCACGATCACGACGACGACAGCGGCCAGGTCACCTGCGCTCATGCATCCTCCACCGGGGGGCTCGTCGGTCGAGACGTCGACGGGGGCGGCCCGTCGGCCTCCTCACCTCGTCCCGTCGGACGGTAGTACACGTGGTCGGCCACGGCGGGCGGTCGGTAGCGCTGCTCGACCCATCCGCCCGGATGGTCGTGAGGGTACCGGTAGCCCTCACCGTGCCCGAGCTGACGGGCGCCGCCGTAGTGCGCGTCGCGGAGGTGGATCGGAACGTCCTGCGCGACGCCGTCGCGCACGTCGGACTCCGCGGCGCCGATGGCCACTGTGACTGCGTTGGACTTCGGGGCCCTGGCCAGGTGCACGACGGCGTGCGCCAGGTTGAGGCGCACCTCGGGCAACCCGACGAACTCGACGGCGCGAGCGGCTGCGTCGGCCACCAGCAGGGAGGTGTGGTCGGCGGCGCCGATGTCCTCGCTGGCGAGGATGACGAGCCGGCGAGCGATGAAGCGGGGGTCGTCACCGGCGGCCAGCATCCGGGCCAGCCAGTACAGCCCGGCATCGACGTCGGAGCCCCGGATCGACTTGATGAGGGCACTCGTGACGTCGTAGTGCCCGTCGTCGCCGTAGCCGAGCGCCTGCTGGTCGACGGCCGCCTCGGCATCGGCCAGCGTGATCGCCGCATCCCGACCGCGGGCCGTGGCGAGCCCCGACGCCAGCTCGAGCGCCGTGAGCAACGACCGGCCGTCACCCGCGGCGGTGCGGACCAGATGGGCACGGGCCCCGGGCTCGATCTCGTTGCCCACGTGGGGCAGCGCCCGGTCGATCAGCCGATCCAGACCCGTGAGATCGATCGAGTGGAGCCGGAACAACGTGGCCCGCGACAGGAGTGGGCCGTTGACCGAGAAGAACGGGTTCTCCGTCGTGGCGCCGATGAGCGTGAGCAGCCCGCTCTCGACGTGAGGGAGCAGGGCGTCCTGCTGGCTGCGGGAGAAGCGATGCACCTCGTCGAGGAAGAGGATCGTCCGCACCCCGCGCTCGCCCAGGCGGGCCTCGGCCTCGGCGGCGATCCGGCGGACGTCCTTCACCGAGGCGGACACGGCGGACAGCTCCTCGAACGCCCGAGCGGTGGTGCGGGCGATCACCCTCGCCAAGGTGGTCTTCCCGGTCCCGGCCGGTCCCCAGAGGATGATCGACGGCATGCGGTCGGCCTCGATCAGGGTCCGCAGCGGCGCGCCCTCGGCGAGCAGGTGGTCCTGCCCGACGACGTCGTCGAGGCGGACGGGCCGGAGCCGATCGGCCAGCGGCGCGTGCTGCTCGCGGTGATCCTGCGCCGCGGCGGCGAAGAGGTCGTCGGCCATCGACTCGACCGTAGCCGTGGGCGTGCCGGCGAAGTGGCCCGGCGCACACCCCACCGGCGATGATCGTGCGCCAGGGGAGGAGGGACGATGACCGTCCTGTTGGGGAAGCACGCCGCCGCCAAGGGTGACCATCCGGCGTTGATCGACGAGCGGGGCACCACGTCGTGGGCCGAGGCCGAGTCGAGGATCAACCGCTTGATCCACGGGCTGCGCGCCATGGGCCTGGTGGCGGGCGACACGATCTCGGTCGTGTCGGGCAACCGTCGCGAGTGGTACGAGGTCGCCGGAGCGGTCAGCCACGCCGGCATCCGCTACGTCCCGGTCAACTGGCACTGGAGCGCGGCCGAGCTCGCCTACGTCCTCGAGAACTCCGATTCGAAGGGGATGATCGTCGAGGACCAGTTCGTCGACCTCGCCCGCGAGGCGCTCGCCCGGGACGACGCCCCCGACCTCGGGGGACGGGTCGTGGTGATCGGCGAGCCGGCCGATCTGGGCACCGCGTACGAGGAGCTCCTCGCCGCACACCCCGACGACGAGCCCGACGACCAGGGCCTCGGCGGCCCGATGTTCTACACCTCGGGCACCACCGGCCGGCCGAAGGGGGTGGCCTCGGGCGGACCGCTCGGCGGCGGCAACGCCGACCCCGCGATCCTCGAGTTCATCGGTGCCGGCCTGACCGGCACGCTCGACGTCCCCGCCGACGGCACCACGCTGATCGTGGGTCCCGTGTACCACTCGGCGCAGTGGGCCTGGTCGTTCCTGCCCTTCATCTCCGGCTCGACGATCGTGTCGCGGCACCGCTTCGACCCGGCGGAGACGCTGCAGCTCATCGACGAACACGCCGTCACGAACATCCACCTCGTTCCGACCCAGTTCGTGCGCCTCCTCCGCCTCGACGACGACACCAAGGCGGCCTTCGACGGATCCAGCCTGCAGTGCGTCTGGCACGGCGCGGCGCCGTGCTCGCCCGAGGTCAAGCGGCGCATGCTCGAGTGGTGGGGCCCGGTCGTCCACGAGTACTACGGCTCGACCGAGGGCTCGGTCGTCACGGCCATCCGCGGCGACGAGTGGCCCGATCACCCGACCAGCGTCGGCAAGTCGCTGGGCATGGTCGAGATCCACATCCTCGACGACGAGGGCGAGGCCGTCCCCACCGGGGACTCGGGGACCATCTGGATGAAGAACCTGATGGGGACCGAGTTCGAGTACCACAAGGACGAGGAGAAGACCCGGGCCAACCGGCGCGACGGCGGCCTGTTCACCACCGGGGACATCGGCTTCCTCGACGACGAGGGCTACCTGCACCTGTCCGACCGCAAGATCGACATGATCATCAGCGGCGGGGTCAACATCTATCCGGCCGAGATCGAGGGGGTCCTGGTCACACATCCCGCGGTCGCCGACGCGGCCGTGTTCGGCATCCCGAACGAGGAGTTCGGCGAGGAGGTCAAGGGAGCGGTGAAGCTCCTCGACGGGTTCGAGGCGTCCGACCAGCTGGCCGAGGAGATCCGGGCCCACGTCCGGGGCGAGCTGGCCGGGTACAAGGTGCCGCGGTCCATCGACTTCGAGGACGACTTCCCCCGGACCGAGACCGGCAAGCTCTACAAGCGCCTCCTCCGCGACCGGTACTGGCAGGACGCCGGCCGCGCCATCTGACGCTCACCCGACCGGTCGCTACTCCTTCTTCGGCAGCAGTCGGAGGCCCAGCTCGTCGAGGTGACGGTCGTCGATCCCGGTCGGTGCCGTGGTGAGGGGGTCGGTGCCCGACTGGGTCTTGGGGAAGGCGATCACCTCGCGGATGTTCTCCTCGCCGGCCAGCAGCGCCACGAGGCGGTCGAGCCCGAACGCGAAGCCGGCGTGGGGCGGTGCGCCGTAGCGGAACGCGTCGAGCAGGAAGCCGAAGCGCTCCTGGGCCTCCTCGGCGTCGATGCCGAGCACGGTGAACACCTGCTGCTGGACGTCGCCCTGGTGGATCCGGACGCTGCCCGAGCCGAGCTCCCACCCGTTCAGCACCAGGTCGTAGGCCTGGGAGCGGATCTCGGTCAGGGGGCCGCCCGGCACGAGCTTCGGCAGATCGTCCGGGTGCGGCATCGTGAACGGGTGGTGGGCCGGCACCGGCTCACCCGAGACGCTGGCCTCGAACAGCGGGAAGTCGGTCACCCACAGGAAGTGCAGCCCACCCTCGTTGACCGGTGGGCGGCCCAGCTCGAGACGCAGCAGGCCGAGCACGTGCCAGACCACGTGCTGGTCGTCGGCGACGAGGTAGAGCACGTCACCGGGCTCGCCACCGAGGCGGTCGCGGATGCCGTCGAGCTCGTCGCCGCTGAGGAACTTGGCGATCGGCGAGCTCAGTTCGCCACCGTCGCCGACCTTCATCCAGACCAGCCCCTTCGCACCCCAGCGCTTGGCCTGGTCGGTGAGCGCATCGAGCTGGTTGCGCCCGATGTCGCCGCCGCCCTCGTGGCGGATGCCCTTGACCGACGGCGCCTGGAAGACCTTGAACTCGGTCGAGCCGAACAGGTCGGTGAGCTCGACGAGCTCCATCCCGAACCGCAGATCGGGCTTGTCGGAGCCGAAGCGCTCCATCGCCTCGAGCCAGGTGATCCGCGGGAAGTCGGCCGGGCTCTCACCGGTCGCCTCGTAGGCGGCCATCTTCACGGCGTACTCGACGGCTTCGAGCACCTCGTCCTGCTCGGCGAAGCTCATCTCGAGGTCGAGCTGGGAGAACTCGAACTGCCGGTCGGCGCGAAGGTCCTCGTCGCGGAAGCAGCGGGCGATCTGGTAGTAGCGATCGATCCCGCCGACCATGCACATCTGCTTGAAGAGCTGCGGACTCTGCGGGAGCGCGTAGAAGCTGCCGGGATGGAGCCGGCTCGGCACGACGAAGTCGCGGGCACCCTCGGGGGTCGAGGCGATGAGGTTCGGCGTCTCGACCTCGACGAAGTCCTGCTCCTCCATCGCCTCGCGGACGGCGGCGTTGATCCGGGCCCGGAGGCGGAGGTTGTGCTGCAGGCGGTCGGTGCGCAGATCGACGTAGCGGTGCCGGATCCGGGTCACCTCGTCGACCTCGTCGGCCCGATCGAGCGGGAACGGCGGCGGCTCCGACGCGGTCAGGACCTGGACCGTGCAGTCACCGAGCTCGACTTCACCGGTGGCGAGGTTGGCGTTCTCGGTGCCCTCCGGCCGGCGCCGAACCGTGCCGGTCACCTGGATCACGTACTCGGAGCGCACGTCGACCGAACCGTCGACGACGGTCTGCACGATGCCCGTGTGGTCGCGCAGGTCGACGAAGGCGAGGTGCTCGCCGTGCTCGCGGCGGCGGTGGACCCACCCGCACACCGTCACCTCGCGGTCGATGTCCTCGGCGGTCAGCTCGCCGCACAGATCGGTTCGGTATGCCACAGGTCCTCCAGGTGCGTCGCCACCGACCCTGTCCGGTCCGTGGCCGTCTCTCTCGTCGTCCCCACCCGCACCGCCTGGTGCCGGTGGGTGCTGCTCACTCCTCGCCGCCGAGCCAGTCGTAGCGGCGCTGATCTCGCTCGGCCTCGGGCGCCGACAGCATGGCGCGCAGGCCGTTGAGCACGTCGTCGGCCGGCACCGTCTCCTGGCCGGCTTCGCCCCGCAGGTCGCGCAGCGTCACGACCCCGTCCTGGAGCTCCTGCTCGCCGACGATCACCGCGACGTGTGCGCCGCTACGATCAGCGCTCTTCATCTGGGAGCGCATCGATCGCCGGTCGAAGGCCCGGTCGACGGCGAGGCCCGCCTCGCGGAGGCGATGGCTCAGGTCGCGGGCGACGCTGCCGTCGGTCGCGTCGACGACGAACACCTCCACCGCCGGCGGCGGCGGGACGACGCCCCGCTCCGCGTCGACGGCGAGCAGCAGCCGTTCGATGCCCATGCCGAACCCGATGCCGGGGGTCGCCGGTCCGCCCAGGTCCTCCACCAGGCCGTCGTAGCGACCTCCTCCACACACCGTGGACTGCGCCGACTGCAGCGCCGAGCTCTGGAACTCGAACGTCGTGTGCGTGTAGTAGTCGAGCCCCCGGACCAGGCGGGGATCGATGGCGAACGGGATGTCGAGCGCCCCGAGCCCCTCCTGCACGCGCTCGAAGTGCGCCAACGCCTCGGGCGACAGGTGATCGCTCACCTGCGGGGCGTCGGCGACGACGGCGCGGGTCGCCTCCTTCTTGGAGTCGAGGACCCGCATCGGATGGGTGTCGATCTTCGCCTGATCGGTCGGATCGAGCTGATCGGCCCGCTCTCGCAACCAGCTGGCCACCGCGGCGGCGTAGGACACGCGGGTCGTCGGGTCGCCCATCGAGTTGATGACCAGCAGCACCCGCTCGAGGCCGAGATCTCGCAGCACGCCCCAGGCCAGCGCCATGATCTCGACGTCGACGTCGGGGTCCTCGGATCCGAGCACCTCGGCGCCGATCTGGTGGTGCTGGCGGTAGCGCCCGGCCTGGGCTCGCTCGTACCGGAAGTGGGCGGACGTGTACCAGACCTTCCACGGCGTGGCGGGGCGATGCTGGACGAACGCCCGGCAGACCGAGGCCGTGCTCTCGGGGCGGAGCGCGATGTGGCGGTCGCCCTTGTCGATGAAGTCGTACATCTCCTTCGTGACGACGTCGGTGCCCTCACCGAGGCGTTGGAACACGCCGATGTCCTCGAAGAGCGGCCCGTGGATGAGGCCGTAGCCGGCGCGGTGCATGCGGCCGTGCACGGTCGCCAGGAGGCGGATCCATCGATCCGACTCGGGGGGAAGGACGTCGCGGGTTCCGGGTGGGGCCTGGAAGGCCTGCCGGCGAGGGGCCTGTTCGCTCATGCCGGGCCAGAGTGTAGAGCTGGCAGGCTCCGACACCGCCGATTTGGGTGGGCGCGATCGAGCGACGTCGGGTCAGGACTCAGCGGTCTCCGCTCGCTCGGCGGGCCGCTCAGCTCTCCGCGGTCTCCGCTCGCTCGGCGGGCCGCTCGGGCCCTGTGTCTCCCGCTCAGGTCTCGCTTCCTCGATGCTCCGCATCACTCCCGTGACGCTGCGCATCCGCTCGCTCGGCGGGCCGCTCGGGCCCTTGGCCCGGGAGCAGGCGGTACACGTCGTACACGGAGTCGACCCGGCGGATCGCCCGGAGCAGCGAGTCGAGGTGCCCCGCGTCGCCGAGCTCGAACTCGAATCGGAGCTTGGACACCCGGTCGCCGCTGGTGGTCGTCGCGCAGCTGAGGATGTTGAGCCGGTGCTCGGAGAAGATCTGGCTCACCTCGGTGAGGAGGCCGGCCCGGTCGAACGCCTTGACCTCGAGGGCGACCGTGAACGCTCCACCGCCCTCGTTGTCCCACTCGACGTCGATGAGCCGACCGGCCTGACCCTCGGACAGCGACACGGCGTTGGCGCAGTCGGCCCGGTGCACGCTGACGCCACGGCCGCGGGTGACGAAGCCCATGATCTCGTCGCCGGGCACGGGGGTGCAGCAGCGGGCGAGCCGGACCATGACGTCGTCGAGCCCCTCGACGTGCACCGAGGGCTGCGCCCGCTTGGCCCGCTTGCTGTGGCGGGAGACGGTGGTCGGCAGGACCTCCTCGGTCGCCGGCCCCTCCAGCTCGCGGGCGAGGCGCTGGGCGATCGACCGCGCGCTGACGTGCGCCTCGCCGACGGCGGCGTAGAGCGAGTCGAGGTCGGCGTGGTTGAGCGCGATGGCCACCAGCTGCAGCGCGTCGCTGCCGAGTAGCTTCTGGCTCGGCAAGCCCTCGCGACGGAACGCCTTGACCAGGTCGTCCTTGCCGGTCTCGATGGCGTCTTCGCGACGCTCCCTCGCGAACCACTGGCGGATCTTGTTGCGCGCTCGCGGCGTGGCCACCGACTGCAGCCAGTCGCGCGACGGGCCGGCTCCCTCGACCTTCGACGTGAAGATCTCGACGGTGTCGCCCGACAGCAGCTCGCGGTCGAGCGGCACGAGGCGGCCGTTGACCCGGGCGCCGATCGTGGCGTGGCCGACGTCGGTGTGGATCGAGTAGCCGAAGTCGACCGGGGTGGCCCCGACCGGCAGCGTCATGACGTCGCCCTTGGGCGTGAACGCGAAGACCTCGTCCTGTTCGAGGTCGATCTTCAGGTTCTGCATGAACTCGTCGGGATCGGTGGTCTCGGACTCCCAGTCGACGATCCGGTTGAGCCACGGCACGTCGGCCTTGTCCGTCTTCGACTTGTACTGCCAGTGGGCGGCCACGCCGAACTCGGCCCGCTGGTGCATCTCGGCGGTGCGGATCTGCACCTCGAGGATCTTGCCGCCCGGCCCCACCACGGTCGTGTGCAGCGACTGGTAGAGGTTGAACTTCGGCATCGCCACGTAGTCCTTGAAACGACCCTGCACGGGGCGCCAGGTGGAGTGGATCGAGCCGAGCGTGGCGTAGCAGTCGCGAACCGAGTCGACGATGATCCGGATGCCCATGAGATCGAAGATCTCGTTGAACTCCTTGCCCTTGACCACCATCTTCTCGTAGACGGACCAGAGCTCCTTCTTGCGCCCGGTCACGGTGGCCTTGATGCCGAGCTCGCCGAGGCGGTTCTCGATCTCGGTGACGACGTCGGCGAGGAGCCGATCGCGCTCCGGGGTGCGGGTGGCGACCATGTGGTCGATCTCGGCGTACCGGCGGGGATGGGCGGCGGCGAAGGCGAGGTCCTCGAGCTGAACTTTCAGCTCCTGCATGCCGAGGCGGTGGGCCAGGGGTGCGTAGATGTCGAGGGTCTCGCGGGCGATGCGCTCCTGCTTCTCGGCCCGGAGCGCGCCCACCGTGCGCATGTTGTGGAGCCGGTCGGCCAGCTTGATGATGAGCACCCGGAGGTCGCGGGCCATCGCCACGAGCATCTTGCGCATCGTGGCCGCCTGCTGGGCCTCCTTGGTGGCGAAGCTCAGCCGGTCGAGCTTGGTCACGCCGTCGACGAGCGCGGCGATCTCGTCGCCGAAGTTCACCTGCACGTCGGACAACGTCATGCGGGTGTCCTCGACGGCGTCGTGGAGCAGGGCCGCAGCGATGGTGACGTCGTCGAGCCCGAGCTCGGCCACGATGAGCGCCACCGCGACCGGGTGGTGGATGTAGTCCTCACCCGAGCGGCGGCGCTGACCCTCGTGGGCCTCGCGGGCGGCGACGTAGGCGTCGCGGATGAGGCCGGCGTCGGACCGGGGCCAACGTTGGCGGTAGCGCGCGATGACCGGGGCGATGAGATCGGCATCGGCATCGCTGGCTCGACGCCACGGCAGCACCCGGCTCACGACGGCCACGTCAGCCCGCCTCCACCAGGAGCGCGTCGACGTCGAGCCCGTCGAGGCGCTGTCGGCCCTCGAGGAAGGCGAGCTCGACGACCACCGTCAGCGCGGTCGGCGTCGCCTCGAGCTCGGCGAGCAGGTCGAGCACCGCCCGGGCCGTGCCGCCGGTGGCGAGCACGTCGTCGACGATGCCGACCCGTGCACCGGGCATCACCCCGTCGCGGTGCATCTCGAGGCCGTCGGAGCCGTACTCGAGCTCGTAGGTGACCCCGACCGTCGGTGCCGGGAGCTTCCCGGGCTTGCGGACCGGGACGAAGCCGATCCCGAGCCGGTGGGCGACGGGGGCGCCGAAGATGAAGCCGCGCGCCTCCATCCCGACGATGACGTCCGGATCGTGGCCGGCGACCCGGTCGGCCAGCTCGTCGACGACCCGGGCGAAGAGCTCGGGATCGCCCATGACCGGCGTCAGGTCCTTGAACGACACGCCGGGCTCGGGGTGATCCGGGATCACCCGGATGTGGTCGCCGAGCCAGGACGTCATATCGAAACCGTACCGTCACGGACCCGCCGGACCGTGACACCACAGCGCTGTTCTCGCGGCGCTCGCCGTCAGCGACGCTTGGAGCGGCGGCGTGGCCGCGGTGCGCTGCCGCCGGCGAGCGGATGGTCGACCGCGAGGGTCTCCTCGGTGGCGGCACGGACCTCCGGCGGCTTGCGCTCGCGGAGCGCGACGAGCACCGGGGTGGCGATGAAGATCGAGGAGTAGCTGCCGGCGAGCATCCCGACGAGCAGGGCCAGCGCGAACTCCTGCAGCGCGGACGCCCCGAGGAGCAGCGAGCCCACGATCAGCATCGAGGCCACCGGCAGCACCGACGTGATGCTGGTGTTGATCGAGCGCATCACGACCTGGTTCAGCGATCGGTTCACCACCTCGGCGTAGCTGTCGTTGCCGCGAGCGGTCATCAGCGCCGTGTTGTCGTTGATCTTGTCGAACACGACGATCGTGTCGTAGAGGGAGTAGCCGAGGATCGTGAGGAACGCGATCACCGTCGCCGGCGTCACCTCGAACTGGAACAGCGAGTACACGCCGACCGACACGCCGATGTCGTGGACCAACGCCACGAACGCGGCGATCGCCATGCGCCACTCGAAGCGGATGGCGATGTACGCCGAGATCACGATGAAGAACCAGATCAGCGCCGTGCGCGCCTGCTCGGTGATCTCGTCACCCCAGGAGGGGCCGACCTCCTCGCGGCTGACGTCCTGGATCGTCACGCCGTTGAGCTCGGCCAGCGCCGCCTGCACCTCCTCCTGGCGCTCCAGGTCCTCGGTGCTGCCCCGCACCCGGAAGAGGTCGCCGGAGAGGCCGGACACGGTCTGGACCCGGTCGCTCGTCACGCCGAGGCCGTCGAGCAGGTCCTCCACGTCCGACGTCGAGACGTCGTCGGCCTGGGGCACCTCCCACACCACACCGCCCTCGAACTCGATGCCGAGCGAGAGGCCCCGGAACAGCAGCGAGCCGCCGAGCACGACGACGAGCACGGCGGTGACGATGGCGACCGTCCGGCGGGTGCCGAGGAAGTCGACGTCGTTCTCGCCGGAGTAGAGGCGTCGGAGCAGATCCTTCACGATGCGCCTCCGGTGGTCGCGACGTCGATGCCGATGATCTTGCGCGGGTCCGCACCGCGGCGGCGGGCGAGCATGACGAGCGCCGGCCGCATGAACAGGTACGAGACGATGAGGTCGAGGATCGTCGCGAGGCCGAGGAACAGGGCGAAGCCCCGCACCGGGCCGACCGTCAACCAGTAGAGCAGCCCAGCGCCGATCAGCGAGGCGACGTCGGCCTTCACGATCGTGGAGAAGGCGTGCTGGAAGCCGGCGTCGGCCGAGACCCGCAGGCTCCTCCCCCGGCGCATCTCCTCTTTCAGCCGCTCGTAGTAGACGACGTTGGAGTCGACCTGGACGCCGATCGACACGATGATGCCGGTCGCGCCCGCGAGCGTGAGCGCCAATCCGCTCGTCTCTCCGAGCAGCGAGATCGTCGACCAGAGCAGGGCGCCGGACACCGCCAGCCCCAGCATCGAGATCAGTCCGGCCAGGCGGTAGTAGGCCGTCATGAACATGCCCACCAGGATGAGGCCGACGATGCCGGCAATGATCCCGGCGTTGAGGGCGTCGTTGCCGAGCGTCGCCGAGACGGTCTGGACCGTGGCCGGCTCGAGCTCGATCGGCAGGGCGCCGAACTTGAGCACCGTCTCGAGGTCCTTGGCCTCGGACTCGGTGAAGCCGCCCGAGATCTGGGCCGACCCACCGAAGTTGGCCTGGCGGATCGTGGCGTCGGAGTAGACGATGCCGTCGAGCGCCACCGCCAGCTCCTGACCGACGTTGGCTGCGGCGATCTGGTCGAAGAGGACGCCACCGGGCCCGGTGAAGTCGAGGTTGACGATCCAGTCGCCGAGCGTCAGCGGATCGAGGCTCGCCTCGGCGTCCTCGACGATCTCGCCGGTCGCCTCGGCCGGCAGGAGGACGAAGAGGCGCTCCCGATCGACGTCGGGGAGCACGACGACGTTGTTGACCGTGTCCTCGTCGCGGGGCGTGATGGCGTCCTCGGGATCGATCGGCGGCAGCGTGGTCGCCGGCGCGACCGTGGTGTCGGTCGTGCCACCGTCGGGCGCCTCGGTCGTCGTCGGCGAGGTCTCGGCAGGTGCCTCGGTCGTCTCGGGCGCCGCGGTCGTCGCCGTCGTCTCCGCAGCGAAGGCGACCGGCACGGCGGCGGCCCCGGCGCCGTTCTCGTCCTCGGCCGGCTCCTCGGGCGCCAGCGTCGTCGCGGGCGCGACCGTCGTGGTGGTGGCGTTCGGGTTGGTGATGGGGCCGGTCGTCGGGTCGAAGTCGTCGGGGTTGATCACCGGTCCGGCGTTGGCGCCGGTGAGCTGGCGGAACTGCTCGGCCACCTCGACCGCCAGCGCCGCGCCCTCGGGCGTGTACGGGAACTCGGCCACCTGGCCGCCGGTGTTGGCGACGATCCGGAACCGCAGCTCGGCCGTCTGACCGACCAGCTCGAGGGCCCGCTCGGAGTCGTCGACGCCGGGCAGCTGGACGACGATGGAGTCGCCCTGGCGGGTGATGTCGGGCTCGGCGACGCCGAGCCCGTCGACCCGGTTCCGGATCACCTCGATCGCCTGGTCGAGCTGGTCGCTCTCGGCATCGGACGTCGGCTGCAGCACGACCGACACGCCACCGCGCAGGTCGAGGCCGAGCAGCGGCCGGTTCCCGACGATGAGCGTGATGATCAACCCACCGACGGCGACCAGGGCGACGAGGCTGAGCTGGACGACGAGCCCACGCCTCATCGATCGGTCTCCTGCCCGCCCTCGTCGTCGGGCGACTGCGGTTCGAGCCCCTCGAAGCGCTGGACGGCGCGGATGTCGAAGGTCAGCTCGACACCGGGCGCGGCCTCGATTCGCATGGTCTCGTCGTCGACGGCGACGATCACGCCATGCAGGCCACCGGCGGTGACGATCGTGTCGCCCACCTCGAGCGCGTTGACGAGTGCCTCCCGCTCGCGCAGGCGCGCTCGCTGCGGACGCACGAGCAGCAGCCACGTGAGCCCGATCATCAGGATCGGGAAGATCAGGAGCTCCATGACGTCCTTGTTGCTCGGAGGATGCTCGACGAACCGCAGGCGAGGGTAGCGCCGAGGCGCCGCCGCCACGTGGCAACACCGGCGCGGCTCATGCCCAGACCTCCATCACCTCGGCCCGCAGCGCCTCGAACGTGCCCCCCGCGACGGCCTCGCGGACCCTCGCCACGAGGTCGAGCAGGAACCAGAGGTTGTGCAGGGTGAGGATCCGCCCGGCGGTCGGCTCCTTCACCAGCAGCAGGTGACGGAGGTAGGCGCGGCTGAACCGCTCGCAGGCCGGATGGGTCCCCGCCGGGTCGATCGGCTCGTCGACGTCGGCGTGCTTGGCGTTGCGCATGTTGATCTTGCCCGCGGCGGTGAGCAGCGTGCCGTGCCGGGCCAGCCGGGTGGGCAGGACGCAGTCGAACATGTCGACGCCGCGGGCGACGGCCTCCACGATGCTGGCCGGGTCGCCGACGCCCATCAGGTAGCGGGGCTTCGCCTGCGGCAACACGTCGACGACGGCCTCGATCGCCGGGAGCATCAGCTCACGGGGCTCCCCGACCGACAGGCCCCCGATGCCGTGCCCGGTGAAGTCGAGCTCCGCCAGCGCCGCGGCGCTCTCGGCCCGCAGCTCCGGGTCGAGGTACCCCTGGACGATGCCGAAGAGCGCCTGGTCCTCGCGCCGGTGGGCGTCGCGGGCCCGGGCGGCCCAGGCGTGGGTGCGATCCATCGCCAGGCGGACGACGTCGGGCTCGGACGGGTACGGCGGGCACACGTCGAGCACCATCTGGATGTCGGCACCCAGCTGGCTCTGCACGCGCACCGCCTCCTCGGGCGTGAAGTGCACGACGTCGCCGTCGTAGGTCGAGCGGAAGGTGACGCCGTCGTCGTCGACCTTCGGCTCGAGCGACATGACCTGGTAGCCGCCGGAGTCGGTGAGGAGGTGGCCGTCCCAGGACGTGAAGCCGTGGAGGCCGCCCAGTCGCTCGATCACGTCCGCGCCCGGCCGCAGCATGAGGTGGTAGGTGTTGCCGAGCACGACGTCGGGTCGGAGCCGCTCGTCGAACGCCTCGTAGTCGTTGGCGTCGAGGTGCACGATCGCCCCCCGGGTGCCGACCGGCATGAACGTCGGCGTCCGCACCGCCCCGCGCGGGGTGTGCAGCAGCCCGGCCCGGGCGTCGCCGTCGGTCGCCGTGACCTGGAGGCGGACCGCCGCGCTCACGCCGAGCGCTCCAGCAACATGGCGTCGCCGAAGGAGAGGAACCGGTAGTCGTCGGCGAGCGCTGCGGCGTAGAGCTCGCGCCAGCGGGGGCCGACGAAGGCCTCGACGAGCATGAGCAAGGTCGACTTCGGCAGGTGGAAGTTGGTCATCAGCCCGTCGA